>CAMTUX010000001.1:0-44320 GCA_947084995.1 uncultured Roseococcus sp.
CTTCAGAACGTCGCCGCCGAGTGGATGCTGACCGCTCTGGCCTATAACTGCCGGCGCCTGCATCGCCTGATGGCAGCATAACGGCCAACACCTACCCCATTCGCCACACCAACGATAACGCCATTCCGACAGGCTGCTAGAGCATCATCCGATCAAACGGAATCGTTTGATCGGATGATGCTCGTGATTCAATGATCTGGAGCTTTTGCGGTGAGCCCTTCCGAACGGAAAAAGCTCCAGGGTGCCCGGCGGTGCCTTCACCGCGGCGTCGCGGTTTCCTGGCCGGCGGCGAAGGCGCCGATGGTGGTCCATTGGCCCACCAATTGGCCGTTCTGCCGCAGCTCATAGACGCCCATGCTTGGGCTGCTGCCGCCACCCAGGCTGAAGGCGGTGGCGAGGATCAGGCCGCTCACCATCCCCACGCCGTCAATCACGTCGGGGCCGATCGTCCAGCGCAGCCGGAAGCTCAACAGGCCGATCTGCTCCAGCTCCAGCGTGCCGACATAGGCTGAGCCGTCCGGGTTGGTGCCCGTGACGTCATACATCCCGCTCCGCTGGGCCGAGGCCGGCGCGGCGCAGGCGATTGAGAGTGCAAGGCCGGCGGCCAGGAAGATACGCGTCATCAGGCACTTCTCCATAAGCACTGCTCAATTTGGGCGGCTCACTTCACCGTGGCCACCCTGAGCGCATTGGTGGTGCCGGGTGTGCCAAAGGGCACGCCCGCTGTCACCACCAGTTCCTCGCCCAGCTTGGCGAAGCCCTCCTGCTGGGCCGCCCGGCTGGCACGCGCCACCATTTCCGTCATCGAGTGGATATCCTGAACCACCACCGGATGCACCCCCCACACCACCGCCAATCGCCGTGCCGCCTGCAAGGCGGGCGTCAGGCCCAGGATGGGGCATTCCGGCCGCTCCCGCGCGACGCGCAAGGTGGTGGAGGCGGTGCTGGTGAAGGTGGCGATGACCTGGGCATTCACGGTGCGGGCCACCTGGGCGGCGGCGGCCGAGATGGCGCCGGCGCTGCTCGGCTCGGACGCCGGGCGATTCGCATCGGTCTGAAGCCGCCAGCCGGCATCCTGCTCCACCCGGCCCACGATGCGGTCCATGATGTTTACCGCTTCCAGCGGATATTGCCCGGCCGCCGTCTCGGCCGAGAGCATCACCGCATCGGCGCCGTCGAACACGGCGTTGGAGACGTCACTCGCCTCGGCCCGGGTGGGCGAGGGCGCGGTGATCATGCTCTCCAGCATCTGCGTCGCCACCACCACGGGCTTGCCGAGTTGCCTGGCGGCGCGGACGATCTGCTTCTGGACCAGCGGCACCTCCTCGGTCGGCATTTCCACGCCGAGGTCGCCGCGCGCCACCATCACGCAGTCGCACAGCTCCAGGATGGCGTCGAGATTCTCGACCGCCTGGGGTTTTTCGATCTTCACCATGATCCAGGCGCGGCCGGCGGCGATTTCCTTCGCCTCGGCCACATCCTCGGCCCGCTGCACAAAGCTCAATCCGATATATTCGATGCCGAGCGGGAGGACGAAAGCCAGATCGGCCCGGTCCTTCGCGGTGAGTGCCGGGATGGGCAGGGCCACATCCGGCACGTTCACGCCCTTGCGGTCGGAGAGCGGGCCGCCAACCACCACCTCGGTTTCCAGATGGTCGTTTTCCACCTGGCGCACCACGCGCAGCTTCAATTTGCCGTCATCCAGCAGCAGCGAGGTGCCGATGCGCGCCGCGTTGATGATCTCGGGGTGGGGCAGTTGGACGCGTTTCACATCGCCCGGCGTGGGGTTGAGGTCGAGGCGGAAGCGCGCCCCGGTGGTGAGCTGGACGCGGCCTGCGGCGAATTTGCCGACGCGCAGCTTGGGCCCCTGGACATCGGCCAGGATGCCGATGGGGCGGCCGGTGCGGCGCTCCACCTCGCGGATCATCTCGATGCGGCTGGCATGATCCTCATGGGTGCCATGGCTGAAATTCAGGCGGAACACGTCGGCACCCTGGCGGAACAGCTTCTCGATCATCTCCACCGTGGCGCTCGCCGGGCCGAGGGTGGCGATGATCTTGGTGCGGCGGTGCCGGCGCAAGGGAATGCGGGAGGCCATGCGGGGAAGTCCTTTGGGATCGGGGGGCGGCGGCGCCGCGCCCAGGCGCTCGGGCGGCAGGTTGAAAAGGCGCGCGACATCGGCCACGCGGTCAGGCGGGATGCGCTTCCATTGGCTGACGGCGGCGGTGGAGATGTTCAGCGCCGCGGCGATGCGGGTGACGGCGCCACGGCGGGCGAGGATGTCTTCAAGGGCTGGGTCGCGCATGGGTCCAGGTTACACGAAGTAAGCATCCGCGCCAGCAAAGCTTTTGCAGCTTATTTTTGCTAAGTTATCAGAATCGCCCGCACGTCATTCACATTGGTCAGGCTCGCCCCGGTGGTGAGCAGGCCGCCGCTCGCGGCAAACACCTCCAGGCTGCGATGCGCGCCCAGCAAAGCCTGGGGGTCCAGCCCCGCCGCCCGCGCCGCCGCCAGGGCGCCGGGCCCGGCAATGGCGCCGGCATGCTCGGATTTGCCGTCAATGCCGTCGGTATCCGCGCACAGGGCCCAGATGCCGGGCGCGCCGCCCAGCGTCAGCGCCATGGAAAGCAGGCATTCCGTGTTGCGTCCGCCAGCCCCCTCGGTGCCCTTGGCCATGGTCACCGTGGTCTCCCCGCCCGAGAGCAGCACGCAGGGAGCGGGCAGCGGCAGGCCATGTGCGGCCACGCTGCGCGCCATGCCCCCCAGCACGGTGCCGACATGCCGCGCCTCGCCCTCCAGCGCATCGCCCAGGATAAGCGGCGTCAGGCCCAGGCCACGCGCCGCCTCGGCCATGGCGTGCAAAGCCATCATGGGCGTGGCGATCATGCGAAACTCGGCGTTTTGCAGGCGCGGATCGCCGGGCTTTGGCGATTCCTCCGCGCCGGCCGCCAGATGCGCCTGCACCGCCACAGGCAATTCCATGCCGTAGCGCGCCACGATCGCCCGCGCCTCGGCGAAGCTGGTCGGGTCCCCCACCGTTGGGCCGGAGGCGATCACCTCGGGGTCGTCGCCCGGCACATCGGAAATCGCCAGCGTGACCACGCGGGCCGGGTGCGCGGCCACGGCCAGGCGCCCGCCGGAAAAGCCGGAGAGGTGCTTCCGCACGCAATTCATCTCGCCAATCACCGCGCCGGAGGCGAGCAGCGCCTGGTTGGTGGCGATCAGATCCTCCAGCGACAGCCCCGGCGCGGGCAGCGTCGAGAGCGAGGATCCGCCGCCCGAGATCAGCGCCAGCACGAGGTCATTCGCCGTGAGGCCCTGCATCAGGCCCAGCATTTCGGCGGCGGCGGCGGCACCGCCGGCATCGGGCGTCGGGTGCTTGCCGAAGCGCAGGCCAATGCGCGAGAGCGGCAGCCCTGCGCCATGCGGGGCGATGACCAGGCCGCTCAGCGGGAGATGCGACCAGGCCTGTTCCACGGCCTGGGCCATCTTGGCCGCCGCCTTGCCGACACCGACCACGATGACGCGGCCCTGGGCGGGGGGTTCGGGCAGGTGCCCCGCCAGCACGGCCAGCGGATCGGCCGCGCGCACGGCGGCGGCATAGAGGGCGCGCAGCGCGTCGGTCGCGCTTATGTCGTTCCAGGCGTTCATGCGGCCATCATGGCGGTGGGTGGCAAGGGGCGCAAACCGCCTCACCCCCGCAGCACGGCGAGGATTTCGGCACTCGCCCGGGCGCGATGGGCGGCGGCGGCGGCGCGGGCGGCATCGGCATCGCCGGCCATGAGGGCGGCCAGCAGCGCCTCATGCTCCAGGCCGGAGGCGGTGGGTTCGGGGCGGCGCGTCGCGGTCAGGCTGCGGGCGCGCTGCGCCTGGTCCGTCGCGGTGGCGGCCAGGCGGGCCAGCTTGGGGTTGCCGCAGCCCTCGACCAGCGCGCGGTGGAAGCGGTCATCGGCGGCGGCCCAGGCGGCGCGGTCGCCCGCCGCCAGCGCCCCGGCCATGTCCTGCGTGGCGCGGGCCATGGCAGCGAGCGGCGCGGCCGTGCCTTGCCGGGCCAGCAGGGCGGCGGCGGCGCCTTCGAGAGCGACCAGCACCTCATAAGTCTGGCGCAGATCCTCGGGGGCCAGCGGCAGGACGCGGATGCCCTTGCGCGGCAGGACCAGCAGCATCCCCTCATGCTGCAGGCGCAGCGCGGCCTCATGCACGGGCGTCCGGCTCATGCCGAGTTGATCGGCGATGGCCTGTTCGGCGGTCTCGGTGCCAGGCGGCAGCAGCCCCTCCAGAATGCTGGCCTTGAGCGCGGCATAGGCGGCATCGGCCAGCTTTTCGCGGGCCGGAGCGACAGCCGGCACCGTAACGCGCAGCGTGGGGGGATTGACTTCCATACCAGCTTCCATACCAGTGCCGACAGCAGAAGGAAACCGCCATGCGCACGCACAAGATCGCCGCCATCCCCGGAGACGGCATCGGCCAGGAAGTCATCCCCGCCGGCCTCGAAGTGCTGCGCGCGCTGGCCGAGCGCGCCGGAGATTTCACGCTGGAAGTCCAGGATTTCCCCTGGGGCAGCGATTTCTATCGCGCCACCGGCCGCATGATGCCGGAGGACGGCCTGGCCACGCTGGAAGGCTTCGACGCCATCTATTTCGGCGCCGTGGGTGACCCGCATCTGCCGGATTCGCTCACCCTCTGGGGCCTGCGCCTGGCCATCTGCCAGGGCTTCGACCAATACGCCAATATCCGCCCGACACGGGTGCTGCCCGGCCTGGAATCGCCGATTCGCGGCCTGGCCCCCGGCGCGCTGGACTGGGTGATCGTGCGCGAGAACAGCGAGGGCGAATATGCCGGCCATGGCGGCCGCGCCCATCGCGGCCACGCCATCGAGATCGCCACCGAGACCTCGATCTTCACCCGCGTCGGCGTCGAGCGCATCATGCGGACCGCCTTCCAGATCGCACAGGCTCGCCCGCGCAAGCTGCTCACCGTGGTCACCAAGTCCAACGCGCAGCGCCACGGCATGGTCTTCTGGGACGAGGTGGCGGCGGAGGTCGCGAAGGACTTCCCGGACGTGGCCATGGAGAAGGAACTGGTGGACGCCATGGCGGCCCGCATGGTCCGCAAGCCGGCCAGCATTGATACCGTCGTCGCCACCAACCTGCATGCCGACATCCTGAGTGACCTCGCCGGCGCGCTGGCCGGCTCGCTCGGCGTGGCACCCACCGCCAATCTCGACCCCTCGCGCCGCCGCCCTTCGATGTTCGAGCCGATCCATGGCTCGGCCTTCGACATCACGGGCAAGGGCGTGGCCAACCCCATCGCCACCTTCTGGACCGCCTGCATGATGCTGGAGCATCTGGGCGAGACGCCCGCCGCTGCCCGCCTGATGCGCGCCATCGAGATGGCGACGGCCAAAGGCGTGCTGACGCCCGATCTCGGCGGCACGGCCTCCACAAAGGACGTGACGGCGGCGGTGGTCGAGGCTATCCGTGCGGATAATCAATAACCGCCGTTCCGGGAGCACTTCCATGATCACGCGCCGCGCCGCCTTGGCCTTGCCGCTGCTTGCCACGCCCGCAATCAACACGGCTTGGGCCCAAGGGTCTTTCCCCAGCCGGCCGATCACGCTGATGATCCCCTTCGCCGCCGGCGGGCCGACCGACATGATCGGCCGCCTGATGGCCGAGGGCATGTCCAGGGAACTCGGCCAGCCCGTCGCGGCCGAGAACGTGACCGGCGCGGGCGGCACCATCGCCGCGGCGCGCGTCGCGGCCTCGCGCCCGGATGGCTACACGCTGCTGCTGCACCATATCGGCCTCGCCGCCGCCGCCACGCTGTATCGCCAGCTCCCCTTCAGCATCGAGCGCGGGCTGGCGCCGCTTGGCATCGTCTCCCACACCGGCATGGCGCTGGTGGCCCGGCCGGATTTTCCCGCGACCGACCTGCGCGGCTACATGGCGCAACTGCGCGAGCGCGGCGATGCGCTCAACCTCGGCCATAGCGGCCTGGGTGGCTCCAACCAGCTTTGCGGCATGCTGCTGCAACACGCGGCGGGGCGCAGCGCCACCACCATCGTCTTCCGCGGCTCGGCGCCCGCCATGACCGAGATGATGGCCGGGCGGCTGGATATCAGCTGCGAGCAGGTCACCGTCGCCGCCCCCTTCATCCGCGACAACCGCATCAAGGGCTACGCCGTGACGCTCCCAGAGCGCATCCCCGGCCTGGACCTGCCCACGGCCCGCGAACAGGGCGTGGACCTGCTCATGTCCGCCTGGCACGGGCTCTACGCCGCCGCCGGCACTCCGCCCGAAATCCAGGCGCGGCTGGCCCAGGCGATGCGCGCGGCCCTGCGCGAGGAACGCCTGCGGACGCGCTTTGCCGAGACGCTGACCAGCGTGGCAGCCGAAAACGAGGTGAGCCCGGAACACCACACGCGCTTCCTGGCGAGTGAAATCATGCGGCTGCGGCCGCTGATCGTGGCGGCGGGGCAGTTCGCGGATTGAGAAAGGCCAGGGCGCTGCCCTGGACCCGCCGGGGCCGGGAGGCCCCGGACCCCGTTACCTGAGCCAAGCCCTCAGCCGGGCTGGCGCTTCGGCCATTGCGGCTTCATCGCCGCAATAGCTGAAGCGCAAATACCTTGCCCCGCGCGAGCGGTCGAAATCCACGCCGGGGGTCGCCGCGATGCCCGCGCCCTCCAGCATCTGCGCCGCGAATGCCACGCTGTCATGGGTCATCTGCGAAACATCGCACCACAAATAAAACGCCCCATCCGCCGCCGCGATCCGGTCGAATCCCGCGCCGGGCAGGCCCTCCAGCAGCCGCGCCCGGCTTCGGGCATAGGCGGTCTTCTTGGCTTCCAGCTCGGGCACGCAATCCATCGCGGCCTCGGCCGCCACCTGGGCCAAATGCGGCGCCGAGATGAACATGTTCTGCGCCAGGCATTCCACCGGCCGCACCAGATCCTCGGGCAGCACCAGCCAGCCGATCCGCCAGCCCGTCATGCACCAGTATTTGCTGAAGCTGTTCACGATGACGGCACTGGCCGAGAAGGCAGCGGCGCTGCTTTCCGCCACGCTGCCCCAGGACAGCCCGTGATAAATCTCATCAGAAATCAGCCGCACGCCCTTGGCGTGGCACCAGCGGGCAATTCGGGAAATTTCCTCGGGCGCCAGCATGGTGCCAGCCGGGTTGCAGGGGCTGGCAATGACCAGGCCATCCGGCAGCGGGTCCAGCCGTTCCAGCATGGCGAGGCTGGGCTGGAAGCGCGTCTCGGAGCCGCATTCCAGCAGCACCGGCTCCATGCCAAGCGCCGTCAGGATATTGGCATAGGGCGGGTAGAAGGGCGCGGCCATCGCCACGCGGTCCCCCCGGTCAAAGGCCGCGAGAAAGGCCAGCGGGAAAGCGCCGGATGCGCCCAGCGTGACGGCGATGCGCGCGGGCGGCACCACCAAACCGTAATGATCCAGGTAATGCCGCGCGATCCGCTCGCGCAGGCTGGGCAGGCCGAAGGCCTCGGTATAGCCAAGCGGCGCGCCGGAGCGCAGCGCGGCCATGGCGGCTTCCACGGCACCAGCGGGTGCCGCGGTGCCGGGCTGGCCGACCTCCATGCGGAGAATGCCGGGGGCGCCCGGCGACAGGCTCGCGGCGCGCGCATTGGCGGCCGCGATCACATCCATCACCAGGAAGGGCGGCGCTTCCGCCCCCCGGCCGATTTTCAGGCTCACCGATCCGTTGCACCCATCGCCACACCCGCCCCGCGCGGGTCCGACAGTGTGGTGCAGAGCGCGGGCCAGCCCGGCAGATAGCGCGGGCACATGCCGATCTGCGAGCGGCCGGGCTCGGGCACGATCTGCACCGCGGCCTCGGCGCTTGCGTCGCGCAGCATCTGCGCGGCCATGGGGCCGGCCACGGCCATCGCCGCCGCCTCCTGGCCGGAACCCGCCACGGCCATGCGGAAGGCGCGCAGATTGGGGCTCCAGCCCAGCGCGGCAGAGAGCAGCGGCGGCTGGACGCGGCCAATGCCGGGGGCCGCTGCCACCAGGAAGCCCATGCCGGGCATGATGCGGCCCGTGCCGAACAGGTTGTTCATGGTGAAGGCGCAGGTCACGGCATTGCCGTCGCGGTCGAACACCATCAGCCCGGCGCTGGCAGGCAGGTTGCCCGGCATCCCGCCAGGGAGGCCGGCCTCGGTCAGCAGCGCCTGGGGATCACCGCCACGCTGGCGATAGGCGGAAGCGACGGCCATGGCGCGGGACTGCGCCTCCTCCAGCGACTGGCCGGCTTGCAGCGCCTGGAAGGCGGCGGCGGCGGCCAGGCCGCCATCGGCCGGCGGCGGCAGGAAGGCGATGCGGTCGCCGCCCCTTCCATTCACGAAGACCGGGCGGACCACCTGCGGCAGGGCCGCGCGCAGCTCGGCCATGGTCATGGTGCCGGCACCGATCTGGCCGCTGGCTTCCTCGACGCGGCGGGCCAGCATGCCCAGATGCATGTCCCCCACGCCCGAGACGCGCAGCGCGGTCAGCGTGGCGCCAAGCGCCGGGTTCTGGAAGCGATCCCCCACCGCGATGGGCTGGCCACTCGGCCCGGCGAAGACGGCGCGCATTTGCGGGTCGGCGAAAAGCGGCGCCTGCACGGCCATCAGGTCGGCATGCAGGGCGCGCGACATCGGCGCCCCGAATCGCGCCAGTTGCTCGGCGGGTGAGACCAGTTCCTCGAAGGGGCGGCCGCGTGGCATGCGGGCCTGCACGGCAAAGAGGCCACGCGCCATGAGCGGGATGGCGCCAGGCCGGTCGGCATTGTCGGGGACGCCGCTGCGTGCGCCCGGCAGGAAGACCAGCGCCTCGGGGTCATTGCGGCGCGCGTCATACAGGATGCAGGCGCCGCCGCCGCCAAGACCAACGCGCGAGGGCAGCGTGACTGTCAGCGCGAAGGCCGCGGCCACCGCCGCATCGGCCGCATTGCCGCCGCCCGAGAGCACGTCCCGCGCGATGGAGGCCGCCACCGGCTCCTCGGTCGCGACGCCGCCCAGGAAGCCGCGCACGAAGCCCGGCGTACCCGAGGGCACGGAGGTGCCGCCCAGCAGCGAATTGGTGGCCCCGCAACCGGCGAGCGAAAGCCCGCCCAGCAGCACGGCCAGCAGGCGAATGGGGCGCTTCATGGCGGAAGGCCGGGGCTGACCGGCCCGCGCGTTGTTGTTCATGCGAATGACGCTCTGTCCCTCAACGGCCGGACCCTCCGGCGGGTCGTTGGGGATTAGACGCCTTCGTCCCCCCAAGCAACTTTCGGGTCCATTCCGCCCGCGCCCGGTGCCGATACCCGCGACGGCAGCGCCCGGATCGCCTATATGAAAGGGGTGGATCACGGCAGGGGCAAAGCATGACGCAACACATGAAGCGGCGCGGCCTGGTGGCGCTCGCGGGCTTGCTGCCCGGCGCCGCCCTCGCCCAGGGCCTCTCGGCCGAGCAGCGGGCCGAGGTGCTGCAAATCCTGCGCGACTCGCTCCGCCAGGACCCCTCCATCCTGCGCGACGCCATGGCCAGCCTGGAGGTCGCCGAGCAGACCGAACGCGCCACCGCCCAGGCCCGCGCCATCACGCTCCGCGCCGACGCCCTGTTCCGGGACCCGAATGACGCGGTGAGGGGCAACCCGCAGGGCCGCGTCACCATCGTCGAGTTCTTCGACACGCGCTGCGGCTTTTGCAAGCAGTTGCACCCCACCATGGAGCAACTCATCCAGCGCGAGCGCGATGTGCGCGTGGTCATGAAGGACCTGCCGATCCTTGGCCCCAATTCCGTCATGGCCTCCCGCGCGCTGATCGCCGCCCAGCGCCAGAACCAGTATGGCGCGCTGTATGACGCCCTGATGCGCCTGCGCGAGGAGCCGACCGAGCCGGTCCTGCGCCGCGAGGCCGAGCGTCTGCGCCTCGACTGGGCACGGTTGCGCCGCGACATGGATGATCCCGCCACCCAGGCGCGCATCGAGCGCAACATGGAGCTGGCCCGCGCGCTCGACATCCAGGGCACGCCCGCGCTGATCAGCGGCACCACGCTGCTGCCAGGCGCCGTGGACCTCGCCACCCTGCAACGGCTGACGGCCGCGCAACGGAGCTGAGGCGATGACACAAGGCTACCAGAGCGGCTTCGGCAACGGCTTCGAGACCGAGGCCCTGCCCGGCGCCCTGCCCCAGGGCCGCAACTCGCCCCAGCGCTGCGCCTATGGGCTCTACGCCGAGCAGCTTTCCGGCTCGCCCTTCACCGCGCCGCGCGCCAGCAATGAGCGCTCCTGGCTTTATCGCATCCGCCCCACCGTCGCGAATTGGGGTCGTTTCCAGCCCATGGATGCGCGGCATTGGCGCACCGCCCCCTGCGCCGAAGTGGAAATGGCCCCCGCGCCGCTGCGCTGGGACCCGCTGCCCCTGCCGGCGGGAAGCCTTTCGCTGATCGAGGGCATCCACACCATCACCACCGCCGGCGATGCCGGGGCGATGGCCGGCATGGCCGCGCATGTCTATCTCGCCACGCGCTCGATGGTGGATGAGGTCTTCTGCAACGCCGATGGCGAGATGCTGTTCGTGCCGCAGCAAGGTGCCTTGCGCCTGGTCACCGAATTCGGCGTGATTGACGCGGCACCGGGCGAAATCGCGGTGATCCCGCGCGGCGTGAAGTTCCGGGCGGAGTTGCCGGACGGCGCGGCGCGCGGCTATCTCTGCGAGAATTACGGCGGCGCGCTGACCCTGCCGGAGCGCGGGCCGATCGGGGCCAATTGCCTCGCCAATCCGCGCGACTTCCTCACCCCCGTCGCCGCCTATGAGGATCGCGATGCGCCCACGAAGCTGATGGTGAAATGGGGCGGGAGCCTCTGGGCGAGTGAGATCGCGCATTCGCCCCTCGACGTCGTGGCGTGGCATGGCAATTACGCGCCGTATAAATACGACCTGCGACGCTATTCCCCCGTCGGGCCGATCCTGTTCGACCATGCGGACCCCAGCATCTTCACCGTATTGACCGCGCCATCGGAAACACCCGGCACCGCGAATATTGATTTCGTGATCTTCCCGGAGCGCTGGATGGTGGCCGAGGACACCTTCCGGCCGCCCTGGTATCACATGAATGTGATGAGCGAGTTCATGGGCCTGATTTACGGCGTCTATGACGCCAAGCCCGGTGGCGGTTTCACGCCGGGAGGCTTCTCGCTGCACAACACCATGCTGCCGCACGGCCCCGACATGGCCGCCTTCGAGGGCGCCAGCCAGGCCGAACTCAAGCCGCACAAGCTGACCGGCACGCTGGCCTTCATGTTCGAGACGCGCTTTCCGCAGCGCGTCACCGCCTATGCGGCCGGCGTCGCGCAGTTGCAGAAGGACTACCCGGACTACGGCGCCGCGCTGAAGCGGCATTTCGACCCGACACGGCCCTGAGCGCCGCGCCATGCCCGATGACACCCACGACCCTTCCCGCCAAAGCTGGGTGGCCTCCGCCAATGGCCATCCGGATTTCCCGATCCAGAACCTGCCGCTCGGCCTGTTCACCCCACCCGGTGGGGGCGCGCCGCGCGCCGGAATCGCCATCGGCGATGCGATCCTTGAATTAAGGGGCCTGGAACTGGAGGGCGATGCGCCGGATGGCACGCTGAACGCGCTGCTCGGCCAGGGGGAAGCCGCGCGGCGGGCGCGGCGGACCAGGCTCTGCGCGGCCCTCACCCAGGGCAGCGCCGAACAGGCGCGGCTGGCGCCGCTGCTGCACCGGGCCGCGGAATGCACGCTGCATGTGCCGGCACGCATCGGCGACTACACGGATTTCTATGTGGGCATCCATCACGCGACGGCGGTGGGCAGGCTGTTCCGGCCGGAGAATCCGCTGCTGCCCAACTACAAGCATGTGCCCATCGGCTATCATGGCCGCGCTTCCTCCATCATCCCCTCCGGCACCGCCTTCCGCCGGCCGCGCGGGCAATTGCCGCGCGCGGGTGGCCCGGTCTTCGGCCCCTGCGAGAAGCTGGATTACGAGCTGGAGCTCGGCATCTGGATCGGGTCCGGCAATGCCCAGGGCGTGCCCATCCCGATCAGCGAGGCAACCTCCCATATCGCGGGCTTCTGCCTTTTGAATGACTGGTCGGCGCGGGACATCCAGGCCTGGGAGTACCAGCCGCTCGGCCCTTTCCTCGGCAAGAGCTTCGCCACCAGCATCAGCCCCTGGATCGTAACACCCGAGGCGCTGGAGCCCTTCCGCACCGCCCAACCGCCACGCCCCGAGGGGGACCCCGCGCCCCTGCCCTATCTGACGGACGCGCAGGACCAGGCAGGGGGCGGCTTCGACATCGCGCTGGAGGCCTGGCTGGTGACGCCGCGCCTGGCCGCCCAGGGCCTGCCGCCGCATCGCATCGCCGACAGCAATGCGCGGCACATGTACTGGACCGCGGCGCAGATGGTGGCGCATCACAGCTCCAATGGCTGCAACCTGAATCCGGGGGACCTGTTCGGCTCGGGCACCATCTCGGGGCCAGCGCGCGATGGCTATGCCAGCCTGCTGGAAGCCACCCAGGGCGGCGCCCTGCCCATGCGCCTGGCCTCGGGCGAGGAGCGCCGCTTCCTGGAGGATGGGGATGAGGTGATCCTGCGCGCCCAGGCCCGGCGCGCGGGCTTCGTCTCCATCGGCTTCGGCGAATGCCGCGGGCGGGTGCTGCCGGCAGGCTGAAAAGGGGGGGGGCGAACTCAGAGCCGGCGCCGTCGCAGATCAAGACGGCATGGGCACCTGGCGCCACCTGGGTGCTGATTTCGGCCAGATGCTCACTCATCGCCGCCGCATTGACGCGGGGCATGATGATGGCCGCGCCGACGGCGCGGTCTGGGCAGATGGCACCGAACAGGTAGGTGCTCTGGTGACGGTTGTCGCGCACCATCAATGGCCGCGTGCCGATCGGTGCCCAGATGTAGCTGTGGGTGCCCTTCTGTCCCACTCTGGCTTCGTCCTGGAACCAGATTTCGACGGGCTTGTTCGCGGTGCCGGAAGGCAGTGCGGCCTTCACCAGGCCGGCGAAGTTTTTTTAAAAGCCTCCTCCGCCGCGAGATCGGTACGCGTGACCGTCAGTGGCCCGCTCATCCGATGCCTCCCTTGCGCGAATCGGCGTCGGGCTATCGAATCAAAACTTCAGGCCCTTGGGAATCCCCACAAGAGTCAACGTCAGAGCGGATTGGTATAAATCTGCGCCCAACTCGGCTTGCGCTTCTCGCGGAAGGCCGCGATGCCCTCGGCGGCCTCCGGCCCGGCGGCGGTGCGGCCAAAGGCTTGCGCCCCGGCTTCCGCATAGCCCTCGGGCGAGAGGGGGCCCAGCGCCGCCAATAGCTTCTTCGTCTCGGCCAGGGCGCCGGGGGCGCCTTCCAGCAATTGCGCGATGCTGACTGCCACCAAGGCATCGAGCCCAGCGCGGTCGGCGGCCACCTCATGCACCAGGCCGCGCTTTGCGGCGTCCTCGGCGGTGATCACGCCGCCTTCCAGCACCATCCGCGCCGCGTGGGGGCGACCCATGCGGCGGGCCAGCCAGGGGAGGATTTGTGCCGGGACCAGGCCGCGGCGCGCCTCGGGCGCGGCAAAGCGCGCATCGGCGCTGGCGAAGGCGATATCGGCGCAGCAGAGGAAACCAAGCCCCCCGGCATGCGCCGCCCCTTCCACCGCCGCGATCACCACCTGGGGCAGGTCCGAGATCTCCTCGAAGCGAGCGCCCACGCGGCGATTTCGCAGCTGCATGGCGGCCAGCCGTTCCTCCGGCGTGCCGGCGATCACTTCCGTGAGGTCGAGCCCCGCGCAGAAATGCCCGCCGGCCCCGCGCAACACGACGATCCGCGCGGAAGGATGGCCACGCAATTCAACGAGCAGCTCGTCCAGCGCCTCGCCCATCCCGCCGCCAATGGCGTTGCGGCGGGATGGGCGGTTCAGCGTCACATGAACAACCGGCCCTTCGCGATGAACGAGGACCGGCGGTTCGGCCTGGCTCACCGCTTCCACCAGCCGCCACGGCGCGGCGCCTCGGCGGCGACTTCCTCGACGCTCTTGGGTAGGATGGCGGGGCCGATCACCGTCTCCGGCTGGACAGCGACCGGCGCCTCGGCGCTGGCGGGAGCGACCTCGGCGGGCGGAAGTTCGGCCAGGCCTGGCTCCGCCACGACGGGCGCGGCCTCCACGGCGGCAGAAGCGGCCTTGACCGAAGCGGCCTCGGCAGGAGCGGCCGGGGCCGGCCCGGCTTCTGCCACGGGCGCGCGGCTGGGGCGTTGGACCATGGCGGCCTCGGCGGCGGCTTCGGCGGCTTCCATCGCGGCCATCAGCGAGTCGGGCGCACCGCCGAAGGGGTCGGCCGGGGTGGGGCCGGCATAGCTGGGCGCGGGGGCGGGCTCGGGCATGGCCTCCGGGGCTTCGGCGGCGTCGAGCGCGGGCTCACCCTCACGCCGGCGGCGGCCACCACGGCGACCACGGCGGCGGGGCGAGCGATCCTCGCCTTCAGCGCCTTCGGCGGGGGTGGGCGCTTCGCCCTCCTCGGCCTGGGCCGGGGCTTCCGCTTCGACCTCGGCGGGCTCCGCCTCGGATGCCTCGCCACGCTCGGCGGGGGCGGCATCGCCACGCTCGCCCGGCGCGCCGTCACGGCGACCGCTGCGGCCACGGCGGCGGCGGCGGGGGCGGCGGGCGCGTTCCTCGGCGCTCATCTCGGCTTCCTGGGCATCGGCGGTCGCCGTCTCCTCGGCGGTCTCCTCGGGGGGTTCGTCCTGCTCTTCCTCGGCGTAATCCATGCGGAGTGCCGCGGGGCGCTCATTCACCGGGGCGGGCGGGGTCTTGCTTCGCTCGATCCGCGTCTCGGCGCCGTGCAGCGTGTCATCGGGGTCGAACAGGACGGTGACGCCCCAGCGGCTCTCGATATCGGCCAGGCGGTCGCGCTTCTTGTTGAGCAGGTAAAGGGCGGCGGGTGAATTCACCCGCACCGTGATCTCGGCGGCGCGGCGCTTGGCGCATTCCTCCTCGACCGCGCGCAGCACGGCCAGCGCGCTGCTTTCCAGGCCGCGCACCGTGCCGCGCCCCAGGCAATGCGGGCAGGTGACGAAGGTGGTCTCGGCCAGCGAGGGCCGCAGCCGCTGGCGCGACATCTCCAGCAGGCCGAAATGGCTGATCCGGCCCACCTGGATGCGCGCGCGGTCCAACCGCAGCGCATCTTTCATGCGCTTTTCCACCATCGCGTTGTGGCGGTTGGCGTCCATGTCGATGAAGTCAATGACGATCAGCCCCGCGAGGTCGCGCAGGCGCAACTGGCGCGCCACCTCGTCGGCGGCTTCGAGGTTGGTGCGAAGCGCCGTGTCCTCGAAGTTGCGCTCACGCGTCGAGCGGCCGGAGTTCACGTCAATCGCGACCAGCGCCTCGGTCTGGTTGATGACGATGTAGCCGCCGGAGCGCAACTGCACCGTCGGCTCATGCATCGCATCCAGCTGCGCCTCGGCGTTGTAGCGCGAGAAGAGCGGCACGATGCCGTCGCGATAGGCCTGGATCTTGCGGATATGCTCGGGCATCAGCATCCGCATGAATTCCCGCGCCTGCGAATAGGCCTCGTCGCCCTCGATCAGGATCTCGTCCATGTCGCGCGCATAGCCATCGCGGATGCAGCGCTTGATGAGGTCGGCTTCCTCATAGATCAGCGCGGGCGCGGTGCTGGCCAGCGTGCGCTCGCGGATGTGGTTCCACAGGCCCAGCAAGTATTCGCAATCTCGACGGATTTCGGGCTTGGGCCGCTGCGCCCCAGCAGTGCGGACGATGAGTGACATGCCAGGCGGCATGTCCAGCTCGTCAATCACTTCACGAAGACGACGACGATCGGAGGAGGAGGTGATCTTGCGGCTGACGCCACCACCGCGCGGCGAATTCGGCATCAGCACGGAGAAGCGGCCGGCGAGCGAGATATAGGTGGTGAGGGCGGCGCCCTTGGTGCCGCGCTCCTCCTTCACGACCTGGATGAGGATGATTTGCCGGCGGCGGATCACTTCCTGGATCTTGTAGTTCCGCAGGAAGCGCGGCGTGGGCCGGCGCTCACGCATGCGTTCCTCGGTGTCGGCCTCGCTCTCGCCATCGCTGTCGCCCGCGGGGGCATCGAGCATCTCGGGGGCGGGGCCTTCCTCGGCGGTGGCGCCGGCTGCCTGCTCGGCCTCCAGCTCGGCGGCGAGGTCGGCGGCGATTTCCTCGGCGGTGGGTGCGACCTCGCCGGCCAGGTCCTCGGGGGCTTCCAGCACGGCATCATCGGTCACTTCGCGAGGGTCGGTCTCCTCGGCGGCCTCGACGGGCTCGGGCTGGCCGGCCTTGGCGGCGGCGGCTGCGCGGACGGCCTGGGCTTGGGCCCGGCGCTCATCCTCGCGGGCTTCGGCCTCGGCCTCCTCGCGGGCTTCCTGCTGCTGGGCCTCGATCAACCGCTGCCTGTCGGCGGCGGGGATCTGGTAGTAGTCGGGGTGGATCTCGCCAAAGGCGAGGAAGCCGTGGCGGTTGCCGCCATATTCCACGAAGGCGGCCTGGAGGCTGGGCTCCACCCGGACCACGCGGGCCAGGTAGATATTTCCCTTCAGGGGAAGGCGGTTGGCCGCCTCAAGGTCGAATTCATCAACCCGGTGACCATCCATCACGACCACCCGGGTTTCTTCCGGATGGGCCGCGTCGATCAACATGCGCTTGGTCATGCAAGGAACACTCCGCACCGCGGCGGGGACGGGCGGCGCCCGATTCCGGCCTGCGGTGGAAAAGAGAGAGGGAATCCGGGTGCGGGCCGATCGGCGGCGATGTCCGTGACATGCGCTTTCGTCCTCACTCGGGGGCGCGGCACCCGCGGATCCTGCGCCCGATGGGGCGGCAGGGGCGGGACGTCATGCCCAATGGCTCCACCCCCACGAATGTGCGCCCTTCACGGGCGGACGATATCGCGGCAACCCAGGCACCCGGAGGTCAATGCGACAACCATCGCATGACAAGGCGGGCGCAGGGCTGCACCGCTGGCGCGCTGGCGAAACCGGCCACCCGGCCGCCGATTGCCGCCCAAAGGGGCGTCCATTCGGCGGGGTGTGGCCAAGGCCTGGCGCGCAATACCGCGCCTGCTGCCTCCGTTCCGCCCGCAGCACCTATCGCTGGGGCAGCCCACCTTACGCGGAAGGGGGGGGTCTCACAACCCGCCCGAAGGCCAGGCGGGGCGGCGATATCGTCACGCGGCCGCTGGATGCCCAAATGATTGGCACGAAATGCTGGATTTTCATGCGGAATCCGCCTAGAAACACGGCGTCGCGGTGGGGGTCGCGGCAAGATGCAGGGGTTCCATCGTCGATTTTTTCTCGCGGGGCTGGCCGGCTTGTGGCTGCCGGCCAGCGCAGACGCCCAGGTTGCGCGGTCCCGCGCGCCCCTGCCCTTGATTGTGCTCGACCCCGGCCATGGCGGCGCCGATCCGGGCGCCATCGGCCCCGCCGGCACGGCCGAGAAGCGCATCACCCTGCCGCTTGCGCTCGAATTGAAACGCCTGCTGGAAGCCCAGGGCCGCTGCCGCGTCGCGATGACCCGCACGCGCGATGTCTTCGTGCCGCTGCGCCGCCGCGTCGAATTGGCGCGCGAGCGCGAGGCGGCGTTGCTGCTCTCCATCCATGCCGATGCCATGCCGGCCGGGCAGGGCGTCGGGTTGCGCGGCGCCTCCGTCTATACCCTGGCCGAAACCGCGACGGACCCTTTGGCTGCCGCCCTCGCGCGCCGCGAGAACATGGCCGATCGCGCGGGCGGGCTGCGCCTGCCCTCCGTCCCGCCCGAGGTGCAGCGCATCCTACTCAGCCTCATGCGGCAGGAGACGCGCGCCGGCTCGGAGCGCCTGGCGCGCCTCGCGGTCAATGCGTTGGATGGCGATGTGCCGCTGCTCAACCAGCCATTGCGACGGGCGCAATTCGTGGTGCTGAAGGCGCCCGACGTGCCCTCCGCCCTGGTGGAATGCGGCTTCCTGTCCAATCCGGCCGAGGAGGCGCTGCTGCGCCGACCCGAGCACCGCGCCCGCATCGCCGCAGCGCTGGCGGAGGCGGTGCATGGATTTCTGGGACGGCGCGTCTTGGCCTGAGGCGGCTCAGTTGCCGCCCAGAATCTGTGCAAGGCGCTCCCGCATGGGCTTGGGGCGCAATTCCCCATCATAGGGCAGGCCGCGATGCAGCCTGCCATCCCGCCGCGCCACGGCGGGTTCCTGCACCAGCCAGGAATCGCGGTCGGTCAGGCCCCAGGTGAGGATGCTGCGCGCCCCCCCCTCCAGTGCCGCGCGGAGGAATTGCCCCGCATAATCCGCCACGGCGGCGTCCCGCTCGGCCAGGTCATCGGCCACCACATCCGCCTCGCGCACATCCAGCTCGGTGATCAGGGTGGCCAGGCCCATGCTCCGCAATTCCTGGAGGAAGGCGATGAAGGGCGCGGCCTGGAAGGGTTCGCGCATTTGCAGATGCGCCTGGATGCCGATGGCATCGAGCGGGCAGCGCCGGTCCAGCAGGCCGCGCACCACGCGCAGCAGGCGGGCGCGCTTGGTGGCGGCCCAGGGCGTATCCGCCTCCACGCCATAATCATTGAGGGTGAGCCGCAGCGTCGGGTCAGCCTGGCGCGCCAGGCGCAGCGCGCGCTCAGGATAGGCGGGGCCGAGGGTGGTGAGCCAGGGCGTGGACCGCAAATCGCCATCGGTCGGGTCCGGATTGTCGCTGCCGGGCGGGTTGGCGATGATCTCGTTCAGCACGTCCCAGTCGCGGATCGAGTCGCGGGTCTCGCGCAGGACGGTGGCGATATGCGCCTCCAGGATGGCATTGGCCTGGAGCGGGCCTTCGGCCAAGGCGGGCGCGAGCCAAGGGGGCATCGCCACATGCCAGAGCAGGGCGTGGCCGCGGACGCGCTGCCCATTGGCCTGCGCGAAGCGAAGGATCGGGCGGAGCAGGGAGAAGTCAAAGCGGCCGCGCTCGGGCTGGAGCGAATCCCATTTCGCTTCCCATTCGGGAACGATGAGATCCGCCTCACGCACGATCAGCGCGGCCAGGGCCGGATCATCCTGGAGGGAGTGGCCGCGCACCGCCGTGCCGAAGCTGATGCCCCGCGCGCGGGCGATCTGGCGCAGGCCGGGCGATTGGGCGGCGGATTGGGCCTTGGCCGGCATGGCCAGGGCCGCGCCACCCGCCGCGAGGACAAGGCGTCGGGGGAGGCTCACGCTGCGTGAGCGTAGAGCGGCTGCGCCCCACGAGCCAGTTGGTGCCGAAACTTGTCCCGCCGCCAGCACAACACCCGCCAGAAGGCGCGCGCCGCCAGATCCGACATGCGGCCGCGAGGCTCCAGTCCGATGGACTTGAAGATCATGCCCATGCTGCGCTCGATGTGGTGGTAGCGGTAATAGCCCATGGCGCGGCCCATATAGCTGGCCGAGCAACGCGCATGCTCATAGGCCACGCCCGGCGGGTCGTTGCTGCAATGGAAGGCGAAGGCGAGCTCGTCATCCTCCGTCTCGCCCACCCGGCCCAGCGCCACGCGCAGCCGGGTGGGGAAGGAGAGGTTTTCCCGCGCCAGGTACCGTTTCATGTGATCATAAAAGAGTTTGAAATGCCGGTATTCATCGGCGGCGATCAGGCGGCAAATCTGCCTCAGCACGGGCTCTTCCGAGGCCTCGCCCAGTGCCGTGTAGTAGCTGGAGGTGCCGGTCTCGACCATGCAGCGGGCGATGAGTTCCCCCGTGCGGGAGCCTCGGATGGAGGCATCGGCCTTCACGTTAATCTTGTAGCCCTCGCGGTAGCGCGCGAAGCTTTTCATGTATTCGAAGCTCGGATCGGCGAGGGAGGCCCAGCGGCCCAGCGCATCGCCATGCTGGTTTTCCTCGACCGCCCAGTTGTCGGCGGCGGCCTGGAAGTCGGGGTCGTCGTGGAAGACGGATTTCAGATAGGCTGCATAGTCGTCGCCATTGCGCTCGACCATGGCCGCGGCCTTGACGAGCGGGATCACCTCCGGCTCGACCTTGAAGGCGTCGAAGCTTTCCCAGGCGATCTGCTCGATATGCCAGTGTTTCATAAGTTGATTTCGGCCTCCACCGGAAAGACATGCGCACCCGGTCGGGGGAGATCAAGCGGCATGTGCCGGAAAAAGCACGTCATCTCACCCGGCGGCCAAGCGGCCACCGGCGGCAATCAGGCCGCCTCGGCGACCTCGCGCATGGCGCGCATGGTCAGCAGGTTCGCCATGGCGGCATCCCGCTTCTCGGGCGTGTCCATGGCTGCGGCCTTATAGGCCGCTTCCGCAGCGGCAATGCGGCGATCCACCTCGGCCTTGGAGAGATCGGCCACGGGCGTGGCTTCATCGGCCAGGATGGTTACCCGATCCGGCGTCACCTCGGCGAAGCCGCCGGCCACAAAGAGGCGATCCGTGTCACGGCCGCCTTCCATGACGCGGATGGTGCCGCCGCGCAGCGTCACGATCATGACCGCATGGCCGGGCAGCACGCCCATCTCGCCCTCGGCGGCGGGAATGACGACCATTTCCACCGCGCGGGAGAGCAGGAGCTTCTCCGGGGAGACGAGTTCGAGCTGAAACGTGGCCATCAAAGCAGTCCCCTAAACCGAGGCCGGCGCAAAGGCGCCCGGCGCCGTCAACCAAGCCCGGATGCCAGGCGCCCAGGGGCGCCCGGCGCTAGTCAACTCAAGCCGCCTGCTTGAGAGTCTCGGCCTTCTTCGCAGCCTCTTCGATCGTGCCGACCATGTAGAAGGCGGCTTCCGGCAGGTGGTCATACTCGCCGTTGCAGATGGCGGCGAAGCTGCGGATCGTGTCCTCAAGCTTCACGAAGACGCCCGGCGTGCCGGTGAAGACCTCGGCCACGTGGAAGGGTTGGCTCAGGAAGCGCTGGATCTTGCGCGCGCGCGCCACGATCAGCTTATCTTCTTCAGACAACTCATCCATGCCCAGGATCGCGATGATGTCCTGGAGCGACTTGTAGGTCTGCAGGATCTTCTGGACTTCGCGGGCCGTGTTGTAGTGATCATTGCCGACCACGCGCGGGTCCATGGCGCGCGAGGTGGAGTCGAGCGGATCCACGGCCGGGAAGATGCCCAGCTCCGCGATGGAGCGGTTGAGCACCGTCGTCGCGTCAAGATGCGCGAAGGAGGTGGCGGGCGCGGGGTCGGTCAAGTCGTCGGCGGGCACGTAGATGGCCTGCACCGAGGTGATCGAACCCTTCTTGGTGGAAGTGATGCGCTCCTGCAGGGCACCCATATCCGTGGACAGCGTCGGCTGATAGCCCACGGCCGAGGGGATGCGGCCCAGCAGCGCCGACACTTCGGCGCCGGCCTGGGTGAAGCGGAAGATGTTGTCGATGAAGAACAGAACGTCCTGGCCCTGCTCGTCGCGGAAGTATTCGGCCATGGAGAGGCCCGAAAGCGCCACGCGCGCGCGCGCGCCCGGCGGCTCGTTCATCTGGCCATAGACCAGCGCCACTTTGGAGCCCTCGGTGTTGCCGTCGCCCAGCTTGATGACGCCGGCATCAATCATTTCGTGATAGAGGTCATTGCCCTCGCGGGTGCGCTCACCCACGCCGGCGAAGACGGACACGCCGCCATGGCCCTTGGCGATATTGTTGATCAGTTCCTGGATGGTCACGGTCTTGCCCACGCCGGCGCCGCCGAAGAGGCCGATCTTTCCGCCTTTCAGATAGGGGGCCAGCAGGTCAATCACCTTGATGCCGGTGACCAGAATTTCCGCGCTCGTCGCCTGCTCGTCAAAGGCGGGGGCTTCGCGGTGGATCGGGTAGTACATGGTGGCGGGCACCGGGCCGCGCTCATCAATCGGCTCGCCGATCACGTTCATGATGCGGCCCAGCGTGCCGACGCCAACGGGCACGGAAATGCCCTTGCCCGTATCGGTCACTTCGGTGCCGCGCACCAGGCCGTCCGTGGTGTCCATCGCGATGCAGCGCACCGTGCGCTCACCCAGATGCTGCGCCACTTCGAGGACAAGCTTCTGCTCGCCGATCTGCAGGGTCAGGGCGTTCATGATTCCGGGGAGCTCGGCGGGGAACTGAACGTCCACCACGGCGCCAAGCACCTGCGTCACCTGACCGACATTGTTCTTCATGTGCGAGCTTCCTTCTTAAAGGGCTTCAGCGCCGGAGATGATCTCGATCAGCTCGCGGGTGATGTTGGCCTGACGCGTCCGGTTGTAGTTCAGCGTCAGCTTATTGATCATCTCGCCCGCATTGCGCGTGGCGTTGTCCATGGCGGTCATCTGGCTGCCGTAGAAGCCGGCGGCGTTTTCCAGCAGCGCCCGGTAGAGCTGGATGGCGAGATTTTGCGGCAGCAGGCGCGCCAAAATCTCCTCCTGGGTGGGCTCGAACTCATAGAGCATGCCGTCTTCAGCCGCCACTTCTGGAAGCGGCGCGGGAATCAGCTGCTGGCCGGTCGGCGTCTGGCTGATCACGTTCTTGAATCGGTTGTAGATGAGCGTGCAGACGTCGAATTCGCCGGCTTCCAGCATCTCGGTCAGCTTCGCCGCGACTTCCGCCGCGTCATCGAAGCCGATGCGCTTCTTATTGGCGAAGCTGAACTCACCCACCATGCGGTTGGCGAATTCGCGCTTGAGATAGACGGCGCCCTTGCGGCCGACGGTGATGATCTTCACCGCCTTGCCCTCGGCCTCCAGCGCGCGCAGCTGAGTGCGGGCGAAGCGGCCGATATTGGTGTTGAAGCCGCCGCAGAGACCGCGCTCGGCAGTCACCACCACCAGCAGGTGCACATTATCCGCACCGGAGCCGATGAGCAGCTTCGGCGCATCGGGTGAGTCGGCAACCGAGGCGCCGAGCGAGGCCAGCATCCGCTCCATGCGCTCGGCATAGGGACGGGCGGCCTCGGCCTGGGTCTGCGCGCGACGCAGCTTGGCGGCGGCCACCATCTTCATCGCCTGCGTGATCTTCCGCGTGGATTTCACGCTGTTGATCCGCAGACGGAGGCTTTTCAACGTGGCCATGTCAGGTGCTCAGCCGAAGGACTTCACGAAGCCGTCGAGGAAGGCAACGAGCTTCGCTTCCACATCCTTCTTGATCTCGCGATCATTGCGGATGCTGGCGACGATGTCCGGGGCCGAGGCCTTCAACTCGCTCAGCAGGCGGCTTTCGAATTCGCCCACCTTGTTCAGCGGCAGGCGGTCGAGATAGCCGCGCGTGCCCGCGAAGATGGCGATCACCTGGTCCTCGACGGCGACGGGCTTGAACTGCGGCTGCTTCAGCAGCTCGGTCAGGCGGGCGCCGCGATTCAGCAGGGCCTGGGTGGAAGCGTCCAGATCCGAGGAGAACTGCGCGAAGGCCGCCATCTCGCGGTACTGCGCCAGCTCCAGCTTGATCTTGCCGGCAACCTGCTTCATCGCCTTGATCTGCGCGGCGGAACCGACGCGCGAGACCGAGAGGCCGACGTTCACGGCGGGGCGGATGCCCTTGAAGAACAGCTCGGTCTCCAGGAAGATCTGGCCGTCGGTGATCGAAATCACGTTGGTCGGGATGTAGGCGGACACGTCACCCGCCTGGGTCTCGATGACAGGCAGCGCCGTGAGCGAGCCATTGCCGGCCTCATCGCCCATCTTCGCCGCACGCTCGAGCAGGCGGGAGTGCAGGTAGAAGACGTCGCCCGGATAGGCTTCGCGGCCCGGCGGGCGGCGCAGCAGCAGGGACATCTGGCGGTAGGCGACGGCCTGCTTGGACAAGTCGTCGTAGAAGATGACGGCGTGCATGCCGTTGTCGCGGAAGAACTCGCCCATGGCGCAGCCCGTATAGGGCGCCAGGAACTGCATCGGCGCCGGGTCGGAAGCGGTGGCGGCCACGATGATGGAGTATTCCAGCGCGCCCTGCTCCTCGAGGGTCTTTACCAGCTGCGCGACGGTGGAGCGCTTCTGGCCGATCGCGACGTAGATGCAATAGAGCTTCTTGCTCTCATCGTCGCCGGCGTTGGCCGTCTTCTGGTTGATGATGGTGTCCACGATGACGGCGGTCTTGCCGGTCTGGCGGTCACCGATGATCAACTCGCGCTGGCCACGGCCGATCGGGATCAGGGCGTCAATCGCCTTGATGCCGGTCTGCATCGGCTCATGCACGGATTTGCGCGGGATGATGCCCGGCGCCTTCAGCTCGGCGCGCATGCGGACCACGTCGGTCAGCGGGCCCTTGCCGTCAATCGGGTTGCCCAGGCCGTCCACGACGCGGCCCAGCAGGCCCTTGCCCACGGGCACGTCCACGATGGAGCCGGTGCGGCTGACGGTATCGCCTTCCTTCACCGAAAGGTCGGAGCCGAAGATCACGACGCCGACATTGTCGGTTTCGAGGTTCAGCGCCATGCCCTTCACGCCGGAGGCGGGGAAGTCCACCAACTCGCCGGCCATGACGTTCTGCAGGCCATAGACGCGGGCAATGCCGTCACCCACGGTCAGCACGGTGCCGACCTCGGCCACATTCGCGGAGGCATCGAAGCTCGCGATCTGCTGCTTGAGGATCTCGGAAATTTCGGCCGGACGGATTTCCATCTCAGGCGGCTCCCTTCATGGCATATTGCAAACGCTGCAGTTTCGATTTGAGGCTGTTGTCGTAGAGCCGCGAGCCCACGCGGACGATCAGCCCGCCCAGGATGGTGCTGTCCACTGCCTCGGCCAGCTTGACGCCGGAGAAGCCCGCTTCCGTCAGCCGCGCGGTGATCTGCGCGCGCTGCGTGTCGTTCAGCGGGAAGGCGGTGGTGACGGCGGCGACCTGCTGGCCACGGCGCTCCGCGAGCTTGGCGCCGAAGGCGACGGCCACGGCCGGGAACTTGCTGAGGCGGCGATTGGCGATCAGCACGCCCATCAGCTTGCGGATTTCGTCGCCAATGCCGGAATTCTCGATGATGGCGAAGATGGCCTTCTGCTGCTCCGCCGCGCCGCGCCGCGGATCGGCGAGGAAGGCGCGGAACTCGGCATCATTCACATAAACCGAGAAGAGGCCTTCCATATCGGTGGCGATGCGGTCCATCGCGCCGGGATCATGGGGGCGCGCATCATCGGCGACGCTCAAGAGGGCCAACGCGTAGCGTTCGGCGACTCCGCCGATATTCGGCGCGTTCAAGGAAATGGTTTCGGCAGCCACCTGGGTTCCCGGTCCTGTTCCTGGGGTTAGCCGCCAAGGGCATCCTGGCAAAGCGACCGGGCACTACCATAGGCTTTTCCGCACCGCAACCAAGCGGGGCGCGGATTCAGCACGCGCGGCAAGCCTTTATTTTCCAGGCGGATCAGCGCGCCGCACCAGGGCCCGCACCGCCCCCCAGCCGCGGCGCAGGAACTGCCCCGCTTCAGCCGCGATGGAGGGGATGGCGGCTTCCTCCAGCAGGCGCTCATGCCGGGAGAGCCGCGCCGCATCCCGCGCTTGCAGCAGCGCGGCCCAGAGCGGCTCCAGGTCGCCGCCCGGCAGCACAACGGGGATGACAGAATCTTCCGGCAGGGCCAGGGCATGGGCCAGCGATTCTCCCGTCACCCCTGGTGCCAGGTCGCTGCGCGTCATCGCCAGCAGCAAGGGAGGCGGGCGCAGCCGGGTCTTTTGACCGGCCCAATGGCGCAGCGCCTCAAGCGCGGCCAGGTCCGGCGCGCGGTCCGTGGCATCGGCGGCGGCGACGTAGAGGATCACGTCGGCGCGGCTTGCCTCGCGCAGGAAGGCGGCTGGCGTGGTGAGGGAGGGCATGTCGGCGATGTTCAGCACCGGGCGGCCAGCCACCTCCACCCGATGTTCCGCCACGGCGCGGGTGGGGCGGGCGCGTGGCGTGCCCGCCAGGGCGTTCAGCAGCGAGCTTTTGCCCGACCCCGCCTGGCCGGCCAGCAGCAGGCGCAGCGGCGCTTCCTGCTCGGCCTGCGCGGCATCGGCGCGGGCGAGGGCCGCCACCTCCTTGGAGGAAAGTCGCAGCCGCCCGGAATAAAGGTCAATCGCCGCGCGCCCGGTCTCCTGGATGAGTTGCGTCGTCGCCTTGCGGCGCATGTTTTCGCTGAGGAAGCTGCCCGTGGTGCCGGCGGCATAGCGCGCCGCCTCCTGCGCCGCCGCCTGGAGCGGATTGACCATCCGGCCCACGCGATAAATCGCCTCGCCAATGGTGAAGACGGCGCGCGCCCCCCCCCCGTAGCGATCCACCTGGCGCTGGAGCCAGAGCGCGTCGCTGATGCGAATCCGCGAGGCGCCCGGCCATTGCACCACCCAGCGCCGCAGCCGTGCCGCCACCTGCTCGGTCAGCAGCAGGGCCTCGGGCAGGGTCACGCGGGCCATGGGGTCAGGCAGTTCCGGGTGAAAATGCCGGGCGACGAGTTCCACCGCCTCGCGCGCCAGGGCCTCGGCGCGGGCGCGGTCGTCGAATTGCAGGGGCTCGGCGTGGCCGGCGAAGGCCTGGATCTTCGCCCAGGCCTCGGTCTCCTCGGTGTTCCAGGCTTCGGTCGGGAAGGTTTCCGCCGCGCGCATCTCCGCCATGCGGCGTTCGGCGCGGCGGCGGACCAGGATTTGCAGGGGCACGCCGAGGATGGCGAGCGTGGCCGAGGCCAGTGCCCCTTCCAGCACACGGCCATTCTGCCACAGCCAGAGCAGCCCCAGCCCGAAAAGAGCAAGCCAGGGCAACGCCAGCAAGGTCGCCAGCGTCACCTCCAGCCAGTAGCGCCGGAGCCAGGTCACGCGGCGCTCAGCCCGCGTGGAAATCCGCGGCCGTCTTGGCGCGCAGCTCGTCCAGCGTCACATCCGGCGCCAGCTCCACCAGGCGCATGCCGGCATCGCCGCGGCGGTCAATGGTGAAGACCGCAAGCTCGCTCACCACCATGTCCACCACGCGCTGGCCGGTCAGCGGCAGCTCGCACGCCTTGAGCAGCTTGGGCTTGCCGCCCGCCGTGTGCTCCATCAGCACGATGACGCGCTTCACGCCCGCGACCAGGTCCATGGCGCCGCCCATGCCCTTGACCATCTTCCCCGGAATCATCCAGTTCGCCAGGTCTCCATTCTGCGCGACCTGCAGCGCGCCCAGGATCGAGAGGTCAATATGGCCGCCGCGGATCATCGCAAACGAATCGGCGGAGGAGAAAATGCTGGTGGTGGGCAGCATGGAGACGGTCTGCTTGCCGGCATTGATGATATCGGGATCCTCGGTGCCTTCCTCGGGGAAGGGGCCGATGCCGAGCATGCCGTTCTCGCTTTGCAACTGCACGGAAATGCCGGGCGGGATGTGGTTTGCCACCAGCGTCGGGATGCCGATGCCAAGATTGACGTAGAAGCCGTCTTCCAATTCGCGGGCCGCGCGGGCGGCCATCTGGTCACGGGTCCAGGGCATGTGTGTGTTCCTTTTGCCGGATCAGGCGGTGGCGTCGCTGCCCGCGGCGGCGGCCGGGGTGCGGGGACGGACGGTACGGTTTTCGATCAGCTTTTCGTAACCGCTCGGCAGGGCGACGATGCGCTTCACATAGACGCCGGCCGTGATGATGTGGTCGGGGTCAATCTGCCCCGGTTGCAGCAGATGCTCGACCTGCGCGACCGTCACCTTCGCGGCGGTGGCCATCATCGGGTTGAAGTTCCGGGCGGTGCGGCGATAGACGAGATTGCCCTCGGTATCGCCCATATAGGCATGCACGAGAGCGAGGTCTGCCACGATGCCGCGCTCCATCAGGTAGGTTTCGCCGTCGAATACCTGCGTCGGCTTGCCCTCGGCCACGGCGGTGCCCACGCCGGTTTTGGTGAAGAAGGCGGGGATGCCGGCGCCGCCAGCGCGGATGCGCTCGGCCAGCGTGCCCTGCGGGTTGAATTCGATCTCCAGCTCACCGGCCAGGAATTGGCGGGCGAATTCGGCATTCTCGCCGACATAGCTGGCGATCATTTTCTTGATCTGGCGGGTGCGGAGCAGCTTGCCGAGGCCGACATCGTCAATGCCGCAATTATTGGAAACGACGGTGAGGTTCTTCACGCCGGATTCCTTCACGGCGTCAATCAGCAAGGCGGGGATGCCGCACAGCCCAAATCCGCCGGAATGGATCACCATCCCGTCGCGCAGGAGCCCGGCCAGGGCGGCCGTGGCGTCCGGATAAACCTTTCGCATCGTCATTTCCTCTTGAATTGCTGGAGGCAAACTAACCGCGCGGCGTGACGGGCGAAAGGGCGGCATCCTTCATTGCAATATCTGGGGGGGGTGGGGTTGCGGGCCGCGCAACGGCTGGTTATACGGCCGCACTCCCGAAGGGATACCCGGGGGGCCATAGCTCAGTTGGTAGAGCGCTTGAATGGCATTCAAGAGGTCGGCGGTTCGATTCCGCCTGGCTCCACCATCCGGTTCCCGATAGCGGCATCATTGCCAAATTTTTGACGACACCAATCCGGTCCTGCATTTCGACGCAAGCTCGGCCTTATCGCATCGCCGGCGGATGCGAGGTCATGCGGCCCCGCTCAGAGCAGGGGCGCATGAGGCGGAAGGCAGGCGGGATCGCGAGGGCGGACAGAGGCAAACTCAGCCGCCACCCGACAAGCCGGTCAGCGAAGGCCGAAAAAGCTGAGAACCGCGATCACGACCACGACCAGGCCGACGATGTAGATAATGTTGTTCATCACAAAAGCCTCTTTGGGTGTGACGTGATAAACGTGAGCGCCGCGCAAAGGTTGCGGCGCAAATGCCTCATTCTGATGCTCATTCCACGGTATTTGACAGGGTGACAGGCCCCCCCGACGCCCACCCCGCTGGACAAGCCGCCCGCCGCGCCCGACAAACGGCGGATGACCTCCGATGCCCCCAAAGTCGCCCCCTTGGCCCCCGAGCGCGCCGCGCAGCTCGCCGCCGAATTCGGCCTCAAGCCCGATGAATACCAGCGCGCCCTGGCCATCCTCGGCCGCGACCCGACGCTGACGGAACTCGGCATCTTCTCGGTGATGTGGAGCGAGCATTGCTCCTACAAATCCAGCCGCGTCTGGCTGCGCGAATTGCCCACCAGCGCTCCTTGGGTTCTGGTCGGCCCCGGCGAGAATGCCGGCGTGATCGCGATTGGCGATGGCCTGGCCGCCGTCTTCAAGATGGAAAGCCACAACCACCCGAGCTTCATCGAGCCCTATAATGGCGCGGCGACGGGCGTGGGCGGCATCCTGCGCGATGTCTTCACCATGGGCGCGCGCCCCATCGCCAACCTCAACGCGCTGCGCTTCGGCGACCCCAGCCTGCCGCGCACGCGGCGCATCCTGGACGGCGTGGTGCGCGGCATTGGCGGCTACGGCAATTGCGTGGGCGTGCCCACCGTGGGCGGCGAGGTGAATTTCCATCCCGCCTACAACGGAAACCCTCTGGTCAACGCGATGACCGTCGGCATCCTGAAGGCGGACCGCATCTTCACCGCGGCCGCCACGGGCGTGGGCAATTCGGTGGTCTATGTCGGCTCCAAGACGGGTCGGGACGGCATTCATGGCGCCACCATGTCCAGCACCGAATTCTCCGCCGATTCGGAGGAGAAGCGCCCCACGGTCCAGATCGGCGACCCCTTCGCGGAAAAGCTGCTGATCGAGGCCTGCCTGGAATTGATGGCCACCGACGCCATCGTCGCCATCCAGGATATGGGCGCCGCCGGCCTCACCAGTTCCGGCGTCGAGATGGCCGGCAAGGGCGGCATGGGCATCGAGATGGATATGGGCGCCGTGCCGCAGCGCGAAACCGGCATGTCCGCCTATGAAATGATGCTGAGCGAAAGCCAGGAGCGCATGCTCATGGTGCTCAAGCCCGGCCGCGAAGCCCTGGCCGAGGCCATCTTCCGCAAATGGGAGCTGGATTTCGCGGTCGTCGGCAAGCTGACCGAGACGGGCCGCATCATCATCACCCATCACGGCAAGGTGGAGGCCGACATCCCGCTGGCGCCGCTGGAATCCGAGGCGCCGCTCTATCGCCGCCCGATCGCCGAGACGCCGAAGCTGCCGGTGCTGGATGCGGCCGACATCGCCGATCCCGTGGGCATCCTGCCCGCGCTGGAAACCCTGGTGGCCTGCCCCGATCTCTGCTCGCGCCGCTGGATCTGGGATCAGTATGACGCGCAGGTGGGCGGGCAGACGGCCAAGCGCCCCGGCCAGGCTGACGCCGCCGTGGTCCGCATCGAGGATCACCTCCGGGCGCTGGCCATGACGACGGATTGCACGCCACGCTACTGCCAGGCGGACCCGCATGCGGGCGGCATGCAGGCCGTGGCCGAGGCCTGGCGCAACCTGACCGCCGTGGGCGCCCTGCCGCGCGCCATCACCGACAACATGAATTTCGGCAATCCCGAAAAGCCCGAGATCATGGGGCAATTCGCCGCCGCCGTGCGCGGCATGGCGGCGGCCTGCGTGGCACTCGATTTCCCGGTGATCAGCGGCAATGTGTCACTCTACAATGAGACCGAGGGCCGCGCGATCCTGCCGACGCCCGCCATTGGCGGCGTGGGCGTGCTGGAGGATGTGGCCCAGGCCGTGGGCCTGGCCATGCCGCAGGGGGCTTCGATCATCCTGGTGGGAGACACTGACGGCTGGCTCGGCCAGTCGCTCTGGCTGCGCGAGATATTGGGCCGGGAGGAAGGCGCGCCCCCGCCGGTGGATCTGGCGGCCGAGCGCCGCAATGGCGATTTCGTGCGGGGCCAAATCCTGGCTGGCAGCGTCGGTGCCTGCCATGACTGCGCCGATGGCGGCCTGCTGGTGACGGTGGCCGAGATGTGCATGGCCTCGGGCATCGGGGCCACGCTGGATGGCCCCGGGGGAGGTGTTGCCGATCACGGCTTCTGGTTCGGCGAGGACCAGTCGCGCTACGTCGTCGCCGTCACGGATGGCGCGGCCTTCCTGGCTGCGGCCGAGGCGGCTGGCGTGCCCGCACGCAAGCTTGGAGAATCAGGTGGCGGGGACTTGGTTCTCAATGGAAAGGGGACCATATCGGTCTCCAATCTGGCCGCGGCGCATGAGGCGACGCTGCCCAAGTTGATGCAGGAGGTCTGAGCCCATGCCGATGCAACCCGCCGAAATCGAGGCGCTTATCAAGTCGGCCCTGCCCGACGCCCAGGTGACGATCGAGGACCTGGCCGGCGATGGCGACCATTACGCCGCGAAGGTGATCTCCGAGAGCTTCCGCGGCGTCTCCCGCGTCAAGCAGCACCAGATTGTCTATGCCGCGCTGCAAGGCCGCATGGGCGGCGTGCTGCATGCCCTCGCGCTGCAGACCAGCGCGCCCGACTGAACAAACGGCAAAGGAACCCCAGGAATGAGTGACACCGCCACCCAGCGCATCGAGGCCGACATCACCACCAATCCCGTGGTGCTCTACATGAAGGGGACGCCGGTCTTCCCGCAATGCGGCTTTTCCGCCCGCGTCGTGCAGATTCTCAGCCATGTCGGCGTGCCCTTCAAGGGCGTGAACGTGCTGGAGGATGCCGAGCTCCGTGAAGGCATCAAGGCCTACACCAACTGGCCGACCATCCCGCAACTCTATGTGCAGGGCGAATTCGTGGGTGGCTGCGACATCGTGATGGAGATGTTCCAGTCAGGCGAATTGCAGACCATGCTCAAGGACAAGGGCATCGCGACCAAGGCTGAGGCGTAAGCCTGGAATGGGCAAGGCCTTCGTCCATGCCCCCTGCTACATGCTGCTGATCTGGGGCGCGGCCAGCGCGCCCCGCAGCAAGATGATTTCGTCGAGCGGGTCGGTGAAGCCGATCCCCGCGGCCTCGGAGAGGATGCGGGCGCGCAGGTAGCGGTGCACCCCCCGCGTCCGGGCCAACTCCATCTCGGGGAAGGGGCCGGGCGGTGGGCCATCCACCAGGGCCACCGTCACCAGGATGACGCCGCGCCCCACGCGGTCCAGCATTTCTGCCGTATCTTCGAAGGTGGCGGGGCTGTTCGGATTTTCATCCACCACCTGCAACAGCATCTTGCCATGCAGCCCGCGCAGCGCCTCGCGGAAGCGCATCGTCGCGCGCTCCAGGCTTGCATAGCCCTGCGCCTCGGAGGGGTCGTAATGGTGGAAGATGGTGGGGCCATAGAGTTCTGACAGCCTGACATGGCGGCAGAGATGCCCCTCGCCGTCCAGCGGGCGCTCCTCGGGCGGGATGGGCTCATAATCGGACGGCATGAGAAGTCCGGCGCAATCATCCACGATGGCGTCCCGCACCGCTTCGGCGGGGATGGTCATCCAATCGAAGGGGCCGGCCCAGCGGCGCAGGCCGCCGCGCTTGAGCATGCCGGCCACGCGCGGTGAACAGCCGCCACCGATGCACGCGATCGGCGAGGGGCGGGCGGCGAGGCCGGGGGCCACCATGGCCTCGATGCCACGGCCGCCAAGCGTGGCCATCAGCCGGTTCTGCGCCTCGGGGCTCGTGTAGATGATGCGGATGAAATCGGTGACGACCTCGTCCAGCGACTCATTGGCGCCGCGTCTGGTCAATTCATCCGTGAAGGCGCTCAGCCAGTTGGGGTCCACATTGCGGCCGAGGAAAGTCGCGTGGGTGGCGCGAACCAACGCCTCCAGGGCGTCACGTTGCGGGATCTGCTGGGGTATGGGCATGGGGAAATGTGTGCCGGTGAAGCTGGCACGGCGTCAACCGGGCGAATGCGGAAACATTCGCCCGGAGCTTCTTTGACGTTCAGCCGAAGTCGGCTTTTTACCGCGAGTAGAACTCGACCACCAGGTTCGGTTCCATCTGCACCGGATACGGCACGTCGCTGAACTTGGGCGTGCGCAGGATGCGGCCGCGCATCGCGCGGTGATCCACCTCGATGTATTCCGGCACGTCGCGGCCGGCTTCCTGGGCGGCGTCGAGCACCATGGTCAACTGCTTGGACTTTTCCTTCACCTCGATGGTGTCGGTGTCCTTCACGCTGAAGCTGGGGATGTTCACGCGCTTGCCGTTGACCAGCACATGGCCGTGGTTCACGAACTGGCGGGCGGCGAAGGGCGTCACCGCGAACTTCATGCGGTAGATGATGGTGTCCAGCCGGCGCTCCAGCAGGTCAATCAGGTTCTCGGAGGTGTCGCCCTTGCGGCGCACGGCCTCGTCGTAATACTTGCGGAATTGCTTCTCGCCGATATTGGCGTAGTAGCCCTTCAGCTTCTGCTTCGCCATCAGCTGGATGCCGAAATCGGTCGGCTTGTTCTTGCGGCGCTGGCCGTGCTGGCCGGGGCCGTAGGTGCGGGCGCCCTGTTCGCCCTTGCGGGCCTTGACGACCGGGCTCTTGGCGCGGCCCCAGAGGTTCTCACCCAGGCGGCGATTGATCTTGTACTTGCTGGCAAGGCGCTTGGTCATGCGCGTTCCCCGGCGCCGTTTCGGCACCAGGCCTTCTTGATGTTGCGGGGCCATTCTCAGCCACGCGGATTGTCCCGGTAGTCCGTCGCCACTGGAGGCTGATCGTGCCGGGCTGCTTCGCCCGGCGCTTGAATCAGTCTCCTGGAGGCAAAAGCGGGCGCACGCCCCTGGGGCGTGTCCTCGTTCCCAGGAATGGGCGCGGTGTATGTCGCATGGCGGGCCTTGTCAAACGCCGCGCGAGTCCCCTAGTCGGGGCCATGGCAACACGCGAAGAAATCCTTGTCCTGGGCCTCACGGCCGGTGTGGTGGGCAGCCTGGTGGGCGGGCTTTTGCTTGGCCTTGGCATGATCGCGATCTCGCAGGGCGTCCATATGGGCTGGCTTCTGGTCCTGCCGGCCGGACCGCTGGGCGGGGGGCTGGGCTACCTGCTGGCCCGCAAGCTCGCGAAGAAGGCTTGAAGGGCCGCTACCCTTGCGCGCGCCCAGGCATTAAACCTGCACCCCATGCGCTATGTTTCCACCCGTGGTGAGGCCGCCCCGCGCGGCTTCGAGGATGTCCTGCTCGCCGGCCTCGCCGAGGATGGCGGGCTTTTCATGCCGGAATCCTGGCCCCGGCTCTCCCCTGCCGAATGGCGCGAGCTGCGCGGCCTTCCCTATGCCGAGCTTTCGGCCCGCATCATCCATCGCTTCGTGGGCGATGCGCTGACGCTGGAGGAATTGCGCGGCCTGACCACCCAGGCCTATGCCAGCTTCCGCCATCCCGCCGTGGTGCCGCTGGTGCAGCTCGGGCCCCGCGATTTCGCGCTGGAGCTGTTCCACGGCCCCACCCTGGCCTTCAAGGATGTGGCGCTGCAACTGCTCGGCCGCCTGTTTGATCATGTGCTGGCCAAGCGCGGCGAGCGCATCACCATCGTCGGCGCCACCAGCGGCGATACGGGCTCCGCCGCCATCGAGGCCTGCCGGGACCGCGCCGCGGTGGATATCGTCATCCTCCACCCCGAGGGCCGCACCAGCGAGGTGCAGCGCCGGCAGATGACCACAGTGATGTCCGCCAATGTCGCCAACCTCGCCATTCAGGGCAGCTTCGATGACTGCCAGGACATGGTGAAGGCCATGTTCGTGGATGCGCCCTTCCGGGGCGAGATGCGGCTGGCCGCCGTCAACTCCATCAACTGGGCGCGGATAGCGGCGCAAATTCCCTATTATGTCGCATCGGCACTCGCGCTCGGCGCGCCGGATCGCGAGGTGGCGGTCTGCGTCCCCACCGGCAATTTCGGCAATGTGCTGGCGGCCTGGGCGGCCCGACAGATGGGCCTGCCCATCGCGAAATTCATCATCGGCAGCAACCGCAATGACATCCTGGCACGCTTCCTCACCGCCAATGACATGAGCGCGCGGGCGGTGGAGCCCTCGCTCTCGCCCTCGATGGACATCCAGGTCAGCAGCAATTTCGAGCGGCTGTTATTCGAGCTGCTGGGCCGCGATGCGAAGGCGACGGCGGCGCAAATGCAGGGCTTCCGCGCGACAGGCCGCATGCCCATCCCCGATGCCGCCTGGCGCGAGGCGACGCGGCACTTCCAGGGCTTCACGCTGGATGACGCCGGCACCCTGGCCGAAATCGCGCATTTGCAGGATGTGGCCGGATACCTGGCCGATCCCCACACCGCCATCGGCACCGCCGCCGCCCGCGCCTGCGCGCCGGCTGATCCGCACATGCCCGTCATCATCGCCGCCACCGCGCATCCCGCGAAATTCCCCGATGCCGTGCAGCGCGCCACCGGTATTCACCCGCCCCTGCCCGCCGCCTTGGCCGATCTCTACGAACGCGAAGAACGCTTCACCGTCCTGCCCAATGATCTCGCCGCCGCACAGGGCTTCGTGCGGCACCACAGCCGGCGCAACGCCGCAGCCCCAGGAACCGCATGACCGAATCCGTCCGCCTCACCCGCCTGCCCAGCGGCCTTATCGTCGCCAGCGAGCACATGCCGCGTGTCGAGACCGTCTCCATCGGCGCCTATGTCCATGCCGGTACGCGCAACGAGACGGCGGAGGAGAATGGCGCCTCGCACTTCCTGGAACACATGGCCTTCAAGGGCACCCAACGTCGCGACGCTCCGGCGATAGCGCGCGAGATCGAGAATGTCGGCGGGCATATCAACGCCTACACGGCGCGGGAGAACACGGCCTATTACTGCAAGGTGCTGAAGGAAGACATCGGCCTGGCCGCCGACATCATCGGCGACATCCTGTGCCATTCCATCCTGACCGCCGATGAACTGGAGCGCGAGCGCGGCGTCATCCTGCAGGAAATCGGCCAGGCGAATGACACGCCGGATGACATCATCTTCGACCATTTCCAGCAGGCCTGCTTCCCGGACCAGGCGATGGGCCGGCCCACGCTGGGCACCGAGGAAATCATCGAGAAGATGCCGCGCGAGGCGCTGACGCAATACATGGCGCGGCACTACGGCCCCTCGCGCATGGTCGTCGCCGCCACGGGCGCGCTGGACCATGACGCGCTGCTGGCCATGGTGGGCGAGCATTTCCGCGACCTGCCCTCTGTCACGCCGCATGCGCCCGAGCCCGCGCGCTATGCCGGCGGCGAGTTCCGCGAGGAGCGCGAGCTGGATCAGGTGCATCTGGTGCTGGGCTTCCCCTCCACCCATTACACCGACCCCGATCATTACCCGGTGATGCTGCTCTCCACCCTGCTGGGTGGCGGCATGTCCTCGCGCCTCTTTCAGGAAATCCGGGAGAAGCGGGGCCTCGTCTATTCCATCTATTCCTTCGCGCATCCCTATGACGATGCGGGCGTCTTCGCCCTCTATGCCGGCACGGGCGAGGATCAGGTGGCGGAGTTGCTGCCCGTCGCCATCGAGGAACTGCGCCGCGTGCGGGGCGATGTGACGGAGGATGAGCTGAACCGCGCCAAGGCACAGCTGCGCGCCTCGCTGCTGATGTCGTTGGAATCCACGGGCTCGCGCTGCGAGCAGATCGCGCGGCAATTGCAGGTCCATGGCCGCATCATCCCGACCGAGGAGACCAAGCAGCGCATCGCCGCCGTGACGGTGGAGGATATTCAGCGCGCGGCGAAGCGCATCTTCGCCGGCCGGCCGACTTTGGCGGCGATGGGGCCCATTGGCAAGGTGATGGGTCTGGCTGAAATCGCGGAGAAGATGGCGGCATGAGCAACGCCGAGACCCTTTCCGCCCTGCTGGACGCCGCGCGCCGCGCCGGCGCGGAACAGGCCGATGCGCTGCTGGTGCGTTCCGCTTCTCTCTCCGTGCAGCGCCGTCTGGGTGTCATCGAGGAATTGGAGCGTGCCGAGAGCAGCGATCTCGGCCTGCGGGTGTTCATCGGCAAGCGCGTCGCCATCGTCAGCGGCACGGATATGTCGCCCTCCGGCTTCGCGGCATTGGCCGAGCGCGCCGTCGCCATGGCGCGCGTCGTGCCCGAGGATGCGCTGGCCACGCTGCTGGATGCGCCCGCGCCGCTCACCGGTCTTGATCTCGGCGATGCGCTGGAGCCGGACGCCGATGCGCTGCTGGCCCGCGCCGCACTCGCCGAGGAAGCGGCCATGGCCGTGCCGGGTGTGACGAATAGCGAGGGTGCTTCGGCCGGTTGGTCCCGTGTCACGCGGGCGCTCGCCACCACGCGCGGCTTCTTTGGCGAATACACGTGCAGTTCGCATTCCGTCTCGGCCACCGCACTGGCGGGCACGGGCACGGGGATGCAGCGCGACTATGATCATGCGAGAGCGGCGCACCTGGCCGATCTGGATGACGCGGCCCTGCTTGGCCGCCGCGCGGGTGAGCAGGCGGTGGCGCGGCTGAACCCGACGCGCCCCAAAAGCACGCGGCTGCCGGTGGTGTATCACCCGCGCGTGGCGGCCTCGCTGCTCGGGCATCTGGTGAATGCGATCAATGGCGCCTCCATCGCGCGCGGCACCTCCTTCCTGAAGGATGCGATGGGCCAGCAGATCCTGCCGCGCGGGATGTCCGTGATGGATGACCCGCTGCGCGCCCGCGGCCCCCGCTCACGCCCCTTCGATGGCGAGGGTCAGCCAGGCCAGCGCCGCGCGCTGATCGAGGATGGCGTGCTGACCACCTGGCTCCTCGATGGCCGCAGCGCGAGGCAACTGGGCCTCAGCAGTACCGGCCATGCCTCGCGCGGCACGGGCGGCCCGCCCTCGCCGGCGCCGACCAATCTCTGGCTGGAGCCGGGGGCCGAGACGCCCGGGGCGCTGATGGCCGACATCAAGGAAGGCCTCTACGTCACGGAGCTCATCGGCATGGGGGTGAATGGCATCACCGGCGATTACTCGCGCGGGGCGGCCGGCTTCATGATCCGTGACGGCAAGCTGGCCGAGGCGGTGGGCGAAATCACCATCGCGGGCAAGCTGCCGGAGATGTTCCTCGCCATGCGGGCGGCCAATGACCTGGAATTCCGCCGTGGCAGCGATGCGCCGACGATCCGGGTGGACGGGATGACGCTCGCGGGCGCCTGAGTTTTGCCGAGGGGCTGATTCACCGCCGCGGATCGGGCTCTACCCCAGTAACAAATCCCGCGCCTCATTCACGCGGCTGGCCAGCCAGTCGCTGCCGCCGCGGTCGGGATGCGCGGATTGCATCAGGCGGCGATGCGCGGCGCGGATCGCCGCCTCGCTCGCGCCCTCGCTGAGACCCAGCACGGAGAGGGCTTCCGCCCGCGTCATCGGCCCGCTGGAGGCCGCCCGGGGCGGCGGCGCGGCATCGCGCCAATCGGGGTCCGTGCGGTCGAGCCAGGCTTCGATCAGCGGCACGCTTTCCGCATCCAGCGCCTGGCAATCGCTCAGCAGGGCCATGAGTTCGGCGCGGTCCATCGAGGCGAGGTCCCGTCCCTCGAAGTCGCCGCGCCGCACCCGGCCCGACATGGCGCCGCTGCCGAGGTCCAGGCGCATCTCCAACGTCGCGGTTTCCACGCCGCTCGCCTCGCCCGCTTCCGCCGGGCGGCCGAAGGTCTGGCGGGCGCGCCAGCCGCGATAGGCCTGGATGATGGCGGGGCCGAACATGATCAGCGCCCAAAGCGCATTGGCCCCGCGCCCGGTCAGCAGCATCACCGCGACGCCAAAAGCCCCCAGCGTGCCCAGCCCCCAGATGAGCGAGGTCTTGATCGCCGCCGGCCGCGCATTGGCGAAGGCGTAGAGAAGAACGAGGCCGAGCAGCAACATGGCTGCGCCAATGGCGATGGCATACATGGCTCAGCCCTTCGGCGCGGGAAGCTGGCCCGCGATGCGCTGCGCCTCGCGCCCCGGCAGCCGCGTCAGCGCCGCCCGCCCGCCCGCCGCGAAGACGGCGACGGCGCGCAGCAGGTCCCGCAAGGCCTCGGCGCTGCTGGCATCGAAGGGCGCCCAGGCACCACCGGAGAGCTTGGCGATCTGGCGGAAGCCCTGTTCCGCCACGCGGTCCGCGCCTTCCTGGAAGCAGAAGATCGGCGTGCCATGCATGCCCAGTTGCCCGGCCAGGTGGCAAATGGGGTCCACCGCTTCCTCCAGCGCATCGCCCACCACGACCAGGGCGTTCACGCGTTCGGATTTCGTCTCGCGCAGGGCGTGTTCCAGCACGCGCAAAACCTGCGTCTGGCCGCCCATGACGGTGACGCCCGACATGCGGCGCGCCAGCTCGGCCGTGTCGGTCAGGAAGGGCGTCGCCGCGAATTCCATATAGCCGCGCCAATAGGCGAGTTGCACGGCCAGGCCGCCCAGGTCCCGTGTGGCGGAAAACATCTCGGATTGCAGATGGCAGGCCGTGTCCCAGGCATGCTGGCGCGAGGCGGTGGCATCCACCGCGAAGATCAGCCGGCCGCGCCGGGCCGAGACCGGGCGCACAGCCGGCATCGCCTCGATCTTGGCGAGGAAGGCGGCGACCGCCGCGTTGCTGGGTTTGGCCGGGACTTGGCTCATGATCTCCAGATGGGCCATGCGCCCCGGTTTCGCCAGGGGCGGGACGCGGCAAAGCTGACTGGCGCTGCGCGACCTTCGCGGTTTAGAGCGGGATGCGTTGAGGCGGAATCGCCGAAAACGTTGAATCCCGCTCTCAGAAGTGGCGAGACCATGAAAGTGAGCGCAAGCGAACGCATCATGGTCTAGCCTGCCCCCATGCGCCATGTCCTTCTCGCCGCCCTGCTCCTCGTGCCCGCAATGGGCCACGCCCAGGAGCCGGCGGCCGTCACGCAGTTGCGCCGCCTGCTTGGCGCTGATGTCACGCTCAGCTTCGACCGCGCGACCGCGACCGACGTGGCCGGCAGCGCCGTGCTGAACGGCGCCGTGCTGCGCCAGGGCAATGAGACGATCCGGATCGCGGAGGCACGGCTGGAGGGGCTGCGGGAGGATGGCATCGCCCGGCTTTCCCTGCGCGGCATCGCCATCGCGGGTGGGGATCTGCCCCTCACGCTGGGCCGGCTGGACCTCGAAGGCCTGGTCGTCCCGCGCCCCGCCGCTGGCAAGAGGATTGATCCCGGCGAAATCCGGGTGGATGTGCTGCGGCTGGAAGGCTGGCGCAGCGCGGGCGAGACGCCGGTGAATATCGGCGCGATCTCGGTCGAGAATTATGGCGGCGGCCGGGTGGGGCAGGGCCATGTGACGGCGGTGGAGATCGGCGCCGGCATGGGCCTGGCCGACCGGCTGACCATCGCCCGCATCGGCTATGCCGGGCTGGATGCGGCGGACCTGCTCAGCGCCAGCATCGCGGAGCGCGCGCCGCGCTGGGGGGAGGGCCAGCAGAGCCTGGAGATCGAGGGCGTCGGGCTGAGCCAGGCTGGGGCGCCCGTCGCGCGGCTCTCCGCGCTCACGCTGCGGGGTGAGATGGTGGCGGATCGCGCGCATTCCGGCGTGGTCGTGCTGCGCGGGCTGGAGGTGATGCCCACCCCGCCCATCGCCGAATGGATGCAGCGCCTGGGCTATTCCGGCATCGCCGCCGAGGCGCGGCTGCGGGGCGCGCATGATGTGGCCGGGCAGAGGCTGGAGCTGGCCGAATTCAGCATCGAGCTGCGCGATGTGGGAGAACTGCATCTGGATTTCCTCGCGGATCGCGTGCCGGAGGGGATGGGCCTGACCACCGCGCCGAATGCGCGGCTGCTTTCCGCCCGGCTGCGCTACGCCGATCTCTCGCTGCTCCGGCGCTGGCTGGCGACAGAGGCGGCGCGGGAGGGCCTCACCGAGGTGGCGCTGGTGCAGCGCCTCACGCAGGAATCCGCGGCCCTGATGCCGGGGGCGGTGCTGGCCGATGCGCGGGACGCCGTGGCGCGCTTCCTGCGGGGCGAGGCGACGGTGCTGGAACTCATGGCGCAACCGCGTGCGCCGCTGGCGCTCTCGCAACTCACCGGCAAGCCGCCCGCCAATCTTGAGGGCTGGCGCGACATGCTGGGGCTGCGGCTGACGGCGCGATAAACTCTGGCGCTAGAGCATCATCCGATCAAACGGAATCGTTTGATCGGATAAAGATGCTCGTAATTCAATGATTTAGAGCTTTTTCCGTGAACCCTTCCGAACGGAAAATGCTCTAGACCATGATGCGTTCGCTTGCGCTCACTTTCATGGTCTCGCCACTGCTGAGAGCGGGATTCAACGTTTTCTGCGATTCCGCCTCAACGCATCCCGCTCTACCCGACTCCGAACATCGCGAGCACGGCGCCGATCGCCAGGATCTGCACGAGATTGGCCACGACCGAGAGCTTGTGCATCCGGTCGAATTCCAGCTTCGCCGCTGCATTGCCCGCCTTGGCGAGGTCAGAGGCGTGGTTGATCCGCGGCATCAGCACCTGGCGCAACCAGAGGGTCAGCCCGGCGGCGGCTGCCATGATGCCGGCCGCTTCCTTCGCCAGCGGAAACAGCGCCACGGCGGCGGCGGCTGAGCAGGCCAGCACCCAGAGGTAGTAATGCGGGAAGATGGCGCGGATGAACTGCCCCGCTTCCTCGAAGGTCAGGCGCGTGAAGACAATCGGCGCGACCACGGCGGCGAAGAACACCATGCCGCCGAGCGCCAGCGAGAGCGAGTAGAGCGCGATGAGCGCGAGAAGGGTTTCCATGGCCATGACTTAAGGCGTGGCCGCGAAAGAAAAAGGGCGCGCCCCCTCTCGGAAGCGCGCCCAGAAGTCCGTATCGGGGCTCAGTAGCGGTAGGCTTCGCCCTTGAAGGGGCCCGAGACCGGCACGCCGATATAGCCGGCCTGGTCCGCGCGCAGCTTGGTCAGCTTCGCGCCCACCTTGTCGAGGTGCAGCATCGCCACCTTCTCGTCGAGGTGCTTCGGCAGGACGTACACCTTCTTCTCGTAGTGGCCGGGCTTGGTCCAAAGCTCGATCTGCGCGAGCGTCTGGTTGGTGAAGCTGGCGGACATCACGAAGGAGGGGTGGCCCGTGGCGTTGCCCAGATTCACCAGGCGGCCCTCGGAGAGCAGGATGATGCGCTTGCCGTCGGGGAATTCGATCTCATCCACCTGGGGCTTCACATTGTCCCACTTGTAGTTCTTCAGGGCCGCCACTTGGATTTCGCTATCGAAATGCCCGATGTTGCAGACGATGGCGCGGTGCTTCATCGCGCGCATGTGGTCGGCGGTGATGACGTCCACATTGCCGGTCGCGGTCACGAAGATGTCGGCCTTGGGGGCCGCGTCTTCCATGGTGACGACCTCATAGCCTTCCATCGCGGCCTGGAGCGCGCAGATCGGGTCGATCTCCGTCACCTGCACGCGGCAGCCGGCATTTCGCAGCGAAGCGGCCGAGCCCTTGCCCACATCGCCATAGCCGGCAACGACGGCGACCTTGCCGGCCATCATCACGTCGGTGCCACGGCGGATGGCGTCCACCAGGCTCTCACGGCAGCCATAGAGGTTGTCGAACTTCGACTTGGTGACGCTGTCATTCACGTTGATCGCGGGAAAGAGCAGCTTGCCGTCCTTCGCCATCAGGTAGAGGCGGTGCACGCCGGTGGTCGTCTCTTCCGAGACGCCCTTGATGGAGGCGGCCAGTCTGGCGAACCAGCCCGGCTTCTCCACCAGGCACTTCTTGATCAGCGCGAAGAAGACGGTCTCCTCCTCATTCGTCGCCTTGTCCAGGAAGGCCACGTCGCCCTGCTCGGCGCGCAGGCCGTAATGGACCAGCAGCGTCATGTCGCCGCCATCATCCAGCAGCATGTTCGGCTCGCCGCCATCACCCCATTCGAGGGTCTTGCGGACGTAGTCCCAATATTCCTCCAGCGTCTCACCCTTCTTGGCGAAGACCGGCACGCCCGAGGCCGCGATGGCGGCGGCGGCGTGGTCCTGCGTCGAGAAGATGTTGCAGGAGGACCAGCGGACATCGGCGCCGAGCGCGGTCAGCGTCTCGATCAGCACGCCGGTCTGGATGGTCATGTGCAGGCAGCCGGCGACGCGGGCACCCTTGAGCGGCTGGGAGGCGCCGTATTCGGCGCGGGTCGCCATCAGGCCGGGCATCTCGTCCTCGGCCATGTTGAGTTCCTTGCGGCCCCAATCAGCGAGGGAGAGATCCTTGACGATGTAATCGGTGGCGGCCGGCATGCGGGGCGTCCTTATGCGAATTCGATGATGCGGCGGGCCGTAGCATGGCATGCGGGAACTGACCAGAGGCATAAGCATGTCTTTATGTCCGTATTGCTTTTTCGACCGTTTCATGCTTTCCCGCAGACTGCGGGCGGGTGCTCCATCGCGCTCGTCACATGGCGATTGGCGATGATCAGCGTTCCCCAGGCCTATCAGGCCGGCCATCCCCAGGCCCGCCGGGCCAACCCTGCCTTGGCCGATGCCTTCCTCCGTCACACCACCCTGGGTGACCCCCTGGCCGATGCCGTCTTCGCCGCCTTCGAAGCCGTGCCGCCAGGACAGCAGGCCGACTGGCTGCGCGCGGGCATCGAGGGCGGAATTGCCGCCATTCCGGATGCGCCGATGGCCCTGCTTGAATTCCTCCGCGCCTCGGAGGAGGTGCCGGCCTGGTTCAATGCCGAGGCGACGCGGGCGGGCTGCCGCGCCTTTCACGGCCATTCCGAGATGTTCATCGGCGCCTTTGTCGGCGCCGTGCTGATCGAGGGCTTTGCCTCCCTGATCAGCCAATCCTTCAGCGTCACCGGCCGCCTGGTGGATCAGGGAACGCGGCGCCTCAAGCAGAATAACCGCCATTTGGTCGAGATCTTCCTGCCGGGCGGGCTGGCGCGTGCGGGCGATGGCTGGCGGCTCTCGGTGCGGATCCGGCTGATGCATGCGCGGGTGCGCCGCCTGCTGGTCCAATCCGGCGAGTGGGATGCCGCGGAGCTTGGCGTGCCGCTGAGTGCCGCGCATATCGGCCTGGCCATCGCCGCCTTCTCGGGCCTGCTGCTCAAGCGCGTGGCCATGCTGGGCATTCGCCTGACGCCGGAGGAGCGGCAATCCTTCATGCTCGTCTGGCGCTATGCCGGGCATCTCATGGGCGTGCCCCCGGCCTTGCAGATGGCCACCGAGGCGGAGGCGCTGGAGTTGCACCGAATCGGCATGCTGTGCGAACCCGCGCCTCGGCTGGAGGCCATCCTGCTGGCCAATGGGCTGATCAACTCCGCCCCCATCGTGGCCGGCATCACGGAGCCGCAGGCGCGGCAGCGGCTCGCCGCCCGCATCTACAGCGTGTCACGCGCCTTGATCGGCGATGCGCTGGCCGACGAGCTGCGCTACCCGCCCTCACGCAGCTTCGGCGTGCTGGCCGCGCTGCGGTTGCGGAACCAGGCGGACCAGTTGCTGCGCCGCCTTTCGCCCGCCTGGGATGGCAAGCGCCGCGCCAGCCAATTCGCGCGGATGATGGAACTGTCCTTCGATGACTCCAGCGCGATCAGCTACCGCTTGCCGCGCTTCCTGCACGCCGAGCGGGACGGGTAGGCCAAGGGCCGCGCTAGAGCATCATCCGATCAAACGGAATCGTTTGACCGGATAAAGATGCTCGTGATTCAATGATCTGGAGCTTTTTCCGTGAGCCCTTTCGAACGGAAAAAGCTCTAGACCATGATGCGTTCGCTTGCGCTCACTTTCA
>CAMTUX010000002.1:0-67315 GCA_947084995.1 uncultured Roseococcus sp.
CGCCAGCCTCAACGATCGGCCTCGGAAGACGCTCGACTACGCCACCCCAAACGAGGCCTTCAACAGCCTACTTGCAAAGCTGGCCAGCGGGGGCGAGACACAGAGCAGTAGTGCTGTTCGCTGCAGAACTTGAATCCGCCGCGATAATTATGTGCCTTTAGAATTGAATGTCAAAGATTATTTTTTCCAAAGCATTCTTTTGGCGGTTCGGCTAGCTACAAAAATGGCTATCAAACCGAGGGCGGCAGCGGCCGTCATGCGTTGTCTTTGTTCTCCCTTCACCCTTCAAAAATCCCCGCCGCCACCCGATTGAACTCCTCTCCATCCGCCACCGGCGACTCCGCCCACGCCGAAGCCGCCGCCCCGCACACGGCCAGCTCCGCCCCCACCTCCTCGGCCAAGGCCAGAGCCAGGCGCACATCCTTTCGCATCAGCCCCGCTGTGAAGCCCGAATCGAAGCTGCCCGTGCTGATCCAGCGCGGCCAGTTCACCTCCGTCGCGGCCGAGCGGCCGGAGGCGGCGTTGATGACGGGCAGGATGGCCTCCGGCGGCACGCCCGCGCGCGCGGCCATGCGCAGCGCCTCGGCCGCGGCGGCCAGGTGCGTCGCCACCAGCAGGTTATTGGCCAGCTTCGCCACCTGCCCCGCGCCGGACGCGCCCACATGCACGATCCGCGCGGTGAGCAGCAGCAGGCAGGGCCGCACGCGCTCCAGCGCGGCGGCAGAGCCGCCCACCATCATCGCCAACTGCCCCGCAGCCGCGCCCCCCGGCCCGCCCGAGACCGGCGCATCCAGATAGGCGACACCCGCCGCATCAGCCTGCGCCGCGAAGCGCCGGGCCGAGGCGGGCTCGATGGTCGAGGTGTCCACGATCACCGCGCCCATGGGCAGATGCGGCAGCAGCGCCAAAAGCACCGCCTCCACCGCGCCGGCATGCGGCAAGGAGAGGATGACGAGCGGCGCCGCCACGCCATGCGGCGCAGCGCAGGCCACGGCGCCGGCCACGCGCGCCGCATCGCGCAGGCCAGGGTCCAGGTCGAAGCCCAGCACGCCCTGCCCCTCGGCGCGCAGACGGCGCAGCATGGCGCCCCCCATCTGCCCCAGCCCGACCAATCCGATCATCACGCCCCCGCCAAAAGCCCGAGCATAATCCGCCGCCGCAATTGCGCCATGCGGGGCGCGGAAAAGCCCGTCCATGCGAAACTCGATCGAACAATTCCTCCGCTTCGGCATGGTCGGGACGGTGGGCTTCCTGGTGGATTCGGCCGTGCTGCTGGGCATGCTGGCGCTGGGGTTCGGCCCCTATGGCGGGCGCGTCATCTCCTATGTCGCAGCCGCCAGCACCACCTTCGCGCTGAACCGCGCCTGGACCTTCCGCACGGCCAATCGCGATGCGCCGGTGGCCAGCCAATGGGGGCGCTTCCTGCTGCTGAACCTGGTGGGCTTCGCCGCCAATTACGGCACCTATGCCGCGTTGATCGCCTCGGTTCCCGTCGTCGCCGCGCATCCTGTTCTGGGGGTGGCGGCGGGTTCGGTGGCGGGCATGTTCATCAATTTCGGCTTGTCCCGGCGCTTCGTCTTCAAGAATGGATAGCGTTTGGCTTCCTTGCGGTCTGCGGGTATTCTGGCGATGCGCCTGGTGGAACGCCTGACCAGCCAGACAAGGAAAGGGACCGCCGTGACACAGCCCACAAGCCGCCGGTCGCTGGCTGGCCTCGCCGCCATCGCGCCCCTCGCGAGCGGTGTGGCGCAAGCCCAGATCGCGCCGCTGCAATTCGGCGTGATGCCCAATGTCAGCGCCCGCATCCTGCTCGCCCAGTACCAGCCCTTCCGCAGCTTCCTCGAACAGGAACTCGCCCGCCCGGTCGAGGTGGTGACCGCCCCCGGCCTCCAGGCCTTCCAGGAACGCAGCGTGGCCGGCGCCTTCGGCCTGGTGGTGACGGCGGCCAATCTCGGCCGCGTGGCGCAGCTCGATGCCGGGCTGCAACCCATCGCCATCTATGAGCCGCGCATCCCCGGCCTGATCGTCACGCTGCGCGCCCGCCCGCTGACGAACGCCGCCGAATTGCGCGGGCTGACCGTCGCGATGACCAACCCGCAATCGCTGGTCGCGCTGAAATTCATCCGTTGGCTGCGCGCCGAGGGCAGCGAGATCGGCCGGGACGTGCAGGCGACGCATGCCCGCAACGAGGACAGCCTCGCGCAGTTCCTCAACACCGCCGGTGTTCGCGCCGCGGTGATGAGCCAGGGCGAGTTCAACGCCATCCGCCAGGACATCCGGGAAAATCTGGTCATCTGGCAGGTCTTCATGCGCGTGCCGGGCTTCCTCGTGCTGCTCGGCCCCCGCACGCCAGAGGGCGAGGCCGCGCGCATCATCGCCGCCCTGGCCCGCTTCCCCGCCAGCACCCAGGGGCGAGAGTTCTTCGCCGCCACCGGCTTCAACGGCATCCGCCCCGTCACCCCGGCCGACCTGGCCGAGTTGGATGACGTGGTGGCCGAGACGCGCAGCTTCCTGCGCCCCGCCTGAGCGGAGGCGGCAGCGTCAGCCCCGATGCGCGCCAGGCTCTCGCTCCGCGTCAAGCTTTTCGCACTGGCCGCCACGGCGCTTCTCCTGCTCGCCAGCGTGCTCACCTTCATGCAGGACCGCCTGATCCTTCGCACGCTGGAGGCCGAGCTGCACGCGCGCGCCATCGCCGTTTGCTCCATCCTGGAGACCGCACTCGCCACGCCACTGGCCGAGCACGACTACGCCACCGCTCAGGCGGTGCTGCGTGAGGGCGTGGCCTCGGGCAGCTTCGCGCACATGGTGCTGCTGGATGCGCGCGGGCAATTGATCTCCAGCGAGGGCTGGTCCTTTGGCGACGGCATGCCCCAGCCCGGCCGCTTCGTGATGGCGAATGGCCAGGAACGGCAATTATTCTCCGTGCCCATCGCGCTGGCGGGGCAGCAATTGGGCATGCTGCATTTCGGCCTCTCGCGCGAGCCGCTGGAGGCGGCGCACCGGGCGCTGCTGGGGGGCGCGCTGATGGTGGGGCTGATCTCGCTCGCGCTGCTGGTGCCGCTGGTGGAGCTGGGCAACCGGATGCTGTTCCTGCCGATGCGGCGGCTGGAGGCGGCGGCCGCGCGCATCCGGGACGGCGATTACGACATCAGGCTCAAGGCCGAGGGCCAGGATGAGGTGGCACGGCTCACGCTGGCCTTCACCGAGATGGCGGATGCCATGCGCGCCCGCCTGCGCGCCCTGATGGCAAGCGAGGCCGCCCAGGCGGTGCTGCTGGAAAACGCCCGCATCCGCGAGATTGACCTGCGCGAGGCGCGCGACAGGGCCGAGATCGCCAACCGCGCCAAGAGCGAATTCCTGGCCAATATGAGCCATGAGCTTCGCACCCCGCTCAACGGCATCCTGGGCATGGCGCAAGTGCTCGACAGCCCCGCGCGCCTGGCCGAGGACCGCGAGGCCATCGCCGCCATTCTCGAATCGGGGCGGCAATTGCTGCGGCTGATCAATGACGTGCTGGAATTGTCGCTGTTCGAGACGGGCGGCACCCAACTGCACCCGGTGGTGGTGCCCAGCCGCGGCCTGTTCGCCCCCGCGCTGGCGCCCGCCGCCGCCGCCGCCCGCCGCAAGGGCCTGGGCTGGAGCCTGACCATCGCGCCAGACCTGCCGCAGAACCTGCGCGCCGACCCGGCAAGGATCACGCAGTTGCTCGGCCACCTGGCCGATAATGCGGTGAAGTTCACCGAGCAGGGGGAAATCGCCATCCAGCTGCGCTGGACGCCGCGCGACGCGCAGCGCGGCACCTTGCGGGTGGAGCTGCGCGATACGGGCATCGGCATTCCGCCCGCGCTGCGCCCGCTGCTGTTCCTGCGCTTCAGCCAGGCCGAGAGCTCCAGCACGCGGCGTTATGGCGGCACGGGGCTGGGCCTGGCGATCTGCCGGCACCTGACGGAATTGATGGATGGGGTGATCGGCTTTGACAGCCAGCCCGGCCAGGGCAGCGTCTTCTGGTTCGAGATTCCGCTGCAAATCGGCTGAAGGCAGTTGGTCGGAGTGAGAGGATTCGAACCTCCGGCCCCCGCGTCCCGAACACGGTGCTCTACCAGGCTGAGCTACACTCCGACGCCTGCGCCTCGCGTCTTAGCGGGATGACGCTTCCTCGGCAAGCCGGAGCATGAAAGAATGAAACGGTCGGCAGGATGTTACCCGGTACCGCGAGGAGTGATCGCATGAAGCTTTGGTTGGCAGGTCTGGGACTGGTCGCGATGATGGGGGGCGCGCCCATTCTTGACGCGGGGGCGCAAACCAATCTCTCCGCCGTGGTGACGGAGCGGCGCGAGGGCTTCAAGGCCGCGGGGGAGAACATGACGGCCGTGGCCGGCGTGGCACGCGCGGGCGGAGACCCGCGTGAGACGGTGCAGCGGATCGCCGCCGTGCAGGCCTGGTTCGCCACGGTCGGCCCGCGCTTCCCGGCGGGCACGCAGCAGGGTGCGGCGGGAGTGGATACGCGCGCCCTGCCCGCCATCTGGACCGACCGCGCCGGCTTCGACGCCGCACTCGCCGCCATGGCCCCGCGACTCGCGACGCTGCGTGAGGCCGCAGCCGCGGGCAATGTCGCCAACTTCCAGGCCGCCGTGCAGGCCGCGGGTGCCGCTTGCGGCGATTGCCACCGCCCCTTCCGGGCGCGCTGACGCAAACACGCCTCAGGTCAAAGCGGACCTCAGGCGATCCGACGCCAAACGCGCGGCGGATTCACGCCTCAGGTCAAAGCGGACCTCAGGCGATCCGACGCGAGCATCCCTTCCGCCAATTCCCCCGGCAGGAAGAAGAAACTGAAAATATAGGGCTCCGACGCCGCGAAGATCGCGGGGTCCGGGCTCGCCACCTGCATGGTCGCGGCGTCGAAGCGCGCGATGGGATGCAGCGCGCCCGCATGCCAATAGAAGCCGGCATAGCCAAGCGAGGCGAGCAGCGCCGGTACATCCCGCGTGCTGCCGGCGCGATGCCGCTCCTCGATCTCGACCGAGAGCACGGGGCGGCAGCGCGTCAGCAGCAGCCGCCCGCCTTCCAGCACTTCCTGCTCGGCGCCTTCCGCATCCAGCTTGATGGCCGTGACATCGCGCAATTCCAGGCTGTCCAGCGGGATGACGCGCACGCGATGCGCCTGACGCGTCACGCTGCGATGCTCGGCGTAATCCTTGCTGATGCTGGCCCATTGCTCCTGCGGGACGCCGTCCAGTACGGGCAGCGTCAGAACGGCCTCGCCCTGCGTGGCACCCAGCGCCTCGGGGTGCAGCGTCACATGCGGCGGAATTTCGCCGAATTCCGCCATGACGGCCGCGCGCAGCCGCGCCATGGCCGGGGGCAGCGGCTCGAAGCCATGCACCCGGCTGCCCGGCAACCGCGCGAAGGGGATGGTCAGCAGCCCGTCATGCGCGCCGATATCCAGCAGCGCGCCACGCCGATGCAGCGCGCGATGGAAATCGAGCTCCTCCATCAGAGGCTCATCGTCCCGCGTGACACCGGCACCACGCCGCCGCCCACGCGCACGCGGATCGTCTCATCCTCGCCGCGCCGCGCGGCGAGGATGAGCAGGCTGGGCCGGCCGAGATCGGCGCCCTGCTCCACCTCCAGCGCCAGGGTCGAACCACCGGCCAGATGCAGCAGAAGCCCGGCCAGCGCGACATTGGCGGCCCCCGTCGCCGGGTCCTCCACCACGCCGTTCAGGGGCGCGAACATCCGCACGCGCCGCCGCCCGACGCCGAGCGGCGTGTGCAGCAACAGCCCGACGGGCGGGCTGGCGAGCGGGCCAAAGCATTGGCGCATCGCCAGGATATCGGGCGTGGCGGCGGCGAGTTGCTCCAGATCCTCCACCTCGGCGATGACGAAGGGGGCGCCGCATCCGGCCATCAGCGGCGGATGCGCGTTCACATGGATCGCCTCCGCGGGCAGCGCCGCGCAGGCCGCGATGGCCGCACGGTCAAAGGAAACGCCCAAGGTCAGCGGGCGCGGCGCCTCGATCTCGGCGGCGACGGGCTGGCCGCCGCCCCCCCGCGTCAGCCAGGCGGTGACGTGGCCGGCCGGCTGCTCCAGCACCAGTTGCTCCCCCTCATGGCCGATGCGCCGGGCGATCATCACCGCGGCACCCACATTGGGGTGGCCGGCGAAGGGCAGTTCCATCCCCGGCGTGAAGATTCGCAGCCGCACATCGGCGGGCTCGCGCTCGGGCGGCAGGACGAAGACGGTCTCGCTGAGGTTGAATTCGCGGGCGATGGCTTGCAGCACACCTGCCTCCAGCCCGTCCGCGCCATAGACCAGCGCCAGCGGATTGCCGCCGAAGCGCTTCGCGGTGAAGACGTCGCAGGTTTCGAATTCAACATCCATCGAGCGCTTCCCTGATCGCCTGGTTCATCCGCACGACGCCGGCAGCCGCACCATCGGGATGGTTCCACACCGCGCCCACCACGGCCAGGAAATCCGCCCCCGCCTGCACCAGCGGCGCGCAGTTCTCCGCCGTGATGCCGCCAATGGCGACGCAGGGCACTTCCATCATCTCGCTCCACCAGGCGAGCAGTTCGGTGTCGGCCACGTGCTGGGTCTCCTTCGTGCCGGTCGGGAAGAAGGCGCCGAAGGCGACGTAGTCGGCGCCCATCTCGCCCGCCGTCATCGCAAGGTGGCGCGAGGCGTGACAAGTGATGCCAAGGATCTTGCCCGCCAGCAGCATGCGCGCGCCCGCATGGTCGCCGTCGGATTGGCCCAGATGCGCGCCATCGCAGCCCGTCTCGGCCGCCAGATGCGCGTCGTCATTCAGCAGGAAGGCGACGTCGCGCGCCTGGGCGATGGGCAGCAGGCGCTCGATCGCGCGCCTCACCTCGTCACGCGGGGCGTCCTTCAGCCGGAGTTGCAGGCAGGCGACATCGCCCGCGTCGAGGGCCGCGGCGAGGTGATCCTCGAAGCCGGGCGGCAGCATGGGGGGGGTGATGAGGTAGAGGCGGCAGCGATCATCCATGCCGCATGTGTCGCCCGCCCGGGCGGCTTTGGGAAGCGGGGAGAGAGGTTTGCAGCCAGGGCAGGGCGGGCGGCACAAAGACGCCCGTGGTGGCCGTGCCCGGCACCACGCCCGGCAGAACAAGCCAAAGCCGGCGCGTGAGTTGCCACGCGGCCCGCGCGGGCGCGATCCGCACGAGGTTGGTGACGAAGGAGGGCCGCAGCGGCAGCGCCGCCTCGGCCGGGATGGACAGGCCCAGGCCGATCAGCCCCTTGCTGAAGCCGGCCGCCAGGAAGACGAGTGCGATGAGCCCCAGGGAGAGCGCTGAATCAAACATGGCCCGAGGTTACTGCCCCGGGCCATGCGATGTTTCGGGAAGCTCCGAAATCAGATCTTCGTCTTGTAGACGTCAATGATGTCGCTCAGCAGCTTCAGCGCCTCGGCCTTCGGGCGCTGGAAGGCGTTACGGCCGACGATCGAGCCATTGCCGCCCCCCGCATGAATGGCGCGCACCTCGGCCAGCAGCGCATCGGCGCCCTTGGCTTCGCCGCCCGAGAAGACGACGAGGCGACGGCCAGCGAAGCAGGCCTGCACGATATGCGCGATGCGCGCCGCGGCATCCTTCACATCCACCGGATGCGACTGGTAGGTCTTCTTGGCGGCATCCAGGAAGATCGCATCCGTCGGCGGCTTCACCTTGATGATGTGCGCGCCGGTCAGGGCCGCGATATGCGCGGCATAGGCCGCGATATCCAGCGCCGTCTCACCCACCTTGTCCAGCATCGGGCCGCGCGGATAGGACCAGGTGACGACGGCGAGGCCCACCGACTTCGCCTCGGCGGAGAGCTCGCGCAGTTCCTCCATCATCTCGAACTGGTATTCGCTGCCGGGATAGATGGTGAAGCCGATGGCCGAGCAGCCCAGGCGCAGCGCGTCGCCCACGGTCGCCGTCACGGCCTGGTCCTTGGTGGTGGACAGGCTGTTGGAGGAATTCACCTTCAGGATGGTCGGGATGCAGCCGGCATAGGAAGCGGCGGCGGCCTCCATGGGCCCGAGCGGCGCGGCATAGGCGTTCAGCCCGGCCTCGATCGCCAGATCGAAATGGTAGCGCGGGTCATAGGCGTCGGGGTTGGGCGCGAAGCTGCGGGCGGGGCCGTGTTCGAAGCCCTGATCCACCGGCAGGATCACCATGCGGCCCGTGCCGGCGAGCTTGCCGGTCATCAGGATGCGGGCAATGTTGCCCTTGGTGCCGGGGTTGTCGCTCTCATACCAGGAGAGGATGTCCTTGACCTTGCGCGTGAGCCGCATTGGGGCGCTTCCTTTCGATCGAACCGGGGTGGCGCGGCTGTCTAGGCCAGATCGAGCCAGCTTGCCAGATGCTTGACCCCTTTGGGCTTTGCCAAATCCACCAGTGCCAGATCAAGGGCGTGGGGTGCGGCGGGCAAGAGCCGGGCGCCCATTTCCAGCGCCAGCGCTTCCAGCGCGGCGAAGCCCGGCACGCGCGGCGCCAGGACCACCTGGGCAAACCCCGCCCGCAGCCCGGCCAGCGCATGGCCCGGCGCATCCGCCGCATCCAGAATGCCAAGCCCCAGCGCGCCATGCGGCGCCAGCAGCGCGGCAAAGCCCGCCACGCCCAGATAGGCCGGCGCCCCGCGCGCCGAGAGCAGCCCCACCGGCCGCCCCGCCGCCAATTGGAGCGTCAGCGCCACATCCCGCGCGCCATGGATGATCACCGCGCGGGGTTCGGCGGGCACGACTTGCGGTTGACCCTGATCCGGCTGCATGCCAACGCTTTCCCATGTGAAGCGCTGGCAGGTCCAGCACCCCGGAGCATGCCTTGGACGCGAACGACATCAACCTCCTCGCCGCGGAACGACTGGAAGCAGCCCTGGAGCGGCTGGCCCTGGCCCTTGAAGCGCGGGAGCGGAGATCGCGCGAGACGCAGGAGCGCAGGCTGCTGGAAGTGCTGGGGCAGGCGCGGCTTGAAGCCCGCGCCGAAGCGACGCAACCCGCCGACGCCGGCATGGTTTCGCGCGCCGAGGTGGAGCGGCTCTCAGCCCGGCTGGATGAAGCGCTGGGCCGCTTGCGCGCCCTGGTCGGCGATGACGCCGGCGCGGTGATTTGAGGAGGGAGCCGCATATGGGCCAGGTCAATATTCGCGTGAACGGCTACAGCCACACCATCGGCTGCAAGGATGGCGAGGAGCAACACGTCCAGGACTTGGTCGCGCAGTTGGAGGAGAAGGTGCGCGTCATCCGCTCCATGGGCGGGCAATTCAGCGAGTCGCGCATGCTGCTGCATGTGGCGCTGCTCTTTGCCGATGAGGCGAATGACCTGCGCCTGGATCTGGTCCGGCTGCGCGGCCAGGGACACACGGCCCAGCCGGCCGCTGCCGCCCCGCCGGCCGATGCGCGGTTGGGCGAGCGCCTCTCACGCATGGCCGAGCGGATCGAAGGCATCGCGACGGCGATCGAGAAGTCCTGATCCGGCGATACGGGCCGCGAAATACCCGCGCGGCTTTCCTTGCCTTTCGCTGCCCTTGCGCCTACTTCTGATGGGCGAGGCTGCCCGGTGCGTCCGGTAAGACATCCCCAGGGCCAATACGCATCTCCCGGGAACTGGCGCTGGTCGGGCCGTGGTCCGACTACCTGGTGCCCACCTGCTTATGGCAGGCCTTGGGAGGGTGCATATACCAACGGCCAGGGTGGCTTCGCACCCTCATTTCCCGGGGATCGGCAGGAAAACCCTTGCCGGTCCCCGGGAAATGAGGGTTTTTTCATGCCCTCAGACGCCGGGCGCAGCCTCCGGCCGCAGGGCTTCGCAAAGCTGAAGCTTTGCGCCTCGCCTATTCGGCTCGGATTTGGAGAGTGTCGCCGGAAGTGGGCCTTTCGTCCCTGCCCGGATAGGCCAGGCTGCCCGCTCGCGGAGTTTGCGCTAGACCATGATGCGTTCGCTTGCGCTCACTTTCATGGTCTCGCCACTGCTGAGAGCGGGATTCAACGTTTTTGGCGATTCCGCCTCAACGCATCCCGCTCTAGAGCTTTTTCCGTTCGAAAGGGCTCACGGAAAAAGCTCCAGATCATTGAATCACGAGCATTTTTATCCGGTCAAACGATTCCGTTTGATCGGATGATGCTCTAGCTATGCGGGCCAGAGGCAGCCCGCAGCCAGGACGCGCATGACCGACGCCCAACTCCTCGCCGAAAAAGCGGAAGCCCGCCGCATCGCCCTCGCCACCCGGCAATCGCGGCCCGGAACCGGGCCGATGCTGCGCGATGTGCTGCTGCGCGAAGCCCCGCCCCCACCAGGCGCGATCATCGGCGGCTTCTGGGCCATGGGCAGCGAGATTGACACACGCCCCCTGCTGGATGCCCTGCACATGCGCGGCCATGTCATCGCGCTGCCCGTAACACCGCCGCGCGGGCAGCCGCTGTTCTTCCGGCCCTGGTCCGCTGGCATGCCCATGGCGCGCGGCCCCATGGGCACGCAGCACCCGGCCGAGGGCGCGGCCGTGACGCCCGATTGGCTCATCGTCCCCCTGCTGGCCTTTGACCGCAGCGGCGCGCGGCTGGGCTATGGCGGGGGGTATTACGACCGGACGCTCGCCCTGCTAGGGCAGCGCACCGCAATTGGCGTGGCCTATGCCGCGCAGGAGATCCCCCGAGTGCCGACCGGCCCGCATGACATCCCCCTCCATGCCATCGCCACCGAGCAAGGCCTGATCCGCCCGTGAAAATCCTCTTCCTCGGTGACATTGTGGGCCGCACAGGCCGCGATGCCCTGATCCAGCGCCTGCCCGCGCTGCGCGCCCTGCTCGACCTCGACCTGGTCGTGGTGAATGGCGAGAATGCCAGCCACGGCTTCGGCCTGGCCCCTGACATGGCGCGCACCTTCCTCACCGCCGGCACCGATGTCATCACGCTGGGCAACCACGCCTGGGACCGGCGCGAGATCATCCCCTATCTGGAGGAGGAAAAGCGCGTCCTCCGCCCCGCCAATTTCCCGCCCGGCACGCCAGGCCATGGCGCGGTGGTGGTGGAGGTGCGTGGCGGCCGGAAGGCGCTGGTGATGAACGTGATGGGCCGCCTTTTCATGGACCCGCTGGATGACCCCTTCCGCGCTGTCCAGTTGGAATTGCAGCGCCACACCCTGGGCCGCACCATCCAGGCCGCCATCATTGACGTCCATGCCGAGGCCAGCAGCGAGAAGCAGGCCTTCGGCCACAGCTTCGACGGCATGGCGAGCCTGATCATCGGCACCCACACCCATGTGCCGACGGCCGACCACCAGATCCTGCCCGGCGGCACAGCCTACCAGACGGATGCCGGCATGTGCGGCGATTATGACAGTGTCATCGGCATGCAGAAGGGCGGCGCCGCGATGCGCTTCTGGAAGAAGATGCCCGGCGAGAAACTCGCCCCCGCCGAGGGCGAGGCAACGCTGTGCGGCCTCTATCTGGAGACGGATGACGCAACCGGCCTGGCCACCCGCGTGGCCCCCCTGCGCCAGGGCGGCCGGCTGAGCCAGGTTTTACCGTAGCGCACCGGCCGCGAGGTTGACGCAACCGCCGCCAACTCCCTATACAGCGCGCACCGCCGGGGTGGGCCTTCCACCGCCGGCCCTTGCCTTTTGACTTGCCGCCCACCCCTTTCGTTTTGAGATTTTCAGGAGCCTGCCGTGAAGCGCACCTATCAGCCCTCCAAGCTCGTCCGGAAGCGCCGGCACGGTTTCCGCGCCCGCCTCGCCACCGTCAGCGGCCGCAAGATCCTGGCGAATCGCCGCTCCAAGGGCCGCGCCAAGCTCTCCGCCTGAGGGCTGAAGGAAGCCGCGGCGCGGAAGGGAGGACCAGCCATGCTCGGTCGCCTCAAGCGCCGCGCGGAATTCGTTCGGGCCGCCAAGGCGGGCCGGAAGGCCGCGCGCGATGCGCTGGTTCTCCAGGCCCTGCCCCGCCCGGATTCTGAAACCCGCCTGGGTTTCACCGCAACAAAGAAGATCGGCAATGCCGTGGCCCGCAACCGCGCCAAGCGACGCATGCGTGCCGCCGCCCGGCTGCACCTGGCCGTCGCCCCCGCCCCTGGCTACGATCTGGTGCTGATCGCCCGTGACACCACCGGGGGCTGCCCCTTCCCCGCCTTGCTGGCCGATCTCGAATCGGCGCTCCGCAAGGCCGGCGTGCCGCGCCAGACCAACGCCTCATGAACCCGGCAACCGCCCTGCTCAAGGGCGCCGTCATCACCTATCAATGGACGCTGCGGCCCATCCTGGGCTGCAATTGCCGCTTCCATCCCAGTTGCTCCAGCTTCGCCGTCGAGGCGCTCTCCGAGCATGGCGCGCTGCGCGGCAGCTATCTCTCCGCGCGGCGCATCCTGCGCTGCAACCCCTGGCATCCGGGTGGCTACGACCCGGTCCCGCCCTCCCCGCATCGGCTGGCCGCAAGCGGCCAGACCAGCCCGGAAACCTGATCGAGACCCATGGACCAGAAGCGCCTCCTCGCCGCGATCGCCCTTTCCATCGGCATTCTGCTGACCTTCGAGGTCTATAACCGCTCGCAGACCCCGCCGCCCGTGGTGGCCACCGCGCCCGCAAGCACGGCCGAAGTGCCGCTGCCCGCGACACCCACGGCACCCGGCGTCGCCCCCGTGCCGGGCGCCAGCACCACCGCCGTGACCACCACGCCCGGCGCCACGGCGCAGATGATCGCGGTGGAGAATTCCCGCATCCAGGGCCGCATCTCCGCCCGCGGCCTGATGCTGGAATCGCTGATCCTGCGCGACTATCGCGAGACGATCGAGCGCAACTCCCCGCTGGTCACGCTGCTCGCGCCGCGTGGCCGGCCGGAGGGGTATTTCGCGCAATGGGGCTGGACCTCGGCCGATAACCGCACCCGCGTGCCGGATAACGATACGGATTGGAACGTGACCGGCGGGCCGCTTACTGCCACCACGCCCGTGACCTTCACCTGGCAGAACGGCCAGGGCCAGGTCTTCGAGGCGGTGCTGAGCCTGGATGAAAACTACATGTTCCACATGCAGCAGCGCGTGCGGAACACCAGCGCCGAGCCGGTGCAACTCCTCCCCTGGGCACGCATCCGCCGCGAGCGCACGCCGCAGGTCGCCGGCTTCTTCATCCTGCATGAGGGCTTCATCGCCGTGCAGGATGGCCGCCTGACCGAGATCACCTACACGGACGGCAAGAAGGAACAGACCGGCCCCCGCCGCGCCCAGGGCTCCGCCTGGGACAATGAGGCGGCCGAAGGCTGGGCCGGCCTCTCCGACAAATACTGGCTGACGGCGCTGACCCGCGCCGATGACGGCACGCGCCTGCGCTCGGCCTTCCGCCACATCCAGGATGGCACGGTGGATCGCTGGCAGGTGGATGTGGCGCCGCCCGCGCCCGTCACCATCGCGGCCGGCGCGACCGATACGCTGGCCACGCGCCTGTTTGCCGGCGCCAAGGAAGTGCGGCTGCTGGATGACTACGCCACGCGGCTCCGCATCCAGGATTTCGACAAGGCGATTGATTTCGGCTGGTTCTACTTCATCACCAAGCCCTTCTTCTACGGGCTGGACTGGCTCTTTGCCCTGACCGGCAACATGGGCATCGCCATCCTGCTCTTCACGCTCGGCCTCAAGATCGCCTTCTTCCCGCTGGCGAACAAAGCCTACAAGAGCATGAGCCGGATGCGCCTCCTGGCGCCCAAGATGACCGAAATCCGCGAGCGCTACAAAGAAGAACCACAGAAAATGCAGGCCGAGATGATGGGCCTGTACAAGACGGAAAAGATCAATCCGGCCTCGGGTTGCCTGCCCATCCTGATCCAGATTCCGGTCTTCTTCGCGCTCTACAAGGTGCTTTTCGTGACCATCGAGATGCGGCACGCGCCCTTCTTTGGCTGGATTCTCGACCTTTCGGCGCCGGACCCGACGAACTTCTTCAACCTGTTCGGGCTGATCCCGTTTGATCCGCCCGCCTTCCTGCACCTGCCGGCCTGGGCCATCGCCATGGGCCTGACGATGTACTTCCAGCAAAAGCTGAACCCGCAGCCGCCAGACCCGATCCAGCAGAAGATCTTCCAGTGGATGCCCATCATCTTCACCTTCATGCTGGCCAGCTTCCCGGCCGGCCTGGTGATCTACTGGACCTGGAACAACCTGCTTTCCATCATGCAGCAATGGTACATCATGCGGCTGGATGCGAAGGCCCAGGCGGCCAAGCCGCCCAGCCAAGGTGGAACCGGGGGCGGCGCGAACGCTGTCGCGGTCAAGAAATGAGCCCGCCCGATCGGCAGAGGGGCGAAGACCCTGGAGCCGTGAATCGGCCGGGCCAGCCAAGCCTCCCCGCTGGCGGGCTGATTGAAGCGCGCGACGATGAGGAGCGCGCGGCCCTGATCGAGGCGGGCCGCCTGCTCTTCGCGCGCCCCTGCACCTTCTTCACCGCGGCCCAGGGGCTGGACCACCTGCCGCCCCCCGATGGCATCGAGGTGGCGCTGGCCGGGCGCTCCAATGTCGGCAAGTCGTCGTTGATGAATGCGCTGACGGGGCAGAAGGCGCTGGCCCGCGTCTCGGTCACGCCTGGGCGCACCAAGCAGCTCAACTTCTTCAAGCTGGATGAGGGCCGCCTCACCCTCGTGGACATGCCGGGCTATGGCTATGCCAAGGCCTCCAAGCTCGTGAAGGAGGATTGGCAGGGCCTCATGTTCGACTACCTGCGCGGCCGCCCCAACCTGCGCCGGGTGCTGCTGCTGATGGATAGCCGCATCGAGACCAAGGCCTCCGACACCGCCGTGATGGACCTGCTGGACCGCGCCGCCGTGCCCTTCCAACTGGTGCTGACCAAGTGTGACGACGTGAAGCCCGCCCAGCTCAAATCCCGCCAGGCCGAGGTCGAGGCGCTGGCCCGCAAGCACCCGGCGGGCCACCCGCTGGTGCTCACCACCAGCAGCGAGACGGGCTTCGGCATGGAGGATATCCGCGCCGAACTGGCTGCGCTGGCGGCCTGACGCATCCCGGCTTGACGAATCCCCGCACGCGCCAGATAGCCTGTTGAAACTCCAGAGGAAATCGCCCCATGGATGACGCCATCGCGCAGATGCAGATGCTGATCGGCGCCCTGCCCTACCTCAAGCGCTATGACGATCAGATCGTCGTCGTGAAATATGGCGGGCATGCCATGGGCGAGGAGGAGACCGCGCTGCGCTTCGGCCGTGACATCGCGCTGCTGGAGCAGGTGGGCGTGAACCCCGTGGTGGTGCATGGCGGCGGCCCGCAGATCAATGCGATGCTGGCACGCCTGGGCGTGAAATCCACCTTCGTGCAGGGCCTGCGCGTCACCGACCAGCAGATGGTCGAGGTCGTGGAAATGGTGCTCTGCGGTACGGTGAACAAGCAGGTGGCGGAATCCATCACCCGCGCGGGCGCGCTGGCGGTCGGCATCTCGGGCAAGGATGGCGGGCTGATCACGGCCAGACGCGCCACCCGCACCGTGAAGGACCCCGGCTCCAACATCGAGCAGGTGCTGGATCTCGGCCTGGTGGGGGAGCCCGAGGCGGTGGATACCCGCGTGCTGAAGCTGCTGATAGGCGCCGACATCATCCCCGTCATCGCGCCGGTTGGCGTGGGGGCGGATGGGCAGACCTACAACATCAACGCCGACACCGTCTCGGGCGCCGTGGCCGGCGCGCTCAAGGCCAGCCGGATGCTCATGCTGACCGATGTGGCCGGCGTGCTGGACGCGAACAAGAAATTCATCCCCGAAATGACGGTGGCCGAGGCGCGCGCGGGCATCGCCGATGGCTGGATCGCGGGCGGCATGATCCCGAAGATCGAGACCTGCATCTATGCCGTCGAGCGCGGCGTGCAGGGCGCGGTCATCCTCGATGGCCGCGTGCCGCATGCGGTGCTGCGCGAATTATTCACCGATGGCGGCGCGGGCACCCTGATCAAACCGTGATACAACCCGGCTGCATCATCACTTGCATTGTGTTAGAGAATTTCGCGCATAGGTAGCGCGGCCGGAAAGGCCCTTGCGCCGGACGGGAAAAGGCTCCGCGTGTCCAACAAGGGCGATGACAAGGCAGAATCGACGAGCGTCGGGCAAAGGCGCCGCTGGTGGGCCATCCCCGCCCGCGTCGTGCCCGCGCTGACCCTTGCAGCCAGCTTCGTCATCCTCATGTCGCTGGCCATTGGCGCGGCCCGCAACCTCACCCGCGGCGAGGCGCTGGCCGTGGCGGCGGCGGAGGCCGCGGTCACCCGCGCCGCGGATGTGGCGCAATCCGTCCTGGACCGGCATTTTTCCCAGGTGGATGGCCAGGTTTCGGGGCTGGCGGACTGGCTGGATCACGGCTTCATCTCCAGCGCGGAGCCGCAGCGCGCCAGCCTCGCACTCCGCCAGTTGACGGCGAACAGCTACACCCACCAAAACCTGATGCTGGTCGATGCGCGGGGCGAGGTCTGGGCTTCGGCGATCGCGAAGCGGATCGGCCAATCCCTGCCCCTGCCGCGCAGCGTGCTCGACGCCGCCGGGCGGGAGGGGCCGGCCCTGCTGCATGGCCCCCTCCGCCACCCGGAGACGGGCCTGTCCATGCTGCTGCTGCTGCGCCGCGTCGGCCAGGATGCCCAGGGCCAGGCGATCCTGGGCGTTGCCGAAATTCCCAATGAGTTGGTGACCAGCGTGCTCGCCCCCATGGTCAACCCGCCTGAAATGCGGGTGCGACTGGAAAACCGCGAGGGGCTGGTGCTGGCAGCCGGGCCGGGCCAGACCTTCCTGGTGGGCCGCGTGCTGCCCACCGGCCTGCCCCCGGAGGTCCAGGAAGGCCGCGTGCTGCGCCACCCAAGCCGACTGGGCACGGGCGAGGTCTTCTCCGCCGCCCGCCCCATCATGCAACCCGGCCTCTTCGCCATGGTAACCCTGCCCGAGGGCGCGGCCCTGGCCGGCTGGCCGCCGCTGCGGATGAACCTGCTCGCCGGCTCGGGCATCGTGGCGCTGCTGTTGATCGCCCTGGCCGCCGCCCTGTTCTTCGCCGCCCGGAACGGCCAACTCGCCGCGCGGGAGCGCGAGATGGCCGATGCGCGCCTGCGAAGCGCGATCGAGAGCCTGCCCGATGGCTTCGTCCTGTGGGACCAGGATGACCGGCTGGCGATCTGCAACTCCCGATACAAGGAGATCAACGGCGCGCTGAAGCACATGCTGGTGCCCGGCCTGCCCTATCCCGACCTCGCACGCGCCTGGGTGACGAACGGCATGCTGGTGACCCATGGCGTGGAGCCCGAGGCCTTCCTGAGCGGCATGATCCAACAGCACCGAGAGGGATTGAGCCAGCCGGAGCGCGAGTTGAGCGACGGCCGCTGGTTGCGGATCGGCCAGCGGCGGATGGCCAATGGCAGCCTGGTCGTAGTCATCACCGACATCACCGAGTTGAAGCAAGTCATGGCCGCGCTGGCCCAGGCGCGCGACGCGGCCGACCAGGCGACGACCGCGAAATCCAACCTGCTGGCCCATGTCAGCCACGAATTGCGTACGCCGCTGACAAGCCTGCTGCGGCTGGCCGAGGCGCTCCAGCGCGAGGCCGGGCTCTCCGCCGCCTATCGCCACCAGGCGGGCATGGTGGGCGCCACGGCCCGCCACCTGCTGGCCCTGGCCAATGAGGTGCTGGACCTGGCGGCGATGGAGGCGCAGCGCCTCACCCTCCATCCCGAGGTGGCGGCGACGCAGGATATTTTCCTCGACGCCATGGCGATGGTCCGGCCCCTGGCGGAAGCCAAGCGCGTCGCCCTGCGCTTCACGGCCGAGGGGTTGCCCTGCCATCTGGAGGTGGATGCGACGCGGCTGCGCCAGATGGCGCTCAACCTGCTCTCCAACGCGGTGAAGTTCACGCCCGAGGATAGCGAGGTGCGCCTGAAGGCCCGCGCCGAGGGCGAGCGCCTCGTCTTCGAGGTGTCCGACCAGGGCGCCGGCGTCCCGGAGCCCGAGCGCGCGCTCCTGTTCCGCGACTTCACCCGCCTCGCCTCCAGCCTGCCCGAGGGCTCCGGGCTGGGGCTTTCCATCACCGCGCGCCTGGCCACGCTGATGGGGGGGCGGATCGGCTATGCCGATGTCGAACCCGGCCCCGGCGCCCGCTTCTGGATCGAGCTGCCCCTGGTCATCGCCGCGCCACCGCCATCCGGTGCCGGCCCCGTGCTGGAGGCGCTGCCGCAGCGGCGCATGCGGGTGCTGGCGGTGGATGATGCGCCCTCCAACCTCTCGGTGTTGCGGGCGCTGCTCGCGCAGAACGACCTGGAGCTGGAAACCGTCACCGAGGGCGGCGCCGCGCTGGAAGCCGTCGAGATCGCGGCGCGTGAGGGCCGGCCCTTCGACGTGGTGCTGATGGATGTGATGATGCCCGGCATGGATGGCAAGGAAACCACGCGCCGCCTGCGCGCCATGCCCGGCACCTTGGGCAGCATGCCCGTCATCGCCGTCACCGCCAGCGCCTTCCCCGAGGATATCGCCGAAACCCGCGCGGCCGGCATGGACAGCCATGTGATCAAGCCGGTGGACCGCAACCTGCTGTTGCGCGCCCTCGCGGCCGCCGTCTCCCGCCTGCCCACCCCCGAGGAGGCGAGCGATCCGCTGGACGCGCTCAGGCCCATGCTGCTGGCGGAATTGAACCTGCGCCTGACGCAGCTTGATCTGGCCCTGCGCGATGGCAGCCCGCCCATCCCGATCATTCATGCCCTGGCCGGCACGATCGGGCATCTGGGTGCGCCGCAACAGGTCACGCGGACGCGCCGCGTGCTCCAGGCCCTGCGGGAGGAGGACCCGGCCGGGCCGAAGCTGGCCCGCGCCCTGCTGGATGAGCTGCGCTTCAGCTTCCCAGAGGCCGCGCCGCCCGCCTGAGGCGCCGCGCGGCGCTTCAGAGCGCCTTGGCGGCTTCCATCACCTGCACCGCATGCGCCTCGGGCTTCACCTTGCGCCAGATGGCCTTGATGTTGCCATCCGCGCCGACCAGGAAGCTCGATCGCTCCATGCCCATATAGGTCTTGCCATACATGGATTTCTGCACCCAGGTGCCGTAGGCCGTGGCCACCTTCTGGTCGGCGTCGCTGGCGAGCGGGAAGGTCAGATTGTACTTGGCGGCGAATTTCTCGATGGGCGGCATGGCGTCGGGGCTGATGCCGATCACCTCCAGCCCGATCCTGCCCAGGGCCGGCAGCGCCTCCTGGATACCGCAGGCCTGCCTGGTGCAGCCGGGCGTATCGGCCTTGGGGTAGAAATACAGCAGGTATGGCCTGCCCTTGAGCGCGGCCGCGCTCACGCTGCGCCCCCCCGTGGCCGGCATGGTGAAGTCCGGCGCCGGGGCGCCCACCGCGATCTCGCTCATTGCGTCATCCTTCTGAATGGCATGCCTGCCAGATGCGCGCGGCCGGCGCCGCGTCAAGCCGCCAGGGCATGACCCGCCGAGGTGGAATCGCCGAAGCGGTGAATCACCTCCCGGCAAAGGCTGGACGTCATCCGCGCTCCTATCCGCACGGACCACGATCCAGCATGCGGCGCAGCTTGCGAACCGCGCTGCCCGGCGTGGAAAACACCGGCTTGCCGGTGGCCGCTTCCACCATCGGCGCCACATGCGCCAGGCTGAACTGGCCGAGTGCGATGGCGTCGCAATCCTTCAGGCGCATCGCGGCCTCCACCGCCAGGCGGTCATGCCCCGCCACATCGCCGGCATCCAGCGCGGCCAGCGCGCCTTCCGCCAGGCAGGGCACGACCTCGATGCCGGCCGGAAATTCCGGCGGCATGGAGGTGAGCGTGCCGGGGAAGGTGGCCAGCAGGCCGACGCGCTTCGCACCCGAGGCCACGATCTCCTCGATCATCGCCTCATTGGGCTTGAGCACGGGAAGCCCCGCATGCGCCGCCGCCACCGCCTCGATGCAGGGACCGAAGGCCGAGCAGGTAAAGAGAATGGCATCCGAACCCGTCCCCGTGGCGTAGCGGCCAAGCGTCAGGAAGCGCTCGGTCATCTCCGGTGTCAGCCTGCCCTCACGGGCGAGGTCGGCCGAGAGGCTGTCATCCAGCAGGTTCATCAGCGTCTGGCCGGGCCAGAGGCGGGCGAAGGCGGCTTCGATGGGCGGGGGCGAATGGCGCAGCGCGTGGATCAGGGTGATGCGGGCCATGGCTCAGCCCGCCTTGCAGCGACGCAGCACGCCGGGGAATTCCACGCAGCCGGGCAGCAGCACCTCATCGGGGCCGCGGCGCGTCACGCGCAGCAGGTCGGGATTGCCATCGCAACCGAAGCCGATCTCGGGCATGGGCCGGCCCGGTACGGGGATGAGGCGGAATTCCAGCCCGTCAGGCGTCAGCGCCACGGTCTCGATGGCGCGCTGGCGATAGGCGAAATCCAGGCTGGAGACGCGCATGATGAGGTCCCGCATGATGATCAGCGCGACATTGCCGAAGCAGCCCGGCCCTTCCGTATCCACGACGGGGAAGATGCCGCCGGTCCAGCTGCCGAACATCCATTCATGCGGCGGGCCCTGGCGCGGTTGGGCGAGGCCGGTGGAGATCAGCGCGGGTGCGGCCAGCAGGCCGGGGATCAGTGTACGGCGGCGCAACATGTCAGGCCTGCTCCAGGAAAACGTTCGTTCAACTGCTTGTAGCCGGTCGCGGCGGCGGCGTCATGACGGGCTCGGGGCCATCGCGCACGGGGATGTGCATCAGGGCGGCAAAGGCGGCGCCGGCGATGCAGATGCTCCACATCAGGTCATAGCTGCCGGTCCGATCGAAGATGTAGCCGCCCAGATAGGCGCCCGCGAAGCCGCCCAACTGATGCCCCACAAAGACCAGGCCGAACATGGTGGCCAGCCAGCGCGTGCCGAAATTGCGCGCCATCAGCGCCACGGTGGGCGGGACGGTGGACAGCCAGAGCAGACCCATCACCGCCGAGAATATCAGCACATTCGTCGTCGTCTTGTCGGCAAAGAGGAAGATGGTGATCAGCACGCCGCGCCCGGCATAGATGATGATCAGCAATTCCCGCCGCTTCCAGCGCTGCGTCAATTCGCCCGAGGCGAGCGAGCCGGCCACGTTGAACAGCCCGATCAGCGCGATCGCCGCCGCCCCCACCGAGGCCGGCAAATGGCAGCTGGCCACGAAGCCCGGCAGATGCACGGCCAGGAAGCTGACATGCAGCCCGCAAATCGAGAATCCGAAGAAGATGTACCAGAAGGTCGGCGTGGTGAGGCCGAGCTTGAACGCCTGCATCGCCGTCTGCTCATCCTGCCCCGGCTTGGGCGGCGCCGGGCGGCCATCCAGCGGGAGCGCGAGCGGGATCATCAGCAGCGCGGCACCTGCCAGCAGATAAAGCGCGCCCTCCCACCCGGCCAGATTGATGCCGAGCTGCGCGAGCGGCACCACCATGAACTGCCCGAAGCTGGAACCCGCCGTGCCCATGCCGACCGCGCGGCCGCGCATATGCTCGGGCAGCAGGCGCGTCAGGCTCGCATTGATCACCGGCATGCCGGCGGCCGAGACGGCGATGCCCATGACGATGCCCGCGAAGAAGGTGAACATCGGCAGGCCCTCGCTCATCGCCATGCCGAGGATGCCGATACAGTAGAGCGCCGCGCCCCCCATGATGACGCTCCGCCCGCCGATGCGGTCCGCCACCTGGCCGACCAGCGGCTGGGCGAGGCCGTTCAGCAGCACCTGCAGCGCGATGGCGAAGGCGAAGCCCGAGGAGGACCAGCCGAGATCCACGGTCATCGGTGCCAGGAACAGGCCGAAGCTTTGCCGCAGCCCGGTCGCCAGCGCCGCGCAGAGCACCGCGCCGGCGATCAGGATACCGACGCCGCGTGGAGTGGCGAGCATGGGTGAACTCCTCAGGGAGTCCGCAGTTTTCCAGCGATACCGCGTCGCCGCAAACGCGCTTGGCGCATGGCTGGCCAGTCAGTCATGCGCCGGATCATGCAGCGCGGGCGTTATAGGCCGCATCAGTCATGATATCGCCGAGGATGGCGATCGCCTGGGTCCAGGCATCCGTCACCTCGGGCGTGCCTTTCTCGGCCAGGCCCTGTTGCAGCGTCCAGAGCAGGGCCGCGCCGAAACTGGCGTAATGGCCGCGCCGCACGCCATAGCCCACATGGCGCACGGCCATTTCGCGCAGTTGGGGCACCAGCAGGTCCGGGCGTTCCAGCCCCGCCAGGGCCATGCCGAGCGCCTGCATCAGCTTCGCCCCCTGGGCCACCATGTCGGTCCCGGCGAAAAGCGGACGCGTGCCGGGATCCGTCTCCATCAGCCGTTGGTGGAACAGCGCCGCCAGCGGCACGGCCTGAGGGGCCAGCAGGCCGAAGCTCTCGCGCAGGAGGGCGGTGCGGTACATGTCCATGGTGGTCTTCTCTAGTTCGGGTGATATCGATCCGGGCACGAAGCATGGCACGACCGGCGGGCAAGAATTGCGAAATTGTCGCGTCTGTCGTGCGGGCCGTTGCGTCCCCCCACGGCCCGCGCTACCGCCGCGCGCATGTCCCTCTCCACCGCCGATTTCGACTATGCCCTGCCGGAGCGCCTGATCGCCCAGGCACCCATCCGCCCGCGTGACGCGGCGCGGCTGCTGGTGGTGCGCGGCGATGCGCTGGAGGATCGCGGCGTGCGCGACCTGCCGGGGCTGCTCGTCCCTGGCGATGTGATGGTGGTGAATGACACCCAGGTGATCCCGGCGCGGCTGCATGCGAAGCGCGGCGAGGCGCGGATCGAGATCATGCTGAACCGCGCCGAGGGCGATGGCACCTGGCATGCGCTGATCCGCAATGCCCGCCGCATCAGGCCGGGCGATACGCTCGCCATCGAGGGCAGCGACCTCACCGCCCAAGTGGTCGAGAAATTCGAGGGCGGCAGCGCGCGGCTGGATTTCGGCGCCGATCCCGAAAAGCTCGCCGCCGCGCTGGATCAGGCGGGCGAGATGCCGCTGCCGCCCTATATCCAGCGCGAGGCGCCGCGCGGCGAGGATCGCGCCGACTACCAGACCATCTTCGCCGCCCGCCCCGGCGCGGTGGCCGCCCCCACCGCCAGCCTGCATTTCACGCCCGAGATCCTGGCGGCGCTGGAGGCGCGCGGCGTGCAGCGCGCGACGGTCACGCTGCATGTGGGCGCGGGCACGTTTCTCCCGGTGCGCGAGGGCGATCCGCGCTCGCATAAATTGCACCATGAATGGGGTGAACTCCCGCCCGAGGCGGCGGCCATCATCAACGCCGCCCGCGCCGAAGGGCGACGTATCCTCTGCTGCGGCACCACCGCGTTGCGCCTGCTGGAAACCGCGGCACTGGGCATCACCGACCGGCGCGCGCCCATCCCGCCCTATCGCGGCCTGACCGACCTCTACATCCTGCCCGGCTTCGAATTCCGCGCCGCCGACATGCTGATGACCAATTTCCATTTGCCGAAATCCACCCTGCTCATGCTCGTCGCGGCCTTTGCCGGCCAGGAGCGCATGCGCGCCGCCTATGAGCATGCGGTGGCCCAGGGCTATCGCTTCTTCTCCTATGGAGACGCCTCCTTGCTGCACCACGCGCCATGACGCTTCACTGGACCCACGCCGCCACCGATGGCCGCGCCCGTGCCGGCATGCTGCACACCGCCCATGGGCAGGTGCCCACGCCGGTCTTCATGCCCGTGGGCACCGCCGGCACGGTGAAGGCCATGACGGCCGATGCGGTGCGCTCCACCGGCGCGCGGATGGTGCTGGGCAACACCTACCACCTCATGCTCCGCCCCACCGCCGAGCGCGTGGAGCGCCTGGGCGGGCTGCATCGCTTCATGGATTGGCACGGCCCCATCCTGACGGATTCCGGGGGCTTCCAGGTGATGAGCCTCTCGGGCCTCAGAAAGATGGATGAGGATGGCGTCACCTTCCAAAGCCATGTGGATGGCTCCAGGCACCGCCTGACGCCGGAGCGCAGCATCGAGATCCAGCGCCTGCTCGGCGCCGATGTCACGATGAGCTTCGACGAATGCACTCCCTTCCCCGCCACGCATGAGGTGGCCGCCGCCTCCATGCGGCTTTCCATGCGCTGGGCCGCGCGCGGGCGCGAAGCCTTTGTCGAGCGGCCGGGCCATGGCCTGTTCGGCATCGTGCAGGGCAGCACCTATGAGGAGCTTCGCGCCGAGAGTGCGGCGGCCCTGACCGCCATCGGCTTCGAGGGCTACGCGATCGGCGGCCTGGCCGTGGGCGAAGGCCAGGAGGCGATGTTCGCCACACTCGACTTCACCACGCCGATGCTGCCCGAGACGCATCCGCGCTATTTGATGGGCGTGGGCAAGCCGGCCGATTTGCTGGGCGCCGTGCGGCGCGGCGTGGACATGTTCGACTGCGTGATCCCCACACGCTCGGGCCGCATGGGCCGCGCCTATACCTCACGCGGGCAGCTCAACCTCCGCAACGCGAAATACGCCGAGGACATGCGGCCGCTCGACCCCGACTGCACCTGCCCCGCTTGCCGTAACCACAGCCGCGCCTACATCCACCATCTGCTGAAATGCGACGAGATGCTCGGCCCGATGCTGCTGAGCTGGCACAACATCCACTATTACCAGGCGCTGATGTCGCGCATGCGCGAAGCCATCCTGGCGGGCCGCCTCGAGGCGGAAGCGGCGTTGATCGAAACCGATTGGACGAAAGACGGCGAAGCATGACCGCCAAGACCCAAACCGCCGGCCTGACAATGCTCGGAGCCCACACCCCCCTGCCCGCCAACCCGGACGAGGCGGTGCTGGAGCGCGTGCCCAACCCAAACACCGACCTCGCCTATTGCATCCGCTTCGCGGCGCCGGAATTCACCTCGCTCTGCCCGCTGACAGGGCAGCCGGATTTCGCGCATCTCGTGCTCGACTACGTGCCGCGCGACTGGATCGTGGAGAGCAAGTCGCTCAAGCTGTTCCTTGGCAGCTTCCGCAATCATGGCGCCTTCCACGAGGCCTGCACGCTGGATATCGCGCGCCGCCTGGTCACGCTGCTTGATCCGGCCTGGCTGCGGATCGGCGGCTATTGGTATCCGCGCGGCGGCATTCCGATTGACGTCTTCTACCAGACCGGCGCCCCGCCCGATGGCGTGTGGATTCCGGCGCAGGATGTGCCTGGGTATCGCGGGCGGGGGTGAACGGTTTGCCGTGAGGCGCGGCCAGCCCTGCCGGCGCGGCCTGCCGGCGCGGAACGCCAATTGGCGCGCGCATGGCGATAAGCCCGGCCCTGCCCCCTTTCGCTGCGGGCAGGACAGATCCGGCAAGGCCGCGGCAGATCGCGCAGGAAACGCCCATCTGACGCGCGCCGGGGATTCGTCGCCGCAAACGCAGGTGTAGGTGGTGGGTCGTAACCTGGACGACCCCACCAATGCGCGCGAAAATTACAACACATGCCGCCCTGGCGCTGCGGCCCCTGTGGTCCTGGGCCGGTGGCGGCAAGCCCCGCTCTGCCGACGGGTGGGCCTCACGGCGCCCCTTGTGCCTCAGGGCGGGCTTTGCTGCTTGCCTTGCTGCATGGTTCCGCAATCTTGAGTTGAATTTCCGACTCGCGATTTGCGCCCGGCCAGACGCATCCCCGCCACTCGGCCCCTTCGCATGAAGCTTGCCCTCACCCATGGCCTCGGTCGGCTTGGCGATTTCGGCCTGTTCGCGCCGCCAGTCATCTTCCTGATGGGCCTCCTCATCGCGCCGCTCGCGCTGCTGGGGCAGGCCATGCTGGTCCCCTGCGTCATCATCCTCCAGGCGATGAGCGTGGGCCTGGCCGAGCCCGGCGGCATCCATGCGCGGGAATGGCCGCCCGTGCTGCTGCTGGCCGGCTGCAACCTGCTGCTTTCGCCGCTGCTGGTGCATGGCCTGGCCTTGGCCCTGGGGCTGAATGAGGCGAGCGGCTGGCTGGTGCTGGTGGCGGCCTGCCCGGCCTCGGGCGGGGCGGTTCTGGTCGCCTCGTTGCTGCGCCTGGCGGTGCGGCCGCTGCTGCTGACGCAGTTGCTCTGCTTCTTCGCCCTGCCCATTACCGCGCCGCTGGTGGCCGCCCTGATGCTGGACGGCACGGTGATTGACCCGCTGGCGCTGCTGTGGCGCGTGCTGCTGATGGTGGCGCTTCCGGCGCTGCTCGGCCATCTGCTGTGCCGCCTGATGGGCGAGCGGCGGCGGATGGCCATGGCGCGGCCCATGCGCGGACTGGGCGTGCTGGCGCTATGCGGCATCACCCTCTCCATCGCGGCGGGGCTGCCCCGGCTGGCGGTGACGCCCGCCCTCCTCGGCGATGCGCTGCTGGGGCTGGCGCTCGCATCCCTGGTGGGCGCGGCGCTGGGGGCGGTGGTCGCCGGCCTCGCGGCGCGCGGGCTGGCCGCCAGCTTCGCGCTGGGCGGCGCGGTGCGGAATGTCAGCCTGCTCTGGAGCGCCACCATCGGCCTCGCCCCCCCCGAGGGCGAGCTGGTGATGATGCTGGGCACGCTCTGGACGCTGCTGCTGCCTGCCCTGCTCGGGATGCTGCATGGACGCCCCAGGGAGGCCCCCGTCCAGGCACTGGCCCCTGTCCTGGCACTGGCCCCCGTCCTGGCACTGGCCATCGCGGCGCTGGTCCTGCTTTGAGCGCCTCCGCAAGGTTGCAGAGGACTCGCCCGCCCCTGTATGGTCCGGCTTCAGGGACATCGAACACATCATGAACGACCTCTTCGCGGGGCGCGGTGGCAAGGCCGCCGCCTCCAGCTACAACGCGGCCGATATCGAGGTTCTGGAAGGGCTGGAGCCCGTCCGGCGCCGGCCTGGCATGTATATCGGCGGCACGGATGAGAACGCGCTGCACCACCTCGCCGCCGAGGTGTTGGACAATGCGATGGACGAGGCCGTGGCCGGCCATGCCGACCGCATTGATGTGGTGCTGGAAGCCGACAACTGGTTCTCGGTGCGTGACAATGGGCGGGGAATCCCGGTGGACCCGCACCCTAAGTTCCCGAAGCTTTCCGCCCTGGAGGTGATCCTCACCACACTGCATTCGGGCGGAAAATTCTCGGGCAAATCCTACGAGACCTCGGGCGGCCTGCATGGCGTGGGCAGTTCCGTGGTGAATGCACTCTCCGAGGCGCTGGAGGTCGAGGTCGCGCGCGGGGGCGAGTTGTTCCGCCAGACCTATGCGCGCGGCAAGCCCACCAGCAGGCTCAACCGCGAGGGCGAGGTCCGCAACCGCCGCGGCACGCTGCTTCGCTTCAAGCCCGACCCGGAAATCTTCGGCGCGCTGGCCTTCCGCGCCGAGCGGCTGTTCAAGCTTTGCCGCTCCAAGGCATATCTCTATCGCGGCGTCGAAATCCGCTGGAAATGCGACCCCGCCTTGGTGACGGGCGATACGCCGGCCGAGGCGGTGCTGCATTTCCCCGGTGGCCTGTCGGACTTCCTGACCACCGCCATCGCCGGGCGGGCGGGCGTTGTCCCCAGCCCCTTCGCAGACACCGCCGAATTCCCCGACGGCGCCGGGCGCTGCGAATACGCGATCACCTGGCTGGAGCAGGGCGATGGCTTCCTCTCCACCTACGCCAACACAATCCCGACGCCGCAGGGCGGCACGCATGAGGCGGGGCTGCGCGCGGCGCTGCTCAAGGGCCTGCGTGCCTATGGCGAGATGAAGAAGGAAAAGCGCGCCGCCAGCGTCACCGCCGATGACCTGCTGACGGGCCTGGCCGGCATGCTCAGTATTTTCATTCGGGAGCCGCATTTCCAGGGGCAGACCAAGGACAAGCTGACCAATGCCGACGCGCAGCGGCTGACCGAAAACGCCCTGCGGGACCGCTTCGACCATTGGCTGGCAGCCGACCCCGCGAGCGCCGATAACCTCCTCGCCTTCGCCATCGAACGCGCCGAGGAACGCCTGCGCCGCCGCGCCGAGAAGGAGACGCCCCGCAAGACCGCCACGCGCAAGCTGCGCCTGCCCGGCAAGCTGACCGATTGCTCGCGCGAGAGCAGCGAGGGGACGGAAATCTTCCTCGTGGAGGGTGACAGCGCCGGCGGCTCCGCCAAGCAGGCGCGTGACCGCGAGACCCAGGCCGTGCTGCCGTTGCGCGGGAAAATCCTCAACGTGGCGAGTGCGAGCGCCGAGAAGCTGCGCGGCAACCAGGAATTGAAGGACCTGATCGAGGCGCTGGGCTGCGGCGTGGGCGACAAGTTCGACATCGCCAGGCTGCGCTATGGCCGTGTCGTCATCATGACCGACGCCGATGTGGATGGCGCGCATATCGCCGCGCTCCTGATGACCTTCTTCTACAAGGAAACGCCCGAGTTGGTACGCCAGGGGCGCCTCTACCTCGCCCAGCCACCGCTGTTCCGCCTCCAGGCCGGCGGCAAGAGCGTCTATGCGATGGATGACAAGGACCGCGAGAGGCAGCTGAGGAAGCACTTCAAGGCCAACCAGAAGGTCGAGGTCAGCCGCTTCAAGGGCCTGGGTGAAATGCCCGCCCATGTGCTGAAGGAGACCACCATGGGCGCGAAGAACCGCGTGCTGCTCAAGGTGGTGCTGCCGCCCGAGGATCGCGCCAAGACCGCCGAGCTGATGGAGGCGCTGATGGGCCGCAGGCCGGAGCTGCGCTTCAAGTTCATCCAGGACAATGCGGCGAGCCTGGATGCGGAGGCGGTGGACGCATAGCGCATCATCCCATCAAACAGAATCGTCTGATGGGATAAAAATGCCCGTGAATCAGTGATATAGAGCTTTTTCCGTGAGCCCCTCCGAACGGAAAAAGCTCCAGGCATTATCGTGAGACTGGTCCACGCCTCTGGTGATTCCACCAAAGGCGATCAGGCCCTACCCCCCCCGGCAGCCGGCGAAGGCGCGGAAGGCGCCATGGACCTCATTGGTTCGGATGGCAGTGGCGATGCGGTTGATGTGCGGCAGGCGCTGCGCGTGCAAAAGGACTGCTCCGTGACAGGCTTTTCAGCGTTCCGGGAAGCTTGTGGTTGCGGCCCGGCCCTGTCGCCTCAGAGCGGCTTCTGCGCGCGTTCCAGCAGGCGTGAGAAGAAGCCAGGCTTCTTCGCGGGCTCGGGCGCCGTCACCTTCGCCGCTTCGGCCGCTTCGGCCTTGGCACGTTTTTCCTTGTCACGCAGCCAGGCTTCCAGGCTCATGCCGGCCTTGGCGGCCCGCTTGGCCTCATAGGCCCGCTGGCCTTCGGTCAGCTGTTTCGCATCCATGATCCGCTCCGGGAGAAAACTCTGCCTTCTATGTGCCGATGCACGGGGCTTGCGGCAAGCCACCACCTGCGCGTAACGCAGGGTCCATGGATGCAAAGGTGAAGGCGCATATCTGGGTCGCGATGGCGATCCGCATGTCGGACATGGCGGGCCGGCCGGCCGCGGTGCTGCGGCGAGGCGATCCCGATTCGGGCGGCCTGCTCTGCGTGCTCAACGGGCGCGAAGGCCAGGTGGTGCTGGCCCAGGCGCGCGATGCCGAAAGCCGCCCCGCCTGGGTGCGCGGCACGGGCGAGGCACCGGTGCCGCCCACCATCGCCGATGCCTATGTGGAGCGCCAGGTGAAGCGCGACCCCGATCTCTGGGTGCTGGAATTCGAAGCGCCCGACTTCCTGCCGCCCTTCGAGGCGCGGTTGATCTAAGAACTGCTTCGCCGCATCAATCCGGCTTGATCTCGTTCTCCCGGATGACGCGACCCCAGATCTCGATCTGGCGGTCCAGGAAGGCGGCGAAGGCCGGCCCACCCTCGTTACGCAGTTCGATTCCCATGATGTTGGTCAGGCGTTCACGCACCTCGGGCACCTCCGTCGCGCGGCGGGCCGCGGCTTCCATGCGGGCGAGGATGGCGGGCGGCGTGCCGGCGGGGGCGAGGATGCCCCAGAAGGCCTCGGCCTCCACGCCGGGCAGGCCGGCCTCGGCCATGGTGGGCACATCGGGGAGGCTGGCGCGGCGCCGCGGGCCGAGGACCGCGAGCGGCCGCAACACGCCCTGGCGCAGATGCTCGACGAAGATGGTGCCCGTGGCGGCGACCAGATCGGTCTCGCCCGCCATGGCCGAGACGGCGAGCGGCCCACCGCCGCGATAGGGCACGTGCGTCAGTTGGATGCGCGCCGCCCGCTGCGCCAGCACCATGCCCAGATGCGCGAGGCTGCCATTACCGATGGTGCCGTAGCTGATGGCATCGGGCCGGGCGCGGGCGGCGGCCACCACTTCGGCCATGTTCTGCCAGGGGCGGGTGCGATGCGTGAGCAGCATGTTCGGCGCGGTGCCGAGCAGCAGCACGGGCGCGAGGTCGCGGCGCGTGTCGAAGCCCATATTGGCGATCAGCGCCGGGTTGGTCGCATGGGTGTCGAACACCAGCACGAAGGTCTGCCCATCCGGAGCCGCGCGCGCCACCTGCGCCGTGCCGAGCGAGCCCGAGGCGCCGCCGCGATTCTCAACGATGACGGGCACGCCCAGTTCCGCCGAAATTGCGGGCTGCATCAGCCGGGAGACGGTGTCCACGCTGCCGCCGGGTGGAAAGGGCGCCACGATGCGGATGGGGCCGCTCGGCCAGGGCGCCTGCGCCAAGGCGGGCGTGGCCAAGGCGGGCGTGCCAAGCAGCGGCAAGGCGCCGAGCGCGCGGCGAGAGAGCATGATGTTTCCTCCGAGGTTTTCCGGAGCGTAACGCGAATGCGCGGCAAGGACTATCGGGCAAGCCAGACGCCATTCGCCCGTTGCAGCCCCCCCGAGGAGCGCCCGCCATCAGCCGCCTGCTTCCCTTTGTGGCCCTCTGGCCTGGGCCTCGCGCGCGGGCCGTGGGGGAATACCTCTGCGGTGAATGGGCGTTCAGCCGCGCCGGGATGGCTCACGGCTCAGGCCCTTCAGCGCGAGGGCTTGTTCGTATTCGGCCCAGCGCCAGTCGTATTCGCGGCCCAGGCGGTGCAGCACCTCCCAGGAGAAGATGCCGCTATCGTGCAGGTCGTCAAAGGCGATGCGAACGGCATAATGCCCCACCGGCTCGATCCGCATGATGCCGACATGCCGCCGCCCGGCGATAATGACCTTCTGCCCGGGCCCATGCCCCTGCACTTCGGCCGAGGGCGACTCGACGCGCAGATATTCGGCGGGCAGCGCAAAGCTGCTGCCATCGTCGAAAGCGACGTCGAGGGTCTTTTCGGCTGAGCGGTAGCGCAGCTCGGTGACGGCGAGGGATCGCCCGCGATCTGCTTGCGTCATGACGCGGCCCGCCGCCTCATCATCGTTCAATCGAGCTTGCGGGCCTGGTCGGGCAGCATGATGGGGATGCCATCGCGCACGGGATAGGCGAGGCCCGCGGCGTCGCTGATCAACTCGCCCTTCTCGCGGTCGTAGCGCAGGGGCTGCTTGGTCACCGGGCAGACCAGGATTTCCAGCAATTGCGGGTCCAGGGCGGCAGGCGTCTCGGGGGATTGGGTCATGTGGATTTCTAGCTCGGCCGCCCGCCGGGCGGAAGCTCCCCATCACCATGCGTGGCCATCCGCAACAAAGCGACCAGGCTGTCGGAGCGGTGGCGGAGGGTCGGCGCTTCCAGCAGGGCCTGCTTTTCCGCGACGCCGAAGGGGCAGACCATGGCCAGCGTGGTGACCAGGGCCGGGCCGCCCATTTCCTCGATCGCGGCCCAGTTCGCATCAATGCCCTTGGCGGCGAAATAGGGGCGCAGCGCGTGCAGGATGTCGCCCCGCGCCACATCATCCTCGGCCGGAGGTTCGAAATCATCGGCGAAGGGCGCGTAGTCGGCGATAACGCGGCGATAGCCCCGGCGCAGGGCCAATTCCTCCGCGACCCGGAACCGCGTGACGCCGGTCAGTGTGATCAGCAGCCGCCCATCCTCCGTCTCCGCGAAGGAGGAGAGGCGGCCGAGGCAGCCCACCTGGAAGATGGCGCTGCCGCGCTCGCCGCGCGGCTGGGAGGGGTCGCCCTGGACCATGCCGAACATGCGGCCATTGGCCAGGCTGTCCAGCGTCATCGCCATGTAGCGCGGCTCGAAGATGTTGAGCGGCAGCTTGCCGCCGGGCAGCAGCAGCGCGCCGGCCAGCGGGAAGATGGCGATCTCGGCCGGGAGTTGCTCCGGGCCGGGCTGGAAGGGGTCCTCCATGCTCAGCGGAACAGCAGGGCGGAGAGGCCGCGGCGTGCCTTGAGCGTGACGGGATCGGTCAGGCCCCAGGCCTCGAAGAATTTCAGCAATTGCTTCTGTGCCGCCTTGTCATTCCATTCGCGGTCGCGGCGGATCGCCTCCAGCAGCGCATCGGCCGCCTCGGTGCGCTTTTCCATGCTGTTCAGCGCGATGGCCAGTTCGATGCGCGCCTCATGGTCATCGGCATCGGCGGCCAGGCGCTGCTCGAAGGCGCCGAGCTGCGATTGCGCGGCGCGCCCGGCCTCGGCCAGCTCGATCTGCGCGCGGACGGAGCTGATCTCCGGGTTGGCCTTCAGCTTGTCATCCAGGCTGTCCAGCATGTCTTTCGCCTGGCTTTCCTCGTCGAGCGCAATCAGGCAGCGCGCGAGGCCGGCCAGCGCCTCGGCATTTTCGGGCTCCTGCTGGCCGAGGGCGGCGTAGATTTCCAGCGCCCCGGCGGCATCGCCCGCTTCGAGCAATTGCCTGGCCTCGGCCAGCAACTCGGCCGAGGGCATCTGGCCGCCGGCCACTTTCAGCAGGTTCTCGATGAATTTCTTGAGCTCGCCCTCGGGCAGCGCGCCCTGGAACAGGTCGGCGATCTGCCCCTGCCAGAAGGCGGCGACGGTGGGCACCGATTGCAGCGGCAGGCCCATCTGCGTCAGTTGCTGGACCAGCTGCTTGTTCTTGTCGATGTCAATCTTGACCAGGCGCACCCGGCCACCGGCGGCGCGGACCACCTTCTCCAGCGCGGGCGTCAGCGCCTTGCAGGGGCCGCACCAGGTGGCCCAGAAATCCACGAGGATGGGCACCTCGCGCGAGGCTTCCACCACGTCCTTCATGAATGTCCGCTGGTCGCCATCCATCACGGGATCGGCACCGCCGGCATTGGGGGAATTAGGGTCGAGGATCACTTGCATGGGGGTCGGTCCTGGCGAGGGCTAGAGATGTTGCGGGGACGGCATAAGACAAGCCAGGGAAAATGTCTCGCGCCTCACGCCGACCCTTCTTCGGGGAAGCGCAGCACCGCGACCTCATGCCCGAGTCCGTGCAGGAAACGCAGGAGGTCAGTGGCTTGGATGCCGGTGGATGCGGTATTGACCAGCGGGTGGAACCAGGCGAGCCCGTCGCTTTCCGCCAGGGCAGCATCCAGCGCCACGCGCACCTCGCCCGGGCGGGCATTCACCAGGCCGAAGGGCGTGACGCTGCCGGGGGTGACGCCGAGGGTGGCGATGAGCGCATCAGCATCGGCCATGCCCACCTTGCCCCAGCCGGCCAGGCGGGCGAGTGCGTTCACGCTCACCCGCCGCCCCTCCTCCAGCACGGCGAGGCAGAGCTGGCCGGTCTTCGCCTCGCGGAGAAACAGGTTCTTCGAGTGGACACCAGGCAGTTCCCCCCGCAGCGCCTGGGATTCGGCCACGGTGAAGACGGCCGCGTGCCGCACGGTGCGCGTGGCGATGCCCGCCGCCGCCAGCCGGGCTTGCAGCCCCTCGGGGGTTTCCATCAATCCAGCTTGATGTTGTTGGCCCGCACCACCCGGCCCCAGCTTTCCGTCTCGGCAGCCAGCCATTGCCGGAAGGGGGCGGGGCCCATGGCGCGGATTTCGGCGCCAAGCTCCCCCATGCGGCGGGCGACATCGGGCACGGCCAGCGCGGTGCGAAAGGCCTCATCCAGGCGGGCGATGATGGGGGCCGGCGTGGCGCCCTGCACCAGCACGCCCTGCCAGCTGCCCGATTCCTGCGCCGGCCAGCCGAGTTCGGCGAAGCTTGGCAAACTCGGGAAATCCGGCAGGCGACGGGGGCCGGAGACGGCTATGCCGCGCAGCCTGCCATCCTTCACGAAGGGCGCCGTCGCGGTTGCGCCATTGATGATCATCTGCGCCTCGCCCCCCGTCACGGCGGCGAGTGCCGCGGCCCCGCCGCGATAGGGCACCTGGGTCAATTCGGCACCCCAGGCTTGGGTCAGCATCAGCGCCGTCAGGTGGTTGGCCGCGCCCACACCGGAATGGGCCACATTGATGCTGTTGGGCGCGCGTCGGGCGAGGGCAACGAATTCCGCCGCATTGGTCGCTGGGACCGAGGGGTGCACCGCCAGGATATAGGGCGCGTAGATCAGCAGGTTGACCGGCGCGAGATCCCGCTGCGGCTCGAAGGGCAGGCGATTGAACAGGGCGGGGGCGGTGGCCAGCACGCCGGTGTCAATCAGCAGCAGCGTCTGGCCATCCGGCGCGCTGCGGGCCACCAGTTCGGCCCCCAAATTGCCGGCGGCGCCGCTGCGGTTTTCCACCACGACATTCCGGCCCAGCAGACGCGTCAGTTCGGGCGCCAAAATGCGGCCCAGAATGTCGCTGGTGCCGCCGGGCGCGAAGGGGACCACCAGGCGAAAGGGACGGTCAAAGCCCTGGGCCGAGGCCATGGAAGGCGCGGCCAAAGCGGGCAGCGTCAGGAAATGGCGGCGGTTCATGATGTTTCCCCGTATTTGGTATGAGCCATCATGGACCCATGCCGAACGGGCAGGCCAGCCCTGGCCCGCATTATGAAATGATTTGGCTGGATGGTGGGTCGGGAGGGGATCGAACCCTCGGCCGCGAGATTAAAAGTCCCGTGCTCTACCCCTGAGCTACCGACCCGAAATCACGCCCGCAGGCGTGTCCCATGCGGCGCGAAACACACCGCACGGGCCTTGTTGTCAAGCCAGGCTCAGCTATCGGCCAGCACGCGCATGCGGATCAGGCGATCGGCCGGGGCGGCCACGATGCCGCTGCCGCCGGCGCCGCGCTTGATGCGGTCCACGAACTCCATGCCCGCCGTCACCTGGCCCCAGATGGTGTATTGGCCATCCAGGCTCGACGCCGGGGCGAACATGATGAAGAACTGGCTGTTCGCGCTGTTGGGGTCCTGCGCGCGGGCCATGCCGCAGGTGCCGCGCAGGAAGCGCGCGCGCGAGGGCTGGCTGAATTCGGCGCGGAGATCGGCGAAGCCGCGGTCGCGGAAGCCGCCGGTGCCGGTGCCGGTCGGATCGCCGCCCTGGGCCATGAAGCCTTCGATCACGCGGTGGAAAGGCGTGTTGTCATACAGGCCCTGACGGGTCAGCGTCTTGATCCGCTCGACATGCAGCGGCGCCAGATCGGGGCGCAGCTGGATGACCACGCGGCCATTATCCTTCAGCTCCATGATCAGGGTGTTTTCACGATCCGGGGCGGCTTGCGCCTCGGCTTCATTGGTATCGGACATCATCGCTCCTGCTGCGATCAGGGTTGTGGTCATCAAGGCGCGGCGGTTCATGGTGATCCTCCGTTTGGGTGGTTACTTGCGGATTTTGGCCAGCGTCCGCTCCAGCGTGAGCGCGGGGACGAAGCTGGACACGTCGCCGCCCAGCTGCGCGATCTCCTTCACGAAGCGGGACGAAATGAAATGGTTCCGCTCGCTCGCCATGAGGAAAATGGTCTCGATCTCGGAATCGAGGCGGGCATTCATTCCGCACATCTGGAACTCATAGTCAAAATCCGAGACGGCGCGCAGCCCGCGCACGATCATTTGCGCGCCCACCTCGCGCGCGAAGCCGACGAGCAGCCCGCTGAAGGGCCGCACCTCGATCACGCAGCTGGTGCGGGCGGCAATCGCCTGGGTCTCGGCATCGACCAGATCGGCGCGTTCCTCCAGCGAAAACAGCGGGCCCTTGCCGATATTCATGGCAACCCCGATCACCAGCCGGTCCACCAGCCGTGCGGCGCGGCCGATGACATCCAGATGGCCATTCGTCACCGGGTCGAAGGTGCCGGGATAGAGGGCGACGCGCTCAGTCATTGGCCTCGCTCCCCTCCCCGGCCTCATCCTCCAGGACGGGGAAGCAACTGGTCACGCGCTCCGCCTCATCCATCCGTTGCAGCATGACGCCCTGGGATTGCCGCCCGGTCTGGCGCACCTGCTGCGCCTCGAATCGGATGGCCTGGCCACCATCGGTCATCAACATGATGTGATCCCCCGCCTGCACGGTGAAGCTGGCCACCACCGCGTTGCCGGTCCGCTTGCTGAGCGAGATGCCATTGATCCCCTGCCCGCCGCGCCCGGTCACGCGATACTCATAGGCGCTGCTGCGCTTGCCGAAGCCGCGATCGGTGACGGTGAGCAGGAATTGCTCGGCCGCCTCCAGTTCCGCGATGCGCTCGGGCGTCAGGGTGATGTCGGGCGTGCCGGCTTCCTCCGCATCCTCGGGGGTGGCGGCATCCACCTCCTCGGCACCCTCGGCGCGGCGCTTGTGCTTGAGATAGGCCGTGCGTTCCTCGGCCGTCGCATTCACATGGCCGAGCACGGCGAGCGCGATGAGGCGATCCCCCTTGGCGAGGCGGATGCCGCGCACGCCGGTCGAATCGCGGCCGGCGAAGACGCGCAGCGTATCGGCATCCGCCACGAAGCGGATCGCCTTGCCCTGGCGGGTGGCCAGCAGCACGTCATCACCCTCGCGGCAGGTGGCGACGCCGACCAGCGAATCCCCCTCATCCAGCTTCATGGCGATGAGGCCGGAGGAGCGGACGTTGCGGAAATCGGAAAGCCGGTTGCGCCGCACATCGCCGCTGGTGGTGGCGAAGACCAGGTGCAGGTGCTCCCACAGGCTTTCATCCTGCGGCAGCGGCAGCACGGCGGTCACCGTCTCGCCCTCCTGCAATTGCAGCACCTGGCGCAGCGAGCGGCCCTTGCCGCCCGTGCCGCCCTCGGGCAACTGCCAGACCTTCTCCCGGAAGGCGATGCCGCGGCTGGTGAAGAACAGCACCCATTGATGCGTGTGGCCGACAAAGCTGCGGACCACCACGTCATCGGCGCGGGTGGAGGCGGCGCTGCGCCCGCGCCCGCCGCGATGCTGCGCGCGGAACACATCAAGCGGCGTGCGCTTCACATAGCCATCACGCGTCAGCGTCACGATCATCGAGGCCGGCGCGATCAGGCTCTCATCGTCAATATCGGCCGCGTAATCCACGATGCGCGTCAGGCGCGGCTGGTTCAGCGTGGCGCGGGTGGCGAGCAATTCCTCGGTCATCACCTCCATCCGGCGCGGCCGGCTGGAAAGGATTTCGAGCAGTTCGACAATGCGCCCGCCGACTTCCTTCAACTCGGCGTCAATCTTCTCGCGCTCAAGCCCGGTCAGGCGTTGCAGGCGCAATTCCAGGATGCCGCGCGCCTGCGCTTCCGTGAGGCGCATGGTGCCGGTGCCGGAAAGCTCATTGCCCTCATCCTGCACCAGCGCCACCAGGGGGGCGACATCTGCGGCCGGCCAGTCGCGCGCCATCAGCGCCACGCGGGCGGCCGCGGCATCGGGGCTTTCGCGGATCAGCCGGATCACGGCATCAATATTGGCCACCGCGATGGCCAGGCCGATCAGGTTATGCGCGCGTTCCCGCGCCTTCATCAGCCGATGGCGCGACCGGCGGAGGATCACCTCCTCACGGAAGGCGATGAAGGCCAGTAACGCCTCGCGGATGCCCATCTGCTGCGGGCGGCCGCCATTCAGCGCGAGGAAATTCACCGGGAAGCTGATTTGCAGCGACGTCATGCGGTAGAGTTGGTTCAGCACCACCTCCGCCACCGCTTCGCGCTTCAACTCGATCACGATGCGAAGGCCCGAGCGGTCCGATTCATCGCGCAGATCGCTGATGCCCTCGATCAGCTTGGAGCGGACCAACTCGGCGATGCGCTCGATCAGGACCGACTTGTTCACCTGATAGGGGATTTCGTTGACGATGATGGCCTGGCGCTGGCCCTTCATCTCCTCGATCACGCAATCGGCACGCAGCGGGATGGAACCACGGCCCATCTCGAAGGCCGAGCGGATGCCGGCGCGGCCAAGGATGATGCCGCCGGTCGGGAAATCCGGACCGGGGATGATGGCCATCAACTCCTCAAGCGTGGTCTCGGGCTCGGCCACCAGCTTGAGTGTCGCGTCAATCACCTCGGTCGGGTTGTGCGGCGGGATGTTGGTCGCCATGCCGACGGCGATGCCGCCCGCGCCATTGACCAGCAAATTCGGGAATGCGGCCGGCAGAACGCGAGGTTCCTCGGCGCTTTCATCGTAATTCGGCGTGAAATCCACCGTGTCTTCGTCAATGCCCTCCAGCAGGACGGCGGCAGCCTTGGCGAGACGCACCTCGGTGTAGCGCATGGCCGCCGGGGGGTCGCCATCCATCGAGCCGAAATTGCCCTGGCCATCCACCAGCGGCACGCGCATCGAGAAGCCCTGCGCCATGCGGACCATGGCATCATAGATCGCAGAGTCGCCATGCGGGTGATACTTGCCCATCACATCGCCGACCACGCGGGCCGATTTGCGATGCGGCTTGTCGGCCGTGTAGCCGGCCTCATGCATGGCAAAGAGGATGCGGCGATGCACGGGCTTCAGCCCGTCCCGCACATCGGGCAGGGCGCGGCTGACGATGACTGACATCGCATAATCGAGGTAGGAGCGGCGCATCTCCTCTTCGAGGGCGATGGGGGCCACATCCATGGGCTTGGGGATCTCGTCGCTCAAATCTTCTCGGTCCTGGTTTGAGGGGGAAGCGAGGGGCGCGGCCCCTCGGCCCCGGCAAGAATCTCAGGTTCTTGCATATCCGGCTGAATAGGGTCGCCCTCAGAACGGAATATCGTCGTCCATATCGGCTTTCTTGCCGGAATCCCAGCCGGCGCGCGGGGCACCGGCCCGCGCGGGGGTCGAACTGCGCTCGCCGCCACCCGAATAGCTGCGCTCCTCGCCCATCTCGCCGCCGCCACCCGAGGCGCGGCCACCGACCAACTGAAGCTCGCCACGGAACTGGCGCAGCACGATGCGCTTGGTCTTGCGCTCATTGCCGTCCTTGTCGGTGAAGCTCTGGGTCTCGATCTGGCCTTCGATATAGACCTCGCTGCCCTTCCTCAGATACTTCTCCGCCACGTCACCCAGGCGATCATTGTAGATCTCGACGTCGTGCCACTCGGTCCGCTCCTGCTGGTTGCCCTCGCGGTCCTTGTAGCGTTCGGAGGTGGCCAGGCCGAATTTCACGACCTTGCCGCCATTCTGGAAATTCCTGACCTCGGGGTCCTTGCCGAGGCGGCCCAGAAGAATAACCTTGTTGATGCCGGCCATGGCTGGCGACTCCTTGCAATTCGTTGAGGGAACCTAGCTTTTCCCAGATGGCCGGGCCAGCCCTGCCATCCCCGCTTTGCGCGGCCCTGGATATGGTGCAAAACGGCCAAGAACACAACACGAACATTCGACTGGAGTGCCCCAATGCCGCGCGATGCCCCCCCCCTGCAGGCACCCAAAGCCGACCTCATCCGCATCCGGGGCGCCCGCCAGCACAATCTGAAATCGGTGGATCTCGACCTGCCGCGCGGCAAGCTGGTCGTGCTGACCGGCCTTTCCGGCTCCGGCAAATCATCCCTGGCTTTCGACACCATCTATGCCGAGGGCCAGCGCCGCTACGTCGAATCCCTCAGCGCCTATGCGCGGCAATTCCTGCAACTGATGCAAAAGCCCGATGTGGACAGCATCGAAGGCCTCTCCCCCGCCATTTCGATCGAGCAGAAGACCACCTCGCATAATCCGCGCTCCACCGTCGGCACGGTGACGGAAATCCACGATTACATGCGCCTGCTCTGGGCACGGGTCGGCGTGCCCTATTCGCCGGCCACCGGCCTGCCGATCGAGGCGCAGACCGTCTCCCAGATGGTGGACCGCGTGATGGCCATGCCGGAAGGCACCCGGCTGCTCATCCTCGCCCCCGTGATCCGCGGCAAGAAGGGCGAATACCGCAAGGAACTGACCGAATATCAGCGCCGCGGCTTCGAGCGCGTGAAGATCAACGGCACGCTGGTCCAAATCAGCGAGGCGCCCAAGCTCGACAAGAAGCTCAAGCACGACATTGACGTGGTGGTGGACCGCGTGGTGGTGCGCGAGGGCCTGGCCCAGCGTCTGGCGGACAGCTTCGAGACCGCTTTGGCCCTCGCCGACGGCATCGCCTACGCAGAGAACGCCGATGGCGGCGAACGCACCGTCTTCAGCCAGAAATTCGCCTGCCCCGTCTCCGGCTTCTCCATCGAGGAGATCGAGCCGCGCCTGTTCAGCTTCAACTCCCCGCAAGGCGCCTGCCCCACCTGCGATGGCCTTGGCACGGAAAGCTTCTTCGACCCGGCACTGGTCATTCCCAACACCGCGCTCAGCCTCAAGGAAGGCGCCGTGGTGCCCTGGGCCGGCAATGCCAGCAGCCCCTATTACGACCAGACGCTGGTGAGCCTCGCCAAGCACCTGAAAATCGGCATGGAAAAGCCCTGGGAGGAACTGCCGGAGGAAGCCCGGCACGCCATCCTGCACGGCACCGGCGCCGAGCCCGTCACGCTGCGCTACAGGGACGGCCTGCGCGCCTATGAGGTGCAAAAGCCCTTCGAGGGCGTGATCCGCAACCTCGAACGCCGCTTCCGCGAAAGCGACAACCCTTGGGTGCGCGAGGACCTCTCCCGCTACCAGGCGGACCGCCCCTGCCATGTCTGCCACGGCCATCGCCTCAAGCCGCAATCGCTGGCCGTGAAGGTCGCGGGCTGCCACATCGGCGAGGCCTCGGCGCTGTCCATCCGCCGCGCGCGCGAGTGGTTCGCGGGCGTGATGCCGACACTCACGCCGCAGCGCCGGGAAATCGCGCGCCGCATCCTGCGCGAGATCGAGGATCGCTTGCAGTTCCTGAACGATGTGGGGCTGGACTACCTCTCGCTGTCGCGTTCCTCCGCCACGCTTTCGGGTGGGGAGAGCCAGCGCATCCGCCTCGCCTCGCAGATCGGCAGCGGCCTGACCGGCGTGCTCTATGTGCTGGACGAGCCCAGCATCGGCCTGCACCAGCGCGACAATGAGCGCCTGCTGGTCACGCTGCGCCGCCTGCGTGACATCGGCAATTCCGTCATCGTCGTCGAGCATGACGAGGATGCGATCCGCAGCGCCGATTACCTGGTGGATATCGGCCCTGGCGCCGGCAAGGCGGGCGGCACCATCGTCAGCCAGGGCACGCCCGAGGAAGTCACGGCCGACCCCAACAGCCTGACCGGGGCCTATCTCTCCGGCCGCCGCGAAATCCCGATGCCGGAGCAACGCCGCGCCTTCGACAAGAAGCGCCTGCTGCGCGTGGTGGGTGCCACCGGCAACAACCTCAAGGACGTGACCGCCGAATTCCCGCTGGGCACCTTCACCGCGGTGGCCGGCGTCTCGGGTGGCGGCAAATCCACCCTGGTGATCGAGACGCTGTTCAATGGCCTGTCGCGCAAGCTGATGGGCGCCTCCGTCGTGCCCGCGCCGCACGCCCGCATCGAGGGGATCGAGCTGGTGGACAAGGTGATTGATATTGACCAGTCGCCCATCGGCCGCACGCCGCGCAGCAACCCGGCCACCTATACCGGCCTGTTTGCCCCCATCCGCGACTGGTTCGCCGAGCTGCCGGATTCACGCGGGCGCGGCTACAAGCCTGGCCGCTTCAGCTTCAACGTGAAGGGCGGCCGCTGCGAAGCCTGCCAGGGCGATGGCGTCATCAAGATCGAGATGCACTTCCTGCCCGATGTCTATGTCACCTGCGACACCTGCAAGGGCAAGCGCTACAACCGCGAAACCCTCGAAGTGAAGTTCCGCGGCAAGTCCATCGCCGATGTGCTGGACATGACGGTGACCGAGGGCCGCGAGTTCTTCTCGGCCGTGCCCAGCATCCACGAGAAGCTGCGGATGCTGGAGGAGGTGGGCCTGGGCTACATTCATCTCGGCCAGCAGGCGACAACGCTTTCGGGCGGCGAGGCGCAGCGCATCAAGCTCGCCAAGGAACTCTCCCGCCGCGCGACGGGGCGCACCCTCTACATCCTGGACGAGCCGACGACGGGCCTGCATTTCGAGGATGTACGCAAGCTGCTCGATGTGCTGCACGCGCTGGTGAACACCGGCAACACCGTCGTCGTGATCGAGCACAATCTGGAGGTCATCAAGACGGCCGATTGGGTGCTCGACCTCGGCCCCGAGGGTGGCGAGGGCGGCGGGCGCGTGGTGGCGCATGGCACGCCGGAGGATATCGCGGCCAACCCCGAGAGCCATACCGGCCGCTTCCTCAAGCCCATCCTGGCGCGGCATGCGCCGGTGGCAGCCAAAATGAAGCGTTCGCGCAAGGCCTGAGCTGCACGCCTCAGGCCGGGCAGCGCATCGTGACGCCGTAGGAGACACCGCCCGGCGCATTGACGCTGGTGTTCCTGGTAACGCCTGTAATCGGCCGCAGGACGTTATTCGCCGTCACGCAAAACAGGCTGCCTTCGGAATTCGGCAGCACGCCCGCAATGGCCGAGTTCAACATCACGATCCGCGCATGGGCCAGGGCCCCACCAAGGATGATCCCTCCCGCCACGAAGCCGGCTGCGAAAATCGCGATGGGAGAATTTTTCATGGCCATGTGCTCCTGCAAGCCAGGATTATGCGAGGGTTGTCCGGCCCGAGCCAAGGCGATGCCCCCGATCATCGTCATCGCCAGCGCCGATGCTCCGAGAGGATTCGGAAGTTTATGAAGCCGTCGGAATATGGCGCGCCCAGATGCTCCGGCATCCGCCCTGGCGCCGCTTCAGCGCCAGCCGCGCTGATGGCCCCGCTGCCAGCCCTGATGATGCCAGCCCTGATTATGCCAGCCCTGATGATGCCGGCCCTGATGATGCCAGCCCTGATTATGCCAGCCCTGATTATGCCAGCCACCGCGATGGCCAAGCTGCCGGAACCCGACATGGCCGCCCCCGTACCCTCCGCCACCGCCAAAATGCGGATGCGGCCCGACGCAGGCCGCGAGCGTCGCGAGGACGAGCACCGCGCCAAAAGCGCGAAGAAGGCGGGGAAAGCGAGTGGCCATGACGGCCTCCGGAAGCGACGGGGTTGCAGGTGTCGCTGATGCGGAGGAAAGCATCACCGCAAGGCGGGACCACGCCGAAATCATGGCCGAATCAAAGCAGCTTCTTCGCCAGCATGATGTCGGTATCCTCCGGGCTGCGGCTCAGCGTGAAGCCGAGCTTGCGGATGAAGCCCTGCATCGGCGCGTTATCCGCCAGCACATGACCCACGACCTCCGTGACACCTTCGGCGCGCGCCCAGTCCATCGCGCGCTCCATCAAGTGCCGCGCGAGGCCGGTGCCCTTGGCCGCCGGGCTCACCACCACGGCGAATTCCGCGCTCGGCCCGCCGCCTTCGCGGATCACTCGCGCAGTGCCGAAATTGCGGCCATCCCGCGTGGCGATGAAGGCCATCTCCCGCCCGTAATCGATCTGCGTCAGGCGCGCCAGCATGGCGGGCGGCAATTCCTTCATGGTGGAGAAGAAGCGGAAGCGCACATCCTCGGCCGGCAATTCGAGGAAGAAGGCGCCCTGCGCCGCGGCATCCTCGGGGCGGATGGGCCGCACCTCGAAGACGCGGCCATCGCGCGCCACAAAGGGCGCCACCCACTCCGCCGGATAGGGTGGGATGGCGAATAGCGCGGCCTCGCCCGCCGGGCGCAGCCGGATCGAGGCATCGGCGGCCAGCACGCCGGAGGCATCGGCAAAAAGCGGATTCACGCCGATGGCCGCGATCTCGGGGAAATCCACCTGCAACTGGCTGATCCGGACCAGCGCATCGGCAATCGCCGGCTCATTCACCGCAGGCCGGTCGCGAAAGCCCGGCAGCAGGCGGGCGAGCCTGGTGCGCGCGATCAGCCCGTGCGCCAGCGGCAGGTTGAGCGGCGGCAAATCCAGCGCCTCATCGGCGGCGATATCCGCCGTGGTGCCGCCCTGGCCGAAGCCGATCCAGGGGCCGAACATCGCATCCTCGCCAATGCGAAGCCGCAATTCCATGCCGCCGCGCCGCGCCATGGGCTGCACCAGGAAGCCAGCCAGCGTGACCCCCGGCGCGCGGCGGCACACCTCCTCGGCCATCACATCGGCGGCCGCGCGCACGCTGTCGAAATGCCGCAGGTTAAGCACCACCCCGCCCACCTCGCTCTTGTGGCGCAGCAGCGCGCGGGCCTTGAGCGCCACGGGCGGGCCGAGGGCCACGGCGGCCACCGCCGCCTCGGTCGGCGTCGCGCAGATACGGGGCTTGAGAATGGCGATGCCATAGGCGGCCAGCGCCGCCAGCGCCTCATCCTCGTAGAGGTTCAGCCGCCCATCGGCCCGCGCTGTCGCGCAGATGGCGCGCACCGCTGCGCGATCCGGCGTCATCTCCAGCACATCCGAGGCCGGGAGTTCGGCCGCCGTCGCGCGGTTGCGGCGTTCGGCGGCCAGATGGGCGGCGCCGCGCACCACCGCCTCGGGCGTCTGGAAGACCGGAAGCCCGGCCTCGGTCAGCGCCGCGCGCTCGGCCCGCGCACTCGCCTCGCCGGTCCAGCCGAGCAGGATGGGCGCGCCGCGATTGCCGCTGGCTGCCGCCGCGAAGGCCTCGGTCGGCGCTGCCTCCTGCTCGGGTGCGTGGAGTGCGATCACCACATCCACCTCGCCCGCCGCCGCCAGCAGCCGCGCCGCCCGGGCCAACCCCGCGCCCGCGCGGCTGCCGAGCGAAAGCGGGTTGCGGACCTGCCATCCCTCGGGGATCAGCGGCGCAAGCGCAGCCTGCGTCGCCGGGCTGAACTCGGCCAGCCGCAGCCCTTGCGCCAGCACCGCATCGGCCGCCAGCCGCGCCACGCCCAGCCCATTGGCGAGGATGGCGATGCGGTCCGCCTGCCCCGCCCCGCCGCGTGGCTTGGTGCGGGCAAGGGTTTCGGCCGCCGCCAGCCATTCCTCGAAGCCTTCGGCGCGCAGCACGCCGGCGCGGCGAAGCACGGCGGCCATCACGCCATCGGCGATGCCGGCCGGGTCATCCATGCGGCCGCCCGCGCGCAGGGCCAGCACAGGCCGCGTGCGCGCTACCGCCCGTGCCGCCGAGACGAAGAAGCGCCGTTGCTTGATGCGGCGAATATCGAGCATCACGCAGGCCGTGCCGGTATCGCGCGCCAGCCAGTCCAGCCCCGCGGCGAAGCCCGTGCCGTCATTGGAACCCACGCCGATGATATGGCTGAAGCCCAGCCCCTCGGCGGCTGCCCAGTCAATCACCGCGCGTGCGATGGCCGAGGATTGCGCCATCAGCGCCAGCTTGCCGGGCCGCAGCGGCAAGTGCGAGAGCGTGGCATTCAGCCCGATGCCGGGCAGCGCCAGGCCGAAGCTGCGCTCCCCCAGCGCATGGACCCCCACCTCGGCCGCCAGCCTGGCCAGGCCGGGTGCGGCCGTCGGCACCACCACGGCGAAGCAGCCCGCTGCGGCGATGCGCGCCAGTTCCGCCGCCTGCGCCTCGGGCCGCACGCAAAGGATGGCGAGGTCCGGCGCGCCCTCCAGCGCGGCGAAGCCATCGCCCATCAGCGCGCCCTTGAAGCCCCCCGCCGCCAGGTTGCGGGCCAGGACGGCGCTTTCCGGCAGGTCCGGATCGGCGCGCAGCCACAGGCTGCGCGGCTGGAAGAAAGCGGTCTCGCGGAAGCCCTTGCCCGGCCGGCCAGTGAGGAGGAGCGACATGGCTTGTGCATAGCAGAAGGGAGGTTCCCCGGCGCCCTCCTTCTATCCTAGGCTTCCCTCCAGAGCGGCCCGAGCCGCCGGATGTCAAAGGGAAGAACGACCATGCGAATCCTCCTCACGGGGCTGGCGCTTGTGACGCTTGCCGCCTCTCCGGCCAGTTCCCCAGCCTGGGCCCAGGCGCCCATCACCCTCGTCGTGAACTTCGTGGCCGGCGGCCCATCGGACCTGATGGGAAGGCTGCTGGCGCCGGAGCTTTCGGCGGCGATGGGCACGCAGGTCGTCATCAAGAACAGCGCCGGCGCGGCGGGCGGCATCGGCGCGGCCGAGGTGGCGCGGGCCCGGCCGGATGGGACGACGCTGCTGCTCTCGCCCCTCGGTGCCATGACGATCCAGCCGCATTTCCGCAGCGACCTGCCCTATCGCCCGGCGGATTTCGCGCCGATCTGTCAGGTGGCGGATACGCCCGTGGTGGTGATGTCCGCCCCCGGCAGCCCGATCCGCAGCCTGGCCGATGCGGTGAGCCGCGCGCGGGAGGCGGATGGCGGCTTCAACTTCGCCTCCACCGGCCCCGGCTCGCTGCCGCATATCGCCACCGTGGCACTGGCGCGCAGTGCCGGCGTGCGGATGACGCACATCCCCTATCGCGGCAATGCGGAAGCGGTGACGGCGCTGCTGCGCGGCGATGTCAGCATCTTCGCCGACCAGCCGGGGACGCTGCGCGCCAACAACCTCCAGGCATTGGCCCTGCTCGCCGAGCGCCGCACGCCGGAATTCCCGGACACTCCCACCGCGCGCGAGCAGGGGCTGGACCTGATCTATTCCATCTGGTCCGGCATCTTCGCCCCCACCGGCACGCCGCCCGAATTCCTCGCCCGCATGGAGGCCGCCTGCGAGCGCGCCTTGCGAAGGCCGGCCGTGATCGAGGGCTTCCAGCGCCTGGCCACCCCCATCATCTTTCGCAACCAGCGCGATTTCGCGGCGTTCTGGGCAGCCGAGCTGGAGAAGTTCCGCGGCATCGTCCAGGCCGCCGGCATTCGCCCGGGGGATTGAAAAACCGGGCGTGAGACGCGAAACTCAGGGCTTGCAAAGCACAACCCGACGCCCGCAGTTTTTCTACACCACCACGCCCCTGCCCTGCCCCTACCTCCCGGGCAGGACGGAGCGGAAAATCGTGACCGAATTGGCCGGCCCCAATGCGGAAGCGCTGCATGATCGCCTCTCCCGCGCCGGGTTCCGCCGCTCCCACAACATCGCCTATTCGCCGGTCTGCCCAGGCTGCCGCGCCTGCGTGCCGATCCGTGTGCGCGCGCGGGACTTCGTGCCCAACCGCACTCAGCGCAAGATCCTGGCGCGCAACGCCGATCTCGATGTCCGCCCCGTGCCGGCCCGCGCCACGGCCGAGCAATTCGCCCTGTTCCAACACTACCAGCAGACGCGCCATCCAGGCGGCGACATGGCGGCGATGGGCTTCTACGACTACCGCGCCATGGTGGAGGACACGCCCATCACCACCGGCCTGGTCGAGTTCCGCGACGCCTCGGACCGGCTGCTCGGCGCCTGCCTGACGGATTGGCTCTCGGACGGGCTTTCCGCCGTTTACAGCTTCTTCGCGCCCGAGGAGGATCGCCGGAGCCTCGGCGCCTTCTCAGTGATGTGGCTGCTGGCCGCGGCGGTGCGCGGCGGGCAGCCACATGTCTATCTCGGCTATTGGGTCGCGGAGAGCCGGAAGATGGCCTACAAGGCGAGCTATCGCCCGGCCGAGGTGCTGGTACAGGGGCAATGGACGCCGCTGGGCGAGGATGCCCCGGTCATGGGCGAGAGGGTCAGCGCGGGCTGAACCAGCCCTAATTCCTCACGCGTGCCGAGACGCGGCGCAGATCATAGACAATCTGGCAGCGCCGCCCCGGATGGCTGCCGGTGAAGCGGCGCGCATTGTTGGGGCCTTCGAAGATCTGCCCCGTACCGGCGCCGAACAGGCCGAAACTCGGCAGCGTCACCGCGCCATTGGCGCCCACCGTGGCCTGCAAGGGGGGGTCGCCCGGCAGGCCCGCGATCTCGAAGCTGCTGCCGCGCAGCTGCGCCGTGATGCGCGTCTGGCCCGAGCGACCGGTCGTCTGGCATTCCTGGGCCCGCGTGCCTTCGTAAAGCCCGTCATGCGCGCTGCTGCGCTGCGCCTGGGCGGGCAAGGCCAAGGCGAGCGCCAAGGGAACCAAGGTGGCGGCAAGGAGGAAAATTCGCATCATTCTCTATCCGAACCGGTTACTGCGCGGAAAACCATTGGGCGGTGCCTTCCCGGCCCCGGCGCGGTTGCCGCGCCAGGTGGTGAGGTCGGTCTCGACGCGCACCCGGTCCCCCAGGCGCCAGTTGAGGCCTTCCGCCCGCGTGAATACCTTGGCATCGGCCAGACCGCCATCCTTATAGGATTGCAGTTGCACGCCGCGGCCACGCGTCATCACCGGCAATTGCTCGATGGGGAAGATGAGCAGCTTGCGATTCTCCCCCACCACGGCGACGTGATCGCCCTCGGCGGAGATGCAGAGCGCGGCGCGGGTCGTGCCCTCCAGCACCAGCACCTGCTTGCCGGTGCGTTTCTCGGCGATCAGTTCGGCGCCCTCCACGAGGAAGCCCTTGCCGTCGCCGGCCGCCACCAGGAAGCGGGCGCCATCAGCCGGGACGAACATGGCGAGCACGCCATCCTCGTTCGGCAGATCCAGCATCAGGCGCAAAGGCTGGCCGTCGCCCCGGCCGCGCGGCAGGGTCTCGGCGCGCAGCGTGTAGGCCTTGCCGTTGCTGGTGAAGATGACCAGGCGGTCGGTGCTCTGCGCGTGCAGGCGGAACGCCAGCGCGTCGCCCTCCTTGAAGCGCAGCTCCGCATCCTCGGCCAGGTGGCCCTTCAGCGCGCGAATCCAGCCCTTCTCCGAGAGCACCACCGTCAGCGGTTCGCGCTCGATGAAGGCGCTTTCATCCACCACCACGGCGGGCAGGCCGGAGCCGATGGCGGTGCGGCGGGCGCCCAGTGGCCCATCGCCGAATTTCCTGCGCGTCTCCTCGATCTCGCCCGCGATGGCGGCCCAGCGCCTGCCCTCGGAGGCGAGCAAGGCCTGAAGGCCCTTCTGTTCCTTCACGAGCTTTGCGTGCTCGCGCTTGATCTCCATCTCCTCCAGCCGGCGCAGGGCGCGCAGCCGCATGTTGAGAATGGCTTCCGCCTGCATTTCGCTCAGGCCGAAGGCGGCCATCAGCTTGGGGCGCGGCTCATCCTCGGTGCGGATGATGCGGATCACCTCATCGAGGTTGAGATAGGCGATGAGGTAGCCAACCAGCACCTCCAACCGCCGCGCGATGGCGGCAAGCCGATGGTTGGTCCGGCGCAGCAGCACCACATGGCGGTGGTCCAGCCAGGCTCCCAGCGCCTCGCGCAGGGACATGACGCGCGGCGTGCGGCTGGCATCCAGCACGTTCATGTTCAGGCTGAAGCGGCTTTCCATCTGCGTGGCGCGGAACAGCGTCTCCATCAGCACGGCGGGCTCCACCGTGCGGTTGCGCGGCTCCAGCACCAGGCGGACCGTCTCGGTGCTTTCATCGCGCACATCGGCCAGCAGCGGGAGCTTCTTCTCCTCCAGCAGCAGCGCGATCTGCTCGATCAGCTTGGACTTCTGGACCTGATAGGGAATCTCGGTGACCAGGATGCTCCAGGCGCCGGCCTTGCCCTTCTCCACCTCCCATTTGGCGCGCAGGCGGAAGCCACCGCGGCCGGTGGCATAGGCTTCCGCGATGCTTTCGGCGGATTCCACCAGCACGCCGCCGGTTGGGAAATCAGGGCCGGGCACATGGCTGAGCAATTCGGCATGGCTGATCTCGCGATTGGCGATCAGCGCCAGGGCCGCGCCGCAAAGCTCGCCCGCATTATGCGGCGGAATGCTGGTCGCCATGCCCACCGCGATGCCGGTCGCGCCATTGGCCAGCAGGTTGGGGAAGGCGGCGGGCAGGACGATGGGCTCGCGGTCCTCACCATCATAGGTGGCGCGGAAATCCACCGTGTCCTCGTCAATGCCCGAGAGCAGCGCCTGCGCCACCTCGGTCAGTCGCGCCTCGGTGTAGCGCATGGCAGCGGCGTTATCGCCGTCAATATTGCCGAAATTGCCCTGGCCTTCGACCAGCGTGTAGCGCGCCGCGAATTCCTGCGCCTGGCGCACCAGCGCGTCATAGATCGAGGCATCGCCATGCGGGTGATACTTGCCCATCACATCGCCCACGATGCGCGCGCATTTCTTGAAGCCGCTATCGGGGTCGAGCTTGAGCTGGTGCATGGCCCAGAGAAGGCGGCGATGCACGGGCTTCAACCCATCGCGCACATCGGGCAGGGAGCGCGCCATGATGGTGGACATGGCATAGGCGAGGTAGCGCTCGCTCAGCGCCTCGCCCAGCCGCGTGTCGCGGATGTCGCCGCCTTCCTTCACATCATCCGCCATTCGCATCCGGTCCCGTCATCAAGGTCAGTCGGTCCTGCAACCTTTCCCGCGCGGGGGGCAGCGGGCGGTGCTGCAGGCCGAAGACGTCGCGGGTGAGGAAAAAGCCCGTCACGCGGAGTCCCGCAAGCCATTCCTTCGCATCCGAGGGCTGCGTCGCGTCGCGCAGGAAGGCCGGAAGGGGAAGCAGGCGATCGGCATAGGCGGCCCCGGCATCGGCACTCACCGCCCGGCCCGATTTGGGCGAAACGTAAGCCAGGTTTTCCGTGGCGCCGGTGGCGGCGCAGAGGTTGAGGTCCAGCCCATAGCCGAGTTCCGCCAGCAGCGTCGCCTCCCAATGGGCCAGCAGGGGCAGCGCATGCTCCGGCCCGCGGGCCAGGGCCGCGATCACGCCCACCAGGCCATGAAACGCCCCCGGATGCGCCTCACGCTCCGGCAGGGCGCCATCAGCCACGGCACATGCGGCGGTGAGAACGCAAAGCGACAGCGCATCATCCAGCGCGAGCGAGGCGCTCGCGTGCACCATCTCGCCCGTCAGGCTGCCCAATTGCTCGGCCAGGCGGGCCACCCAGCGCGCCTCGACCAGATTGCCCGGCTGCCACATCGCCGCCTGCCCGCGCGAGGCGCCACCCTTGGCGAGGCCGGCATGGCGGCCCTGCACCTCGGTCAGCAGGGTGACGACGGCACCGCCCTCGCCATGCGGGCGAGTGGCAAGCACGATGGCGGGGGCGTTCCATTCAAGGGACATGATTGATCTCCCCTGGCTCTGGCTGTCGGGCCTGGTGGCCGCTCAGCCGTCATCTTCCAGGCCCAGCGCCCGGATGCGCCCGCCTTCCTCATCCCAGCCCGGCCGTTCCTTCACGTTGAGGAACAGATGGATCGGCCGTTCCAGCAGGGCGGTCAGTTCCAGCCGCGCCCGGCGGCCGATTTCCTTGATGCGCGCGCCGCCCTCGCCGATCAGGATGGCCTTTTGCGTGGCCCGCGCGATGTAGATGGTGCAATCCACCCGCGCGCTGCCATCGGGCCGCTCGGTCCATTGCTCGGTCTCGACGCTGGCATGGTGCGGCACTTCCTCATGCGTCTGGCGCAGGATCTGCTCACGCACCACTTCCGCCGCCAGCATGCGGTTGGGCAGGTCGGAGAGCTCATCCTCGGGGAACATCCAGGGGCCGGGCTGCATGGCTTCCGCCAGCTTGGCGCGCAGCCGGTCCAGGCCACGATTCTTCTCGGCCGAGATCATGAAGGTCTCGGCGAAGGGCAGCATCTTGTGGAGTTCGGCGGCGAGCGGCAACAGCGTCTCGGGCGGGATCAAATCCACCTTGTTCAGCGCCAGCCAGACGGGACGCTTCTGCCCCGCAAGGCGCTCGATGATGCCGCGCACCGTCTCGGTGATGCCGGTCTTGGCATCAATCAGCAGCAGCGCGAAATCGGCATCCTTGGCGCCGCCCCAGGCGGCCGAGACCATGGCGCGGTCCAGCCGGCGGCGGGGCGCGAAGATGCCGGGCGTGTCCACCAGCACGATCTGCGCCTCGCCCTCGATCAGCACGGCGCGCACGCGGAAGCGCGTGGTCTGCGGCTTGGGCGAGACGATGGTGACCTTGGTGCCCGCCATGGCGTTGACCAGCGTGGACTTGCCCGCATTGGGCGCGCCCAGGATGGCGACGAAGCCGCAACGCTGGGCCTGAATTTCCGTCATGTCGCATTTCCTAAAAGCCGGCCATGGCCGGGCCTCACGGCGCTATTCCCAGCAGCCAGGCTTCGGCGGCCGCCTGTTCCGCCGCCCGCTTGCTCTCGCCCATCCCCTCGGCCGAGCGCCCCGCCGCCGTCACCCGCACCACGAAGACCGGCGCATGGGAGGGCCCCGTGGTCGAGACGGCGGCATAGTCGGGCAGGCCAAGGCCTCGCCCCAAAGTCCATTCCTGGAGCCGATTCTTGGCGCTGACCGGAGGCTTGGCATCCACCTCGATTGCCTGCGCCCATTCGCGCCGGACCACCGCGCGCGCCACATCCAGCCCGCCATCCAGGAACAGCGCGCCCAGCACGGCCTCCAGCGCATCGGCCAGCACGGTCGCCCGCGCGCGCAATCCGGTGCGCCCCTCCGAGGGCGGCACGCGCAAGGCGGCGGCCAGGCCCAAGGCTTCGGCGATCGGCGCGATCACCTCCTGCGAGCAGAGCGTGGCGAGACGCTTGCCGAGATCGCCCTCGCGCTCCTGCGGGAAGCGCTCGGTCAGCCATTCCGCCATGCAGAGGCCCAGCACGCGATCTCCCAGGAATTCCAGTCGCTCATTCGAGTCCAGCATCTGCCGGCGCGGATCGGCCGCCGAGCGATGCGTCAGCGCGTGTTCCAGCAGGCCAGGATCGCGGAAATGGTGGCCGAGGCGTTGCTGCAGGCCTTCGGTCATCGCGCCATGCGCCCCGTTATCGGACGGCGCTCAGCAGGCGCGTGTAGCGGATGGCGAAGGGCCAGCCCCAGACCTGCCACCAGCGCGCGCTGCCATCCACCGAGAAGAAGATGAATTCCGCCCGGCCCACCAGATTCTCGATGGGGATCATGCCCACGGCGCTCGGCACGCGGCTGTCCAGGCTGTTGTCGCGGTTGTCGCCCATCGCGAAGACATGGCCATCGGGCACGCGGAATTCGGGCGTGTTGTCGAGCGGCCCGTCATCCGATTGCTCGACGATGAGGAAGGAGCGCCCGCCAGGCAGGAATTCGCGGAATTGCTGCACCGTCATGCGCGGGCCATCGCCCTCCGCCACGAAGGGGCCAAGCGATTCGCGCCGCAGCGGCTGGCCGTTCAGGTGCAGCGCGCCACGGCGCAGCTGCACGATATCGCCGGGAAGGCCCACGATGCGCTTGATGTAGTCCTGGCTGGTGTCGCGCGGCAGCTTGAACACAGCCACATCCCCGCGCTCGGGCGTGGCGCCCCAGATGCGGCCCGAGAAAAGGTTCGGGCTGAAGGGCATCGAATGGCGCGAATAGCCATAGGAATACTTCGAGACGAACAGGTAGTCGCCCACCAGCAGCGTCGGGATCATCGAGCCCGAGGGGATGTTGAACGGCTCGAACGCCACGGTGCGGATGCCGATGGCGATCATGGCGGCATAGATGATCGTCTTGACGCTTTCGAGCCAGCCGCCCGTCTTCTTCTTCGTCATCGAAATGGGATTTTTCGCCATGAAAATGGGGGGGATCGCGCAGGGTAAGCCGGGATTGAGCCCAGCCCCCACGCGAAGTCAAGGAAGGGCGTGGTGCTCGGGCACCGCGGTGATGATCACGATGGCACTGGCATAGGGGTATTCATCGGTCATGGTCAGCGCGATCTCGGCCCGGTGGCCGGGCGGCGTCATCGCCTTGAGGCGTTCGGCCGCACCGCCCGTCAGGCGCAGGGTGGGCTGGCCGGAGGGCAGGTTCACCACCCCCAGATCCTGCATGAAGACGCCGGCACGGAAGCCGGTGCCCAGCGCCTTGCTCGCCGCCTCCTTCGCCGCGAATCGCTTGGCGTAGGTGCCGGCGCGGATGCGCTCGGTCCGGCGCTCGGCCTTGGCGCGCTCGATGGGGGTGAAGACGCGCTCCAGGAAGCGCGCGCCATGACGGGCCATCACGGATTCGATGCGCCGGATATCGCAGACGTCATTGCCGATGCCCAGGATCATCCCTTGATCAACCCTTGATCAACCCCTGGCCCGGTCCACCCGGACCACGCCCTCGCAGGCCCTGAGCGTGCCCATCACCTCGGCCAGATGCCGCGTGTCCCGCACTTCGACATCCAGCGCCAGATCGCATTCATCATCCTCGCGCCGGGCCAGGCGCAGATTGGTCAGCACGCCCTTCTGCTTGCTGATGGCGTTCGCCACGCCAGAGAGAAGCTGCGGCCCGTTCACCGCCGCGACCGTGAGGCGCACGACATGGGCTGCGGGGCCCAGCGCCCCCTGCTCCCAATCCACATCCAGGAAGCGCTCGGGGGTCGCGGCGAAATTCTCCAGCATGTGGCAATCATGGGTGTGGATGGTCACGCCCTTGCCGGTGGTGACGATGCCCACGATCCGGTCGCCCGGTATGGGGTGGCAGCATTGGGCGAAATGCAGTTGCATGCCCGCCACCACGCCGGTGATGGGCACCGCCGGCACCGGCGCCTGCTTCTGGCCATTGCGGCCAATGCGCCCGCGCGGCCCGACCAGGCCCATCGGCTCCATGCCACGGGCCGGCGCACGCAATTCCGGGAAGGCGGCATTGACGACATCCCGCGCCGAAATGCTGCCGGCGGCAACCGCGTGGAACATCTCCTCCACACCCGATTGCCGCAGCAGCTTCACCGCGGGCTCCAGTAATTTCTCCTGGAATTCCAGCCCGTTCTGGCGGAAGGCCTTGACGATGGCGGTCCTGCCCTCGTCGCGCTGCTTCTGCTTTTCCTCGGCCTGGGCGAAGCGGCGGATGCGCGCCTGCGCCTTGCCGGACTTCACGAACTTCATCCAGGCCGGGTTGGGCTGCCCACCCTTGGCCGTGATGATCTCGACCTGATCGCCGTTCAGCAGCTTGTGGTCCAGGCGCACGATGCGCCCATTCACCTTGGCGCCGACGCAGGCATCACCGACCTGGCTGTGCACATGATAGGCGAAATCCACCGGCGTGGCACCCTGCGGCAGCTCGATCAGGTCGCCCTTGGGGGAGAAGCAGAAGACCAGTTCGCGATGGAGTTCGAGCTTGGTACTCTCCATCGCATCCTGGACCTCGGGCTCGGTCTCCAGGATATCAATCAGCGCGCGCACCCAGGGGTAGCTCTTGGCCGCCGCCGCCTGCCCGCCCTGCTTGTAGACCCAATGCGCGGCCAGGCCGAATTCGGCGATGTGGTGCATCTCCCGCGTGCGGATCTGCACCTCGATCTTCGCCTCGTCCCGCCGGCCGGGCAGCAGAACGCCGGTATGCAGCGACTGGTAGCCATTGGTCTTGGGCGTGGAGATATAGTCCTTGAAGCGCCCCGCGATCACCTTGAAGGCATCATGGATGGCGCCGAGTGCGGCGTAGCATTGCGCGCGCTCGGGCACGATGATGCGGAACGCCATCACATCCGAGAGGCCCTCGAACGCCACATTCTTCGCCTGCATTTTGCGCCAGATGGAATAGGGCGACTTCTCCCGCCCCGAGACCTCCTCGACCGCGACGCCGTTGATCTCCAGCGCGTCGCGCAGTTCCTGCTCGATCTCGGGGATGATGTCGGCGGAACGGCCGCGCAGATAGGTCAGGCGCTGGGCGATGGTGGCCCAGGCATCGGGGTTCAGCTCGCGGAAGCCCAGCGTCTCCAGCTCGGATTTCAGCGCCTCCATGCCGATGCGCTCGGCGAGCGGGGCGTAGATGTCGAGCGTCTCGCGCGCCGTGCGAAGCCGGCTTTCGGGCTTGGTGACGAAGCCGATGGTCCGCATATTGTGCAGCCGGTCGGCCAGCTTCACGAGCAGGACGCGCAGATCCTCGCTCATCGCCAGCAGCAGCTTGCGGAGATTTTCGGCCTGCTTGGTGCGTTCGCTCTGCACCTCGATGCGGGAGAGCTTGGTCACGCCATCCACCAGGCGGGAGATCTCGGCGCCGAAGCGCTTCTCGATCTCGCCCAGGCTGTGGGGCGTATCCTCCACCACATCATGCAGCAGGGCTGTCGCGATGGTGGCGGTGTCGAGGTGGTAGCCGGCCAGGATTTCGGCGACGGCGACGGGGTGAATGATGTAGGGCTCGCCATTCTGGCGGGCCTGGGGGGCATGCGCCTCGGCGGCGAAGCGCCCGGCGCGGAAGATCAGATCGGCATCGAGGCGGGGGTCGGCGGTGGTGATGTGCCGGCAGAATTCCAGCACGTCATCCAGGCCGGGGATGGTGGCAGAGCCGCCAGCCAGCCCATCAGGCGCGCGCGCCACCGCCGGATCATCCGGGGCGGCGCGGGGCGTCATCCGGCTCTGCTCAGTCCCCGCGGCCGCCGAGTTCGGCGGCCAGCTGGGCTTCGAGGTCGTCGGGGGAGAAGTCGTCGCCGCCCATGTCGGCGGGCAGTTCCTCGTTCACGTCCATGACGCCGAAGATGTTCTCATTCGTGTCGATCAGATCCATCACCTCGTCCTCGACGGGCTCAGGCTCCGGGGCGCGGCTGAGGGACTTGATGAGGTCCTGCTCCAAAGCGGGCAATTCCACCGTCTGCTCGGCGATTTCGCGGAGCGCGACGACGGGGTTCTTGTCGTTGTCGCGGTCAATGGTCAGGCTCTCGCCCCGGCTGATATTGCGGGCGCGCTGGGCGGCGAGCAGGACCAGCTCGAAGCGATTCGGGACCTGGAGGACGCAATCTTCGACGGTAACGCGCGCCATGGGGCACCTCGGGGAGGGTATGTGACAGGGACGGGCGCGAGATGTTGCGCCGCGGCGAACCTTCCAGATAAGCGTTGCGGCACGACTCCGCAAGCCGCTTAGCCCTTTCGCGGCGCGATCTCCTGCGGGGGCAGCCCTGCGATGAGCGCCTTCACCGCCAAGCCCAGCCGCGGATGCTGCCACCCCGGCGCCACTTCCGCCAGGGGGTGCAGCACGAAGCCGCGCTCATGCAGCCGCGGATGCGGCAGGATGAGGCCGGGGCCAACCCGCAGCATGCCGTCGCAATCCAGCAGGTCCAGGTCCAGCGTGCGCGGCGCGTTGGGATAGGGGCGCGCCCGGTGATGCGCCGCCTCGATCGCGTGCAGGGCGGCCAGCAGGGCTTCCGGCTCGGCATGACCGGACAGGCGGGCCACGCCATTCACGAACCATGGCGCGCCGGGCATGGGCGGGATTGGCGCAGATTCCCACCAGCGGGAGAGGGCCTCCAGGCGCAGGCCAGGCAGCGCATCCAGCGCCAGGGCCGCGGCCCGGCAAGTTTCGCGCGGGGGGGTGCCGTCGGGCGCGGGGAGACTGGCGCCGATGCCGATCAGGATCACGGGCAGGGCCTATTCCTCATGGGCGTCATCAGGCCGCGGCTGCGGGCGCTTGCGGCGCACCAGGCGCGCCATGGGCCGCAGCACGATATTCACCGCCAGCACCATCGCCGTCAGCAGCAGCGCGCCGACCAACTCGCCCGCACCAGCCGAAAGGCCCATGGCCGCCACGCACCAGATGGTGGCCGCCGTGGACAGGCCGCGCACCGTCGTGCCCTCGCGCATGATCATCCCGGCACCGAGAAAGCCCACCCCGGTCATCACCGCACCATAGCCGGCGCCGAGGTTGCTGGGCGAAACCTGGGTGAGCATGAGATCGGCCACGGCGGCACTGGCGAGCGCGACGAGGGCGCAGGTGCGTAATCCGCCCGGCTTGCGCCGCCATTCGCGCTCCGCACCCACGGCGGCCCCCAGCAGGAAGGCGAGGGGCAGGCTATAGAGGGTGGTGTCTGCCGGCAGCAGTTCCATCACGCCGCAGGCGAGGCCGCCAGCGCTGCCTCGATGGCGCGGATCATAGGCGGCGAATCCGGCGCGGTCTGGGTGGAAAAACCCTGAACGCGCCGCCCATCCCGGCTGACCAGGTATTTGTGAAAATTCCAGCGCACCGGCCCGGCCTCACGCGCCGCCCAGGCGAAGAAGGGATGCGCGCGCTCGCCCCGAACATGGTTGATGGCGGTGATGTGGAAGGTGATGCCGAACATGGCATCGCAGAATTCCCGCACCTTCCGGGCATCGGTGCTTTCCTGGTTGAAATCGGTGGAAGGCACGCCGATCACCGTCAGGCCGCGCGCCTCATGCGCCTCGTGCAGGCGTTGCAACGCGGCATATTGCGGGGTGAAGCCGCAGAAGCTCGCGGTGTTGACAATCAGCAGCACCCGGTCGCGATAGGGCGCGAGCGGCAGCGGCCCGCCCTCGATCGCCTGAAAGGAGAAGTCGAAGGCACTGGGCGTGGCGGCGAAGGCACTGGGCGTGGCGGCGAAGGCGGGGCCGCTCAGCGCCAGGCCGGCCGCCAGAAACGCACGGCGCTCAACCATAACGCTCCTCCAGCCAGGGGTCGGCATTGTTGTGATAGCCGCGCACCTCCCAGAAGCCCGGCTGGTCCTCGGCGCGGAGTTCGATGCGCGTCACCCACTTGGCCGATTTCCAGAAATAGTAGCGCGGGATGACGATGCGCGCTGGCCCGCCATGCACGCGCTCCAGGGGCGCGTGGTTCCAGCTATGCGCCACCAGCGCATCTTCGGCGGCGAAGACCTCCAGCGGCACGTTGGTGGTGTAGCCATCATAGGAGTGGAAGACGATGAAGCGCGCCTCGGGCCTGGGCCGGGCAAGCGCCAGCAATTCCCGCGCGGAGACGCCGTGCCAGATATTGTCGTAGCGGCTCCAGGCCGTGACGCAGTGGATGTCGTTCTTCCATTCGCGCTGCGGCAGGGCCTGGAAGGCGTCCCAATCCAGCGCGAGCTTGTTCTCGACCAGGCCTTCGACGCGCAGGCGCCAGCGTTCCAGCTTCACCTCCGGCTGCACGCCGAGGTCGAGCACGGGGAAATCCGTCACCAGGCGCTGGCCGGGCGGCAGGCGGTCCTGGTGGGTCTCGCCGGTCAGGAGGCGGCCCTCGCGGGCCCATTTCTCCTTGCTGGCGATCAGTTTTTCCTTCACCGCCCCGGTGAGGGTGACATCGTCTTCGGCCATGGGGGTCATCCTTCGCGTGGCGCATAGGTGCGCCTATGGCGGCGGGATGCAAGAGTCCCCCCCCCCCGGATGGCTGGTCCCGTCCCCAGCATTACATTCATGCCGGGATGAAATGCCGGTGCGACCACGCAACCGGAGATGCTGATGATCAATCGCCGTCAAATCCTGGCCGCCCTCGCCGCCACGCCCATGCTGGCCGCACCCGTCCTGGCGCAGCCGCGCTGGGCGCCCAGCCGCTCCATGCATCTGGTCGTCCCCTTCCCCGCCGGCGGCAGCCCCGATGTGCTGACGCGCCTGATGGCGCCGCATGCCCAGGCGGCAATCGGGCAATCCGCGCTGGTGGAAAATCGCACCGGCACCGCCGCCACGCCCGATCACATCGCCGCGCGGCTGATGGAGGTGGCCAATGACGCGCTGCGCCAGCCCGATGTTCAGGCGCGCGGTGCCCAGGCCGGCTTCCTGCTCCGCGGCACCGATGTGGCCGCCGAGAGCGAGAAATGGGGCCGCATCATCCGCGAGCGGAACATCACCTTTGACGGCTGATGCGCGCCTGCTCGCTCAGCGCCGCGTCTGGCCCGTCATGCGGCCCTGGGCGTCATAATGCCGAATGGTGTTGCCGCTCACTTCCGAGCGGCCCACCGAGCGCCCCTGGGCATCAAAATGCCGCGTGGTCGTGCCACGCAGCTCGCTGCGGCCCACCGGGCGGCCCTGAGAGTCATATTGCCGCAGCGTATCGCCGCCGCGCTCCACCCGCCCAATGGAGCGGCCCTGCGCGTCGTAATCCCGCCGCGTATCGCCCCGGAACTCGCTGCGGCCCACCGGGCGGCCCTGCGCGTCATATTGCCGCAGCGTGTCGCCGCGCATCTCGGCGCGGCCGGTCGAGCGCCCCTGCGCGTCGTATTCGCGCTTGGTCTGCGCGGTTGCGGGCGGGATGGTGAGCAGCAGGGCTGCGAGGAATGCGGGCCACATGCGAGGAAGTGTCCCCGTCGGACATGGCGTCAAAAAGGCAGCAATCGGGCGATGGTGACCACACGCTCCGCCCGATCCTCCAATTCGAGCGAGGTCGGCACCGCATGGATGGAGAGCGCCTGCATCCCGGCGCTGGGCAGGTAGGCGCGGCCAGGATCGGCCACCAGCACCTCGGCCCCCGCCGCCGCCATGGCGCGCAGCCAGGGGAGGATATGGGCCACCATCGGCGCCTCGTAGCAGACATCGCCGGCCAGGATCACATCCCAGCGGCAGGCGCTGCCCACCACATCCTCGCTGAGCGCCGCGACGCTCACGCCGTTCAGTGCCGCGTTCAGGCCAATGGCGGTGATGGCCAGCGGGTCGATTTCGGCCGCCTCCACCAGCGCCGCGCCGCATTGGGCCGCGATGATGGCGGCGATGCCGCAGCCGGCGGCGAAATCCAGCACGCGCTTGCCGCGCACCATCTCCGGCGCGCCGCGGATGGCACGGCCCAGCGCCTGCCCGCCCGGCCAGGCGAAGGCCCAGAAGGGCGGCTCCATCCCGTGCTGGTGCAGGAAGGCCTCGCTCGCCTGCCAGATGGGCGTGATCTCGGTGGCGAGGTGCAGGCGCAGGCCGGGCAGGAACGGCGCTTCGGCGATTTCCGTCTGGGCGCGGATGAAGGCCTCCAGCCCCGTCACATCCGCCCGATCAGGATGGCGAGCGCCGCCAGCAGCCCGGCCTCCCGGTTCAGCTTGAACAGCGTCAGGCATTCGCCGGGGTCATGGATGTTGAGTTCCACCACCTGATAGGCCAGCAGCGCGGCGGGCATGGCAAGTGCCAGGTAGAACCAGGAGTTCAGCCCCGAGAGCCAGCCCGTCAGCACCAGCAGCAGCAGGACCAGGGCATAGCAGGCGGCCAGGAAAGGCCGCGTCCGCGCGCCGAATTTCAGCGCGGTGGAGCGGATGCCCACCATCGCGTCATCCTCGCGGTCCTGGTGGGCGTAGATCGTGTCATAGCCCAGGATCCAGAAGATGGTGGCGGCATAGAGCGCCAGCATGGCCCAACTGGGCGAGCCACTCGCCGCCACGGGGCCCATCAGTGCCCCCCAGCCGAAGGTGAAGCCCAGGACAAGCTGCGGGTAATCCGTCACGCGCTTGGCCAGGGGATATAGCAGGATCGGCAGCAGGGAGAGCACGCCGAGCCAGATCGCCGCCAGGTTCAATTGCAGCAGCACCAGAAGCCCGATCACGCAGAGCAACGCCAGGAACCCCACCGCCTGCCGCGACGTGACGGCGCCCGAGGCCAGGGGCCGGCCGCGCGTGCGCTCCACCTGGCGGTCAATATCGCGGTCCCAGAGGTCATTCACGACGCAGCCGGCGCCGCGCATCACCACCGCGCCCACGAAAAACAGCAGGGTGAGCCAAAGCCCCTGCCCCCAGCCCGTGGCTTGCAGCGCGATGCCCCAAAGGCCGGGCAGAAAGAGCAGCCAGGAGCCGATCGGCCGGTCGGCCCGCATGAGCAGAGCATAGGGCCGCGCCCAGGCGGGGAGGTTGGCCACCCAGCCCTTGGTCCGGATATCGGTATATCCCTGATTGCCTTGCATGCTTCGTTCCAGCACGGCAGATCAGCGCATGTCCATCCCTCGTCTTTACGCCGACGCCCCGCTTGCCCCCGGAATCGAGATCGCCCTGACCCAGGCGCAGGCGCATCACATCGGCCATGTGCTGCGCCGCGCCCCAGGCGCCGCGCTGCGCGTCTTCAACGCGCGGGATGGCGAATTCGCCGCCGAGCTGACGGCCCTTCGCAAGGATCGCGGCGCGATGCGCCTGGGCGAAGGCCTGCGCGCCCCCGCGCCCGAGCCGGAATTGCGCGCCCTGATTGCCGCCTTGAAGCGCGAGGCGATGGATTGGGCGGTGGAGAAGGCGACCGAGCTCGGTGCCAGCGTCATCCAGCCTGTCCTCACCCGCCGCTGCGTGGCCGGGCGCAGCAACACCGAGCGCCTGTCCCACATTGCCCGCGCCGCCGCCGAGCAATGCGAGCGCCTCTCCCTGCCCCGCATCGGCGATGCCATGCCGCTGCATGCCGTGCTGGACGCCTGGGATGGCGCGCCCCTGCTGGTCGCTGCCGAACGGCGCGAAGCGCGGCCCCTGCATGACATTTCAGCAACAATTACGGCGCCCTGCGGCTTCCTGGTGGGGCCCGAGGGTGGCTTCGAGCGGGCCGAGCTTGACGATCTGGCCCGGCGCCCCTTTGTATCGCTCGCAACACTGGGCCCGCGCATCCTCCGCGCGGAGACGGCGCTGGTGGCGGGACTGGGCGCGATCTCCTTCGCGCTTGATGCCCGGCGCTGATTTGGCACGCCCATTTTGACTCGAACGAAAGCAACCGCATGTCCAATCCTGGCCAGGCCGACCCGACGCCGATCACTTCCGCGCGCCAATTGGCCGAATGGTTCGCCGCCGGCTGCAAGCCGAAATCCGACTGGCGCATCGGCACCGAGCACGAAAAATTCGGCTTCCGCCGCAGCGACTTCTCCTCGCCGGACTACCAGTATCAGGGCATCCAGGCCATGCTCGAAGGCATCATGGCAAAAGGGTGGGCGCCGATCCGCGATGGCGAGAACGTCATCGGCCTGACGCAGGGCCTGGCTTCCGTCAGCCTGGAGCCGGGCGGCCAGTTTGAGCTCTCCGGCGGGCCGATGAAGGATCTCCATGCCGGCCGCCTGGAACTCGCCGCCCATCTGCGGGACGTGCATGAGGTGGCCGGGCCGCTGGGCCTGGGCTTTGCCGGCATGGGCTTCCACCCCGTGGCCCGGCGCGAGGACATGTCCTGGATGCCCAAGAGCCGCTACGCAATCATGCGCGCCTATATGCCCAAGCGCGGCAGCATGGGCCTGGACATGATGCTGCGGACCTCGACCGTGCAGGTGAATCTCGATTTCGGCGACGAGGCCGACATGGTGGAGAAGCTGCGCGTCTCACTCGCACTCCAGCCGCTGGCCACCGCGCTGTTCGCCTCATCCCCGCTGCGCGAGGGCCAGCCCTCAGGCTACAAGTCGCTGCGCGGCCATGTCTGGTCCGACACCGACCCAGACCGCACGGGCATCCCGGCGCTGGTCTTCGAGGAGGGCTTCGGCTTTGAGCGCTTCGCCGAATTCGTCCTCGACGTGCCGATGTATTTCGTGGCGCGCGACGGCAAGCTGCTGGACGCGACGGGCCAGAGCTTTCGCAAGTTCATGGGCGGCGGGCTCGACAACCTGCCCGGCATCTCAGCCACGATGGGCGATGTGGCGGATCATGTGACCACCGTCTTCACCGAGGTGCGGCTCAAGAAGTTCCTGGAGATGCGCGGCTCCGATTCGGGCTCCGCCGCCATGATCCAGGCGCAGCCGGCCTTCTGGGTGGGGCTGATCTATGACGATGCGGCGCAGAAGGCGGCCCGCGCGCTGACCCGCGAATGGACGGTGGCGCAGTTGCACCAGTTGCGCGCCGACGCGCCGCGTCTCGCGCTGGAGGCGACCATCGCCGGGCGTTCCCTGCGCGAAGTGGCCCGCGATGCGCTGGCGATCAGCGAGGCCGGCCTGAAGGCGCGCGGCCTGGGCGAGGAGATCTACCTGGCCCCCCTGCACGAGATCGTGGAGAGCGGCATGACCCAGGCGGACCGCATCCTCCAGATGTTCCACGGCCCCTGGAAGGGCGATGCCCGTCAGGCGCTGCCCTTCACGGAGCTATAAGGCCCCGGCCTTCACCTGGTGAGGTGCAGGGGCCGGATGGGGCTGGGCAACCGCGTCACCAGCTTCAGGGTGAAGTCATCCACGCGCCGGAACTCGGCCATGGCGGCCAAACAGGCGCTGATGTTGGAACCAGGACCGCGGGCGCGCGCGATGGAATAGACCGCGTCATCCGCGGTGAAGGGCGTGCCATCGGGGAAGCGGGCATTGCGCCGCAGGTGCAAGCGCCAGGTGAGCGGATCGGCCTGCTCCCGGCGCTCAGCCAGCGCCGGCATCGTGACGAGTGGCGGATGCGCCGAGGTCAGGCGGCGCGGAAGACCGTCGGCAGGCTGGCCACGGCGGCATCAATCAGCCCCGCATCAGCATGCGCGTCGTGGCGGGCGATAATGATGTCCCGCACGGCGGTGGTCGCGATTTCGGCGGCCGCATTGCGGATCTCGGTCACGGCGCTCGCCTCGGCGGCGGCGATGCGGTCCATCGCCATGCGCTCGCGCCGGCGGGCGGCGGCTTCCGCCTCGGTGCCGGCGGCGATGGCGAGGCGCTGCGCTTCGGCCCGGGCGCGCTCCAGCATGGCGGCAGCCTCGGCGATGGCGGCCTCGCGCTCGGCGGTGGCGCTGGCCAGCATGGCCTCGGCCTCGGCGCGCAGGCGGCGGGCTTCATCCAGTTCGGCGCGAATGCGCTCGCCACGCCCGTCCAGCATCGAGGTGATGCGGGTCCAGGCCGTCTTCCCGACAAGGACGACGAAGATGACGAAGCTGGCGGCGACCCAGAATTTCGGATCCTGCAACATCAGCGGGCTCCCTGGCTCGCGGCGCGATCAACGGCCGCGGTCACGTCATTGGCCGGGGCGGAGACCGCCAGGCGGTGAAGCATGGCTGTCGCGGTCTCGCCGGCGACTTCGCGCAGGGCGCCCATCGCCTGATCGCGTGCCGCGCGCACCTGTCGTTCAGCCTGCGCCACCTGGGCGGCGAGGCGGGAATTGATCTCCGCGGCATGCGCGGCAGACTTGGTCTGCGCCTCGACCATGGCGGCCGAGATGGCGGCCTGAGCCTCGGCACGGGCGGCGGCGGTTGCCGCCCGAATCTCGACAAGCGCGGCCTCACCCGCTGCCTGAGCGTCACGCGCGGCGTCGAGATCGGCTGAAATACGCGCAGCCCGCTCATCCAGGACTGACGCCACCGGGGGCAGCACATAGTTCTTGAGGATAAAATAGAGGACGCCAAAAATGACCAGCAGCCAGATCAGCTTGCTCATCATCAGTGGGTTGGCGAAATCGAGCTGCGGCATGGAGCGTCCTGGTGTCGAAGAGTGGAAAGGCGGGCCTCGGCGGCCCGCCCGCCACACTCAGGTGAACAGGATCAGGAAGGCGACCAGCAGCGCGAAGAGCGCCACGGCTTCCGTGAGCGCGAAACCGAGAATGCCGATGGGGAACACGATGTCGCGCGAAGCCGGGTTGCGGGCCACGCTGCTGATGAGCGTGGAAAAGATGTTGCCCATTGCGAGGCCCACACCAAACAGGGCGAGAACGGCGATACCGGCACCAATGGCCTTTGCGGCAGCAACTTCCATGAGATCAATCCTTCTTTGGGTTGTGAAGTCGAGGGGTGGCACTCAAGCGTGCAGCTAATGCAGATGCACCGCGTCGTGCAGATAAATGCAGGTCAATATCGCAAACACATAGGCCTGCAAGAACGCCACGAGTATTTCGAAACCGATGAGGGCCACGTTGATCGCCAGCGGCAACACCGCCACGAAAGGACCAACAGCGCCCAGCGCGCCGACCATGACGACGAAGGTCGCGAATACCTTGAGCATGACGTGCCCGGCCATCATATTGGCAAAAAGTCGCACCGACAGACTGATGGGGCGCGACAGGTAGGAGACGATCTCAACCGGTATGATCAGCGGGGCGAGCCACATGGGCGCCCCCTCCGGCATGAAGTAGCCAAGGAACTTCTTGCCGTGCAACGCGATGGCAACCGTCGTGATCAGCAGGAACACGATCAGTGCCATGGTGAAGGTCATGGTGATGTGGCTGGTATAGGTGAAAGCGTAGGGGAACAGGCCGAGCATATTTCCGAACAGGATGAACATGAACAACGTGAACACGAAGGGGAAGAAGCGCTTTCCCTCCTGGCCGATCTGCGCCAGGACCATGTCATCAATGAAGCCGTAGGCACTTTCCGCCAGGCTCTGCATTCGCCCGGGCACCACGGCGCGGGCGCGCATGCCCCAGACCATCATCGCGACGATCAGGCTCGCCGCAATCAGCATGTAGAGGTTGGATTGCGTGAAGCCGACCGATTTTCCAACGGCGCCAAGGGCCGTATGCAGCTCGAACTGCCCGAGCGCGTCAATCGCTTTCCCCTCAACGGCCACGGTGCATCTCCAAAATCAGTCCTTGCGAGCACCGTCCCGGGGCGTGAACAGCCGATAGATGTTCAGCACGCCGGCGGCGGCCCCCATGACGAAAAACACGAGAAAGAGCCAAGGCCAGGTGCCAAGCCACCGATCCAGCGCGAAGCCGATGCCCACGCCGACCACCAGGGCGGAGAAGACCTCCACACCGGCCCGGAGACCAAACCCCCAGGCGGAAGTTGGAAGCCCGCCCTGGCCAGCCTGCGGCTTGTCGAGACCTTGTCGGTCCCGTGCAGCCTTCAGGCGCCTGTTCAGCGAATCCCGGTCTTCCACCATGGCTCCTTCCTTTGCAGTTTCCGCCGGAAGGCGAGGCTGCCTCTATGGCGGGGCAGCATGGCTGTCAAGCGACGCGACGGGATGAATCGCGTGGTTTGCGAGGCTTTGCGCGGCTTATCCTTCGGCCATCGCAACAGCCTCGCCCAGATCCACGGAAAGCAGCCGCGAAACGCCGCGTTCCTGCATGGTCACACCAAACAGCCGGTGCATGCGCGCCATTGTCAAAGCGTGGTGCGTGACGATCAGGAAGCGAGTCCCCGTCTCGGCCATGCTGTCCAGCAGGTCACACAGGCGCTCCACATTGGCGTCGTCCAGGGGGGCGTCCACCTCGTCCAGCACGCAGACGGGGGCTGGATGACAGCGGAAGACTGCGAAAATCAGCGAAAGCGCCGTCAGCGCCTGTTCCCCACCCGAAAGCAGGGACAGTGCGGAAAGCTTCTTGCCTGGCGGCTCGGCATAGATCTCCAGGCCCGCCTCCAGCGGATCCTCGCTGCCGACCAGGGCCAGATGCGCCCGCCCGCCGCCGAACAGCTTGCCGAACAGCGCGCGGAATTCCCGGTCCACCTGGTCGAAAATCGCCCGCAGCCGCTCCCGCGCCTCGCGATTCAGATGCCCGATGGAGCCGCGCAACTTGGCGATGGCCGACGCCACCTCCTCACGGTCGCGCATGATGCCGGCGATGCGGGCTTCCAGTTCCTCCAATTCGGTTTCGGCCCGGAGGTTCACGGGGCCCACCTCCTCACGCTCGCGCGTCAGGCGTTCGGCGCGGCGGCGGGCGCGTTCCTCGGCGGCGTCGGAGACATCCTCCGGCCGGGCGGGCAATTCCGCCGATTCGCCCAGGCGTTCCAGGATGCGTTCGGCCAGCGCCTGCCCGGCCTGGAGGGCGGAATCCTGCGCCGCCTCCGCGCGCAGAGCCGCCTCTCGCGCCTGGGCCAGCGCGGCATCGGCGCCGCGGCGCAGTTCCTCGCGCTCGCGGGCGCGGGATTCTGTGGCGTCGAGCATGGCGCGGGCGGTGGAATGGGCGGCCCCGGCGGCTTCCAGGCGGCGGATGGCCTCGGCGGCGGCGCCGGCCACGCGCTCCGGGAGGCGGGCGGCGGCCTCGCGCCGGGCGAGCGAATCGGCGCGGCGTGATTCGAGCCCGGCGAGGCGGGTCGCGGCATCCCCCAGGCGCTGCGCCCAGGCGGTGCGTTCGGCCAGCGCGGCCTCGCGCCGGGCGGCCAGGCCCTCGCGCTCGGCGCGAGATCGGAAGAGCACACGTCTGAACTCCAG
>CAMTUX010000003.1:0-11750 GCA_947084995.1 uncultured Roseococcus sp.
CGGCCATCGGGAGGTTTGCCGCACCACCGATTCAGCCCTCCGGCGCATGCGCGCCTCCGGCCATCGGGAGGTTTGCCGCACCACCGATTCAGCCCTCCGGCGCATGCGCGCCTCCGGCCATCGGGGGTGGGTCCAGCAAGTCAGGCTGCATCACGACGCCAGTCGGGGGCGTCATCCCCAAATGCCGCCAGCCCGGCTCGCCCAGCATGCGGCCGCGCGGCGTACGCAGCACCAGCCCTTCCTGGATCAGGAAGGGTTCCACCACATCCTCCAGCGTGTCCCGGCTTTCCGAAAGCGCGGCGGCCAGCGTCTCGACCCCCACGGGGCCGCCATTATGGTGTTCGGCGATGCGGCGCAGATAGCGCCGGTCCATCGCGTCCAGGCCCTTGGCGTCCACTTCCAGCCGGTCCAGCGCGATATTCGCCATGGCGCGATCCGCCACGCGGCCTTCCACCACGGCGAAATCCCGCACGCGGCGCAGCAGCCGCCCGGCGATGCGCGGCGTCCCGCGCGAGCGGTTGGCGATTTCCGTCGCGCCCTCCTCCGACAGTGCGAAACTCAGTTTCTCCGCGCCACGCCGCACGATGCGGAACAACTCGGCCGGCGTGTAGAGGTTCAGCCGCAGCGGAATGCCGAAGCGGTCCCGCAGGGGCGTGGAGAGCAGGCCCGAGCGCGTGGTGGCACCGACCAGCGTGAAGGGCGGCAAGTCAATCCGCACCGTGCGCGCCGCCGGCCCCTCGCCAATGATCAGATCGAGCTGGAAATCCTCCATCGCCGGATAGAGGGTTTCCTCGATGGCGGGCTGCAAGCGGTGGATTTCATCCACGAACAGCACGTCGCGCGGCTGCAAATTGGTCAGGATCGCCGCCAGATCCCCAGCGCGCTGGAGCACTGGGCCGGAGGTGGCGCGGAAGCCCACCCCCATCTCACGCGCGACGATCTGCGCCAGCGTGGTCTTGCCGAGGCCCGGCGGGCCATGCAGCAGCACATGGTCCAGCGCCTCGCCCCGCGCGGAGGCCGCCTGGATGAAGACGGAGAGGTTCTCGCGCAGCAGCTTCTGGCCGGTGAAATCAGACAGTAATTGCGGGCGCAGGCTCGCCTCGCCGGCATCATCTTCCTGGCGCTCGCGGCCGGTGAGACGGTCAGACATCGGGCAACACAAAGGCCGCCGCCCCTTGACCCCGGCGAAGGTCGAAACCTTTGCAAACCATCATCGGGCGGACTCCCTGAGGGCCAGGGTGAGCAACCCGTTCAGGTCGAAGCCGGGGGGCAGTTGCGCCTTGGCACGGGCGACGGCGCGCTCGGCCTCGGGGCGCTTCAGGCCCAGATTCAACAACGCGCTCACGGCATCCGCCTCGGGGCTGTCGGGGGCCAAGGGGGCGAGGGCCACGCCGCCGCCATCGGCCTCCGGCGTGGCGCGGCCCACAGCCCATTTCTGCATCGCGGGCTCGTCAATCACCCGGTTCGCAGTGGCCGCGCCCAGACCCTTCACCTCGGCGAGCTTCTTGCGCTCCTTGGCCGCGATGGCGCCAGCCAATTGCTCGGGCGAAAGGCCCGAGAGCACCAGCAGCGCCTTTTGCGGACCGACCGTCTTCACCTCGATCAGGGCGCGGAAGGCCTCGCGCTCGGCCGCATCGAAAAAGCCGTAGAGCGTGATCGCATCCTGGCTGACGCGCGTCTCCACCAGCAATTTCTGCACGCCATCGCGCGCCGTCATCCGGTCCAGCGTCTTGCGCGAGCAGGAGACGAGGTAGCCCACGCCATTCACATCCAGCAGGCAGGCGCCCTCGGCCACGCTCTCCACAGTGCCGCGCAGCGAGCCGATCATGCCTGCGCCAGCCTGGCCAGCAGGTGGCGCGTGCCGCGGTGATGCGCGTGGCAAATCGCAATCGCCAGCGCATCCGCCGCATCGGCGCGCTTGAGCACGGCACTCGGCAGCAGGCGCTTGACCATGTCCTGCACCTGGATCTTGTCGGCATGGCCGGTGCCCACCACCGCGCGCTTGACTTCCATCGCCTGGTATTCCGCGACCGGGAGGCCCGCCAAGGCCGGCACCAGCAGCGCCACGCCGCGCGCCTGGCCCAGCTTCAGCGCAGCGGCCGGATTTTTGTTCACATAGGTGTGCTCGACCGCGGCTTCATCCGGCTGCCACTCGCAGATCAGATGCGAGAGCCCGTTATGGATCAGCACCAGCCGCGCCGAGAGCTCATCCCCCGCCAGCGTGCTGATCGCACCCGCCGCGATGTAGCGCAGATGCGAGCCGGCGCTCTCGATCAACCCCCAGCCCGTATGGGTGAGGCCGGGGTCGATCCCAAGAATTCGGACCGCGGTGTTGCCCGACCGATTCACGCGCCACTCCTCGGCGCTGCGCGCGGGCGGGGCGCCCATTCAGCCCGAAAGCTTCGCCAGCACGGCGTCGCTCACCTCGAAATTGGCATAGACCTGTTGCACATCGTCATGATCATCGAGCTGGTCAATGAATTTCAGCGCCCCCGCCGCCGCATCCTCATCCAGATCGACGGTCAAATTGGGCTTCCATTCGAGGCGCGTGGCCTGGGCCTCGCCGAAGCGGGCTTCCAGCGCGTCGCGCACGGCGTTCAGGTCTTCGGGCAGGGTCAGCACCTCGTGGCCTTCGGCGGTGCTGCTCACATCCTGGGCGCCGGCCTCGATGGCGGCTTCCAACATGGCGTCGGCATCACCCACCGCGGCCGCGAAGCGCAGCGCGCCGACGCGATCGAACTGGAAGGCCACCGTCTCGCCCATCGCGCCGCCGGCCTTGCTGAACATGGAACGCAGGTCGCTCGCGGTGCGGTTGCGGTTGTCGGTCAGCGCCTCGATGATGATGGCGACACCGCCAGGGCCGCGCCCCTCATAGCGGATTTCGGCGTAATCCTCGCCCGGGCCGGCGCCACTCGCCTTCTTGATGGCGCGGTCCACAACATCCTTGGTCATGTTCGCCAGCCGCGCCGCGACCAGCGCCGCCCGCAGGCGGGGGTTGTGCGCGGGGTCCGGCAGGCCCTGCTTGGCCGCGACCGTGATCTCGCGGCTGATCTTCGCGAAGGCGCGGGCGCGCTTGGCGTCCTGCCCGCCCTTGCGGTGCATGATGTTCTTGAACTGCGAATGACCAGCCATGGCAACTTCAGAGATTGGTTGAAGCAGGGGGTATAGCGCCCGGCGCCGCGTTTCGCCACCATGCGCGCATGGACCCGCACGCCGTCACCACCATCGCCCAACTCGAAGCCCTCTATGACGAGGTCCTGGGCGTCGCCGCGACCAAATCCACCGACCGTCTGGATGCCCCCACCAGGGCCTTCATCGCGGCCTCGCCCTTCTGCCTGCTGGGCACGCAGGGGGCGCGCGGCAACCACATCACCCCGCGCGGCGATGCGCCGGGCTTTGTCGAGGTGCTGGATGACCACCGCCTCATGCTGCCGGACCGCAAGGGCAATAACCGCCTGGATGGGCTGCGCGACATCATCGAGGATAACCGCGTGTCGCTCCTCTTTCTCGTCCCCGGCGTGAACGAGACGCTCAGGGTGCACGGCAGGGCCACCATCTCGGCCGACCCGGAATTGCGCGCCCGCCGCGTGGCCCAGGGCAAGACGCCCGCCACGGTGCTGATCGTGGAAATCCGCGAAATCTTCATGCAATGCGCCAAGGCGCTGATGCGTTCGGCGCTCTGGGCCGGCCGCCCCCGCCCGGCCGAGGTGCCGACGATGGGGCAGCTCATCTCCGCCCATAAGAAGGGCGGGCTGGACCCGGTGGCCTATGACATCGCGGCCCCGGCCCGGCTGGAGGCCAATCTTTACTGAGCTGCGCCGCGCGGCCATGGCTGGACGCCCCGGCCGATCGGGCCGCACTCTCCCCCCCCTGAAAGCGCAATCGCGGAGGGCAAGGGCATGGATCTCAGGGGCAAGGTGGCGCTCGTCACCGGCGGCAATGGCGGCCTGGGCCAGCGGATTTGCGAGGCGCTGGCGCGGGAGGGCGCGCATCTCGCCGTGATTTACGCGCAAAGCCGCGAGCAGGCCGAGGCCGTGGCGCGGGGCATCGCCGCCCGGCACCAGGTAAACGCCGCCGCCTTCCAGTGCGACATCACGGATCGCAGCGCGGTGGAGGCCCTGGTCAGCGCCGTCACCGCCCGCTTCGGCCGGCTGGACATCCTGGTGAACGACGCCGCCTTCAACAAGGCGGTCCCCTTCCCCGACCTGGACAACCTCACCGAGGACCTCTGGGAGAAGATCATGGCCGTCAACCTCACCGGCCCCATGCGCCTCATCAAGGCGGTGGCGCCGGTGATGCAGGCGCAGGGGGCCGGGCGCATCGTGAACATAGCCTCCGTCGCCGGGCTGGGGCCGAGCGGCTCCTCCATCGCCTATGCCGTCTCCAAGGCCGGCTTGATCCATCTCACCAAATGCATGGCCGTGGCGCTCGCGCCGCAGACGCTGGTGAATTGCGTGGCGCCCGGCTTGCTGGAGGGCACGCGCGCCACAGCCAACCTGCTGCCCGAGCAGGTGCGGCGCTCGGCTGCCGGCGCCCTGCTCGGCAAGCCGGCCGACAAGGATGATTGTGCCGACATGGTGGTGACCCTATGCCGCACCGGGACGATGACCGGCCAAACCATCGTGATCGATTCCGGGCGCGTCTTTCACTGACGGCGGCCCGCCCCACCCTTCGCGGCGCCCGATTTTGCGGGCAATCTGCCGCCATCACTCCAGGAGGAAACACCGCATGAAACTGCTCCGCTTCGGCCCCAAGGGCCAGGAAAAGCCCGGCATGCTCGACGCCGCCGGCAAGATCCGCGACCTCTCGGGCATCATCCCCGACGTGAACGGCGATGCGCTGGCGCCGGGCGTGCTGGCCAAGCTCGCGACGCTCGACCCCGCCTCGCTGCCCGAGGTCACCGGCTCGCCCCGCATCGGTTCCTGCGTGACGGGCATGAAGAACCTGATCTGCATCGGCCTGAACTACGCCGACCACGCGGCCGAGACGGGGGCCGCCGTACCGCAGGAGCCGATCGTCTTCATCAAGTCGCTCGGCGCGCTGAGCGGCCCCTACGACAACATCATCATCCCCAAGAACTCGGTAAAGACCGACTGGGAATGCGAGCTTTGCATCGTGATCGGCACCACCGCGCGCTACGTCACCGAAGACGCCGCGATGGAGCATGTGGCGGGCTATGCCGTCGGCAATGACGTGAGCGAGCGCGAATGGCAGGCCGAGCGCGGCCCGACCTGGGACAAGGGCAAGGGCTTCGAGACCTTCGGCCCGCTCGGCCCCTGGATGGTCACGAAGGATGAGGTGCCCGATCCGCAGGACCTGAAGATGTGGGCCGATGTGGACGGCGTCCGCCAGCAGGATGGCAGCACGAAGACCATGATCTTCAACGTGAAGCAGTTGGTCAGCTATGTCAGCCAGTGCATCACGCTGTTCCCGGGCGATGTGATCTTCACCGGCACGCCGCCCGGCGTGGGCCTCGGCAAGAAGCCGACCCCCTGGTTCCTCAAGCCCGGCCAGGAAGTGAAGGTCGGCATTGCGGGCCTGGGCGAGCAGGTGACGCGCACCGTCGCCTATCAGGGCTGAGCAAGGCGGGTTTCAGGGTTTCTTAAACTTCGCGCTGCCGTGCTCCGTGGCGCGCCCAAGGATGGGCGCTCGGCAAGATGCCTTGCCGAGCCCCCTCCTGGAGGGCAGAACGCCATGCGTCGTGATCAAAAGCGCGTCCTCGTCACGGGCGGTGCCGGCTTCATCGGCACGCATCTCTGCGAGTAGCTGCTGGCCCGCAATTGCCATGTGCTCTGCGTGGACAATTTCTTCACCGGCTCGCGTGAGAATATCGCGCATCTGCTGGCCGATCCCTTCTTCGATCTGCTGCGCCACGACGTGACCTTTCCGCTCCATGTGGAGGTGGATGAGATCTACAACCTCGCCTGCCCCGCCTCGCCCGTGCATTACCAGTTCGACCCGGTGCAGACGACCAAGACCAGCGTCATCGGCGCGATCAACATGCTGGGCCTGGCCAAGCGGCTGCGCGTGCCCATCCTCCAGGCCTCCACCAGCGAGGTCTATGGCGACCCGACGGTGCATCCCCAGCCCGAAGAATATCGCGGCAATGTGAACATGATCGGCCCGCGCATGCACCCCAATGACGGGCGCGTCGCCTCCAACTTCATCATGCAGGCCCTGCGTGGCGAGCCCATCACCCTCTATGGCGACGGCCAGCAGAGCCGCGCCTTCTGCTACGTGGATGATCTGGTGGAGGGCATGGCGACCTTCATGGACTCCGAAACGGCCGGCACCGGCCCCATCAACCTCGGCAATCCCGGTGAATTCACCATCCGCCACCTGGCCGAGGAAGTGCTGCGCCTGACCGGCTCCACCTCGCGCATCGAGTTCCGCGCCCTGCCGCAGGATGATCCCCGCCAGCGCCAGCCGGACATCACGAAGGCGCGGGAAGCCTTGGGCTGGGAGCCGCGCATCCCGCTCGAAGCCGGATTGATCCGCACCATCGAGGATTTCCGGCGGCGCTATTTCGAAAGCGGGCGGGGCGCGCGCTTCGCGACCTAGAGATTTTTCCGCTCGAAAGGGCTCACGGAAAAAGCTCCAGATCATTGAATCACGAGCATCTTTATCCGATCAAACGATTCCGTTTGATGGGAAAATGCTCTAGTCGTCCGGGGCAGCCCAAAACAGAACGGCCGGCGGATCACTCCGCCGGCCGTTTCCTTTTGATGCCTGGCGAAGTTCAGTGCGCCAGGATCGCCAGCAGCAGCAGCGCCACGATGTTGGTGATCTTGATCATCGGGTTCACCGCGGGGCCGGAGGTATCCTTGTAGGGGTCACCCACGGTATCGCCCGTCACGGCGGCCTTGTGGGCATCGCTGCCCTTGCCGCCGTAATGGCCTTCCTCGATGTACTTCTTCGCATTGTCCCAGGCGCCACCACCCGTGGTCATGGAGACGGCCACGAAGAAGCCGGTGACGATCACGCCAAGCAGCATGGCGCCGAGCGCCGCAAACGCCGCGCCCTTGCCCGCGATGGCCGCGATCAGGAAGAACCAGACGATCGGGCTCAGCACCGGCAGCAGCGAGGGAATGATCATCTCCTTGATGGCGGCCTTGGTCAGCATGTCCACCGCGCGGGCGTAATCGGGCTTCTCGGTGCCCGCCATGATGCCCGGCTTCTCGCGGAACTGGCGGCGGACTTCCTCCACCACCGCCTGCGCCGCGCGGCCCACCGCCGTCATGCTCATGCCGCCAAAGAGGTAGGGCAGCAGCCCGCCAAACAGCAGCCCGACCACGACATATGGATTGGCCAGCGAGAAATCGATGGCGCCCAACCCGGCGAAATAGGGGTAGGTGGCCGGGTTGGCGATGAAGTAGTTGAGGTCCTGCGTATAGGCCGCGAACAGCACCAGCGCGCCCAGGCCGGCCGAGCCGATGGCATAGCCCTTCGTCACCGCCTTGGTCGTGTTGCCCACCGCGTCGAGCGCATCCGTCGTCACGCGGGTTTCCGGCGGCAGACCCGCCATTTCCGCGATGCCACCGGCATTGTCCGTCACTGGGCCGAAGGCATCGAGCGCCACGATCATACCAGCCAGGGCCAGCATCGTCGTCGTCGCAATCGCGATGCCATAAAGGCCCGCCAGCGAATGCGAGCAGATCACGCCCGCAATGATGATGATGGCCGGGATGGCCGTGCTTTCCATGCTGACCGCCAGGCCACGGATCACATTGGTGCCATGGCCGGTCTGCGAGGCCTCGGCGATGGATTTCACCGGGCGGAACTGCGTGCCCGTGTAGTATTCGGTGATCATCACGATCGCCGCCGTCACACCCAGGCCTACCGCGCCGCACAACCACAGGCTGAAGGCGCCGAAGCTGTGGCCGGCCGCCGTGGTGGTGCCGAAGCCGAAGAAGATGAAGGAAAGCGGCAGCAGCGCCGCGAGGCTGAGCGCGCCCGTGACCATCAGGCCGCGATACATCGCCCCCATGATGGATTGGTTGGCCGGCAGCTTCACATAATAAGTGCCAATGATGGAGGTGATGACGCAGACCGCGCCGATCGCCAACGGAAACAGCATGCCCGAGGCGCGGCCCACATCGCCGAAGCTGATGGCGGCCAGCACCATGGTGGCCACGGCGGTGACGGCATAGGTCTCGAAAAGGTCGGCGGCCATGCCGGCGCAATCGCCCACGTTGTCGCCCACATTATCGGCGATGGTGGCAGGGTTGCGGGGGTCATCCTCGGGGATGCCGGCTTCCACCTTGCCCACCATGTCGCCGCCCACATCGGCGCCCTTGGTGAAGATGCCGCCGCCCAGGCGCGCGAAGATCGAGATGAGCGAGGCTCCAAAGCCCAGCGCCACCAGGCTGTCAATCACGATGCGCGAATTGATCGCGTGGCCGATGAAGATGACCAGGATGAAGAAATAGACCGCGACCCCCAGCAGGGCGAGGCCCGCCACCAGCATTCCCGTGATGGCGCCCGACTTGAAGGCGAGGTCCAGCCCCGCCGCCAGGCCCTCCCGGCTTGCCTCGGCGGTGCGGACATTGGCGCGCACCGAGACATTCATGCCGATGAAACCGGCCAGGCCCGAGAGCACGGCACCCACCAGGAAGCCGATGGCGACCGTGACGCCCAGGAAGAACCAGACCAGCGCAAAGAGCACGATGCCCACCGCGCCGATGGTGATGTATTGCCGCTTCAGATAGGCCGAGGCGCCCTCCTGGATGGCCTGGGCGATTTCCTGCATCCGCGCATTGCCGGCGGGCTTGGCCATGATTTCCTTGGTCGTGATCCAGCCATAGGCGAGTGATGTCGCCCCCAGCAGTATCACCAGCAGCAGAGTGACTGTGATCACTTGTCTCGTCCTCTCTTCCCGAATCGGCGGTCGCATTGTGCCGCCATTGTCAAGAGCCTAGGCCTTGGCGGATCAGGTATGCAACCGATGCGCCCCTCGCCTCCGTCTGGTTTTTGTGGTTTGAGAGTCGGGTCTCTCACCTTCGGCCCCTGGAGCCCCTGATGAACCTCGATGCGATTCCCATCGGCAAGAATCCGCCGCATGACCTGAACGTGATCATCGAGGTCGAGATCGGCGGCGAGCCGATCAAGTATGAGATGGACAAGGACTCGGGCACGCTCTTCGTGGACCGCTTCCTGCACACGCCGATGCGCTATCCCGGCAATTACGGCTTCGTTCCGCACACCCTCAGCGATGATGGGGACCCGATTGACGTACTGGTGGCCAATACCCGCCCCATCGTGCCGGGTGCCGTCATCAATGTGCGCCCGGTCGGCGTGCTCAAGATGGAGGATGATGGCGGGCATGATGAGAAGATCATCGCCGTGCCCTCGCCGAAGCTCACCAAGCGCTACGTCAATGTGCACGACGTCACCGACCTGCCGCAGATCACGCTCGACCAGATTCGCCACTTCTTTGAGCACTACAAGGACCTGGAGCCCGGCAAGTGGGTGAAGGTCATCGGCTGGGGCAACGCCGCGGAGGCGCACAAGCTCATCCTTGAGGCGATCGAGCGGGCGAAGACCAAGAAGTAGCGCCCCACCCACGCAGGGTTGATCAAACGGCGCGAATTGCCGCAGATGCCACTTCCCATGCGCCCGTAGCTCAACTGGTTAGAGCGGGCCGCTCATAACGGCTTGGTTGCGGGTTCAAGTCCTGCCGGGCGCAGGGGAGAAACATGCAGGGGGCATATGCCGGCGAGGCAGGGCGCCTCATGACACATCCGCCTTGTTTTTTGCTGAAAAACTCCCTATTCCGGGCCATGGGCACACACGTCCTGGTTGTATTTTCCCAGCCGGATGATGACCCCTGGCCCATGCCAGGCTGGCAGACGGCGTTTGTCCTCACGCAGGATAACGCGTTGGATTTCGCGAGCTTCGTGGCGGCCCATGAACCTGACCTGGTGATTGTCGAGCCCTCCTCCGGCCGCGCACGGCTTGTGCGGGGGGAGGATTGGCTGCGGCAACACCGGGAACGCCCCCCACCTGCCCTGAAGCCGGCGCCGTCGGGAAGCACGGAGTTGCTCATCGGCCCGCCGCGCCTCGGGCACTGGAGCCTTTCGCTCCAGAAAAGGCAGATCTTCCGCCCCGATGGACGTTCATGCAGCCTGACCACGGCAGAGTACGAATTGCTGCTGCTCCTGCTCCGGCGTGGTCAGGAGCCAGCAAGCCGGACGGAAATTTCACCACCCGTCCTGGGGCGCCCGCATCGCCCCGGGGACCGCGCGGTGGACATCCTCATCCATAAGCTGCGCGGCAAGCTCGGCACCGATGCCATCGTGACGATCCGCGGCGCGGGCTACGCCTTCGCCGCCCTGCCGGATGCGAGCCAGTTGCCGCCGGTGTCACCGCTCAAGGCGAAACCCTAACATTTCTGAACAAATCTAAACAGAACGCTAACGCACATACACGCTATGGTTGTGTAATGAAAATATATGCAACCCCCTCCACGTCGCCCATGCCCCGCCGCCGTCAGGCCCTGCTGGCCAGCCTGGGCGTCCTTGGCCTCTCCTCCGGGACCACCGGCGCGCAATCGGCGCCCAGTGCCTGGCAGCACTACAAGGCTCGCTTCGTCGCGAGCGATGGCCGGGTCGTGGATACGGAAAATGGCCGTGTTTCCCATTCCGAGGGCCAGGCATGGGCCATGCTGCTGGCCCTGCGCCATGATGATCGCCCCACCTTCGACCTGATCCTGGGCTGGACGCGGCGCAACCTCGCCATCCGCGGCGACCGGCTGCTCGCTTGGCGGTACAACCCCGCCAACACGCCCCCCGTGCTCGACCTCAACTGTGCGACCGATGGCGATCTCTGCTACGCCTGGGCGCTGCTGGATGCCGCGCGCCAGTGGCGGGTGCCGGCATACCGGGAACTCGCCCAGGGGGTTGCCAGCGATATCCTGCGCTTTGCCGCGCGGCGGCTGGATGGCCGCGTCATCCTCCTGCCCGGTGCCTGGGGGTTCGACCAAGGCCAGCACATCATCGTGAACCCGTCCTACTACGTCTTCCCCGCCCTGGCGGCCCTGGCCGAGGCCTTCCCCCGCCCCGAATGGCAGGCGCTGATCCAGGAGGGCGAGCGCCTGATCGGTGAGGCGCGCTTCGGCCGCTGGGGCCTGCCGACCGACTGGGTGATGCTCAGCCGGCGCGGCGGCGGCTTCCAGCCCGAGCCACGGCGAGGGCTTCGCTTTGGGCCCGATGCCGTGCGGGTGCCGCTCTTCCTCGCCTGGAGTGGCCGGTGGGAGGCGGCAGCGCTGCGGAATGCCGGGCGCTTCTGGGCCGATCCCACCCACCCCTACATGCCGGCCTGGGTCGAAGTGATGCATGACCGCATCTCCCCCTTCCCCGCGACTCCCGGCATCCTCGCCATCGAGCGGCTGGCCGCGCGCCAGCCCGCCACCCCCGATGACCCCATGGCGGGCTATTACGACGCCAGCCTCGCCTTGCTGGCCGAAGCTGCCCGGCGCGAAGCCCCAGCCGCGCCGCGGACCCGCATATGAGCGCGACGCCCGGAGACAGGCTGGAGGCCGATCTCATCGAGGATGCGCTGCTCACAGCGGGCATCGGCACCTGGAGCGTTGACCTGGCCACGCAATCAGTTGGCTGTGTCCATGAATATTGGCCCACCTGTGCTGGCGAATTCTGGCCCACCTGACGCTTCTGACCGAGGTGCCCGGGCCGCGGCCCGGGCACCTCGGTCAGCGTCATTGTTCCGTTGGCCTCCTCACGCCTTTGCCGCCG
>CAMTUX010000004.1:0-100393 GCA_947084995.1 uncultured Roseococcus sp.
CCGCGCCCGTGGCGTCCTGCCCTCGGCGTCCCTTCGCGTCGAGGATCAGCAGGCCGCGCCCGTGGCGTCCTGCCCTCGGCGTCCCTTCGCGTCGAGGATCAGCAGGCCGCGCCCGTGGCGTCCTGCCCTCGGCGTCCCTTCGCGTCGAGGATCAGCAGGCCGCGCAACAGGTATTGGCGGCGTACCCGCAGGAGGCGGGGCGACATGCTCGAACAACCCGTCGCCATGGCGATGCGTGAGGCGCTTTGGATGAGCCTGCAACTGGCGGGGCCGCCCTTGCTGGTGGTGCTGGCCATCGGGCTTGTCGTCTCGCTGTTGCAGGCGCTGACGCAAATCCAGGAGGCGACGCTCGCCTTCCTGCCGAAGCTCATCGCCATCGGCGGCTTGCTGCTGGTCACCGGCCCCTACATGACCGGCCTGATGCAGGCCTGGGCCACGCGGCTGTTCGACCAGGTGATCGCCGTGGGAGGGCTGCCGTGATCCTTCCGGCCGATGCGGCGCTGCTGGCGGCCCTGCCGGGCCTCGCCTTCCATGCGGTGCTGATCCTCTGCCGGCTGGGCGCGGCGGTGATGCTGCTGCCCGGCATTGGCGAGGCGGAAATTCCCACCACCATGCGGCTCGCCTTGGCGGTGGGCCTGGTGCTGGCCCTGCTGCCCATCCTGTCCCCCGCATTGCCCGCCATGCCGGAGGATGTGGCCGGCCTCGCGCTGTTGCTGATCACGGAAATCTTCATCGGCATCTGGATCGGGCTGCTGGCGCGCTTCCTGGCGCTGGCGCTGTCCCAGGCGGGGCAGGTGGTGGCGCTGCTGATCGGCCTCGCCTCGCCCTTGCAGGGGGATATGGTGCTGGGGGCGAGTGCGACGGCATTGGCGCGCATGTTCTCGCTCGCCACCGCGGCGCTCATGCTGGGGACGGGGCTTTACGAAATCCCGCTGCGCGCCCTGGTCGAGAGCTATGCCGTGCTGCCGGCGGGAGGTGGCCTGCCGTTGGGCGAGGCGGCCGAGAGCATCGCGCGCAAGGCGGCCGATAGCCTGGGCCTCGCCATGCAACTGGCCGCGCCCTTCGTGCTGGCGGCGATCTTCTTCAATGCCGGGCTTGGCCTCATCGCGCGGCTGGCGCCCCAGGCGCAGGTCTTCGTGGTGGGGGCACCCGTGCAGATATTGGGGGGCTTCCTGCTGCTCATATTGCTGCTGCCCAGCATGCTGGTGCTGTGGCAGGGGGCCATGGTGCAGGGCTTCCAGCGGCTGCCGGGCGGCTGAGCCATGGCCGAGGAAGAAGACGAAAGCAGCGTCGAGAAAACCGAACCCGCCACCCAGCGGCGCATTGACCAGGCCGCCGCCGAGGGCAATGTCGCCCTCTCGCGTGAGGCGGTGGGTTTCGCCACGCTGCTCGCTTCCACCTTGCTGGCCGCGATCCTCCTGCCCGGGCAGATCGAGCGGTTGGCCGCCTCGATGCGGGGCACGCTGGGCCGTTCGCATGAATTGAGCGCGAGCCGCGTGGCGGAGGATTGGCTGGGGCTGTTCCTGGATTTCACCTGGCCCATCGCGGCGGCGGCGGGCTTGGGTGCCATCGTCGCCACGCTGGCGCAGACGCGCGGCGCGATCTCGGTCAATGCGGTGACGCCGACGCTTGCGAAAATCTCGCCGCTGGCGGGATTCGGGCGGCTCTTTGGCGGCGAGGGGTTGCTGGAATTCGCCCGCTCGCTGATCAAGATCGGCATCGTGGCCGCGGCGCTGTGGTACGTGGCGTCTGACCTGCCGGGGCTTGCCTCCGTGCTGGTGGCGCCCCCGGCCGAACTGTTCGCCGCCGCCGGCTGGGGCGTGCTGCGCCTGCTGGCCGCAACCCTGGCCGCCTTCGCCCTGCTGGTCATCTTCGACGTGCTGGTGGTGCGCTACCGCCACCTGGACCGCCTGAAGATGAGCCACCAGGACCTCAAGGAGGAATACAAGGAAAGCGAGGGCGACCCGCTGGTGAAGGGCCGCATGCGGCAACTGCGCGAGGCGGCGGGGCGGCGGCGCATGATGGCCGCGGTGCCGCGCGCCACTGTGGTGATCACCAATCCCACGCATTATGCCGTAGCCTTGGCCTATGAACCGGGTCAGGCCGCAGCACCCAGGGTGGTGGCGAAGGGAGTGGATGCGATGGCGGCGCGAATTCGTGAGGTGGCCCGGCAGGCGGGCGTGCCGGTGATGCCCGACCCGCCGCTGGCCCGCGCCCTCTACCGGGTGGAACTGGACCAGGAAATTCCGGCGGAGCATTGGGATGCTGCGGCGAAGATCATCGCCTTCGTGATGCGGTTGAGGGGTGCGCCATGATGTCGAGATCGCCAAGCGGGGAGGCCGTGATCAGCGCCCTGCCGCAGCCCGCCGCCCTGCTGGACCTCGCCGGCCGCGTGCTGCTGGCCAATGCCGCGATGCGAAGCGCCCTGGGTGGGGCGGTGCTGATGCGGCCGGGGGACCTCGCCACACGGTTGTTTCCGGCGGCGCAGGCGGAAATCCAGGCGGCGCTCGCCGGGCAGAGCCCGGCGCCGGTGAATGTCGAATCGGTCGGGCTGCTGCGCCTCATGCCGCTGGTTGCCTCGGCCGGCGCGCTCCTGCTGCTCGAACCAGCGGCGCCGGGGACGGGGGCGCGGATGGAGATCCTGGGCCGGTTGGCGGGCGGCATCGCCCATGATTTCAACAACCTGCTCTCCGTCATGCTGGGGGCGTCCGGCTCGCTGCGGCAACTCGCCCCGGGGTCGCATGCGGCGCTGGAGCTGGAGACGATCGATTCGGCCGCGCAGCGCGGGACCGATCTGGTGAAGCAATTGCTGGCCTTCGCCCGGCAACAGGTGATGGCGCCGCGTGTGCTGGATCTGAATGATTCGATCCGCCACCTCTCGGCCATGCTGCCGCGCCTGCTGGGTGCGCGAATCGATCTGGTGCTGGAACTGGAGGAGCCGGCGCGGCGGATTCGCGTGGACCCCTCGCAATGGGACCAGGTGCTGCTCAACCTTGTCATCAATGCGCGGGATGCGATGCGCGGCGTGGGCACGCTGCGGATCGCGACGGGCCGCCGGCTTGTGCTGGACAGCCTGGCCCTGCCGGCCGGGCGCTATGCCATGGTGGAGGTGACGGATAACGGCCCCGGCATCCCGCCCGAGGTGCTGCCCCGCATCTTTGAGCCCTTCTTCACCACCAAGCTGGACCAGGGCGGCACGGGCCTCGGCCTGGCCACGGTGCAGGGCATCATCGGCCAATTGGGCGGCCAGATGGAGGTGCAGAGCAAGCCCGGCCAGGGCACCACCTTCCGCATCCTGCTGCCGCGCCATGACGGTCCGGCCGAAGCGCCGCCGCCGCCGCCCAAGGCCATCCCGGTCGCGCTGCCCACCGGCCCCGTGCTGCTGGTGGATGACGAGCCATCCCTGTTGCGGGTCGCGGGGCTATGTCTCCAGCAAGCGGGCTTTGAGGTGATGCCCGCGTTGGATGGGGAGGAAGCGCTGGAGCAACTGGAGGCCGGGCTGCGCCCCTGCCTGATCGCGAGCGATGTGGCGATGCCTGGCATGGATGGGCTGGCCCTGGCGCGGGCGGCGCGGAAGATATTGCCGGAGGTTCCGATCCTGCTGCTCTCGGGCTATGCGGCGGCGGTGGTTGATTCGGACCTGGCGGCCGAGGGCTTCCGCTTCCTGGCGAAGCCCTACACGCCGGATTCTCTGCGAATGGCGGTGGCTGGCGCCTTTATCCCCCTTGCGGCGCGCCTCGAAAAGGAACATTAATAGAACATTAAGGCCTGCCGAGTTTCTGACCAAACCAGGTTGGAGCTCTGTGGTTTACGTGTAATCTGCCGGTGCTGCACCGCCATGGGTTGTAAGGAATCTCCAGAATGGAAAAAGGAAAGGCGCTCGACGCCGCGCTGAGCCAGATCGAGCGGGCGTTCGGCAAGGGCTCCATCATGCGGATGGGCAGCAAGAGCGCCATGGAGGGGATCGAGGTGATCTCCACCGGTTCGCTCGGGCTTGACCTGGCGCTGGGCATTGGCGGCCTGCCCAAGGGGCGTATCGTCGAGATCTATGGCCCGGAATCCTCGGGCAAGACCACGCTGGCGCTGCACGCCATCGCCGAGGCGCAAAAGAAGGGCGGCACCTGCGCCTTCATTGACGCCGAGCACGCACTCGACCCCGGTTATGCCCGCAAGCTGGGCGTGGATGTGGAAAACCTGCTGATCAGCCAGCCCGATGGTGGCGAGCAGGCACTGGAGATCGCCGATACGCTGGTGCGCTCGGGCGCGATTGACGTGCTGGTGGTGGACAGCGTGGCGGCCCTGGTGCCCAAGGCCGAGCTGGAGGGTGAGATGGGGGATACCCATGTCGGCCTGCATGCGCGCCTGATGTCCCAGGCCTTGCGGAAGCTGACCGGCACGGTCAGCCGTTCCAACACGCTGCTGATCTTCCTGAACCAGATCCGCCTCAAGATCGGCGTGATGTTCGGCAACCCGGAAACCACCACGGGCGGCAACGCGCTGAAATTCTACGCATCCTGCCGGCTTGAGATCCGCCGCATCGGCGCGATCAAGGACCGGGAGGAGACCACCGGCAACCAGACCCGCGTGAAGGTGGTGAAGAACAAGATGGCCCCGCCATTCCGGCAGGTCGAGTTCGACATCATGTATGGCGAAGGCATCAGCAAGGTGGGTGAGTTGGTGGATCTGGGCGTGAAGGCCGGCGTGGTGGAAAAATCCGGCGCCTGGTTCAGTTGCGATGGCCAGCGCATCGGCCAGGGCCGTGAGAACGCCAAGCAGTATCTGCGCGACAACCCCGCCATGGCGGACAGCATCGAGAAGCGCATCCGCGGCCAGGCGACGGTAGTGGCGGGTGCCATGATGGTGGCGCCCGACAGCGACGGCGAAGCCGCGGCCGAGGACGAGTAGCCAACCGCCCCAAGGCGGGACAGGCTGGGCGCCTTATCTGCCGGAGCGCGCCCCGCGTGACTTCACCCTTCGTCCCAGCAAGCTCCATGAAAATCGAGGGGCGCGGGCCGTGGGGCTCTCGCTCATCGCGCCACCGGGGCGCTGGACACCTCGGCCAAGCGCATCGCCAATGAGGCGGAAGGCGCCGCCCGCGAGGCCGCGGTCGCACGCAACGCGGTGGATGAGGCCTCCTCCGGCGTGCAGACCGTGGCCGCCGCATCCGAGCAACTCGCCGCGGCCGTGGCCGAGATCGCGCGCCAAGTGGCGCAGGCCAGCCAGGTGGCCAGGCGAGCGAGCAGGTGCAGGGCCTGGCCGGCCAGACAGCCCGGGCAACGGAGGAAATCGGCCGGCAGATCGCCGCCATCCAGGCCGCGACGGCCGAGGCGGTGACCGGGCTGGAGCGCATGGCCGAGGGGCTGCGCCCCGATGCCGTGCGCCTGCGTGGCGCGGTGGGGGAGACGGTGACCGGCCTGCGCGCGGCCTGAGGCGCGCCAGTTGGCCACGCCTATTGAGAGGGGAGGCGCGGCGCGGTAATCCACCCGCCACACTCCTTTTCAGGCGCCCTTCATGAGCAGCAGCAACGATATCCGCGCGACCTTCCTCGGCTATTTCGCGCGCAACGGCCATCGCGTCGTGGAGAGCAGCCCGCTCGTTCCGCGCAATGACCCGACGCTCATGTTCGCCAATTCCGGCATGGTGCAGTTCAAGAACACCTTCACCGGCCAGGAGAAGCGCGACTATGTGACCGCGACCACGGCGCAGAAATGCGTCCGCGCCGGCGGGAAGCACAATGACCTGGACAATGTCGGCTACACCGCCCGGCACCATACCTTCTTTGAAATGCTGGGGAATTTCTCCTTCGGTGATTACTTCAAGGAACAGGCGATCGAACACGCCTGGAACCTGATCACCAAGGATTTCGCCCTGCCCAAGGACCGGCTGCTGGTCACGGTCTATTCCGAGGATGAGCAGGCGGCGGGCTTCTGGAAGAAGATCGCGGGCCTGGGCGATGACCGCATCATCCGCATCCCGACCGATGATAATTTCTGGCGCATGGGTGACACCGGCCCCTGCGGCCCCTGCTCGGAAATTTTCTTCGACCATGGCGACAAGATCTTTGGCGGCCCGCCCGGCAGCGCCGAGCAGGATGGCGACCGCTTCATCGAGATCTGGAACCTGGTCTTCATGCAGTATCTGGAGGAGCCGAAGGGCACCCGGAACCCGCTGCCGCGCCCCTCCATTGACACCGGCATGGGGCTGGAGCGCTTCGCCGCCATCCTCCAGGGCAAGCACGACAACTATGACACCGACACTTTCCGGGCGATCATCCTGGAAAGCGCCAACCTGACCGGCCAGGAGCCGGATGGCCCCTTCCGCGCATCGCACCGCGTGGTGGCGGACCATTTGCGCGCCGGCGCCTTCCTGATGGCCGATGGCGTGCTGCCCTCCAATGAGGGCCGCGGCTATGTGCTGCGCCGCATCCTGCGCCGTGCCATGCGCCACGCCCACCTGATGGGCGCGGCCGATCCCCTGCTGCACCGCCTCTTCCCGGCGCTGGAGCGGCAGATGGCCGCGGCTTACCCGGAACTCAGCCGCGCCGCCTCGCTGATCACGGAGACCTTCAAGCTGGAGGAGACGCGCTTCCGCACGCTGCTGGATCGCGGCCTCGGCCTGCTGGAGGCCGAGAGGGCGAAGCTTGGCGACAAGGAAGCCCTGCCGGGTGACGTGGCCTTTCGCCTCTACGACACCTACGGCTTCCCGCTTGACCTGACGCAGGACGCCCTGCGCGCCGAGGGCCGCGCCGTGGATGTGGCGGGCTTTGACGCCGCCATGGCCGAGCAGAAGAAGCGCGCCCGCGCCGCCTGGGCCGGCAGCGGCGAGGCCGCGACCGAGACGCTCTGGTTCGACGTGAAAGAAAAGCTCGGCGCCACCGAATTCCTCGGCTACTCGACCGAGCGCGCGGAGGGCACCATTGCCGCCATCATCGCCGATGGCGCCTCGGTGAACAGCGTGGCGCAGGGGCGTGACGTCTCGATCATCCTCAACCAGACGCCCTTCTACGGCGAAAGCGGCGGCCAGCAGGGTGATGCCGGCGTGATCCGCGTGGGCGATGCGCTGATCCGCATCCGCGACACGCAGAAGAAGCTGGGCGACCTGTTCGTCCATATCGGCCGCGTCGAGAGCGGCGATGTCAGCGTGGGCCAGGCGGTGATCGCCGAGGTGGACCATGCCCGCCGTGGCGCCATCCGCGCGCATCACTCGGCCACGCATCTGCTGCATGAGGCGCTGCGCCGACGGCTCGGCACGCATGTCTCCCAGAAGGGCTCGCTCGTGGCACCCGAGCGGCTGCGCTTCGATGTCTCCCAGCCCACGCCCATCGCCGCCGAGGACCTGACCTGGGTCGAGGCCGAGGTGAATGCCCGCATCCGCGAGAATGCCGAAGTCACCACCCGTCTGATGACGCCCGATGCCGCCGTGGCCGAGGGCGCCATGGCGCTGTTCGGCGAGAAATACGGCGAGGAGGTCCGCGTCGTCGCCATGGGGCGTGACCCCGAGGCGGTGGATCGCCGCGGGCACTACTCGATCGAACTCTGCGGCGGTACGCATGTGAAGCGCACCGGCGATATCGGCATGTTTCGCCTCGTCTCCGAAGGCGCTGTCGCCGCCGGGGTGCGCCGCATCGAGGCGATCACGGGGGCGACCGCCTATGCCGCGATGGAGGCCGAGGGCCGCCTGCTGCGCGAGGCCGCCGCCGCCCTGAAGGTCAGCCCGACCGAGCTGCCTTCCCGCGTGCTGGCCCTGGTGGAGGATCGCCGCCAGTTGGAGCGTGACCTGACCGAGACGCGCAAGAAGATGGCCACGGCCGGCGTCGAGGTCGAGACGGTGGCCGGGTTGCGCCTGGCGCTGCGCCATCTGGGTGACATGCCGGGCAAGGAATTGAAGGGCCTGGCGGAAGCCATCCTCAAGGGCGGCGCCGCCGATGTGGTGGCGCTCGTCTCCACGGCCGAGGGCAAGGCCAGCATCGTGGTTGGCGTGGGCGAGGTGGCCAAGGGCCGGGCGGACGCGGTGGCGCTGGTGCGCGCGGCCTCTGCCGCGGTGGGCGGCAAGGGCGGCGGTGGCCGGCCCGACATGGCCCAGGCGGGTGGCCCGGATGCCGACCAGGCCGAGGAAGCGCTGGCCGCCGTCAGGATCGCCCTGGCGACGGGCTGAGCCGGGCGGGCGCGGCTCAGCCGCGCCCCTCCCATGGCATCAGCGAAGCCTTGACCGTCAGGAAGGGCACATTGGCCTCGGGCGTCACGCTGTCCATGAACAGCACGGCATTGGCCACGTTCTGCACATCCATGGTGGCTTCCACCATCATCTCGCCATTGGGCTGCTTCACGCCCTTTTGCATGCGCTCCGTCATGTTCGTCGCCGCATTGCCGATATCCACCTGACCGGCGGCGATGTTGTATTTCCGCCCATCCAGGATCAGCGATTTCGTCAGCCCCGTGATGGCGTGCTTGGTCGCCGTATAGGCCACGCTGTCGGGGCGCGGGGTATGCGCGCTGATCGAGCCATTATTGATGATGCGCCCGCCCTGCGGCGTCTGTTCCTTCATCATGCGGAAGGCCTGCTGCGCGCAGAGGAAGCTGCCGGTGAGATTCACATTCACCACCTCCAGCCACTTCTCCACCGGCAGGTCCTCCAGCAGGTAGCCCTGCACGCCCATGCCGGCATTGTTGAAGAGCAGGTCGCAGCGGCCCCACTTGGCCTTGAGTGCCGCGAACAGCGCATTCACGCCATCGGGCGAGGCGACATCGGTTGCCATGGGCAGGGCATGCGCGGCGTTCGCGCCGGCCATCTGCGCGGTCTCATCCAGCGCATCCTGGCGGCGCGCGGCGAGCGCCACGCGATACCCGGCCTGCAACAGGCCCAAGGCCACCGCGCGCCCGATTCCCGTGCTCGCCCCCGTCACCACCGCTACCTTGCTCATCGCGCTTTCTCCCGCATGCTGTGGCGCGCAGATTGCGCCCGCCGCGCGATGCCCGCAATCTCACCTCCATGGAACTCAGCTTCACCTGCGCCGCCGCGAATGCGGCGACGACCCCCCCGCGTCAATGCGCGCCCGCAGGTAGCTGCGACAGCCATTTTCACATCTTCGGCCCTTATGACCGCTTCCCGCTGAGCGCCAGCCGGCCCTATACGCCCCCCCCCGCGCTGGTCGGCCATTACCTGGACATGGCGAATATGCTCGGCCTGACGCGGCGCGTCGTCGTGCAGGCCAGCGTCTATGGCACCGACAATGCGGTGACGATGGATGCCGTCGCGCAGTTCGGGCAGGACAATGCGCGCGCCATCGTGGTGGTGGATGATGCGGCGACCCCGGCGGAATTGCGCCGCCTGGCCGATGCCGGCGCGGTGGGCGTGCGCTTCAACGCCGTCAGCGGCAATGGCACGCCGGTGGACCAGCTGGAATCGCTGGCGCGGCGCGTGGCGGATCTCGGCTGGCACATCCAGATCTACATGAAGGGCGATGTGCTGATGGCGCTCGCCCCACGCCTCGCGCAATTGCCTGTGCCGCTGGTGCTGGACCACATGGCCGGCGTTAAGGCCGCCGATGGGCCGAATGGTGTCGAGCTGGCGGCGGCGCTGCGCCTGCTGGAGGCCGGCCGCGCCCATGTGAAAATCTGCGGCTACCGCGCCAGCGTGGCGCCCTATGCCGATCTCACCCCCATCGCGCGGCGCTTGGTGGCGACCGCCCCCGAGCGCTGCGTCTGGGGCACCGACTGGCCGCACACCCAATTCCCGACCCAGGCCGAGATGCTGGATGACGGCCTGCTGCTCGACTGGCTCTCCGACTGGGTGCCCGATACCGCCACGCGCCACCGGATCCTGGTGGAAAATCCGGCGGCGCTTTACGGCTTCACGCCGATACCGCGCCGCGGCCGGGCGGCTCGGCCACCGCGCCACTGATCCGGAGGTTGCAGGGGAATCCCCATCTGGAATTTCGCCCCACGCCGGGGCAGCCCGTGATGGCCCGGATCGTGGGCGATAGCGGCTCTGGCGTCGGCGGGATCAATGTCCGGCTGCGTCACACCACCGTCTCGGAGAGGGATATTCTCGCCTCCAACGGCGTCGTCCTGCCGATCAGCGACCTGTTGATCCATGGGCGGCAATCGCCGCGAAGGATTGCCGCAGCGCCTCGAAACCCGCGCTGTGCAAGCGGTCCCGGCCCAGCAGGAACACGCGCTGCGCCCCTCGCGTGAGGGGCGACATGGCGGGATCGAGCACATCCAGCCCGCCGGTGAAGGCGCCAAAGGCGGGCAGCACCAGGCGTTGCCCGCTGGCGAGGAAGCAGGGTCGCGTGACACCGCCCACGCGCGTCGGCAGCGTGGCCTTGGGGTGGTAATGGCCGCTGAGTTCCGCCTCGCTGCGCGCGATGGGCGTGGCCCCGCCGATATGGCGGAAATGCAGCCGCCCCTCGCGCCATTCGGGCAGGCATGTGCCGGGCAGTCCCGGTTGTGGCATCGGGTCGTGATTGCCCGCGATCCAGAGCACTTCCAGCGGAGAGAGCAGCCGCTTCAGCGCCGCCAGGTCCGCCTGCGCCATGCGCGCGAGCGCGCCATCATCATGCAGCGCATCCCCCAGCACGATGACGCGCTTCGGCGCGTGGCGGCGCATGGCCGAAGCCAGGCGCGCCAGCGTCTCGCGCGTGTCATAGGGCGGCACTGGCAGGCCGCGCATGGCCTGGGCGCTGCCCTTCTCGAAATGCAAATCGGCCACGACCAGCGTGCGCGTGGCAGGCCAGAGGGCGACGCCGCTCGGGCAGAGCATCAAGCGCTCTCCGGCAAGATGCAGGGGGGCGGCGATCATGGGCGGAGCTTGCCTGGCCCGGCGCTTGGCTGCAAGCATGAAGGCTTGGACATCAGGGCGCCATCAAGGTGTTGCATCGGCTCTGGCTGTGGGCGTTGTGTGTGTGCGGCGTCATCGGGCCGGCCCAGGCCGCGCCCTCGCTGACGATGGGCTGGTATGCCGTGGCGCCCTTCCAGGCGGAAGGCCCGAACGGCGTCACCGGCCTCGATATCGAGATGGTGCGCGCCATCGCCGCCCGCACCGGCCATGGCTTGACCTTCACGCGCACCACCTGGCCGGAGTTGATGCGCGATGTCGCAGCCGGAAGGCGTGATCTGGCCTCGGGCGTGGCCTGGACGGCCGAACGCGCGGCGGCGGGCCGGCTGAGCCGCGCCTACCGGCAGGATATCAATGTGCTGATCCAGCGGCGCGGCGGTGGTCCGGCCATCCGTGACGCGGCGGGGCTGCTCGCGCATCTCCGGGCTTCCGATTTCCGGATGGGGGTGATCCAGGGCTTTTCCTATGGCGACCCGATGCTGGATGCCTGGCTGGCCGAGCCAGGGCACGAGGGGCGCATCCGGCGCAGCGGCGATGACGCGACCAATCTGCGACTGCTGCTGGCGGGAGAGATTGACGGCTTCCTGGCCGAACGCATCACGGCCGCCACGCTGGTCGCCGCCAGCCCGGAACCCCGCGCCGTGGAGGAGAACGCCGAGCTCCGCATTCCGATCCCGCTGCACCTGATGTTCAGCCCGGCCGTGCCGGCGGCCACCGCCGCGGCCTTTGACGCCGCGATCCTGGCGCTTGTTGCCGATGGCACGCTCGATCGCATCGCCGCGCGCTTCCGCGCCCCCGTGCTGCTGGGATTGACGCTGAACAGTCCGTGGTTCTTAGTCATGGAGGTGATCGGCACGCTCGCCGCCGCGCTGGCGGGCTACCTCGCGGCGCGGGCGGGGCGCTACAGCCTGTTCGGCGCGCTGATTCTGGCGTTGGCCACCGCTGTGGGCGGCGGCATCCTGCGCGACCTGCTGGTGGGGCGCCATCCGATCGGGGTGATGAGCAGCCCGATCTACCTGCAACTCGTGCTGGGAACGGTGCTGCTGGCCTATCTTCTGGGCCGGCTGGGCGGCGCCATGCCGCGGCTTTCGCGGATGATGACGGGCGGCGGCCCCTGGCGAGAACGCCTGTTCGATCTGGCCGATGCCATCGGCCTGGCCGCCTTTGCCGTGGTGGGGGTGGCCGTCGCGGTCGGCACCTCGGCCACGCCGCTCTGGCTCTGGGGGCCGCTGCTGGGCGCCATCACCGGGGCAGGGGGCGGCATCATTCGCGACATCATCCGTGGCGGCGGCGACGTGCCCAACCTCAAGACCGGCTTCTATGGCGAGGTGGCGTTGATCTGGAGCATCTTTCTCTCGGCCTGGCTCGAATGGCGCAGCCCGGTGATCGAGGCGGAGGAGGTGCTCGTCGCCGTCCTGGTCACGGTGGGGGGGGGCGTTTTCACGCGCATGGCCCTGCTGCGGATGCGCGCCCCCGGCCTGCCCTGAGGCCGGGCGCTCAGCGCCGGCGCGGGCGGGCATGGCGGCTGCGTGCCGGGCGGGCTTGTTGGGGCGCGAGGTCCGGTGCGTCGAGGAGCGGTTCGTCGAGGAGCGGTTCGTCGAATTCCTCCGCGCCATCGGTCGCGTCACGCACCAGCGCGGCGGCCTCGGCCAGCAGCGCATCCTCGGCATCGCCCGCCACCCATTCGCGGCCGATTTCCAGCATGGCGGGCACCGCGAGCGGGGAGACCTGGTCCAGCCTGCGGTGCCGGATCTGGCCGCGCGCGCGGGCCAGCATGCTGCCGATGCGGCGCAGATCGGTCAGCCCATAGGCGGCCTCGGCGCGGGTGGCGCGCAGGAGGATGTGGTCGGGCTCATGCTTGCGGAGCACGTCATAGATGAGATCGGAATTCACGCTCATCTGCCTGCGGCTCTTCTCCTGGCCCGGATGGTGCTTTTCCAGCAGGCCGGCGATGGTCGCGATGTTGCGGAAGGTGCGGCGGAGCATGGAGCTTTCCGCGATCCAGTCCTCCAGATCCTCGCCCAGCAGATCCTCGACGAAAACCTCGCCCGGCTCGCCCGGCTCGAAGGCCATCCAGCAGGCGAGGATATAGTCGGTGGCGACAAAGCCCAGCGGCCCCCAGCCGAGCCTCTCCATGCGCCGCGTCACCAGCATGCCGAGCGTCTGGTGCGCCGGTCGCCCCTCGAAGCAATAGGCCACGAGGAACCACTTGCCGCCGCGCGGGAAGGTTTCCACCAGCAGGCCGGTGGCGCTGGGCAATTCGCTTTTCAGCCGCTGCATCCGCAGCCATTCCTGCACGCTGCCGGGCAGCATGGCCCAATGCGCGGGATCGCTCAGGATGGCGCGCACGCGCTGGGCCAAATGGGTGGAAAGCGGCATGCGGGCGCCGCCATAGGCCGGCACGCGCGGCTCGCCCTCGCCGCCGCGGGAGACCATGGCCGTGACGCCGGACATGCCTTCGTAGCGCAGCACCTGGCCGGCGAAGCGGAAGGTATCGCCGGGCGTGAGCGTGGAGATGAACCATTCCTCGACCTCGCCCAGCATCGGCCCGCCGCGCAGCTTCACCTGCATCAGCGGCAGTTCGACGATGGTGCCGAGGTTGAGGCGCAATTGCCGCGCGACATCCGTGCCGCGCAGATGCACCAGCCCCTCGGAATCGCGGAACAGGCGGCGCCAGCGCTCGTAACTGGCGAGCGCATAGCCGCCATCCTCCACGAAGCGCAGCACATCGTCGAAATCGCGGCGCGAGAGGGCTGAGTAGGCCCCGGCGCGCGTCACCTCGGCATAGAGGTCATCGGGGCGGAAGGGCGCGTGGCAGGCCATGGCGAGGATGTGCTGGGCCAGCACGTCGAGGCCACCAGGGCGCGGCGGTTCGCCATCCAGTTCGCCCGCCGCGATGCTCTCCAGCGCGGCGGCGCATTCGATCACCTCGAAGCGGTTGGCGGGCACCAGCAGGGCGGCGCTGGCCTCATCCATGCGGTGATTGGCGCGGCCCACGCGCTGCAACAGGCGCGAGACGCCCTTGGGCGCGCCGAGCTGGATCACCTGGTCCACATCGCCCCAATCAATGCCGAGATCGAGCGAGGAGGTTGCCACCACGCCACGCAATTTCCCCGCCGCCATGGCCGCTTCGACGCGGCGGCGCTGCTCGACGGTGAGGCTGCCGTGATGCAGGGCGATGGGGAGCGAATCGCCGTTGATCTTCCACAATGCGGCGAAGATCAATTCGGCCTGGGCGCGGGTGTTCACAAAGACGATGGTAACGCGTGAGGCCGCGATGCGGGCCAGGATTTCCGGCGCGGAAGCCAGGCCCATATGCCCGCCCCAGGGCAGCCGCCCGGCGGGCAATTGCACGCCCAGCAGCGGTGCCGCGCCCGGTTCCGCGCGGATCAGCGCCACGTCTTGCGCGTGTGCGGTGGGCGAGATCCAGGCGCGCAAGGCCTCCGGGTGGTTGACCGTGGCGGAAAGCCCAACCCGGCGCGCACGGGGTGCCAGGGCCGAGATGCGGGAGAGGGCCAGGCAAAGCTGGTCGCCGCGCTTGGTGCCGGCCAGGGCATGCGCCTCATCCACCACCACGGCTTCCACATCGGCGAACAGCGTATGGGCGTCGGGCAGGGAGAGCAGGAGCGTCAGGCTCTCGGGCGTGGTCAGCAGGATATTGGGCGGCTTTTCGCGCTGGCGGGCGCGGCGATTGGCGGGCGTATCGCCCGTGCGGGTCTCGACGCGGATCGCAAGGCCCATCTCGGCGATGGGCGCCTCCAGGTTGCGGGCGATATCCACCGCCAGCGCCTTGAGTGGCGAGATGTAGAGGGTGTGCAGCCCCTCACGCGGGGCCGCATGCAGGGCGATGAGCGAGGGCAGGAAGCCCGCCAGAGTCTTGCCGCCGCCGGTGGGGGCGATGAGCAGCGCCGATTGGCCGGCGCGGGCGGCTTCCAGCATATCCAGCTGATGGGCGCGCGCGGCCCAGCCACGCCCGGCGAACCAGGCTGCAAATAGTTCTGGCATTGTTCTCATCAGGCCCCAGCTATAGAGAGTGCAAACCGGCGCGTGAAGGACTTGATGCCCCCCCATCCCGAAACCTGGCTGCGCGTGACGCCCCAGGGCCTGTTCTGCGAGCCCGGCGGCTTCTACGTGGACCCGCCGCGCGCCGTGGAGCGCGCCGTCATCACCCATGGCCATAGCGACCACGCCCGCCCCGGCCATGCCCATGTGCTGGCCACGGCGGAGACGCTGGCCATCATGCGCGCCCGCATGGGCGAGGAGCGCGCCGGCACCACCCAGCAGGCGCTGCGCTATGGCGAGAGCCTGACCATCAACGGCGTGCGCCTCTGGCTGCGGCCGGCCGGGCATGTGCTGGGCTCGGCGCAGGTCTGCCTGGAATGGCAGGGCGCGCGCGCCGTGGTCAGCGGCGACTATAAGCGCCGCCACGACGCCACCTGCGCCCCCTTCGAGCCGGAGCGCTGCGACGTCTTCATCACGGAAGCGACCTTCGCGCTGCCGGTCTTCACCCACCCGCCGGCCGATCAGGAAATCGGCCGCCTGCTACGCAGCGTGGCGCTGTTCCCCGAGCGCACCCATGTCATTGGCTGCTATGCCCTGGGCAAGGCGCAAAGGCTGATCTCGCTGCTGCGCGAGGCGGGCTGGGATGCGCCCATTGCGCTGCATGGCGCGCTGATGAAGCTCTGCGCGCTGTATGAGGAATGGGGCGTGCCCCTGGGGCCGCTGGTGCCGGCCACCGTGGCGGGCAAGGAGCGCCTGGTGGGCGCCATCGTGCTGGCGCCGCCATCGGCCATCGCCGATCGCTGGGCGCGGCGGCTGGCCGATCCCATCCCCTGCCTGGCCTCGGGCTGGATGCGGGTGCGGCAACGGGCGCGGCAGGGCGGCGTGGAATTGCCCATGGTGATCAGCGATCACGCGGATTGGCCGGAATTGCTGGCCACCTGCACCGAGGTTGAGGCCGGCGAGGTCTGGGTGACGCATGGGCGGGAGGAGGCGCTGATCCATGCGCTGGCAAGCCGCGGCATTCGTGGCCGGGCGCTGCATCTGGTGGGCCGCGGCGAGGGAGAGGAGGAATGACCCTCCATGCTTTCGCCGAATTGCTGGAACGCCTGCTGTTCACGCCCGGACGCCACGGCAAGGTGGCGCTGCTGCGGCAATGGTTCGCCGAGCAGCCCGACCCCGATCGCGGCATCGGCCTGGCCGCGCTGGCGGGCGATCTCGTCTTCCGCACGGCCAAGCCCGCCTTGCTGCGCGAACTCATCGCCGAACGCAGCGACCCGGCGCTGTTTGCGCTCAGCTATGATTACGTCGGCGATCTGGCGGAGACTATTGCACTCCTCTGGCCCGAGGGCACCGGCAGCAACGCAGCCCCGCCCACCCTGGCCGAGGTCATCGAGACGCTGGAGACAACGCCGAAATCCGCGCTGCCCGGCATCATCACGGGCTGGCTGAATGCGCTGGATGCCGGCGCTCGGCTGGCGCTCATCAAGCTCATCACCGGGGGCCTGCGGGTCGGCGCCTCGGGGCGCTTGGCCAGGGCGGCGCTGGCCGAATGGGCGGAGGTGGAGCTGGGCGAGATCGAGGAAGTCTGGCACGGCGTGGCCCCGCCCTACCTCACGCTGTTCGCCTGGCTGGAAGGGCGGGGGGCGCGGCCTGATCCGAATGGCTTGCCGGTGTTTCGCCCTCTCATGCTCGCCCATCCGCTGGAGGATGCGGATTTCGCCCGGCTGCACGCCCCCGATTGGCGGGCGGAGTGGAAATGGGATGGCATCCGCGTGCAGCTCACCGCGGGGCCGGGCGGCGCGCGGCTGTGGTCGCGCTCGGGCGAGGATATCTCGGCCGGCTTCCCGGAGATCATCGCCGCGATGGGCTTTCATGGCGTGGCGGATGGCGAATTGCTGGTGATGCGGGAGGGCGAAGTCGCGCCCTTCTCCGACCTCCAGCAACGCCTCAACCGCAAGAGCGTGACGGGCAAGATGCTGCGTGAGCACCCCGCGCATGTGCGCCTCTATGACTTGCTGTTTGATGGCGAGGAGGATTTGCGCGGCCTGCCCTTCGACGCCCGCCGCGCCCGGCTGGAAGCCTGGCATGCGCGGGAGGCGCCGGCGCGGATGGACCTCTCCCCGCTCATCGCGTTTTCCACGATGGCGGAGCTGGCGGAAATCCGCGCAGGCACGCGCGCCGCCTCCATCGAAGGGCTGATGCTCAAGCGGGCCGACAGCCGCTATTCGCCTGGCCGCGTGAAGGGTCCCTGGTGGAAGTGGAAGCGCGATCCGCTGAATCTGGATGCCGTGCTGATGTACGCCCAGCGCGGCCACGGCAAGCGCAGCAGCTTCTATTCCGACTACACCTTCGGGCTGTGGAAGGGTGATGAGCTGGTGCCCATCGGCAAGGCCTATTCGGGCTACACGGACGCAGAGCTCGCCTTTCTTGACAAGTGGATTCGCGACCACACCACGGCCCGCTTCGGCCCGGTGCGGGAGGTGGAAAAGGCGCTGGTGCTGGAGGTGGAGTTCGACGCCGCGCAATACTCGCCACGCCATAAATCCGGCGTGGCATTGCGCTTCCCCCGCATCGCCCGCATCCGCCGCGACAAGCCCGCCGCCGAGGCGGATCGGCTGGAGACGCTGGAGGCGCTGATCAAGCGCTGAGCCAGGATCGGCCATCCCCCTTGATGCGGATCAAGGCGGGGGAGGGGCGTCAGTCATGCCGATATCAGTTGCGAAACGTTCGCAACTGGCTATTGCGAATGGTTCTCAGTTGCGATAACAAGTGCGCATTCACCACCCCATAGGGATCGCCATGAACCGCCGCAGCCTGCTCGCCGCCACAACCGCCACTCTTTTCGCCCCCGCCGCCCTGCGCGCGCAGGAGCGTGTCCTGAGCCTCTATTCCGCCCGACATTATGACACCGACCGCGAGTTGTATGACGGCTTCACGCGGCAGAGCGGCGTCCGTGTCCGGCTGATCGAGGCCAATGCCGACCAGCTTCTGGAGCGTATCCGCTCCGAGGGCGCGAACAGCCCGGCGGACGTGCTGATCACGGTGGATGCCGGCCGCCTGGCCCGCGCGCATGAGGCCGGCGTGTTGCAAAGGGTCAACTCCCCCACGCTGAATGCCCGCATCCCGGCCCATCTGCGTGACCCCGAGGGGCATTGGTTCGGCTTCTCGATGCGCGCGCGGGTGGTGATGTATGACAAGGCCCTGGGCCTTCCCGCCGGCCTGAGCCGCTATGAGGACCTGGCCAGGCCGGAATATCGCGGCATGGTCTCCACGCGTTCCTCGGGCAATATCTATTCCATCGGCTGGACGGCCAGCATGCTCGCGGCGAATGGCGCGGAAGCGACCGAGGCCTGGGCGCGGGGCATCGCGGCCAATCTCTCGCGCCCGCCCGCTGGCGGCGATACCGACCAGATCCGGGCCGTAGCGGCCGGGCAGGGCCGGCTTGCGATTTCCAACACCTATTACCTGGGCAACCTGGCCCGCTCGCAGCGCGCCGAGGATCGCGCGGTGGCCGAGCGCATGGCGGTGCTATTCCTGAACCAGGGCGACCGCGGAAACCATGTGAACATCTCCGGCGCTGGCGTGGTTCGCACGGCCCCCAATCGCGATGCCGCGGTGGCCTTCCTCGAATATCTCAGCGGCCAGGCCGCGCAGTCGGTCTTCGCGGATAGCAACAGCGAATATCCTGTGGTGGCCGATGTCCAGCCCAGCGCCTTCCTCCGCGGCCTGGGTGACTTCCGGCAGGATCAGCTGAATGCCGCGCGGATCGGCGTGCTCTCGCCCGAGGCGCTGCGGATCATGCAGCGGGCGGGCTGGCGCTGATGGTCATCTGCCTCTGAAATGGCATGAGCGACGGGGCCGCGCGCCCCGTCGCGGGCCAGTCTTGCCGCACCCTATGCGCCGCATGGCGTGGGTGGCACTATCCCCGCGGATGACGGCGCCAATATCGGCGCATGACGCCCCGGAAATCATGCATGATGTCGCGCTATGAACGCCTGATAGCCGCCTGCGCGGCTCTGCCGCCCACCATCACCGCCGTCGTGCATCCCTGCGACGCCTCCTCGCTGGAGAGCGCCATGGCGGCGATGCGGGTGGGGATCATTCATCCCATCCTGGTCGGCCCCCGCGCCAAGATCCTCGCTGCTGCCGCCGCTGCCGGAATTGATCTGGGCAGCACTGAGATCGTGGACGCGCCCCATAGCGACGCGGCCGCCGAAATCGCCGTGGGCCTGGTGCAGCAGGGGCGGTGCGAGGCGCTGATGAAGGGTAGCCTGCACACCGATGAATTGATGCGCCCCGTCGTGGCGCGCGATGGCCTGCGGACGAAGCGACGCGTCAGCCATTGCTTCGTGATGGATGTGCCGGGCCATCCGGACCCCCTCATCATCAGCGATGCGGCGGTGAACATCCTGCCCACGCTGGCCGACAAGGTGGACATCGTGCAGAACGCCATAGACCTCGCGCATGCGCTGCAATTCCCACAGGTGCGGGTGGCGATCCTCTCGGCGATGGAGACGGTCAATCCCGGCGTGCCCAGCACCATCGAGGCGGCGGCGCTGTGCAAGATGGCCGATCGCGGGCAGATCACCGGCGCGCTGGTGGACGGGCCGCTCGCCCTCGACAACGCGATTGACCCCCAGGCGGCGGAGATCAAGAAGATCGTCTCGCCCGTCGCGGGGCGGGCCAATGTGCTGATCGTGCCCGACCTGGAAGCCGGCAACATGCTGGCGAAAAGCCTCACCTTCCTGGCGGGCGCGGTGGCGGCGGGCGTGGTGCTGGGCGCCCGCGTGCCCATCATCCTCGCCAGCCGCGCGGACAGCCTGGAGACGCGCATCGCCTCCTGCGCCATCGCCGCTCTGGTGGTGGCGGAGCGGCGGGCGAAGCTGGCCAAGCTGGCGATTGTCACGGCCTGAGCGCCAGGGTCAGCTTCGCTTCATCGCCCGCGTCAGCGCATAGACCGGCAGCAACCCCGCCAGAACGATGAGCAGGGCGGAGGTGCTGGCCTCGGCCAGGCGTTCATCGGAGGCGAGGTTGTAGACGCGCACCGCCAGCGTATCGAAATCGAAGGGCCGGACGATCAGCGTGGCTGGCAATTCCTTCATCGTATCCACAAAGACCAGGATCCCCGCCGTCAGCAGCGCCCCGCGCGAGAGCGGCAATTCGACGCGCCACACCGCCTCGCCCGGGCCGCAGCCGAGTGAGCGCGCGGCCATCTGGAAACTGGGCTTGAGCCGCGCCAGCCCACTCTCCACCGTGGAGAGCGCCACGCCCAGGAAGCGCACCAGATAGGCGAAGATCAGCGCCGCCACCGTGCCCGAGAGCAGCAGCCCCGAACTCACGCCCAGATAGGCCCGCAGCCAGGCATCCAGTGCATTGTCGAAGATCCCGAAGGGCACCAGCGTCCCCACCGCGATGACCGAGCCGGGAATGGCATAGCCCAGCCCCGCGGCGCGATTGGCCCAGCGCCGCGCGCCGCTCGGGTAGAGCCGCGCCGCCCAGCCGAGCCAGGCCGCGATCAGCACGGCGAGGCTGGCGGTGATGGCGGCGAGCATGAGGGAATGCGTCAGGAAGGGCAGGAAGCGGCTGGGCGAGAGCGGATCACCCGCCTCGATCATCAGCGCCAGCAGCGCGCCGGCCGGAACCACGAAGCCCAGCAGCAGCGGCAGGGCGCAGGCGAGGGCCGCAAGTGTCGCCTTGAACCCGCTGAGCGCCACCGGCTTGAAGGGCGCATGGCGTGTCGTCATCGGGTGGAAGCGGCGCCCGCCCCGGCTCACCTGTTCCAGCGCCAGCAGCAGCCCCACGCAAAGCAGCAGGGCCGCGGCCAATTGGCTGGCCGCGCCGCGATCGGCCATGCCGAACCAGGCCTCGTAGATGCCGGTGGTGAAGGTTCGCAGCCCGAAATACTGGACCGTGCCGAAATCGGCCAGTGTCTCCATCAGCACCAGGGCCAGGCCTGCCACCAGCGCCGGCCGCGCCAGCGGCAGCGCCACCCGCCAGAAGCAGCGCGAGAGCGAATGGCCGAGCGTGCGCGAGACCTCCACCAGGCAGGTGGACTGCGCGAGGAAGGCGGCGCGGCACAGCAGGTACACGTAGGGGTAGAGCACCATGGCGAGCACCAGCGCCGCGCCGTAGATGCTCCGCATCTCCGGGAACCAGTAGTCGCCGAAGCGCCAGCCCGTGGCGCCGCGCAGGGAGGATTGCACCGGCCCGGCCACATCCATCAGCCAGGTCCAGGCATAGCCACTCACATAGGCCGGCATGGCGAGTGGCAGCAGCAGCGCCACCTGCAGGAAGGCGCGGCCCCGGAACTCGCAGGCGGTGACGAGCCAGGCGGTAACCGCCCCGGCGCTGCCCGCCATCAGCGCCACCAGCAGGGCCAGCGCCGCCGTGGTGCCCAGCAGCTCAGCCAGGGAGTTGCGCCAGATATGCAGCCAGACCTCGCCCGCCGGGGCGATGGCGGCGGCCAGAACCGCCGCGATGGGCAGCATGATCAGTGCGGCGACGCCCAGCGTCAGCCGCGCCCAAAGTGGCGTGCGCCGGGGCGGCGTGCGCCCCGCCAGGGTGGTGGCGGGGAGGGTGGAAACGCTCATGGTGAGTTGCGACGCATTCTCATTTGCGTTCCACCTACACCAATGCGGCGCGCCGGTCAGCCCTTCTTGGCGGCTTCCCATTCGGCGAGGGTGATGCGCGGCACCTCCACCCGGTCCGTCGTGCGGGTGTACCAGCCCCGGCCATGCATGCGGCCCACCAGGTCCAGCTTGGGGGTGTCGATGTATTTTTTGGCTTCGTCCATCACGGCGTCATCGCGCACATGCATGGCGAGCACCTTGCCCAGCACAATGGTGTGATGCCCGACCGGCACGAGCTGGAAGGTCTCGCATTCCAGCGCCACCGGGCTTTCGCCGATGCGCGGCACGCGGATCTTGCTGGAGGCGACCTTGGTGAGTCCGGCCTCGTTCAGTTCATCCACCTCGGGGCCGAAATCCGTGGCGGTGATGTTCATCTGCGGCAGGTGCGATTGCGGCACCAGGCAGACCACGAACTGCCCGATCGCCTTGATGTTGGCCAGCGTGTCCTTGGTGGCGCCCGAAGGCTTTGGCCCGCAGCCAATGCCGATCACCACCGGGTCATCCGAAAAAGCATTGAAGAAGGAATAGGGCGCGGCATTCACCACGCCATTGGCATCCTGCGTCACCACCCAGGCGATGGGGCGCGGCACAATGGTCGAGACGACGAGCTTGTAACGATCCGCGGTGGGGAGGGTTTCGAAATCGAAGAACATATCCTGGCGGCCTTGCGGGTTGTCAGCCCAAATTGAGCGTGGGGCGGGTTTCTGTCGAGGGGCGTTCACCGGACTTTAAGCGACGGGGCCGCAGAGTGGCCCGGACAAGGAGATCTGGGCCCATGCGATTCTTTCGTGATTTGTCGGTTGGACGGAAACTGGCCTTGAGTGCGGGCATCGCTGTCCTGCTGCTCGGCGCCCTGGTGACGCTCGTCACGCGCGAGAATGTGCGGGTGGCGGAGCAACAGGCGGCCGAACGCCGCGCCGCGGGCGCGCGGCTTGCCGCCTCCGATGCCGGGCGGCTGCTGATGGAAGCCAATAATGCCCTGCGCGGCGTCCTCCTGGCCAACCGACCCGAAGGGCTTGCCGCCGAGGCCACGACCATGGAGCGGCGCCTGGCCGAGGGGCAGCAGGCGCTGGAGCGAGCGCGCAGCCTGGCCAGCACCACGGCGCTGCCGGCGCTGGAGACGACGTTCCAGGAATTCACCCAGTTCCGTAACTCCACGACCGACTCCGCGGCCGCCCGCCGCGAGCTGATCCAGAAGCGTGACGCCGATTTCTTCCCCCGCTTCGCGGAGTTCGACCAGGCGCTGGAAGCGGCCACCGCCAATCTGCAATTCGGCGTGGAGGGAGAGGCGCGGGACGAATTGCGGGATGTGATGAACACCTACGTCCAGGCCGTCAACGAGGTGCGCCTCAGCCTGCAGCGCTACCTCGCGACGGATGACCCCGCCGCCAGCGCCCGCGCCCGCCGCGCAGCCTCGCAAAGCCGCGTGCATGCCCGCCGCCTGAGCGCGGCCGCGCCCGCCGCGGTGAGGCCCGACATGGAGCGGCTGGCGAGCGCGGGGCAAGCCCTCGCCGAGCAGGCCGAGGCGGTGATGACGCTCGGCACCCGCATCCAGGAGTTGCGCACCACTCGCAACGCTCCGGCGCGAGAGCGTACCATGACGGCGTTCGGCACCGCCAATGCGACGCTGGAAGCCGATGCCAATGCCGCCGCCGCCGCGGCCGCCGCCGCCATGGCGACGCTGGAGCGCAGCGTCTGGATCATCGGGGCCGTGGTCGCGTTGCTGCTCATGATCTCGGGCTGGTTGACGGCGCGCGCCATTGGCCAGCCGCTGCGCCGCATCGCCGGCGCGGTGCGCGCCATCGCGGGCGGGGATACCGCGCAGCCCGTGCCGGATCAGGGCCGCCGGGATGAGATCGGCCAGATCGCCCAGGCGCTGGAAGGGCTGCGTGGCGAGGTGGAGAAGGCCTTCGCGCGGCAGCAGATGCTGGAGCAGATGTCGGTCGGCGTGATGATGGCGGATCCGAAGGACGACTTCCGGATCACCTACATGAACCCGGAGGTCAACCGCCTCATCAAGCGCATCGAGCATGTGATGCCGATGAAGGCCGATGACATGATGGGCCAGAGCATGGATATCTTCCACAAGCACCCGAAGCGCCAGCGCGACCTGCTGAGCGACCCCTCGCGCCTGCCGCATCAGACGCGCATCACCATGGGCGGCGAGGTGCTGGAGCTCACCGTCACCGCCATCCGGGACCGCGCCGGCAATTATGTGGCGCCCATGGTGATCTGGAACCTCGTGACCGCGCAGGCGCGGCTCGCCGATAATTTCGAGAAGGAGATGGGCGGCGTGGTGGATGCGGTGGCCGCCGCCGCCGGGCAGATGCAGCAATCGGCCAATTCGCTTTCCGCCTCGGCCGAGACATCGGGGCGGGAGGCCGATGCGGTGGCCGAGGTCTCGGGTCGCGCGGGGGGCGATGTGCAGGCGGTGGCCGCCAGCGCCGAGGAACTCGCCGCCAGCGTCGCCGAGATCACCCGCCAGGTGGCCGAAGGCGCCGAGGTGGCGCGCTCGGCGGCCGAGGAGGCACGGGCCACGGATGGCACGGTGCAGGGCCTGGCCCAGGCCGCCGCCAAGATCGGCGATGTGGTGCGGCTGATCAGCGACATCGCGGGGCAGACCAACCTTCTCGCGCTCAATGCCACGATCGAGGCGGCGCGGGCGGGGGATGCCGGCAAAGGCTTCGCCGTGGTGGCGAGCGAGGTGAAGAACCTGGCCGCGCAAACCGCGAAAGCCACGGAGGAGATCGCGGCGCAGATCGGTGGCATCCAGGGCACGACGGGACAGGCCGTGGCCGCGCTGCAATCCATCACCGCCACCATCGAGCGGATGAACGAGGTGACCACCGCCATCGCCGCCGCCGTGGAGGAGCAGGGGGCCGCCACGCGCGAAATCGCCCGCAGCGCCGCCCTGGTGGCCGAGGGCACGGGGGTAGTGGCACGCCGCATCGAGGATGTGCGCTCGGCCTCGGGCGAGACGGGACGCTCGGCGGGCGAGGTGCTGACGGCGTCCAATGATCTCGCGACGCAGGCGGGGCTGCTGCGCGAGAAATCAGCCAGCTTCCTCAAGCAGGTGCGGGCGAGCTGAGGCACCAGTCGCCCGCAAGCCGAGGCGCTTCAGCCGATGGGGTGCGGCGCGGGCTTCCTGTGGATCAGCACCGCATCCAGATTGTCCAGTGCGCGATGGCCCATGGCGTCGCGCACCTCGATCGTGGCGGAACCCAGATGCGGCAGCAATGCCACATTCTCCAGGCCGAGATAGCCCGGGAACACCTTGGGCTCATTGTCATAGACATCGAGGCCGGCGGCGCGGGTGTGGCCGCTGGCCAGCGAGGCGACGAGAGCCGCGTCATCCACGCTGCCGCCGCGGCCTGAATTCACGACGAGGTGGCCGGGCTTCATCTTCGCCAGGCGCTCGGCATTGAGCCATTTGCGCGTGGCATTGCCGCCCGGGATATGCATGGAAATCACGTCAATCGTCGCCAGGAACTTGTCGTCATTGTCGTGATGGATCGCGCCCAACTCCATCTCGGGCGGCAGGCGGTTGGTGTTGCGGTAGTGGATTTCCATCCGGAAGCCGCGCGCCATGGCGGCCAACTCCCGCCCGATGCGGCCCATCCCGAGAATGCCGAGCTTCTTGCCCTCCAGCGTGACGCCCATCAGCTGCGTCGGCGCCCAGCCATGCCAATTGCCGGCGCGCAGCATCCGCTCGCCCTCGCCGGCGCGGCGGGCGGCCATGAGCATGAGGGTCATCGCGGCCTCGGCGGTGGCGAAGCTCAGTACCTCGGGCGTGTTGGTGCAGGTGATGCCGCGCGCCTTCGCAGCGGCCACGTCGAGGTGGTCATGGCCGACGCTGAAGGTGGCGATGCATTTCACCGAATCCGGCAGGGCGGCGATGGTGGCGGCGTTCAGCGGATCCCCCGCCGCGCAGAGAATGCCGTGCGCGCCTTCCGCGCGGCGCGCGATCTCGGCGCCGTCGCGGAACCAGGGCGCGTCATCGGCATTGAGCCGCACATCATAGTCCCGCGCGGCACGGGCCTCGATGGCGGCGGGCAGCTTGCGGGTAATGAGCAGCACGGGCTTGGACATGTTGGTTTCCTGGTCATTCTCTTGCGGGTGCCCGCAACATAACGGCAGCGGCCCGGCTTGCCAGAGGGGGCGAGGCGCGGCAGGGTCGCCGCAGGCTTTCCAGAGGAAATTGGCTGATGAATCTCGGGCTCACGGGCAAGCGCGCACTGGTCATGGGGGCCTCGAAGGGCCTGGGGCGCTCCATCGCGGATGCGCTGGCGGCGGAGGGCGCGGCCCTGGTCATCAGCGGGCGCGACCAGGCGAGCCTGGATGTGGCTGCGAAGGAATTGGTGGCGCTGGGCGCTGCCTCCTGCGTCGGCATTCCGGCCGATGTCGCCAATGGCGTGCAGATGGACATGCTGGCCGATGGCGCGATCGCGGCCATGGGCGGCGTGGATATTCTCATCCAGAACCATGGCGGCCCGCCGCCCGGCCCGGCGCTGGAAGTGACCGAGGCGCTGCTGAGCACCTGGTTCCAGAGCATCGTCCTCTCGCCCGTCCGCATCACCAACCGGCTGCTGCCGGGCATGCGTGAGCGCAAATATGGCCGCATCATCAATGTGGGCAGCACGGGCATGTTGCAGCCGCTGCCCAACATGGTGCTGAGCAACACGCTGCGCGCCAGCATCATGGGCTGGATGAAGACGCTCTCCGCCGAAGTCGCGCATGAGGGGATCACCTGCAACATCGTGGCGCCGGGCGCGATTCGCACGGCCCGCTCGCTGGAGACGGCCTCCAGCCTAGCCAAGCGCCAGGGCAAGACGGTGGATGACGTGATCGCCGAACGCAGCAAGACCATCCCCGCCGGCCGCTACGGCTTGCCGAACGAGTATGGCCCGCTGGTGGCCTTCCTGTGCAGCGAGCAGGCGGCCTACATCACGGGCAGCATCATGCGTACCGATGGCGGGATGGTGCGGGGGTGGTGAGCAACGCTCGTCTGGCTGTTGACATCGGCGGCACCTTCACCGATGTCGCCATCGAGGCGACGACCGGCGAGGATCAGGTCCAGCGCTGGACGGTGAAGGTCCTCACCACGCCGCACGCGCCGGAACTGGGCGTGCTGGAAGGCGTGAAGGCCGTGCTGGCCCGCGCCGGCATGCAGCCCAGCGACATCACGCTGATGATCCACGGCACCACGCTGGCCACCAATGCGCTGATCGAGCGCAAGGGCGCGCCCACCGCGCTGATCACGACCGAGGGCTTCCGCGACGTGCTCGCGCTCGGCAATGAGAGCCGCTACGACCAATACGACCTCAACATCGAATTGCCGCAGCCCCTTGTGCCACGCCGCTGGCGCCTGCCGGTGGCCGAGCGGCTGGACAATGTCGGCAACGTCCTGGTGCCGCTGGATGAGGCGGCGATGCGCGCCTGGGTGCCCTTCCTGAAATCGGAAGGCATCCAGAGCCTCGCCATCGGCTTCATCCATGGCTTCGTGAACCCGGCGCATGAGCGCCGCGCGGCCGAGATCATCCGCGCCGAATGGCCCGAATTGCCGATCTCGCTGAGCTGCGAAGTCAGCCCCGAGATGCGCGAATGGGAGCGTTTCTCCACCACTGTCGCCAATGCCTATGTGCAGCCGCTGATGGCCAGCTACCTGGCCCGGCTTGAGGCGGGCTTGCGCGGCGGCGGCATGGCCTGCCCGCTCTTTCTGATGCTCTCGGGCGGTGGGCTCACCACCATCGAGACGGCCTCGCGCTTCCCCATCCGCCTGGTGGAAAGCGGGCCGGCGGGGGGCGCCATCTTCTCGGCGCATGTGGCCAGGCAGCGCGGCTGGTCCAAGGTGCTGAGCTTCGACATGGGCGGCACCACGGCCAAGGTCTGCCTGATTGACGACTTCGCGCCGCAAGCCAGCCGCAGCTTCGAGGTGGCGCGCGTGGGCCGCTTCCGCAAGGGCTCGGGCCTGCCGCTGCGAATTCCCGTGATCGAGATGGTGGAAATCGGCGCGGGCGGCGGTTCGCTCGCGCATCTGGACAGCATGGGGCGCATCCAGGTGGGGCCTGAATCGGCGGGCGCCGATCCTGGCCCGGCCTGCTATGGCCGCGGCGGCACCAAGCCGACCGTGACGGATGCCAACCTGGCACTTGGCCGCTATGACGCGGCGGCGTTTGCGGGTGGTTCGCTGGCGCTCAACACGGGTGCGGCGGAAGCCGCGCTGGTGGAGCATGTCGGCAAGGGCCTCGGCCTGGAAGCCGGCATGGCGGCGCTGGGCGTGATCGAGATGGTGGATGAGAACATGGCCAATGCGGCGCGTGTGCATGCCATCGAATCCGCCAAATCCTATGAGGGCCGCGCCATCATCGCCTTTGGCGGTGGTGGCCCGGTGCATGGCTATCGCGTGGCCGAGAAGATCGGCGTGAAGAAACTGCTGGTACCATCGGGCGCGGGCGTCGGCTCGGCCATCGGCTTCCTTCGCGCGCCGGTCGGTTATGAGGTGGTGAAAAGCCTCTACACACGCTTCGCCAGCTTCGATGTGGCGGGCGTCAACACCCTGCTGGCCGCGATGAGCGCCGAGGCCGCGAAAGTCGTGGCCGAGGGCAGCTTTGGTGCACCCACGGTCGAGCATCGCATCGGCTATATGCGCTATGTCGGGCAGGGGCATGAGATCGCCGTGGCGCTGCCGGTACGGCCGCTGGTCGAGGCCGACATCGCCGAAATCCGCGCCGCCTATGACGCCGAATATACGCGCTTCTATGACCGCCCGGTGCCCGGCTCGGACGTGGAAGTGCTGAGTTTCGCCGTCACGGTCGCGACCTTGGTGGATGCCGTGCAAGCAGCGGCGGACGTGGCCAATGCCGCCGCCCCCGCGCCGGTCCGCAGCCAGCAGCTGCGCGATACCGCGACCGGCATCGTCGCCACCTGGCAGGTCTATGCTCGCCACCAGATGGCGCCAGGCTGCGAAGTGCCGGGGCCCTGCATCATCGCCGAGGATGAGACGAGCACGCTGGTGGGGCCGGGCTGGACCTGCCGGATGGATGGGCTGGGATACCTGGAACTGACGCGGGGGGATGCATGATGGATGCCTTGCAGAAAATCCAACGCCAGATCCAATGGAACCGCCTCATCGCGGTGGTCGAGGAACAGGCGCAGACCATGATCCGCACCGCCTTCAGCACCACGGTGCGCGAGGCGGGCGATCTCTCGGCCGGCGTCTTCGACCTGGAAGGCCGCATGCTCGCCCAGGCCGTGACCGGCACGCCGGGCCATGTGAATTCCATGGCCGAGGCGGTGGGCCACTTCCTCAAGAAATTCCCGGCGCACAGGATGAAGCCGGGCGATCACTACATCACCAACGACCCCTGGCTCGCCACCGGCCACCTGCATGACCTCACCGTGGTCAGCCCCGCGTTTCGCGGCGGGAAGATCATCGGCATCTTCGCCAATACCGCGCATATCATTGACATTGGCGGGCTTGGCATGGGGCCGGAAGGGCGCTCGGTCTTCGAGGAGGGGCTCTATATCCCCATCGTGAAGTGCTTCGATGCCGGAGCCCCGAACGAGACCTTCTTCGACTTCATCCGCGTGGGCAGCCGCACCCCGGTCGAGCTGGAGGGCGACATCTATTCGCTCTGCGCCTGCAACGATGCCGGCGCCAAGCGCCTCATCGAAATGATGGACGAGTACAAGATGGACGGGCTGGATGGTCTGGCCGCTTTCATCTTCGACGCCAGCATGACCGCAACCCAGGCCGAGATCGCCAAGCTGCCGCAGGGCGTCATCTGGCATTCCGAAATCCGCTCGGATGGCTATGAGGCGCCGGTCACGCTGCATGCGGCGATGCGCGCCGAGGGCGGCGAGATCATCGTGGATTTCACCGGCACTTCGGGCTTGTCCACGCGCGGCATCAACGTGCCGCCGGCCTATTGCCGCGCCTATGCCTGCTTCGGGCTGAAATGCGTGATCGCACCGGAAATCCCGAATAACTGGGCGAGCCTGCTGCCCTTCCGGATGGAAATCCCCGAGGGCTGCATCCTCAACGCGCCGCGCCCCTATCCGGTCAGCGTGCGCCACGTGATCGGCCAGCTCATCCCCGATTTGATGATGGGCTGCCTGGCGCAGACCATCCCCGAGCGAGTGAATGCTGAGGGCTCCTCCGCGCTGTGGAACCCGCCCTTGCGCGGTGGCAGCCAGGTGAGCGGGCAGGCGGCGGAGGTCGAGGATTTCGAGATCGTCACCTTCAATTCTGGCGGCACCGGCGCGCGGCCCACAAAGGACGGGCTGGACGGCATCGCCTTCCCCTCCGGCGTGCGGACCATGCCGGTGGAGGCCACGGAGAACGTGGCGCCCGTGATTTTCTGGCGCAAGGAACTCCGTCCGGATTCCGCGGGTGCCGGCAAGACGCGCGGCGGCTTCGGGCAGATCATGGAGATCGGCGCGAAAAAGAACGCCGAATTCGCCGTGAACGCCATCTTCGACCGCGTGGCCAATCCGCCCAAAGGCCGCTTCGGCGGCGGCATGGGCGCTGCCGGCTGGGTCGGGCTGGATGACGACAATGGCACCGTGCTGCGGACCAAGGGCTTCCAGATCATCCCCAAGGGGCGGCATTTGGTGCTGCTGCTGCCCGGCGGCGGCGGCATGGGCGACCCCAGGCAGCGCGACCCGGCGCTGGTGGCGCGGGATGTGGCGGATGGGCTGGTGAGCGAAGCCGAGGCGCGAAAGCTCTACGGCGTCACCGTCTGATCGGCGAGCCGCCGCGCGGCAGGCGCGGCGGCCATTCCCGTCAGGTCCGGATCCGCACGGCGCGCAGCACAGCGAGTGCGAGGGCGGTCTTGATCAGCGTTCCAGGCAGAAACAGCACGAAGCCCGCGTGCAAGGCGCGCTCCCAGCCGATGAAGCCGGCAAGCCAGGTCACGCCGGGAACGAAAAGCGCGAGATGCGCCACCAAAAGCACAAGCCCCTGCCGCCAAACCGTGCCCTGCGCGGCGCCTGCGATCCAGGCGGCGGCGACAAAGCCCAGGAGGTATCCCGCCGTCGGGCCGGTCAGCACCGCGAGGCCGCTGGAGCCATTGGCGAAGAAGGGAAGGCCCATGGAGCCCTGCGCGAGATATGCCGCGACAGCGGCCACGCCGAGCACCGGCCCACCGATCGCGCCGAGCAGCAGCACGGCGAGGCTCTGCAGCGTCGCCGGCACGGGCCACATTGGCAATGCGACCTGTGCCGAGGCGGCGAGCACCCAGGAGCCGAGCATCGCAAACGCAAGCCAGCGTATCGAGAGCCAGCGTATCGAGAGCCAGGGGCGGGCCAAAATCTGCATGTTCTGTTTCCCAAGATGGAGGGGCATGTTCTGGCCATGGCGGGCCGCTTTGGCAACCGGCCTGCCGCCACCCCCTCAGGCGGCGTCGCGCTTGGCCTGGATGGCCTTCTTCAGGGCGCACACCCCAAGCATGCCCGCGGTTCCAGCCGCGGCGCCCAGCGTGAAGGCGCCGCGCACTGCCAGCTTGGTCAGCATCACCTGGGCGCAGATCAGTTTCAGGACCATGGCTTTTCTCCCCGACCTTGACATGGGTGCCCGGCCGCGCCCCGCAATGCCTTTCGCCTACATCCATTGCTGGATTCTGTCAGGCCATGACGGAAGCATATCCGGCGCTGGCCGCGTGGCCCGCGTGGATTGGCTTGCTCATCCCCTCCCCACGAAAGCCCTGCTGCGTGCTCAAGCCCGCCGGGCCAGGGCCGGTCGCGCCAACCTGCCGCGTGCGCGGCGAGGATCGGCAGGGGGTTCACCGCAGTACCGCCAGGCCATCCACGGCGCGAACGCCCTGGCCCTCAGGCAGGACGAAGAGCGGGTTGATCTCCGCCTCGATGAGCCGGTCGCCAGCCGTTGCCGCCATGCGGGCAAAAGCCATGATCGCGTCCACCAGGGCCGCCATGTCCGCCGGTGGCGCGCCGCGCCAGCCGCGCAGCAGCCGGATCGCCTTCAGCTCCTCCAGCATCGCCTCGGCATCGGCGCGGGCGATGGGCAGCAGGCGCAGCGCGGTGTCCTGGAACAGCTCCGCCGCTACGCCGCCGGCGCCCACGAGCAACACTGGCCCGAGTTGTGGGTCGCGGTGGAAGCCCAGGATCATCTCGATGCCGCCCCGCACCCTCTCCTGGACCAGGAAGCCCTCCGGCGCGGGGGCGTCGGCCGCGCGCAGCCGTGCCAGCATCCCGGCGCAGGCCTCGGGCACCTCGTTCGCCGTCAGGCCGAGCTTCACGCCGCCCAGCTCGCTCTTGTGCGCGATGGCGCGGGAGAGGATTTTCAACACCACCTTGCCGCCCAGCGCCTGTGCCGCCGCTTCCGCCGCGGTCGCGTCGGCCGCCACGCGCTCGCGCGTCGTGGGCACGCCGAAACGGGCGAACAAGGCCTTGCTCTCCGCCTCGTTCAGGTTGCCCGCGGGAAGGCCCGCAAGGACGGCAGGATCAGCGGCCAGCGCGTCCGGCGCGGGCGGTACGGCGCGGCGTTGCAGCGCCCGCAGCACCGTGGCGCAGCTCTCGGGTGTCGCGAAGGCGGCGATGCCCTTGCCGTTCAGCAAGCGCACCAGATGCGGCGCATGCGGGCTGACATAGGCAAGCACCGGCTTGTCGCTCTGTGCCTGGCATTCGACGATCGCGCCCGCGACGATGTCAGGCGCAGCCAGCGCGGAGGAGCCGATCACCACCACCACCGCGTCATAGCCGGGGCTCTCCAGCAGCGCGCTGATGGCGCCGCGGAACAGGTCGGGCCGCAGCCCCGCCAGCGTCACATCCACTGGGTTGCGGCCCACCGTCGCTTGGTCTTCGTCGAGCAGGGTTGCCAGGCGTTCGGTCGTCTCCGCATCGGGGGGTGCGACTTCGATGCCAGCGAGCCCGCAATTATCCGCCAGCAGCGTGCCAGCGCCCCCGGTCGAGGTCAGGATGGCGACGCGCTGGCCCGCCATGCGTCGCCCCGTCACCAGTGCGGCCGGGATGTCCAGCAGGTCGGTGAAGCTCTCCGCGCGGATCACGCCATATTGGCGGAACATCGCGTCATAGACGCGGTCTGCGCCGGCCATGGCGCCGGTGTGCGACGTCGCGGCCCGCGCCCCGGATTCCGAGCGGCCGACCTTGTAGACCACGATCGGCTTGCCGAGTTCGGCGGCACGGCGCGCGGCCCGCTGGAAGGCCTCCGGCCGGCGCAGCCCTTCCATATAGACCGCGACCACATCGGTCGCCGGGTCTTCCAGCAGCTCCGCAATCAGGTCGCTGCTGTCGAGATCCGCCTCATTGCCGGTGGAGACCAGCTTGGCGAAGCCAATGCCGCGATCCGCTGCGCGCGAGAGCAGCGCGCCCAGGATGCCGCCACTCTGCGAGACGACGGAGATGCGCCCGGCCGGCAGGTCGCCCAGTTCGAGCGCCCCGGTGGCCGAGAGCATGATGCCATCGGTCAGGTTGACCAGGCCGATGGTGTTGGGCCCCAGCAGGCGCATCGCGCCCGCCGCCTGCTTCAGCGCCTCCTGCCGGCGAGCACCTTCGGCATTCGCCTCGCCATAGCCGCTGGCGAGCACGATGGCGGCCTGGCAGCCGCGCAGCGCCAGGTCCCGCACGGCGGCTTCCGCACGCTCGGGGCCGAGCAGCACGATCGCGGCATCGGGCGCCCCCGGCAGCGATGCGACATCGGCGAAGCAGGGCAGGCCCGCGATGGTCTCGGCGCGCGGATTGACCGGCCAGATCTCGCCCCCAAAACCGTAGCTTTGCAGGTAGCCGATGGGGCGGCCGGTCATCTTCGTGGGATCAGCCGAGGCGCCGATGATGGCAACGCTGCGCGGCCGCAGCAGGGCGGCGAGGGCGCTCATCGCGCCGTCTTCGCCAGGAAGGCCGCGACCGAGGCGCGATGCTCACCCGAGGTGTAGCAGATGGCCTGGGCTTTTGAGCCCTCGGCCAGCACATCTTCGAAGCTCATCTCGAGTGAGCGGTCCATCACGGATTTCGCGAGTGACAGCGCCACGGGCGAGCCGGCTGACAGATCCCGCGCCCAGGCCTCGCAGCCACTGAGCAGCTCGGCATCGGGCAGGACGCGCTCGATCATGGCGAGATTAAGCGCCTCAGCCGCAGCGACACGGCGCCCGCTGAAGACCATCTCCTTGGCGCGGGCCAGGCCGACGCGGCGCGGCAGGAAATACATGCCGCCGCCATCGGGGATGAGGCCACGGGTGACGAAGCTCATCGTGAAATGGGCACTCTCGGCCGCCACGACGAAGTCGCAGCACAGCGCCACGTCACAGCCCAAGCCAGCGGCGGCGCCATTCACGGCGGCGATGGTGGGCTTTGGGAAATTGTGCAGCAGGGCCACGGCGCGATGCGTGCGCGCCTGGCGGCGCCAGCCATTGAAGGCGATCTCCTCCTGCGGCGCGGACAGGCGCTGCTGCATGCCGCTGACATCGCCGCCGGCGCAGAAGGCGCTGCCGGTGCCGGTGACGATGAGCGCGCGCACGGCGGGGTCGGCCGCCGCAGCTTCCAGCGCCTCGATCATCAACCCGCGTGTGGCGTCATCAATCGCGTTGCGGCGGTTTGGCCGGTTGATCCGCAGCGTGGCGATGCCGTCGGCCTGGGTCAGCAGGATGGGAGTTTCGTCGGTCATGATCTGGATTTCCCTATTCAATACGCAACTGCGCGCGTTCGACCACGCGCCGCCAGCGGATGCGCTCATCCGTGAGAAAGCTGGTCAGGTCGGCGGGTTGTGGGCTGGGCGTGATCTCATCCACGCCATGCTCCACCAGCCGGTGGCGCACATCGGGGTCGGCCAGCACCTCATTCAGGGTTTGATGCAAGGCGGCGATGCGCTCGGGCGGTGCGCCGGCCGTGGTGAGGAGGGCGTACCAGGTGGCCGAATCCAGCTCGGGGAAGCCCTGTTCCAGGCTGGTCGGAACTTGTGGAAGGGCTGCGCTGCGCGTGCGTCCCGCGATGGCGATCGCACGCAGCCGGCCCGACTCGATATGCGGCTGCAATGGCGCCGAGGCATTCGTCAGGATGTCCAGGCGGCCCGCCAGCGCATCCGTGATCGAGGGGCCGGTGCCGCGATAATGCACCGCGTCCAGCTCCGCGCCGAGAACAACGCCGATCATGGCGCCCAACGCATGACCCGTCGTGCCGACACCCGGCGTGCCGAAGCGCAGCGGCGTGCGCGCGGCGCGCGCGACGCGCTGGAGATCCGCCAGCGTCTGCGCCGCGATGGCGGGATGGACGACAATGACATTGGGCGCCGCGCCGATCAGCCCGATCGGCGCGAAGTCCCGCACCGGATCATAGGGCAGCCTGGGCTGCACCAAGGAGGAGATGAGGAAGCTGCCGCTGCCCGCCAGCAGCATCGTCGTGCCATCGGCGGGCGCCTTCGCGACCGCGTCATTGCCGATCAACCCGCCCGCGCCGCCGCGATTCTCGATCACGATCGGCCGGCCGAGCCGCGCGGCCATGCGGTCCGCGATCAGGCGGCCCACGATGTCGTTGCTGCCGCCGGCGGTGAAGGGAATGATGAGCCGGAGGGGCCGGTCCGGAAAGCTGGCGCCCTGCGCCAGCGAAAGGCGGGGTGCCGCGACCGCCAAGGCGGGGGCGAGCATGAGCGCTGATCTACGCTTCATTTGAGACGTTTCCTTCTTTTGACCAAAGCTCCCGGCCCTGGCCGAGCGTGGCTCCCATGATCCCGGCGTTGCTGGAAGCCGCAAAGATTCTCGGGCTACCCCAAGCTGGTGTTATGCTGCGCCATGCTCCAACGCGCCCCACCCCTGCAAAGCCTCTGGGCTTTCCACGTCATCGCCGAGACCGGCAGCGTCGCTGCGGCCGCCGTGGCTCTCCGGGTCACGCCGCCCGCCGTCAGCCGGCGCCTGCGCGAATTGGAGCGGGAGCTGGGTTGCCCCCTGGTGCGCCGTGGCCCCAATGCGCTGAGCCTGACCGAGCAGGGCCAGCGCTTTGCCGAGGCATTGCGAGGGGGATTTGCCCAGATCGAGGCCGCCGCGCGGGAGTTGCAGGCGCAAACGCCGCCCTTGCGGATCCGTGCCTACACCACCTGGGCGCTGCGCTGGCTGATCCCGCGCCTGGCTGATTTCAAGCGCGCCAATCCCGGCATTGACCTGGAGGTGACCACCTCCACCGCCCCCGTGGACCTCGCCCGCGAAGGCGTGGATGCGGCCGTGAGGACAGCGCCCCTGGATGCACACCCCTCGGCGACGCTGCTCCCGCTCCAGCCGGTGATGATCGCGCCCTTCGCCGCACCGGGCCTGGCAGCGTCCCTGCCCGTGGGGGCGGAGCCTCTGCGGGGCGCGCGCCTGCTGGGCAGCAGGGTGCGCGCGCGGGATTGGGCCATTTGGCACCGGCATGCGGGGCTGCCGGATTCTCCCGTGCCGCTGCTGTTCGAAAGCACGACGCTGGCGATCCAGGCCGCGCTGGAAGGATTGGGCGTGGTGATCTGCTCGCCCGGCTTTGTGCGGAATGAGTTGCGCGGCGGGCGCCTGCTGGCCCTCGCGCAGGCGCCTGCGATGACCGGCGATGGCTATTGGCTCGTTCTGCCGCAGGGGCGGATCAGCCCTTCTCTGCGGATCTTTGCCGATTGGCTGGTCCGGGAGGCCGCCAGCGATGGCGAGAAGACCTGAGCTGCCGCACCGATGCTGGGCCAGGCTTTCATGCGGCGCCCTCTTTCTTGGCTGGTACGGGACCTCGGCGCTGGCGCGCAGCGCCGGCTTCACGCGACTGACCATCCCGACCTCGTGCTGCGGGTCGGCGTGGTCGGTACAGATCTGTCGTCCGGGGGCAGCCCGCCTTCGAGCCCGACGACGAACCACAGGCAGGAGGCATCGTCGAGCACACCGACATCAGGCTGCCCGCCACGAAAAGCCGAAGATCTTTTGACAAGCTTGCGCGTCTGGCGCAGCATATTCCCATCCAAGGGGAGCCCTTTCCGCAGGGCTGAGATTCCGCGAGCGACGCGGTGACCCTTCGAACCTGATCCGGGTCATGCCGGCGAAGGGATGGGCACTCGGCGCGTGGCGCGACCCTCCTTCGTTCAATTTTTTCGAGGGAGGTCCAAATGCCCGATAATCTGCCACCACAACGCCCCGCCATCACCACCGGCCCACTTCCTGCCAGCCAGAAGATCCATGTGGCTGGCCAGCTTCACCCCGAAATTCGCGTTGCCATGCGGCAGATCTCCGTCTCGGGTGGAGAGCCGGCTCTGCGCGTCTATGACACTTCCGGCCCCTACACGGACGCCGCCGTGCAGACTGACATCGCTAGTGGCCTGGCGCCGCATCGCCAAGCCTGGATCATGGCGCGCGGCGATGTCGAGAGGATCGAGGGCCGCGCCCAGAAGCCTGAGGATGATGGGCTGAAGCCGGGCGAGGCCCGCCGCGTGCCGCTGTTCGACCGCGCCGGCCGCATGCCGCTGCGCGCCAAGTCGGGTCAGGCCGTCACGCAATTGGCCTATGCCCGCGCCGGCATCATCACGCCCGAGATGGAATATGTGGCGATCCGCGAGAACCTCGGGCGCGCTGCCGGCCTCGGCAAGCCGCGCGATGGCGAGAGCTTCGGCGCTGATATCCCCGATCATGTGACGCCGGAATTCGTCCGCAGCGAGATCGCGCGCGGCCGCGCCATCATTCCCGCCAACATCAACCATCCCGAGAGCGAGCCGATGATCATCGGCCGCAACTTCCTGGTGAAGATCAACGCCAATATCGGCAATTCCGCTGTTTCCTCAAGCGTTGCGGAGGAGGTGGACAAGCTCGTCTGGGCGATCCGCTGGGGCGCCGACAATGTGATGGACCTCAGCACCGGCCGGAACATCCACACCACGCGCGAATGGATCCTTCGCAACTCGCCGGTGCCCATCGGCACCGTGCCGATCTACCAGGCGCTGGAGAAGGTGGAGGGCCGCGCCGAGGAACTCACCTGGGAGATCTTCCGCGACACGCTGATCGAACAGGCCGAGCAGGGCGTGGATTACTTCACCATCCATGCCGGCGTGCGCCTGGCCTATGTGCCCCTGACGGCCGAGCGCGTGACGGGCATCGTCTCGCGCGGCGGTTCCATCATGGCGAAGTGGTGCCTGGCGCATCACAAGGAGAGCTTCCTCTACGAGCGTTTCGGCGAGATTTGCGAGATCATGCGCGCCTATGACGTCTCCTTCTCGCTGGGTGACGGGCTGCGCCCCGGTTCCATCGCCGATGCCAATGACGCGGCGCAATTCGCCGAGCTGGAGACGCTGGGCGAACTCACGCAGGTCGCCTGGAAGCAGGATGTGCAGGTGATGATCGAGGGCCCCGGCCATGTGCCGATGCACAAGATCAAGGTGAATATGGAGAAGCAACTGGAAGCCTGCGGCGAGGCGCCCTTCTACACGCTGGGCCCACTGACCACCGACATCGCGCCGGGCTATGATCACATCACCTCGGGCATCGGCGCCGCGATGATCGGCTGGTTCGGTTGCGCCATGCTCTGCTACGTTACACCCAAGGAGCATTTGGGCCTGCCCGATCGCGATGACGTGAAGACCGGCGTCATCACCTACAAGATCGCGGCGCATGCCGCGGACCTCGCCAAGGGGCACCCGGCGGCGCAATTACGCGATGACGCACTCTCCCGCGCGCGCTTCGAATTCCGCTGGCGGGACCAGTTCAATTTGGGCCTCGATCCCGAGACGGCGGAGAAATTCCACGACCAGACCCTGCCGGCCGAGGGCGCGAAGCTCGCGCATTTCTGCTCGATGTGCGGGCCGAAATTCTGCTCGATGAAGATCAGCCAGGAGGTACGGGAGGCAGCCAAGGCCGGGATGGAAGAGATGAGCGACAAGTTTCGTGGGAATGGAGGGCAGATTTATCTGCCCCCGGTGCTGGCGAGGAAGTGAAGCAGCTTTTGAGGAGGCCCCGGACCCTTTATACCAACCGCCTTAACTACTTACCGTTGGCCACTTTCGGGTCGTGACGGAGGCGACGCGGGCGGCGTCGGCGACGAAAGCGTTCCAGGCATGGCAGCAGGCGTCACCGCAAGCTTCGATGGCTATGTCGAGCACATGCTGCGCGCCTCCAGCACATGCCTCGTGCTGCTCGACCGCAATCGCTACAGCGTCCCGGCCGCATTCGCCGGGCGTGCCGTCTCGGTCCGCAGCACCGCGACACTGGTGCGCATCGTGGCCGACGGCGCGGTGATCGCCGAGCATCCGCGGCGTTTCGGGCGGGACATTCTGGTCTGCGATCCCTGGCATTACCTGCCGATCCTGGAGCGCAAGCCCGGCGCATTGCGCAACGGCGTGCCGTTTCGCGAGTGGGATCTGCCGCTCGCCATCCGGACCGTCCGGGACCGCATCCTCAAGCACCCGTGGAGAATCTGACCCATAGCGCATCCTTCCATTCATGGGAGAAGACTGCACCATCAAAACCCAGGATCAAACATCTGAGCGCGCCAACTGGAAGCGGCCTATGTCGCGATGATCCAGCGCCACCGCAGCGGATTGCCGCCGGCGCCCGTCAGTGTCGCAGCTTTGTCTTGAGGAGAGTGATATCTTTACCGCGGCCCATCATTCACCCTGACCGTTGCGCTCACTCGCACTCGCAGCCGGGAGCGGGCGCCGTGCTCTGGCGCGTGACGTGATGATCCACCCATTCGGCGACCAGCCGCCGCGCCTCGGCGATGGAGGCTTCGGGGTGATGCACGCGATACAGCGTGGTGCATGCCTGGAAAGCGGCCATGTCCGTGGTGCCGACATCGCGCAGTTCGCGATAGGCGGTGACGACGGCGCGCTCGCAACGGCGGGCGATATGGCTGAAATCGCGACCCATGGCTTTCTCCAGTTGCGAATCACTCGCAACGACAGGAACGATACTCACATCTGAACGGGCGTTCAAGTGACGCCTTGGCAAGTTCAGCGGGATTTCTCCATCCGTCGCCACAGCAGGCCCAGGGCCAAAAGCGGCAGCAGCCCAGCCACCCAGAAGGCCCGGCTGAAGCCGGCAAGGAAGGCCTCGATGGGAGTGGCCCCTGTGGCCAGATACATGGCCTCGCTTGCGCCGAATACCAGGGTGAGCAGGGAGGCTGCGAGCACAATACCGAGTGTGCGGGTCAGCAGGGCCAGGCTGCCGGCCACGCCGCGATCCTCGCGCCGCATGATGGCCGTGGTCATGTCGGTATAGGCCAGGGTGAAAAGCCCGATGCCAAAGCCCTGGAGCAGCAGCGCGGCCAGCAGCAGCGCAGGGGGCGTGGTGGCGCTCCAGAACGCGATGCCAAGCAGCCCGGCGGCCCCCAGCGCCGCGCCGAGCAGGGTGCAGCGCGACCCTCCGCCCAGCCGGCCACCCAGGGCCGAGCCGAGCATGGCACCCAGATGCCCAACCGCCAGAACGCCGCCCAGCCAGGCCGGCGGCAGCGCCGACACGCGGGCCAGATAGAAGGGCACAAGCAGCATCACGCCGAAGCCTGCCAGGTTCACCAGCAGGCTCGCCAGGTTCAGCCGCGCGAAGCCAGGCTGCCGGAACAGTCGCAATTCCAGGATGGGGCGGCTGACGACAAGACTGCGCCAGATGAAGCCGCCCAGCGCCACCACGGCCAGGAGGAACAGCGCCAGCGAGGCGCGGTTGATGGCCAGCAGCAGGCTCGCCATGCCCATCGCCAGCAGGCCGGCGCCCCAGCCATCGAAGCTCCCCGCCGTGCCGGTCGGGGGGGGCGTGGGGTGCCGGCGCAGCAGCCATAGGGCGAGAAGCGCCACCGGCACGCGGATCCAGAATACGGCTTGCCAGCCCCAGGCCTCCACCAGCAGCCCGCCCAGCAGCGGCCCCAATGCCGAGCTGGCGGCGAAGGCAGCGGCGTAGGCGCCCAATGCCCGGGCGCGCATCGCCTCCGGGTAGAGGCTGGTGGCGAGTGCCGCGCCGCAACCGATCACGAAGGCCGCGCCCACGCCTTGCAGCACGCGGCAGGCCAGCAAAACTCCATAGCTCGGCGCCAGCGAGCAGAGCAGCAGCGCCACCGCACTCCAGGCCAGGCCGAAGCGGAATACCCGCGCATGGCCCCAAATATCGCCGATGCGCCCCACCGCCAGCATCAGACTGCCATAGGTCAGTACATAGGCGATGATGAGCCACTGGATGGCCGGCAGGGGCAGGCCGAAGGTCTGGATCACCTGCGGGAAGGCCACGTTCAGCGCGGTGTCGAAGGGCACCACCAGCGTGCCCAGCGCGAGTGGAAACAGCCGGAGAAGCCCAGCCGGCTTCACCCCTCCACGCGGATGTTGTTGGCCCGCACCACCCGCGCCCAGCGCTCGGCCTCGGTCGTCACGAAGCTGGCGAAGCCATCGCCCGCGACGGCCAGCACATCCATGCCCTGCGCCTCGACGCGGCCGCGGGTCTCCGGCTCGGCCAGGATCTGCGCGAGGGTGGCCGACATGCGCTCGCGGATGGGGGCGGGGACGCCGGCTTGGGAGAAGACGCCCCACCAGGTTGGCGCCTCGAAGCCCGTGATGCCCTGCTCCTGGAAGCTCGGCACGCCGGGCAGGTCTCGCCAGGATGTGGCGGTGGTAACGCCCAGGCCCTTGAGCGCGCCGCTGCGGACATGCGGCCCGCCGACCGGCGCATTGGTCACGAAAAGCGGCACCTGGCCTGCCAGTGCATCGGCCAGGGCCGGCGCGCCGCCGCGATAGGGCACATGGGTGAGTTCCACGCCCGCGAGATTGCAGAGCTGCACCATCGCCACATGCATCATCGTGCCCACGCCGGCCGTGGCATAGGCGATGCTGCCCGGCGGCCTCGCGCGGGCCGTGGCCATCAGCTCGGAAAAATTGTTCCAGGGATTGCCGGGGTGCGATGTGACCAGCAGCGGCCCGCGCCCGATCAGCATCACGGGCGCGAAATCACGGCGCGCGTCGTAGGGCAGGTTCATGATGGCGGGCGTGATGACCTGGCTGTCTTGCGCGATCAGCCAGCTCAGTCCATCGGGCGCGGCGCGTGCGGCCTCGGCGGCACCCACCGTGCCGGTGGCGCCGGGGCGGTTCTCCACCACCACTGGCTGACCCAGCAGCGCCTGGAGCCTGGGTTGCAGCAGCCTTGCCACGATATCCACCGAGCCGCCGGGCGGCCAGCCGACGATCAGCCGGACCGGCCGGCTGGGCCAGGCCTCCTGCGCGGTAGCAAGGGACGGGGCGGCCAACAGGCCGAGCGTGAGGGCGCGACGTTGCATCAGGTTTCCTCCCGGCCGGTTATGCCCGGCTCAGGCAGTCAGCCTGCCTGATCTGCGCGGTGCGAGACAAGCTCAGTATCCGATGCGGCGATCCACGACCTCGCGCAGTGCCTCTCCATTCAGCAGGCGGCGGAGATTCTCGGTGAACAGGGCCGCCACCACGCGGTCCCGCTCGGGATGCATGCCGCCGATATGCGGCAGAACCATGATGCCGGGCGTGGTCCAGAAGGGATCGCTCGCGGGCAGCGGCTCCTCGCGGAACACATCGAGGATGGCGCCGGCGATGCGCTTTTCGGTCACGGCCGCGATGAGGTCGGCATCGCGGATGGCGCTGCCACGGCCAAAATTCAGCAGCCAGGCGCTGGGCTTCATCTGGGCCAGGCGCTCGGCATTCATGAAGTTCTCGGTGGCGGCTGTCGCTGGCAGGAGCAGCAGCACGAAATCGGCGCGGGCCAGCACCTCATCCGTGCGCTCGGGCGGCAGGATTTCGCTGACATGGGCCATGGGGGCAGGGTTGCGGCGCGTGCCGATCACCTCCATCCGCAAGGCAGCGGCCAGGCGCGCCACCTCCGCGCCGATGGCGCCGAGGCCCAGGATACCCAGAACCTTGCCGTTCAGTGGTGTGGCGACGCGGCGCTTCCATTGGCTGGCCTTCTGCGCCTCGGCGATGGTGGCGTAGCCCTTGGTGATGTGAAATATTCCGCCCAGGATGTTCTCCGGCATGGAATCGCCATGCGTGCCGCGCGCGCAGGTCAGCGTCAGCCCCTCCGGCAGGTCGGGCAAAGCGAGCCAGCCTTCGACACCCGCGGTCAGCGCCTGCACCCAGCGCAGCCGGGGCATGCGCGGCAGCAGGCCGGGCGGCGCGCCCCAGCCGAGGATCGCCTCAGTCTCGGCCATCTGCTCGGCGCTGGGCTGTTGCTGGCGGGGGAGGGCCTCGATCATGACGCGTGCATCCAGCCCGGCGGCGGCGATGGCCTCGGCATATGGGCCGGGCGTATCGGTCCAGAGCAGGATGCGGGTGCGGTTGGTCATGGCGGATCTTCCGGCTGCGAGGCGGCCATGCTGGCACTGGCCGGCGCATTCGCGAAATTCACGCCGCCGTTGCCGCACGAAGCCGCGCGGCGCAAGCTAGCCCCAACCCGCAACAGGAGCGTGCCATGGCTGAAACCATCCTCTTTCCCGGACAGGTCGAATGGTCCGGCGAGAACCCTGGAATCTCGCTGAAAGAGGACCCGGCCGGCCCCTTCACCACGCTGGCTTCCTTCTTTCGCGTCGTGCTCTCGTCGCACGGGCGGGGACATGCGCTGGTATTGCTGCAATCGCCGCAGAGCGAAGGCGCGGGCAATCTCTGCCTCACGGATAACGAGCGGCTCGCGCGGTGGCTGGTGAGTGACTACGTCTCGCATTTCGGCGCCTGGCGCGGCCTGCCGGGGCTGCGGAACCTGGAATATCGCCCGCTTTCCAGCGTGGTCGCCGGTGGTGACACCATCACCCACTACAGCGAGACGGTGACGGCGCCCGGCATGGAGATCGCGCTGGAATGGAAGGGGCTGGGAAAGCCCTTCTGCTTCGCCCTCGCCCCCGCGCAATCCGCCACCGGCCAGCACCACATGCCGAGCCTGTTCGTGGGCTGCGAGAGTGCCACCATCAAGGTGAATGGCGCGCGACGCCCTGGAGCACCCATCCCGCGCGAGATCGTGGGGCAGCGGATCTCGACCGCGATGCTGGCCTTCTCGGAGACATGGCTGCGGGTTTGATCCAGGCCGATAGGGCCATGGCCGGGGCACCTCAAGCCAGAACGGCGCTGCTGCCCGCCCTGGCGTTGGCGGCGGCAGTGTCCCGGCTGAACTCGCCAGCGACCCGCGTCTTGGCTCGCTGGCGCATGGCCAGGAGCCGCGCCGGATCCGCCAGGCAAGCGGCCATGGCGGCGGGATCACCCGGCGGGACCTGTACGCCGCAATCGCCTTCCCCAATCCCGGCAAGGTCCAGGGCGCCGTCACCTCGCCCAGGGGGCGATGCTGACCATGAATTATCTTTTCTGAGCCAACCTCTGCCGCTTCAGTGACGCTTGGTTAACCGGGCGGGGCCATGTTCCGCCCGTGCTGCGCCCCGATCCCTTCACCTTCGACCCCGTCCGCTTTCCCGGGTTGGCCCCTGGCGAGGAATGGCCGCCGGAATCCTTCGATTTCTCCGCCCCCTGGCTGCGCCATCGCGAGCTGGCCTTCGAGCGCGGTGCCTCGGGCGAGGTCGTGCTGGTCCGCCGCTATGACGAACTGCGCCTGGTGCTGGCCATCGAGACGGCGCATTCCGCCCTGGATGTCGCCCCCAAAAGCCGCGATTTCCGGCTGCTGCGCCTGGTGCCCTCCGCGCTGCGCCTGGTCGAGACGGTCGCCCCGGGTGATCCCGTGCCGCCCGGCCTGCGCGGCCTGCCGCCCCCACCGCCCGAGGAGCATCACGTCTATGCCGCCACCACCTCGCTCGTCGCGGCGCTGGAGCGCGGCTCGGGTGAAGCGGGGGGCGCATTCCTGGATGCGTTGCGCCGCACCCAGCCCGGCGTTGGCATGTTCGAGGCGGCGGCCGCGCAATGCATCCGCCAGAGCGGCTTCGGGCTGGAACGCATCGCCAATCTCGCACGCGGTCTGCAACGCCTGGCCCACGCCCATGCCGAGGTCCTGGCTGCCGATGCCGCCCGCCCGGATTATCCGGGGATGGAGCACATGGTGGCCGGCACCATGCGCGCCATGGCGCAGGATAGCGGTTGGTCGCGTGACTTGCTCGCCCATGGCTTGCGTCAGATCGCCCCCCTGATTTCGCAGCCGCGCGAGGCGACCGAAGCCCTGCGCGAAGCCGCCAGCGCGCTGCTTGATAAGGGGGGAACGCTGGGCGATGCGGGGCGCCTCGCCTATGCCCAGGGCGCCTATCGGGACCGGCTGATCGAATTGGGCATCTTCTGGCGCCGCCTCGCGGCCGCCTGGGCCAGCGTCCATCCCAAGCATACGGACCGGCGGGAAATTGACGTACTCTGCCGCAACGTGCTGCGCCGGCTTTCGCTCAAGAGCCTCTACGAGCCGATCTGACTCACTCCCGCCAGGGCCGCCTTTGCCACAGCGCTCGCAGGCCCGCGTAATCCGCCGCCATCATCTGCCGGTAGGCGCGGCCGACCAGCGGACGCATCGGGAAGTTCTGCGTCGCGGCATCGCGCAGAAAATCGCCATCGGCCAGCATCGCCGTGAAGGCGAACTCGTATTGCAGCGTAATTTCCGGGTGCAGGCCGGGAGGTGCGGCAATCCCGCGTGATGAGCCGCCCAGGGCATCAAACCCCGCCTCGCGGAAGGTCGGCACGGCGCCGAGTGGCGCCCAGCGCTCAGGCCCGCCCTGGGCCAGGCCACGGATGCGGCCATCCCGCAGCAGATTCAGCGCCTCGCTCCCGTTGAAGGCGCCGATGGGCAGCGTGCCGACCAGCAGGTCCCGCTGGATCGGCGCCGTGCCGGTATAGGGCACATGCAGCAGGTTCACCCCCGCCGCCGCCTCGAAGGCCAGCAGCAGCATGTGGTCATCGCTGCCGATGCCCGCCGTGCCCACGCCGATCTCGCCCGGCCGGCCACGCGCGGCCTGGCGCAAATCCTCCAGCGTGCGCCAGGGGCTGCGGGCGGTCACCCAGAAAGCGCCGGGGTCATCCACGATATTGGCCAGCAGGGTGAATTCATCCGGCCGGTAGCGCGGGCGGCGCTCGATCGCGATGGCATGCATGGCGGTGTTGGTGGCGGCGCCAATGGTGAAGCCATCGGCGGGGGCGTTGAACAACGCCTCGAAGCCGATCTGCCCGCCAGCGCCGGGCCGGTTGATGACCGCCATGCGCGCGCCCGGCAGATGTCGCGGCAGGTGATGCGCCACCAGCCGGCCCATCTGGTCCACGCCGCCGCCGGGCGGGAAGGGGATGATCACCTCAATGGGCCGGTCCAGCGGCCAGGCGGCTTGCGCCACGGCCGGCACGGTCAGGCCCCCCATCGCCAGAAGCGTTCTGCGCCGCATCTTCATCTCCCCATGAACAGTGGGGAGGGTGGATGCGCCGGCCGTTTTCGTCCAGCTTGCCGAACGACACAGGAGGACAGGCATGCGCGGATCGCAGCTCGACGAGTTTGGCGTGGAAGGCGAATGGAACATCGCGGTGCGCCATCGCATACGCTGGGCCGAATGCGACCTCTACGGCCATGTGAACCACGCGGCCTATCTGGTGATGTTCGAGGATCTGCGGGTGGAACATTGGCGCTCGCTCGGCCAGGTGCTGCGCGCCGACCAGCCGGGGCCGGTCGTCGCCAAGCTGGAGGCCCGTTATGTGCGTGCGCTGGGCTTCGAGGATGAGGTGCTGCTGACGCTGCGCGTGGCAAGCCTGCGCAACACCAGCTTCGTGCATGAATATGCGATGTGGAAGAACGGGCTTTGCTTCGAGTGCAAGGCGCTGCTGGTCTGCGTGCAGAATGGCGCGAGCACGCCCATCCCCGATACGGCGCGCAAGCTGATGATCGAGCGGGATGGCGCAAAGGCGGGTTGAGGGGCACGCCCCCAACCCACGGTCAGTCAGCCGCCGCGGATCAGGTAGCGCCCGCCAAGGGCGGCGATCATCGGCGCGATCTGCTCGCGGTATTCCGCGAAGCGCGCCGGATCATCCACTGTGATGTTGGCGATCAGACAGGCGGCCATAGCCCTATTCCACCTTGATGCCGGCGGCTCGGATGATCGGCTCCCACTTGGCGATCTCCGCGCGCAGGAACGCATTGGCCGTGTCGGGCGTGCTGTTGGAGACGACCTGCATGGTCATCTCCGTCAGGCGGTTGCGTATGGCCTCAACCCCGACCGCGCGGTTCACGGCGGCGTTGATGGCGCGCACCACGGGCGCCGGCGTGCCCGAGGGCACCAGCACCATGTGCCAGGTATAGGCCTCGTAGCCAGCCACGCCCTGCTCGATGAAGGTCGGCACATTGGGCACAAGCGGGCTGCGCTCACGAGTCGAGATGGCGAGCGGACGCAATTCGCCGCGCTGAATATAGGGAATGGTGGCGGCGGCGACGTCCAGCATCATCGGGATGCGGCCGGCCAGCACGTCCGGCATGGCGGCTGAGGAGCCACGGAAGGCGATGTGGTTCATCCGCAGCGGCCCCTGCGGCCCGCCCGCCATGTGCAGGAACAATTCGGAAGCGAGGTGCACCGCGCCGCCATTGCCGCTGCTGGCATAGTCGAAGCGGCCCGGATTGGCGCGGATGAGGGCGATGAATTCCGGCAGGGTGCGGGCCGGGAAGTTGTTGTTCACCATCATGATCATCGGGATCTGCCCGACCAGCGCCACCGGTATGAAATCCGCGACGGGATCAAAGGGCACGCGCTCGAACAACGCGCGCACCACCGCATGGCCGATTGTGGTGTAGAGCACGGTCAGCCCATCCTTGGGCGCCTTGGCCACCATGTCGGTGCCGATGATGATGCCAGAGCCGGTGCGGTTCTCCACCACGATGCGGTTGGGCAGGTTGCGCGACATCTCCTCGGCGATCATGCGCGCTGGAATATCGGTCGGGCCACCCGCGGCGAAGGGGACGATCAAGCGGACGGGCGCGCTCGGCCAATCGCCGGCTTGCGCCGAAGCGTTGGTGGCAAGGGCAGGGGTGGCCAGCGCGGCGAGCGCCAAGGCGTGACGGCGAAGCATGGATCGTGATCTCCCTATTTGTTGTCAGGGAGATTGGGGATGTTATCGCCCCGCTTCAATCCTCTTGCCGGAATCGCCGTCAAACACATGCAGGAATTCGAGCGGCAGGATCACGCCCATCGCCCCATCCTGATACGTCGCACCCGGCAGGCGCGCGGTGAGAGCCGTGCCATCCGCGAGCTTGCCATGCAGGACGCTCTCCCCGCCGAGCGGTTCCACCAACTCCACCATCACATCAAGCCCGCCCTGGCCGATCCGCAGATGCTCGGGCCGGATGCCGATGGTGAGCTTGCGCCCGGCCGCGCCGCCGCGCGCGCCATCGGCGAAGGGCAGGACCAGTCCGCTGCCATCAAGCCGCGCGGCGCCGCCGCCTTCCAGCAAGGTGGCGGGCAGCAGGTTCATGGAGGGACTGCCGATGAAGCCGGCCACATAAGTATCGGCCGGCCGCTCCCAGATTTCCATGGGTGTGGCGATCTGCGCGGCGTGCCCGGCATGCATCACCACCAGGCGGTCGCCCAGCGTCATGGCCTCCACCTGGTCATGCGTCACGAACAGGCTGGTGACGCGCAGGCGCTTCTGGAGATGGCGGATCTCGGCGCGCATCTGCACACGCAGCTTGGCATCGAGGTTGGAGAGCGGTTCGTCGAACAGGAACAGCTTGGGGTTGCGAACGATGGCGCGGCCCATGGCGACGCGCTGGCGCTGCCCGCCGGAGAGTTGGCGCGGCTTGCGCTCCAGCAGCGGCTGGATGCCGAGCAGGGTTGCCGCCTCATCCACGCGCTTGATGATTTCCGCACGCGGCATGCCACGGATCTTCAGCCCATAGGCCATGTTCTGGAAGACGCTCATATGCGGGTAGAGGGCGTAGTTCTGGAACACCATCGCCACATCGCGGTCGGCGGGTTCCAGCGGCGTGACGTTCTGGCCGTCAATGATGACATCGCCCGAGGTCGCGGCCTCCAGCCCCGCCACGATGCGCAGCAGGGTGGATTTGCCGCAGCCAGAGGCGCCGACGATGACAATCATCTCGCCATGGCGCACGTCCAGGTCCACCCCGTGCAGCACGGCGGTTTGCGCGAAGGATTTCTTGATGTCGCGAAGGGTGAGCGTGGCCATTACTTTTCAGTCTCCGTCAGGCCCTTCACGAACCATCTTTGCATCAGCACCACCACAGCGACCGGGGGCAACAGCGCCAGCACGGCGGTAGCCATGATCACATTCCATTCATTCTGCGAATCGCCCGAGCCGATCATCTTGGTGAGGCCGACGACGACCGTCTCCATGCTGCGGTCATTCACGATGAGCAGAGGCCAGAGATATTGGTTCCAGCCATAGATGAAGAGAATGACGAACAGCGCCGCCACATTGGTGCGGCTGAGCGGCAGGATTACATCGATGAAGAACCGGATCGGCCCCGCACCATCTATCTTGGCCGCTTCCACATATTCATCCGGGATGGTGAGGAAGAATTGCCGGAACAGCAGCGTGGCCGTGGCGCTGGCAATCAAGGGTATGATCAGCCCCTGGTAGGAGTTGGTCATGTTCAGATCCACCATCACCTGGATGGTGGGGATGATGCGGACCTCCACCGGCAGCATCAGCGTGATGAAGATCAGCCAGAAGAACATCATGCGGAACGGGAAGCGGAAGAACACCACCGCATAGGCCGATGTCAGCGAGATCGCGATTTTGCCCACCGCCACACACATCGCCATGATGACGCTGTTGAACAGCATGACGCCGGCCGGCACGCCCATGAAGCGCCCGCCGCCCACGCCCCAGGCCTGGGCGTAATTCGCCGCCGCCTCGCCACCCGGCAGCAAGGGCACGTCACCGCGCCCGATGGTGTTCACGTCATGGGTGGAGCCGATGATGGTGAGGTAGATCGGGAAGGCGAAGATCAGCACGCCAAGTGCCAGGCAGGCATGGGTGACGAAGGCCTCGCGCCGCTGGCGGCGGCGGGTGCGGTCGGCCAGGGCGTTCACATCGAGGGACGTGCCCATCAGTAATGCACCTTCCGCTCGACATAGCGGAACTGCACCATCGTCAGCACGATCACCAGGATCATGAGGATCACGCTTTGCGCGGCACTCGATCCGAAATTCAGGTTCATCACGCCATCCGTATAGACGCGGTAGATCAGGGTTTCAGTCGCCTTGCCCGGCCCGCCCTGGGTGAGGCTGTGGATGATGCCGAAGGTGTCGAAGAAGGCGTAGACGAGGTTCACCACCATAAGGAAGAAGGCAGTAGGGGAAAGCAGCGGGAAGACCACCGTCCAGAAGCGGCGCATCGGGCCTGCGCCATCAATGGCGGCGGCTTCCAGCACGGCTTTGGGGATGCTTTGCAGCCCGGCCAGGAAGAAGATGAAATTGTAGCTCACCTGCTTCCAGGCGGCGGCGAAGATGATCAGCAGCATCGCCTGGTCGCCATTCAGCTTGTAGTCCCAGGGCACGCCCAATGCGTTCAGCATGCGCCCGAAAATGCCGATATTGGGGTGGAACATGAACAGCCAGAGCACGGCGGCAATGGCCGGCGCCACGGCATAGGGCCAGATCAGCAGCGTCTTGTAGGTGTCCGCGCCACGAATGTGCTTATCCGCCTGGACGGCCAGGAACAGCGCCGCCCCCAGCGCCAGGATCGCGACGGAGGAGGAGAACAGCAAGGTGCGGAACGCCGCATCCAGCCAAGTCGGGTCGCTCAGCACGTCGGTGAAATTCTCGAAGCCGACGAATTGGCTGGAGAGGCCGAAGGCATCCTCGCGCAGGAAGGATTGCCGCACGGCCTGGGCTGCGGGCCAGAAGAAGAACAGGCCGGTGATGATGATCTGCGGTAACAGCAGGAAGTAGGGGAGGGCGATGCCCTTGAAATAGACTTTCTTCATCGCGCTCCGTTTCGTGGGGGGGTGGGGGGCCCGGCCCTCCCACACCCACCCTGCAATTTTGGCTTAGCCGCGGTTCGTGCGCTCGAAATTCCGCAGCACGACGTTGCCGCGCGTGACGGAATTGTCCATCGCCTGCTGCGCCGTCTGCTGGCCTTGCAGCGCGCGCTCCATCTCCTCCTGCATGGCGGTGCGGATCTCGACGAAGCCGCCCAGGCGGATGCCGCGGCTATTGCCGGTCATCTGGCCGCCGCCGCGCAGCAACTGCTCGATCGGAATATCGGCGCCCGGGTTCTGCGTGTAGAAGCCGGTCGCCTTCACCTGCTCGAAGGCGGCCCTGGTCACGGGCAGGAAGCCCGTCGCCGTGTGCCAGTTCGCCACCACGCGCGTCTGCGCCAGATAGGCGAAGAACTCCGCGATGCCGCGATTCTCATCGGCCGAGCGCGCCGCATTCGGGCCGCGATTCATCGCCCAGAAGGCGGCGCCGCCGATGATGGAGTTGATCGGCGCGCCCTGCACGTCGTTATAATAGGGCAGCATGGCCACGCCCAGATTGGCGACGCCGCCGGGCAGTTCGCGCACGAAGCGGGCACGGGCGCCGGAGGATGCGAAGATCATCCCCGAGGAGCCATTGGCAAACAGCGCATCACCCGCGCCATCGCGCCCGCCCCAGCGGAAGGTGTTCTCGCGGCCCATTTCCATCAGCGTGTTGATGTGGCGGACCATCAGCGGGTTGTTGATCCGCAATTCCGCATTCAGGCCGCCGAAGCCATTGTCGAGCGTCGCCAGCGGCGTGTTGTGGATGGCGCTGAACTGCTCCACCTGGGTCCAGGTCGGCCAGGCGGTGGTGACGGGGATTTCAATGCCCCCGGCGCGCAGGCGGGTGGCGGCGGCGCGCATCTCGGCCCAGGTCCTGGGCGCGACATCCGGGTTCAGCCCCGCGCGGCGGAAGGCGTCCTTGTTGTAGAACATCACCGCCGTGGAGGAGTTGAACGGCATCGCCATCATGCGGCCATCGGCCAGCGAGTAATAGCCGCGCACGGCCGGCAGATAGTCGTCGAAAGCAATGGTCACGCCCGTCTCGAGCAGCAATTCATGCAGCGGCTTGATGGCGCGGCCGGCGGCCATCATCGTCCCGGTGCCGACCTCGAACATCTGCACGATGTGCGGCGCGGTGGCCGAACGGAAGCCGGCGATCGCGGCCACCATGGTCTCGGGGTAGGAGCCGCGGAAGCTGGGGGTAATGCGAAAGCGCGGCTGGCTCGCGTTGAACTGGCTTACAATTTCCTCAAGCAGCCCACCCAGCGGCTGGGCCAGGCCGTGCCAGAAGGTCAGCTCGATCGGGCCGGATTGCGCGAAGGCAGGAGCGGCGAGGGGGGCGGCCAACGGAGTGGCAAGAACGGCCTTGCCAAGGGTGCGACGCAACATGAGGGGCTCTCCCGGAGATTTCGATTGGTGGCGCCTAAGCCCCCAGCATTACCCCCATGTGACATAAAAATGGCAGTTCCGTGAAGCGGGTTAATCGCAGGTAAGTTTTTCGTAGAGCTCCGGGTCGGTCGCCCCTTCCGTCCCGAAAATCAGCACCCGGCTTTGCGGCGTCAGGCCGAGTGCGTCGGCCGCGGGCGGGAAAGACAGCGCCCCTTCCAGCGCGATCAACCCGGCCACGCCCGATTCGCCCGCCTCGATGCCCTGCTCCTTCAGCGCCCGCATCGCGGGCCCGACGAGTTCATCCGCCACGGTCAAGGCTGCGAAGGCGCTGCGCTCCAGCTCCTGCCAGGCCAGCAGCGAGGGTTCGCCGCAGGCCAGGCCCGCCATCACCGTGGCCATGGCGCCGGTCACGACGCGCAGCTCTCCCGCCTCCAGGCTGTCGGTCAGGCAGGCGGCTTCCTCGGGCTCGGCGATGATGAGGCGCGGGCCGCCGTTTCCGCTTGGGCCCAGGCTGTTTCGCAGTTGCACGGCCACCGCCGCCGCCACGCCACCGACGCCGCCAGGGACGAAGACATGGGTGGGGATGATGCCACCCATTTGGGTGATGGCTTCCTCCGCCATCAGACGGTAGCCCTGCATCACGTCTCGCGGCGGCTCGGTATAGCCGGGGTAGGAGGTGTCGCTGATCACGAACCAGCCATTCTCATCGGCCGCGTGCTGGGCGGCCCGCACGCTGTCATCGTAATTGCCGGGCACGACGCGGATTTCGGCGCCATAGCGGGCAATGGCATCCCGCCGCCCCTGGGACACGTTCTCATGCACGAAGATGACGCAGCGCGCGCCGAAGCGCTGCGCGCCCCAGGCGACGGAGCGGCCATGATTGCCGTCCGTGGCGCAGGTGACGGTGATCTGCTCGGTCGCATGCGCGTATTGCCCGGATTCAAGCGCCGCCCCATCCGCGTTGTTGGCCGTGCCGCGCCGGGCGAGTTCCGCGCTGAGCAGCCGACACACCGCATAGGCCCCGCCCAGCGCCTTGAAGCTGCCCAGCCCGAAGCGCCCGCTCTCATCCTTGAAATGGACGGAGGCGACGCCCTCCATCTCCAGCTCATGCAGCGGGGTCGGCGCATAGCCGGGCCAGGAGGTGATTTCCCGCCGGGCGCGGCGATAGCTGCCCTCGGGGAGGACGATGATGCCAGGGGTGCCGTAATGGCGATTCAGGACGAGGCGAAATGGGTGCATGGGGGCAAGCTTGGCGCGAGCCGCGCCTGGGGGCAATCTGCCGCGCATGCAGATCACCATTCTCGGCGGCGGGGGTTTCCTCGGCCGCAGATTCGCCGAGCGCCTGGCCGCTCAGGGTCAACTCGACGGCAAGCCGGTCACGGGCCTCATCCTGTTCGACCTGGCTGCGCCCAAGCCGCTGGATGCGCCATTCCCCGTCACCTGCCTGGGCGGCGATGTGGCGAGCCTCGCTGATGTCTCGGCGGCGATTCCGCCCGGAACCGGCCTTGTCGTGCATCTCGCCGCCGTGGTGAGTGCCGCGGCGGAAGCGGATTTTGACCTTGGCATGCGGGTGAACCTGCATGGCACGCTGGCGGTGATCGAGGCCTGCCGGAAGTTGCAGGCAGCCCCGCGCGTCCTTTTCACCTCCAGCGTGGCGAGCTTCGGCGGTGGCCAATCCGCATTCCTGCCCGATGACGCGCGCCAGGTGCCAACCAATTCCTACGGCGCGCAAAAGGCCGCGGCCGAGTTGCTGTTGCAGGATGCCAGCCGCAAGGGCTTCCTCGATGCCGTCTCCATCCGCCTGCCCACCGTGATCGTCCGCCCCGGCCGGCCCAATAAGGCGGCTTCCTCCTTCTTCTCGGCCATCCTGCGCGAGCCTTTGCTGGGCCTGACGACGCCGCTGCCGGTGGGCGAGGATTTCCGCGTCTGGGTCTGCTCGCCCCGGCGCGCGGTGGATTGGCTGTTCCATGCGGCGGTGATGGACACCGCGCCGCTGGGCGTGGATCGCGGCATCAACCCGCCCGGCCTCGCCGTCAGCGTGGGCGAGATGCTGGCCGCCCTCAGCCCCGCCGAACGCGCGCTGGTAGAGCCCGAGCCGGATGCGGCGATCGAGGCCATTGTCGGCGGCTGGCCGGCGGAATTCATGGCGACCCGCGCCCGCGCCCTCGGCTTCGCCCCGCAGGAGGGCGTGCCAGAGATCCTCGCCGCCTTCCGCGCCGATGACCTGGAAGCGACCCGCGCGGACCGGGGGCTTTGAGCATGGAGATCACCCGCTTCCTGCTGGGCGATGGCCCCAAGCGCGTGGCCCCCTTCAGCCATGCCGTCCGCGCTGGCGATTTCATCTTCGTCACCGGCCAGATGCCGACCGAGCCCTCGGACAACACGCGTTGCGTGGCCGGCGGCATCCAGGCGCAGACCCGCCAGGTCATCGCCAACCTCAAATCCGTCCTTGCCGGCTGCGGCGGGGAATGGGGACGCACGGTGATGGCGCGCATCTACCTGACCGAATTCGCCCGCGACTACGCGGCCATGAACGCCATCTGGGAAAAATCCTTCCCGGAGGGCGGCCTGCCGGCGCGCACCACGGTGGGGGTGACAGGCCTGGCGCTGGGCGCGCTGGTCGAGGTGGACCTCATCGTCGCTATCTGAGCACGAATCATCTTCACCCCGGCCGCGCCGCGTGGGAGCGTGGACCGCAACGAATGGGGGATGGTGATGTTCGGTCCGCGCCTGGGAATTCTCGCCCTGCTGGCCCTGGCGGGCTGCGCCACGATCGCGCCACCCCCACCCATGGCCGAGGCACCCGCCGCCCCACCTGAAGCCGCAGCCGCGCCGGCCACGCCCGTCGCCACCCCAACTCTCCCGCTGGGCCCGCGCCGGACTTGGCGGCGTATCCCGCTTGAGCGGGGTGTCCGCATGGCCCAGGCCTATCTCGCCTCCGAGATCGTCACCAACCCGGATGGCACCCTCCGCGTCTGGATGGTGATCAACCTGATGGAGCCGATCCGCCTGCCCGAGACGGGCGGCCACGCCCGCAGCGCCGCCTATCTGGCGGATTTCCGCTGCGAGCCGCATGCGTGGAACCCACTCCAGGGCATCTGGTACACCCAGCCCAATGCGGTGGGCGAGGCGTTGCGCGAACAACAGCGCGGCCCGGGCGGCATTCGGGACGTGGGGGAGGGGAGTTTCATGGAAATCTTCGTCAACGCCGCCTGCGCCGAACCGGCCCGCCGGCGGCGATAGGTCTCCCCGATCGGCGCCATCCGAAAACCCGTCTCGGCGGGGCGCCCGGCGATGTGCAAACTTTGTCGCATCAGCAACCCGGAAATGTCCCGATGCCCCGCATCCTTGCCCTGGCTCTGGTGCCCACACTGATCTTCTCCGCGCCCGTGCTGGCGCAGACCGCCAATTGCCAAGGCGCGCTGACCGTGGAGAGCGTGAACTACGGCACGCAGCGCGTCCCGCGCATGGGGCCGGGCAGCGAGTTGCTGACGCTCAGCGTCACGATCCGCAACCTCTCGCCCGCGCAGCAGCACTTCACGGCCAGCTATCGCTCCCGCCCGGTGCAGCAGGATTTCCTGGCCGGCCAGTCCTGGACGCTCAATCCGGGCGGGTGGACGACGCTGGTCGTCGCCAATGTGCTGCGTCCGGGTGAACCCGAGGGCACGGTGCGGCAGATACTGCAATTCGCCTGCCGGTAGCCCAGGCATGATCCGCCGAGGTGGCACCGCGGATCACCCTCGCGGGAAAATGGCGGCGTGCTCCATGCCCGATCAAACCGGGCTTGCCGCCGCCGCGTCAGGGGGGAAGACCGCCACGGGCCGCCCGGATTGCCATTGCAGCAGCACGGGCCGCGCGCGGGTATTCTGCCCGCGCTCATCCAGCCGAAAGCCCCAGCCATTGGGCCATTGCCCCTCGGCCTGGTCGAGCGCGGTCAGGGAGGCGCGCAGCGCCCCCCGCTCCAGGCTCGGCTGCGCCAGGACCAGTTGCGCCCCGGCATAGGCGGCGAGCGAGAGGCCGGAGCGCGGCGCGCTGCCCCAGCGGCGCTGATAGGCCTCGGCGAAGGGGCGGGCGCCGGCGGCCCAACTCTCGGCCGTCCCGATGGGCGGCACGTCGAAGGCAAAGCAGCCATCCAGAACAGGGCCGATGGCGCGTGCGAGATCGGCCAGGCCCCAGGCCAGGCCCGCGCCGATCACCGCCGCCGGGCGCCAGGCGGCCTCCTGCATGGCGCGGAACAGCGCCACCGCATCGCCCTCCGCCGCCGCATGGATCAGCACATTCACCCCGGCCGCGCGCAGCCGCTGGACCATGGCGGCCATTTCGGGAGTCCGTGTGGCATGGGGCAGGCGCTCGGCCACAACCAGCCCGGCCTCGCGCAGCTTGGCTTCCAGATGCGTGGCGATGCTCTCTGGCGAGGCGCTGGCCTCGTGCAGGATCGCGATTCGCAGGCCATCGGCGGGCTGGCCCAGATGGTTGGGGAGGAAGCGGGTCAGCGCCTCGGCGCCGAGTTGCCCGTAATTGGCGGCAGCGGGGGCGGTGCGGAAGACATGGCGCGCGCCACGCCCGGTCAGCGCATCGGCGGCGGCGGCCAGCTCTACATAGCTCGATTCCAGGGATTCGGCGGCCTGGGATGCGGCCAGGCCAACCGGCGCCGAGACGCTGCCGAACAGCAGCACCGCGCGCTCGGTCTGGATCAGCCGCCGCGCCTCGGCCAGGGCCTGGGCGGGTTCGGTCACATCGGCGCGGATCAGCCGGAAGGGCCGCCCGCCATTGGCATTCCGCTCGGCGATGGCGAGTTCCAGCCCGCGCGCCGCCTCATCGCCCAGCAGCGCATTGGCGCCCGAGAGCGGGAACAGCCCGCCCAGCCGCCATTCACCCTGCCCGCCCTGGGAGAGCGCAGGCGTGGCGAGCGCGCTGGCCAGCAGCGCGCGGCGGAAAAGGGAGGTTGGATTCGTCAAGGCACCACACTCTCGGGCGCATCCGGCGCCGATGCAATCAGCGCGCTTGACCTCAATCCCCGGGGCGCGGAACTTGCGGCCCGCAAACCAAGGATGCCGCCCCATGAGTCAGACCATGTCCCATATCGCCCACGGCGCCGGCGGCGCCGCCGAAGTGATGGTGATGGCCCCAGGGCCGCGCCCGACCCCCGCCGCCGATGAGGTGCTGATCCGCGTCGCCGCCGCGGGTGTGAACCGGCCTGATGTGCTGCAACGCTCCGGCGCCTATCCGCCGCCGCCTGGTGCCTCGCCCATCCTGGGCCTGGAATGCGCGGGCGAGGTCGTCGGCGTCGGTGCCGATGTCACGGCCTACAAGCTGGGGGACCAAGTCTGCGCGCTGACCAATGGCGGTGCCTATGCCGAATACTGCACGGCGCCCGCCGCGCAGACCCTGCCCTGGCCCAAGGGCTTCGACGCGCTGCGCGCCGCCGCCTTGCCGGAAACCTTCTTCACCGTCTGGGCGAATCTGTTCGGCACCTCGCACGCGCTGGGCGGCCGGCTGGCGGCGGGCGAGACGGCGCTGATCCATGGCGGCTCCTCGGGCATCGGCGTTACTGCCATCCAACTCGCCAAGGCCTTTGGCGCGCATGTGATCACGACCGTCGGTTCGGAGGAGAAGTGCCGCGCCGTGCTGGGCTTCGGCGCGGACCATGCCATCAACTATCGCGAGCATGACTTCGCCGAGGAGGTGAAGCGCATCACCGAGGGCAGGGGTGTGGATGTGGTGCTGGACATGGTGGGCGCCCCCTATTTCGGCCGGAACATGCGAAGCCTGCGGATGGATGGGCGCCTCGTTCTCATCGCCTTCCTCGGCGGCGAGATGGCCGCCAATCTCGACCTGCGGCCCATCATGCTCAAGCGCCTGACCGTCACCGGCAGCACCATGCGGCCGCGCACCACGGCGCAGAAGGGCGAGATCGCGCAGGCGCTGCACGCCAAGGTCTGGCCGCTGCTGGAGGCCGGCCAATGCCTGCCGCATATCCACGCGACCTTCCCCCTGGCCGAGGCCGCCGCCGCCCATGCGCTGATGGAAAGCAGCCTGCATATCGGCAAGATCATGCTGAAGGTCGGATAGGGGCGCTTGTCTCAGGCCCCCATGTCGCAAGCCAAGGCGCTCCAGCTCCTTCTGCTGTCCGTCTTCCTGTTCGGGGGCGTCTGGCCCGTCACCAAATACGCCTTCGCCCATGCGACGCCGCTCTGGTTCGGCTTCTCGCGCGCGGCGCTGGCGGCGGTCTCGGCCACGGTGCTCATGGCGGCGCTGGGGCGGCTGCGGCTTCCGGGCGGCCGCGACTGGCCGGGCCTGGCGGCGATCGGCCTGTTGCAGATCGGCGCCTTCTTCGCGCTGGCGCATCTGGCGCTCTCGCTGGTGCCGGCCGGGCGGACGGCGATCCTGGGCAATGTCACCATCTTCTGGCTCGTGCCGCTCTCGGTTCTGGTGCTGGGCGAGCGCGTCTCGCGCCAGCGCTGGGTGGCGGCGGGGCTGGGCCTGGCCGGGGTGGGCGTGATGATGAGCCCCTGGGGGATGGATTGGTCCGCCCCTGGCGCCGTCTTCGGCCATTCGCTGCTGCTGGCGGCGTCCTTGTGCTGGAGCCTCGCGATCCTCCTCACCCGGCTCTACCCGCCGCGCGCGCCAATCGCTGATCTCATTCCCTGGGCATTTCTGCTGGGCGCGCTGCTGATCCTGCCGCTGGCGCTCTGGCAGGAGCCGCTTTCCCAGGGCGGTGGCGTGGGACGCGAGGCCTGGTTGGTGGCGGCGTTCATCGGCCTCATCGCGGCGCCCATCGGCACCTGGGCCACGGTGGAGGCGGGACGCCACCTGAATGCGGTGGTGGCCTCGGTGGGCTTCTTGATGGTGCCCTTGGTGGGACTGACCTTGGCCACCACCTGGCTGGGTGAGCCGCTGGGCTGGGATCTGATCCTGGGCGGTGGCCTGGTGGTAATCAGCGTGATCGTGGCGGCGAGGGGATAGGGTATTGCGCCTCAATGCGATCGAGATGGGTGAGGGCAGCCCGATTCTGCTCCTGCATGGCCTGTTCGGCGCGGGGCGGAACTGGGGCGGCATCCAGAAGCGCCTGGCGCAGCGGCACCGCGTCCTGGCGCCTGATCTGCGCAACCATGGCGAGAGCGAGCACGCCGCCGCCATGGATTATCCCGCCATGGCCGAGGATGTCGCGGAGTTGATCGCCCGGCGTGGCGTCGCGCCCGCGGCCGTGCTCGGGCATTCGATGGGCGGCAAGGTCGCCATGGCGCTGGCGCTGCGGCAGCCCGCCATGGTCTCGCGCCTGGTCGTCGCCGATATCGCGCCGCTGCGCTATCCGCCGGCGCTGCGCGGCTATGTCGCGGCCCTGCGTGCCATCGCGCTCACGCCCGGACTGACGCGGCGCGAGGCGGATGCGGGCCTGGAGTCCGCAATACCGGAGGCCGGTATCCGCGCCTTTCTGCTGCAATCCCTGGATTTTGGCGGCGATGCGCCCGTCTGGAAGCTCGGCCTCGCCGAGATTGCCGCCGCCATGCCCGCCATCGAGGATTTCCCCGTCACGGGCCGCTATGAAGGCCCGACACTTGTCCTGGCCGGCGAGCGCAGCGACTATATTCGCCCGGAACATCTCACGCTGTTCCGCACGCTGTTCCCCGCCGCGCGCTTCGCCATGGTGGAACGCGCCGGGCACTGGGTGCATGCCGACAACCCCAACGCCTTCCTGGCCTTGACGGAGCCTTTCCTCGCATGACCGCCTTGCCCATCACCTCCTTCTACGCGGCATTCTTCGGGCTGCTGCTCATGGCGCTCTCCATTCAGGTGATCCGCGCCCGCGTGGCGACGCGGGTGGCCATCGGGCTGGGCGATGATATCCGCCTGCTGCGGGCAAGCCGGGCGCAGGGGAACTTCGTCGAATACGCGCCGATGATCCTGATCCTGCTGCTGCTCCTGGAACTCTCGGGCGCGGGGCCGTTCCAGTTGCACGCGCTGGGAGGCCTCGCGCTGGCGGGGCGGGTGGCGCATGCCATGGGCATCTCGCGCGAGCCGGAAAACCTGAAGCTGCGCCAGATCGGCATGGCGCTGACCTTCACGGTGCTGGGCCTGCTGCCCTTGCTGCTGCTGGCGCGCATCGCCTTCGCCTGAGCGCTTGCGGGGCGCGAAAGACGGCCCAGTTGAGGGCGCATGATCGCTGACCCCAGCCGCGCCGCCGCCCTGGCGCGCCTCACAGCCTTCGCCCCGCATATGGGCCGGGATTACGCGGCGCGGCGCAACAGTGATGGTGGGCCGGGCGCGCGTTGCGTCTCCGGCCTCTCGGCGCATCTACGGCATCGGCTGATCTCGGAGAGCGAGGTGGTAGCTGTGGCGCTGGCGCATCATGGCGCGGCGGGGGCGGAGAAATTCATCCAGGAGGTGTTCTGGCGCAGCTATTGGAAGGGCTTCCTGGAACTGCGGCCGCAGATGTGGCGCGACTATCGCCGCGCCGCCGCGCAAGCGCCGCGACCGCCCGGCCTTGCCGCCGCCATGGCGGGGCAGACGGGCATCGCCTGCTTCGATGCCTGGGTGCAGGAACTCACCGAAACCGGCTGGCTGCACAATCACGCGCGCATGTGGTGCGCCAGTATCTGGATCTTCACCTTGCGCCTGCCCTGGGTGCTGGGCGCGGAATTCTTCCTGGCGCATCTGGCCGATGCGGATGCTGCCTCCAACACGCTGTCTTGGCGCTGGGTCGCGGGCATCCAGACGCCGGGGAAGCATTATTTGGCGCGGGCCGAGAATATCGCCCGCTTCACCGAGGGCCGCTTCAACCCGCAAGGCCAACTGAACGAGACCGCCGCGCCGCTGGACGAGCCGCCACCACCACCCGCCAGCCGCCTGCCTTCCGCTGATGCATCGCCCACGGGCCGCGTGGGGCTGCTGCTGCATGCCGACGACCTGGGCTTCTGGCCGCAAGGCTGTGAAGTGGCGGCCGTGGCGGAGTTGGGCGGCACGGAGCCGCGCAGCACCCTCGGCCTCGGCCATGTGGCGCGGGAATTCACCGAAGGGGCGATGGCCGATGCGCTGGCCCGCGCAGGGCGCGCGCCCCGGCTTGCGCCAGGCGAGGTCGTGGCCTGGGCGCGGGCGCAGGGTTTGACCAGTATCGTCTCGCCCTGGGCGCCGATCGGCTGGACGCGGCCAGGCCTGGAAGATGCGATCAAGCTCTGCGCGACCGAGGGGATCACGCTGCGCCGGCTGCGGCGCGCCTGGGACGAGGCGTGCTGGCCCCTGGCCCAGCGTGGCTTCTTTCCGTTCCGCGCCGAAATCCCGCGCCTGATCGCGGAGCTCCGGCCGGTTTCCGCTTGACTCTCGCATTCGCCCGGCGCAATGCTGTCGGCATGTTTACGTCGATTACATCATCGCCCGCCAAGCCAAGCCTTGTATCGGCAGGGGCGCATGGCGATGTTGCTCCCATGAACCGCAATACCCTCTCGCCGGACCGCTTCGTGGCGAACATTCCCCTGCCGCTGCGCCTGCTGGGCGGCCTCGGCCTGCTTGGGCTTTGCGCCTGGCTGCCCGCGATGATCGCATTGTTTCGCTGAACATGGACTGGAAACGTGCCTTGAAGCAGGGCGCCCGCGCCGCCGCCGCAAAGGCAGGAGCAGGGGCCGTCAGAGCAGGCCGTGAGCGCCTGGATGCGACACCCGGCCCGATCTTTGGCTGGCGCGTCTGGCTGCTGCCGATTTTCTTCTGGCCCCTCATGCTCGACCTTCCGGTCGAGATCATCCGGGGCAATGCCAAGCATCTGGTCGGCACGCTGCTGGGGCTCGGCCTCTCCTGGTATGCTGCGGCGCTCATGGCGCGGGGGCGGCGCCGGATGGGGGCCAGGCTGTTCGGCGTGGCGGCGGGCCTCGCCGCCGGGCTTGCCGCTGGGATTTCGCCGCCCATCGCGGTGGCGCTGGGCTTTGGCGCCTGGTTCGGCGTGCGCCTGCTCACCGCTGACCTGCCCGAGGCCGAGCCGCCGCCCGCGCCGCAACCCGAAGCCGCCAAGCCCGATCAACTGATCGGGCCGCGCAGGCAATTGGCCTTGATCACCGCCCGCGCGCCGCGCCTGCCGCTTGGTCTGTTGCTGCTGGAAGCGGCCCGCGCCATGCAGGGCGTCATCGAGGACCTCGAAGCCCGCCCCGCACGGCTGCATGAGGCGCGGCGCTTCCTGGCCGTGCATCTCGACGGCCTCTCGCGCATCGTGGAGCGGCTGGATGCGGGCGCCGCACCGCCCGAAACCCTGCCGAGTCTCTTGTCCGACCTTACCGCCTCCGCCCGCAAGCTGCGTAGCGAATTGCGCGTGGCCGAGAGCGAGGCGCTCGACATCCAGGTGAAGGTGCTGGCCGAAAGGCTGCGCCAGGAGGAAGCATGAGCGACATACAAACCACGGGGCAGCCCATCCGCGAGGAGGAAGTCAGCCGCCTCGCCGCCGCGATTGACCTGAAGGATCCGGGCACCATCCTGCGCTTCGGCGCGGGTGCCCAAAGCCGCGCCCAGGCCGCGGCCGACGCCATGCTGGAAGGCGCTCAGAACCGTGAGACGGGGGAGGCGGGGCAGACCCTTTCCACCATGCTCACCGCGCTGCGCGGCTTCGATGTATCTGGCCTCGCGGAAAAGCGCGGCTTCTTCCAGCGTATCTTCAACAAGGCGGGCAGCGAGGCCACCGCGATCGTCCAGCGCTATGAGGGCGTGCGCGACCAGGTGCAGGTGATCGGCGACAAGCTCGACCAGCATCGCACCAAGCTGCTGGAGGATGTAGAGCGGCTGGAACGCCTCTACACGGCCACACTCGACTGGTTCCACGCCCTGGCCGACCACATCGAGGCCGGAGAGCGTGTCCTCAAGCACAGCGATGCCAACATCATCCCGGCCCTGGTCGAGGCCGCGACAGTGGAGGGCGACGCGCTCGCCCCGCAAGCCCTGCGCGATGGCCGCGCCGCCCGCGACGAGTTGGAACGCCGCGTCCATGATCTGCGCCTGACCCGCCAGGTGGCGATGCAGGCACTGCCCTCGATCCGGCTGATCCAGGAGAATGACAAGGCGCTCTCGGCCAAGATCCAGTCCGTGCTGGCCAACACCGTGCCGCTCTGGTCGCAGCAACTCGCTCAGGCGCTGGCCATCCACCGCATGCGTGAGGCCGGGCAGGCGGTGAAGGCCGCGACCGACCTGACGAACAAGCTTCTCGTCTCGAACGCCGAAACACTCCGCACCGGCAATGCCGAGGCGCGTCGCGAATTGGAGCGCGGCACCTTCGACATGGACGCCATCAAGCAAGCCAATGCGGCCCTGGTCGGCACCATCGAGGACAGCCTGCGAATCGCCGACGAAGCGCGCACGCAACGGCGCACCGCAGAGGCGGAACTCGCGAAATGCGAGCAGGATATCCGCCGCGCGCTAAGCGCCGCCAGGGCGCGCGAAGAAGCGAAGCCACCGGCGCGCGCCTGAGGCGCGAGCCGGCAGCCGCGCGCAAGATCAGCGCAGCGGAAAGCCCAATCCGCGCAGGATGTCCGAGAGCTTGTCGCGCCCGCCCATCGCCGAAAGCCTGCCCATGCGGGCGATGACGCGCTGGCTCCAGCTCGTTGCGCCCATTTCATGCCGGGCGGAGAAATCCGCCATATGGGCATCATAGGCCGCGCGCAGGGCGGGTTCCTCGGCGCTGCCATAGCGGTCGTGGAACAGCACGGAGGGTTGGGCCAGGCGGGGCTTCACCTCATTGGTAACGCCCGGCGCCGCATAGCCGACGCAAAGCCCGAACACGCCCACCACGCCGGGCGGCAGGCTCAGGAGTTCCGACACCAGCGAAGGCTCGTTGCGGAGTGCGCCGATATAGACGGTTGAAAGCCCGAGGGACTCGGCGGCCACCACGGCATTCTGCGCAGCCAGAGCCGCGTCAATCGCGGCGACCAGGAAGGTTTCGAGATAGGGCAGGGCGGGGAGTTCCACCCCCTCCTGCTCGCCCAGCCGCGCATTGCGCGAGACATCGGCGCACCAGACCAGGAAAAGCGGGCATTGCTCAATATGCTTCTGGTTGCCGGCCGCCCTGGCCATGGCCGCCCGCGCCGCCGGATCATGCACCGCGACGACGGACCAGCTTTGCAGGTTGGAACTCGTGGCTGCCGATTGCGCGGCGGCGATCAGGCTTTCCAGCGTGCCCTCGGGCAGGGCATCAGGCCGGTAGCCGCGCACGGAACGATGGGAGAGAAGCAGCGCGATGTGGTCATTCCAAGGCCCGGCAGGCGGGACGGAACCGGCACCATAGCGCAGGACGAGCGCATCCTGCTGGGACAGGGGGAGATGTGCGGCGATGTCCATGGGCGTGGCCTTGTGATTGCCGAGCAATCCTGGCCCCTGCATCGCGGCGCGCCAAGCGTGGGGCCGGCGGCCCTACCGGCGGAACTTGAGATCAAGCCCCTGCCGGCGCCAGTTTTCCTCGATGGCATCCATGTTGATGCTGCCCGAGGGGTGCGCGCGGCTGGGCAGGTTGCGCAAGCCCGGCGCACGCGTCAGGCGCCAGAGCTTCAGCAGGCGTTCCAACTCGTTCAGCGGGTTGGAATGATCATCCACCCGCAGGTCAATATCCGGGAAATCCTCGGTGGTGACGAGCTTGAGCGCCGCCGATTGCCGGCCACGCTTGTCGCCGCCCGCGGCCTCTCCGGCCTGCAAAGCCTGAAGCATCCGCTCGGGCAGGGCCAGTTCCTGGCGGGCCAGGAAGCTCGCCAGCGTGTCCGTGATCACTCCCTCGCCCGAGAGCATATTGCCCGCGATGGACCAGCCGCTGCCCGAATGCGAGCCCGCCCATTCGACGCAATTCCCGCCCGTCCAGGCGGCGCTGCGACCATGGCTGTCAATGGCATGGATCTGGCGGAGATTCTTGCCGTCATCGCCCGCCAGCGCACCTTCGATCGCGGCGGCCGGCGAAAGGCCGCGCGCCATGGCGTCCAGCACGGCCGGGCCCAGGTAGCGGTTGGTGATGGATTGTGTGGAGACCGCGCCAACCCCGGCCCGGACGAAGGGGCAGGAGGCGCCAACGGCCAGCGCGCAGGTGGTGACGGCCACCGCGAAGGTGCCGCTTTCGGGCTCATGCGCGAGCAACGACCAGGTCAAGGCGGTTTCCTCATTCAGGGCAAAGCCAGCTTGCACACAGACAGTGGGCAGGGCAAAGCCCAGTTCAAGAAGGCCCAGGCGCTTCCATGGGCCAAGCGGGAGAATACGTCCATGCGGTCCATCAATCGGCGTCACCTTTTTGCGGCCTCTGGCGCGCTGCTTGCGGCGCCTGCGCTCGCCCAGAATCCCTGGCCCGACCGTTCCATCCGGCTGATCGTGCCCTTCGGCGCGGGCGGCGCGGTGGACACGCTCAGCCGCACCGTCGCCGCCCGATTCGCCGAGCACGCGAATGGACAGACGCTGGTGGTGGAAAACCGGCCCGGCGCGGGCGGCACCATCGCGGGCGCCTTCGTGGCCCAGCAGCGGCCGGACGGGCTGACGCTGATGATGTCCGATATCGGCTCCAACGCCATCGGCCGGCTGCTCTACAACAGCCTGCCCTATGACCCGATGACGGCCTTCACCCCCATCATCCATCTGGTAAACTTGCCGGGCGTGTTGATGGCGCACCCCTCCATCACCGCCTCCACCGTGCCGGAGGTGATCGCAGCCGCCCGCGCCCGGCCGGACGGCTTCACCTTCTCCTCGGCCGGAAATGGCAATGGCAGCCACCTGTTCATGGAGTTGTTCCTCAAGCGCGCCGGGCTGAAGATGGTGCATGTGCCCTATCGCAGCGGCGCCGAGATGGTGACGGCGCTGATCCGCGGCGACGCGCAATTCGGCTTCCCCACCGTCTCCTCCGGCTTGAACATGATCCGCGAGGGCCGCGCCAAGGCCATCGCCATCAGCACGCCGGGCGGAACCCCGGCGCTGCCAGGAATTCCGGCGCTGGCCGACACGCTGCCCGGCTTCAACACGGCCGTCTGGCACGGGATCATGGCACCGGCGGGCATGGAGCCTGGCTTGGTTGCGCGTATCAACGAGGTCTTCGGCCGGATCGCGGCGATGGACGAGGTGAAGGAACAGGTCTTCCGCGCCCAGGCCGGGACCATCGTGGGCGGCACGCCGGCCGATTTCGCGGCCCATATCCGCCGCGAATACGACACCTGGATGCCCATCATCCGCGAGGGGAATATCCGCGCCGAGTAGCGGCCGACGCGCTCATGGGCTTCACTGTCGCCCATGAGCACAGCAGTCATCGCCCGCCCGGCCGCCACCATCCTCCTCCTGCGGGACGGCGCCCTGGGGCTGGAAGTCCTGATGGTGGCCCGGGCGAGGGAGGTGGATTTCGCCTCCGGCGCGCTGGTTTTCCCCGGCGGGCGCGTGGAGTCCACGGATGCGGCGCTGGCCCCGGCGGAGGATCCGCTGGGGGCGTTTCGCGTCGCTGCCATTCGCGAAGCCTGGGAGGAATCGGGCATCCTGCTGGCCCAGCCCCCGGGGCCTGAGTTCGCGGCCGAGGGGGAATTCCTGACCCATCTGCATGCGCGCGGCCTCATGCCCTCCCATGCGGCGCTGACGCCCTTCGCGCATTGGATCACGCCGGCGCATAGTCCCAAGCGCTTCGACACGCATTTTTTCCTGGCGCACGCGCCAGAGGGCCAGGAAGCCATTCATGACGGGCGGGAAGCGGTGGAAGCCGTCTGGATCCGCCCGGAGATCGCCATCGGCGAGGCCGATGCCGGCCGCCGCACCCTGGTCTTCGCAACGCGGCTGAACCTGCAGCGCCTGGCCCACCATGGCTCGGCCGAGGCGGCGATCGAGGCGGCGCGGATGGCGCCTATTGTGACCGTGACGCCGGAGCCAATCCCGGACGGCGCGGGGGGCACGTTGCTACGCATTCCCGAAGCAGCCGGCTATGGCGGCGCGCTGTTTCCGGCCAAGGGCCCGCCGGCCTCGGGCGGGCGCTGGCCCGGCCAGCCATGATCGAGAGCGCCATCATCCCGCGCGCCCATGATATGGGCGGCTTCGATCAGCGCCGGGCGCTTCCGGCGCGCAAGCGGCAAATGCTTGACCCCTTCATTTTCTTTGAGATGAGCGCGGCGCCTATGTCGTGCAGGGTGAGGTGGAGCGGGCCAGGCCTTTGAGGCCGGGCGCAAGCTGATGTTCCGTGCGGCGGACCGGCTGGCGATCCGGGCCGGAGGGCAGGGGGGGCGCTTCTGCTGGGCGGCGCGGTGATGGATGGGCAGCGCCACATCTTCTGGAGCTTCGTCGCGGCGGGACCGGGCCGAGCCGGCCAAGGCGGATTGGTTGGCGGGCCACTTTGGAAAACCTCCGGCGAAGATGGGGAAATTATACCTATTGCAAATATAGGATTATAGGCCGCGCAGCTTCGCCAGAATCCATTCCTGCTCCATCTCGTCCAGGGTCGCATCCGCCGGCGCGCGTCCCGTGGCCGCCAGGGCAGCTTCCACCGCGCCAAAGCGCCGCTCGAACTTCGCATTGGCCTGGGTGATGCAGCTTTCCGGGTCCAGATCGAGCTTGCGAGCGAGGTTGGCGAGAACGAACAGCACATCGCCCATCTCATCGGCCAGGCGTTCCGGCTTGGCGGCCGGAAGCTCGGCACGCAATTCGGCCACTTCCGCATCGAGTTTGTCGAGTACGGCGGCCGCGTCCGGCCAGTCAAAGCCGACCCGTGCGGCCCGTCTGGTGAGCTTGGCGGCCCGGGTCAGGCCGGGAAGGGCTGCCGCCACCCCGGCCAGGACGCCGCTTTCGGCGCGGGCCGCGCGCTCGGCGGATTTCTGGACCTCCCATGCCTCGGTCTGCGCTTCGGCCGTGGCGATCTCGGCCCTGCCAAAAACATGCGGATGCCGGCGGATCATCTTGGCCGTCACGCCGGCAGCCACATCCTGGAAGCTGAACCATCCGCGCTCCTCGGCCATGCGGGCGTGATAGACGACTTGAAGCAGCAGGTCGCCCAGTTCATCCAGCAGCGCTGACGGCTCGGGGCCACGCCGGATCACATCGGCCACCTCATGCGCTTCCTCGACCGTATAGGGCGCGATGCTTTTGAAGTCCTGGACGATATCCCAGGGGCAACCGCTCATCGGGTCGCGCAGGCGCGCCATCACATCAAGCAGGGCCTGGGTGGCGGAGGCGGGGGGGGTGACGGGGTCGGTCATGGCGGACTCCAGTTATACACAGGCATTTTTATCGCATAATGTTTATTATGGAAATAAAATGCCTGGGGAAAAGCCTGTGGGTGAACTCATTGGGGAATGTCCAGGCGCATGCCGTCGAAGCCAAGCTCCACACCCTCGGGCAACCGCGCCGTGATCCGGGCGTAATCCATCCGGTCACCGAGATGCGTAAGCACGGTGCGCCGCGGGCTAAGCTCTCGCCACCAGGCCAGCACCTGATCCAGCCCGGCATGCGCCGGATTCTGGTTGCCGGGCTGCATGCAACTAATGACCCAGGTGTCGAGTCCTTGCAGCCGGGCCAGACTTGCGGGCGGCATGCGGATCACATCGGTCGTATAGGCGAAGCGGCCCATCCGAATCCCGAGACTACGCATCGCCCCGTGATCCATGCCCACCAATTCGGCCGGCATCCGTGCCAGGGTGAGCCCGGCACCGGGCGTCACCGCTTGCCCATCCAGCGCTGGCCGGAAGAAGCCGCGCGTCGGCGGCCGGAACGCGTAGTCAAAGCGCAGCTTCAACTCGGCCAGCGTCGCCTCGCTCGCGTAGAGTGGCAGCACCTCGCCCATGGAGCGATTGATCGAGCGCAGTTCATCAAGCCCGGCGATGTGATCCGCATGGGCGTGGGTAACCAGGACGCCGTCCAGCCGCGTGACGCGAGCGGCAATGAGTTGCGCCCGGCAATCCGGCCCGGCATCCACTAGCAGGGTCTGGCCTTCCGCAGCTTCCAGCAGCGCGGAGGTGCGCCCGCGCCGGTTGCGCGGCTCAGATGGGTCGCAGTCACCCCAATCCCCGCCGCCATCCGGGCCACCCACCGCCGGTACGCCCTGGGATGGGCCAGTGCCGAGGAGCGTGACCCGAAGTGCCGGCTTCATGCGGCCTTGGGGTAAAGGCGGTAGAAGTTTTCGGAGGTGATCCGGCCGATCTCCTCCAGGCTCACACCCCGGCATTCGGCCAGGATGCGGGCGGTATGGGCGGTGAAGCCCGGCTCGCAGCGCTTGCCCCGCAGAGGCACGGGCGCGAGGTAGGGTGAGTCGGTTTCCAGCAGCAGCCGGTCCAGTGGCAGGCGCGCCGCCACCTCACGTAACTCAGTGGATTTGGGGAAGGTCAAGATGCCTGAGAAGGAGATGTATCCACCCATTTCAACAGCTTGATCAGCCAGTTGCGGCGTGGAGCTGAAGCAATGCATCAGGAATGGCAAGCTGCCCCCTCCCCGCTCCTCGGCAAGGATGCGCGCGATATCCGCATCCGCATCTCGCGCATGGATCGCCAGAGGCAGGCCTGATTCACGCGCGGCGCGGCAATGGCGGCGAAAGCCCTCCTGCTGCACCTCGCGCGGCGCCTTGTCGTAGAAATAGTCCAGACCGCTCTCGCCGAGGCCGATGATGCGCGGATGATCGGCCAGCGCGATGAGGTCGGCGACGCTGGGCATTTCGCCCTCCGCCGCGCGATGCGGATGGACGCCCACCGTGCCCCAGACCTGCGGGAAGCGCCCCACCAGGGTCCGCACCGCGGCGGCTTGCGGGACGGAGGTGCCGATGGTCACCATGCGGGTTACGCCGGCGGCCGCGGCACGGGCGAGGATTTCCTCTATTTCCGTCTCGGAGAAGTAGTCGAGGTGACAATGGCTATCTATTAGCATGAAAGAGTTATCCGCCGTTCTCAACCTTGCGGAACAAGGGAGATGGTGGTGGCAAGGCCAGCCCCTCGGGCAAGGGTGTGGCCAGCGCCGTGAGGCTGCGCGCATCTTTCGGCACGCCGAGTTGGTCCAGCAGCGCGGCCATGCTGGTGGGCATGAACGGCTGCAACACCGTGGCATAGGTCCGCAGCGCCGTGTGCAGGTGGCGCAGCACCTCGGTCATCCGCACGGGGTCGGTCTTTTTCAGGGCCCATGGCGCCTGTACGGTGATGTAGCCATTGGCGCCGCGCACCTGGGCGAAGATTTCCTCCAGCGCCAGGTGGTATTGCTGGTTCATCAGGAGCGTACCGACCGCCTCTGCCAGCGTATCGAGCGACGTGACCAGCGCGACATCGGCCTCGGCGGGTGCGGCTGCGGCGGGCAGCTTGCCCTCGCAATTGCGCTGGATGAGCGAGAGCGTCCGGTTCGCCAGATTGCCCAGAACATCGGCCAATTCGCCATTCAGGCGATTGACCAGGGCGCCGCGGGCGAAATCGCCATCCTGGCCGAAGGGCACTTCGCGCAGCAGGAAATACCGCACCGGGTCCAGGCCGAATTCCTCGACCAGGGCCAAGGGGTCAATCACATTGCCGAGGGACTTGCTGATCTTCTGCCCCTCATTGGTCCACCAGCCATGGGCGAAGACGCGCTTCGGCGGCGGCAGGTCAGCGGCCATGAGGAAGGCAGGCCAATAGATGGCATGGAAGCGCAGGATATCCTTGCCGACGAAATGCACATCGGCCGGCCAGAATTTCCAAAGATCCGCCTTTTCATCGGGATAGCCGAGTGCCGTGATGTAGTTTGTGAGCGCATCCATCCAGACATACATCACATGCGCGTCATCGCCCGGCACCGGAACGCCCCAGCGGAACGAAGTGCGTGAGATCGAAAGATCCGAGAGGCCCGATTTCACGAAGCTGAAGACTTCGTTCCGGCGGCTGGCCGGCGCGATGAAATCCGGGTTGGATTCGTAGAATTTCAATAGTTTGTCAGTCCAAGCTGAGAGCTTGAAGAAATAAGATGGCTCCCTCACCCACTCCACCGGCGCGCCCGAAGGCGCGTATTTCACGCCATCCCGCTCTGTCAGCTCGTCCGGGCCATAGAAGGCCTCGTCACGCACCGCGTACCAGCCCTCATAGGCGCCGAGATAGATCTCGCCCCGCTCCAGCAGGCGGTTCCATAGCGCCTGGCAGGCGGCGTAATGCCGCGGCTCGGTGGTGCGGATGAAGCCGTCATTGGAAAAGCCCATCGTCACCGTCAGGTCACGGAAGGCCTGGCTGACGCGATCGGTGAAGGCTTGCGGGTCCTGCCCCGCATCCTGCGCGGCCTTCTCCACCTTCTGCCCGTGCTCATCCGTGCCGGTGAGGAAATAGACCTCATTGCCCGCGAGGCGATGCCATCGGGCCAGCACATCGGTTGCCAGGCTTGTGTAAGCGTGGCCGATATGCGGCTTGTCATTCACATAATAGATCGGGGTGGTCAGGTAGATCGGGCTCATGCTTGGTCTATGAAGCGCCTCTAGCGCCCCCGCAAGGTGTCCATCGCGACGAGCACAGCCTGACGGCGATCCAGCGAGAGGCGCTCCGTCTCCTGCACCAGCCGCGACACCGCCTCGGCCGCCTCCACCCAGGCGGCGAGAGGGCGGTCGCCGAGCCAGGGCGCGGCTGGCCCACCGCGCGCTGCCTCGCGCACGGCGTGGGAAAGGCCGCGCAACAGCAGGGTGAAGAAGGCCGGGAAGGCCAGCGCCGCCTCGCGCCCGGCAATCCGATCGGCCAGCGCATGGGCGGCAAGGCCGGTGGGCGGGCGTTGCAGCGTGGCATCGGCCAATCGGGCCAACTCCACCCCCTCCCCCTGCGCCAGTTCCAGCGCCCGGCCGGGCGAGCCTTCGGCCAGGCGGATCAGTTCCATTCGGTCCAGACGCGGCATGTCGGGCAGCCAGAGGCTGAGCGCGCGCTCCATCGCCGCATCCTCCAGGCCGAGCAGATCCAGGCGCCGGCAGCGGCTTCGGATGGTGGGCAACAGCCGACCGGGCGAAGCGGTGATGAGCAGCAGGACGGTACGCGGCGGCGGTTCCTCCAGCGTTTTCAGAATGGTATTGGCCGAGGCCGCCTCCATCGCCTCCACTTCATCCATCACGACGACGCGGTAGCCGCCCTCGGCCGGCGTGAAGTTCAGGAAGGCGCGCGCCTCGCGCGCTTCATCCACCTTGATGATGCGCCGCTTGCCGGGCTCGGCCTGCGGTTCCAGCACCATGAGGTCGGGATGGCTGGAGGCGGCGACGCGGCGGAACACCGGGTCCGTCTCGGGCAGATGCAGCGCCTCGGCGCCGGGCGGCTGGCCGGCGAGGAGCCAGCGGGCAAAGCGATAGGCCAAGGTGGCCTTGCCGATGCCGGGGGGGCCGCAGAACAGCCAGGCATGGTGCAGCCGGCCCGAGCGCGCGGCGGCGGCAAGCCCGGCCGCCGCCTGCTCATGCCCGATCAGCAGCGGATTGGCGCGCGGCGAAATCACGGCAGGCCAAGCCGGTCGCGGCAGGCGGCGATCAAGGCGGCAGTTACCTCGGCCAAGGGGGCGGCGGCATTGATGAGCACGAAGCGGCCTGGCTCCGCCGCAGCCTGGGCCAGGAAGCAATCCCTGACCCTCTGGTGAAAGGCCTGGCCGAGCAGGTCATAACGGTTGATCTCGCCGCGCCGGTTGGCGCGTTCCAGCCCAAGCTTGACCGGAAGATCGAGCAGCAGGGTCAGGTCAGGCGCCACCTGGCCCAGCGTGGCGGCGCGCAGATCGGCCCAGACCTGGCGTGGCGCCCCCTGCCCGGCCACCTGATAGGCCAGCGTGCTGTCGAAAAACCGGTCGCACACGACAAAGCTTCCAGCCGCCAGGCTGGGCTGGATGGTCTTGGCCCAATGCTCCCGCCGGGCGGCGAAGTGCAGCGCCATTTCCGCCACAGGATCCCAGCCGGAGCGGCCAAGGATAAGGCCGCGAATAGCCTCCGCCCCGGCCGATCCGCCCGGCTCGCGCGTGCGAAGGACAGAAAACCCAGACAGCGCCAGCCAGGACGTGAGATTTTTTGCCTGGGTGGTTTTTCCGGAGCCTTCGCCGCCTTCCATCGTGATGAATTTGGGAATCAAGTCCCGCCACCGACCATGCGGCTCACCACGGCCGGGATCCGCGCCAGCACGCCCAGGCGCTCGACATCCGCGCCCGCGTAGAGCGGCAGCGTCATCGGCGGCACTCCGCGGCCCGAGACTTCCAGCCGGCCCAGCTCCTGCCCCTTCACCACCGGCGCCGGCACCGGCGCGTCATAGCGAATCCGCACCTGCAGCGTCTCTCGCCAGCCGCGCGGGACCGTGGCAACCACCTCCCGCCCGCCGATCAGCGGCACGGTGCGGCGTTCGCCCAGATGGACGGGCACTTCCTCAAGCGTGTCGGCCGCGCGGAACAGCACGACATTGTCGAATTCACGGAAGCCCCACTCGATCAGGCGCTCGGCTTCCTCGCCCCTGGCGCGCATGGTGGGCAGGCCGCCCACCACCAGAATCAGCCGCCGCTCGCCGCGCCGCACGCTTGCGGTCAGGCCAAAGCCGGCCTCCTCGGTATGGCCGGTCTTGAGGCCGTCCGCGCCGGCGACGCGGCCAAGCAAGGGGTTGCGATTCTCCTGGGTGATGTTGTTCCAGCGGAAGCTGCGCTCGCTGTAGAAGCGGTAATGTTCCGGATGATCCACGATGATGCGGCGCGCCAGCGTTGTCAGGTCCCGCCCGGTCATCCGGTGCTCGGGGTCGGGCCAGCCCGTCGCGTTGCGGAAGGTGCTGGAGGTGAGGCCGATCTGGCGGCCCAAATTCGTGATCATGTCGGCAAAGGCGCGTTCGGAGCCTGAGATATGCTCGGCGAAGACCACGCAGGCATCATTGCCGGACTGGATGATCACACCGCGCGCCAACTCCTCGACCGAGGCGGTGGTGTTGCGCTCCAGGAACATCTTGGAGCCGCCCATGCGCCAGGCGGCGTCGCTCACGTGCAATTGCTGATCCATGCGAAGGCGGCCTGCCTTCACTTCCTCGAAGACGGCATACATGGTCATCAGCTTGGACATGGAGGCGGGCGGCAGCCTCTCATCGCCCTGCTTGTTGAGCAGCGTGGCGCCGGTCTCGAAATCCACCATCAGGACCGAGCGCGCGATGGTATCCACCGGCCCGATGGGCGATTGCGCGGGCGTGGCCGGTGGGCCGGCGGGGCGCGCGGGCTGGCGTTGCGGCTGCGCGGGCTGCCGGCTTTGGGCCAGTACTGGGGGGGCAAGCCCCAGGCTGGCGGAAGCCCCGATCATGGCGCGGCGAAACATGACAATCCCCTCGGCGATGAGTTGAGCCAATACGCCGCGGCTCTATTCGACGGCAAGTCGCAGATCGGGCTGCCCCATGGCGATGGCGCGGGCCAGGGCCGCATCCGCCTGGGCGATGCTGGCGAAAGGCCCGGCGCGGACCCGCCATTGCTGCTGCCGGCCACCCGGCCCGAAGGGCTCGGCACGGCCATTGATGCGCGCGGCCTGGGCCTGGGCCAGGTCGCGCCGGAAGAAGCGCCCGGCCTCCAGCCAGATCTGGCCGGGGCTGGGTACGCCCTGGATGAGTTGTTCAGGCAGGCGTTCGGGCTCGCGGGCGGCAGGCAACGTGACCTCGGCTGCGCGGGCGCTGGCCTGGGCCTGCTGGGCGGCGGCGCGGGCGCCTTCGGGTGGGGCCAGGCTCTCGCGCTCCACCCTGCCGACCGGGGCGGTGGCGATGGGCAGCGGCGCCGCCTGGCCGGCCAAGCCCTCAATGGCCGCGCGCGAGGCATTGCCATCCAGCACGACACGGGCGCGGAACGGATCGCTGGCGCCCAGAAGCGTGGCCGCGCGGGGCGAGACGGCGATGACGCGCCCGGCCGCGCTCGGCCCGCGCTCATGCACGCGAAGCCGAATGCTGCGGCCATTATCCAGGTTGGTGACAGTGACGATGGCTGGCAATTGCAGGGTGCGATGGGCGGCAACCATGGCCTGGGCATCCCGCAATTCGCCATTGGCGGTGAGCCCCTCGGCCTGGGGCATGATGGCGGCGATTCCCGACTCGTCGAACGCGAACTCCTCCTTCGGGTAGGACCAGAGGCCGCCGGCCCGATAGGGTTCGCCCAGGAAATAGTGCGGCTGAATTTGCGGCGGGGACGCACAGCCTGCGAGGACTATAATCGCAAGGACAAAAATCCTCACGCGACACGATCCGACAATAATCCCACGGTCGTCGCGTAGAAGTTGGACGGGTTGTAGCGCCGGATGGACATGAAGTTCTGTCCGACCATGAAGGCCTGGCTATCCCCGCGGGAAAGGCCCGGGATCACAATGGCCCATTCGTTCTCGCTGCCCGGCAGAGCGCTGCCGCTGGCGCGCACCACCCCCATCCGCACCCAATCGCGCATGGGGCGCGTCTGGCGGTGATCGGCCAGACTCGTGTCGAAGCCGCTGGGCAGCAGCACCTCAAAGCCCCAGATCTCGCCTTCCCGCCAGCCGTTGCGGCCCAGGTAGTTGGCGATGGAGGCCAGCGCATCGGCCCGGCTGTCCCAGATGTCGCGCCTTCCGTCGCCGTCGAAATCCACGGCCAGGCGCTCGAAGCTGGTCGGCATGAATTGCGGATTACCCATGGCGCCGGCATGGCTGCCCCGCATTCGCTCGAAGCTGACATTGCCGGCGTCCAGGATTCGAAGCGCGGCCATCAGCTCGGCCCGGAAGAAGGCGGCGCGGCGGCCTTCCCAGGCGAGCGTCGCCAGGGCTTCGACCACGTTGAAATTTCCGGTAAAGCCGCCGTAATTCGTCTCCAGCCCCCAGATGGCGACGACAACGCGGGCACTCACCCGGAAGCGGGCCTGGATGGATTCCAGCAGGCTGCGGTTCTCGGCATAGGCGCGGCGGCCGGCATCAATCCGGGCGGCGGAGAGGCGGGCATCGCGGTATTGCGGCCAGGTCTGGGTGAATTCGGCCTGGCGGCGGTCCAGTTCCAGCACGCGGTCATTGGGGCGCAGGCCAGCCAAGGCGCGGTTGAGAGTGGCCGGGCGCACGCCGGCGCGCCGGGCCTCGGTCCGGACGTCGTCCAGGAAAGCCTCGAAGCTTCCCTGTGCACGGGCGTTGCGGACCAAGGCCGGGGAGCCCAGGAGGGCGACGAATCCGACCGGGAGGGCGCGACGCTTGAACATACGGGCTTCGTGCCATTTCCCGCCCCCCGCTGCAACGCGGAACCGCGTCGGTCCGCCATCCGATCCGCGCATGGCGTCTGGCGAGTTCGGAACGGCTCTGGTTTAATCTGGAAAACCTTGTCGAGGACAACGCCATGACCGCGCTCACCGCCCGTTTCGCGCAATATGCAGCTATGATCCGCCACGAGGACCTGCCCGCCGAGGTCGAGACCCGCACGCGCTTCCTCATTCTGGACCTGCTGGGCAACATCATCCGCGGCCGGCATGACGCCGAGAGCAGCGCCCCCCTTCTCGCCGCTGCTCGCGCCATGGGCCTCGCTCACGGCAACCACGCCGTCTTCGGCGAGGTCAGCCGCTGGTCGCCGACCGGCGCCGCGCTACTGAACGGTGCCTTCGCCCATAGCCTGGATTTTGACGACACCCATGCGGCCGGCACGCTGCACCCCGGCGCGCCCGTCATCCCCGCCGCCCTGGCCGCTGCCGAACTCACCGGCGCCTCGGGCGAGGACGTCATCGCCGCCATCGTGGCCGGCTATGAGGTGACGAACCGCCTGGCGCTCGCTTTGCCCGGAGGCGATCATTATGACCGCGGCTACCACCCGACCGCCACCTGCGGCGTCTTTGGCGGTGCGGCGGCGGCGGGCCGCGTGATGGGGCTCTCCGAGGCGCAGATCGCCGATGCGCTGGGCATCGCCCTCAGCCAATCGGCCGGCAGCCTGCAATTCCTCGCCAATGGGGCGTGGACCAAGCGCTTCCAGGTGGGCTGGGCCGCCATGGCCGGGCTTTCGGCCGCGCTGCTGGCGCGCGAGGGTTTCCGCGGTGCGGCCGAGGCGCTGGAGGGCAAGGCCGGCTTCCTGCGCGCCTATGCCCCCAACCCCAATCCGGAGCGCGCTCTCCAGGGCCTTGGCACTCAATATGAGTTGATGGAAACGGCGGTGAAGCCCTATCCCTCCTGCCGCTATGGCCATGCCAATGTGGATGCGGCCCTGGCGCTGCGGGCCGAGCATGGGCTGAAGGCCGAGGAAATCGAGAGCGTCACCATGGGCCTGCCCAATAAGGGCATGCTGCTGGTCGGCGCGCCGCTGGCCTATAAGCAGAACCCGAAGAATGTGGTGGATGGCCAGTTCAGCGGGCCTTTCGTCGTCGCTTGCGCCCTCGCCCATGGGCATTTCGGTTGGGACAGCTATCCCAAGATGGACGCGCCCGAGTTGCGCGCCCTGATGCCCAAGATCACCTGCGAGGAAGACCCCGAGATCCAGGCGGAATTCCCGGCCAACATGTCCGGCAAGCTCACCATCCGCGCCCGTGGCCAGGTGTTCACCAAGAAGGTGGTGGTGCCGAAGGGCGAGCCCTCCAACTTCCTGACCGAGGCCGAGCTTCGCGCCAAGTTCCATGGCCTGGCAGATGCCATCCTCAGCGCGGATGGCGCCAGGGCCCTGGCCGATGCGGTGGTGAACCTCGCTGGTGCGCCGGATGTGAATGCCATGATGCGCCTGGGCGCGCCGCGCATGGCCACGCGCATGGCCGGCGAATGAGTGCGCGCGTCGCCCTCGTCACCGGGGGCGCGAGAGGGATCGGCCTCGCCACCGCGCGACGCTTCCTGGAGGAGGGCTGGCAGGTGGCCGTCCTCGATGTGGACCCTGAACTGCTGGCCAGTGGCGTTGCTGCCCTGCCCTCACCCGTGCTGCCATTGCTGTGCGACGTCTCGGATGCGGCGGCGGTGGCCGGAGCCGTCGGCCAGGCAGCCACGCATTTCGGCCGGCTGGATGCGTTGGTGAACAATGCCGGCATTGCGATCTTCAAGCCGCTGCTGGAAACCTCGCTGGAGGAATGGAATCGCGTCCTCGCGGTCAATCTCACCGGACCCTTCCTGATGACCCAGGCGGCGGCGCCCATCATGGCCGAGGGCGGTGGCGGGGCCATCGTCAACATCGCCTCCATCTCGGGGCTGCGGGCCTCCACGCTGCGGGTCGCCTATGGGACCAGCAAGGCCGCGCTGATCCATCTGACCAAGCAGCAGGCGGTGGAGCTGGCAGCGCTGAACATCCGCGTGAATGCGGTAGCACCTGGCCCGGTCGAGACCGCCATGGCCAAGGCCGTGCACACGCCGGCCATCCGCGCGGATTACCACGCCGCCATGCCGTTGAACCGCTACGGGCTGGAGAGCGAATTGGCGGATGCCATATTTCATCTCTGCTCCGAGCGCTCCAGCTACATCACGGGTCAGGTCCTGGCGGTGGATGGCGGCTTCGAGGCCACCGGCATCGGCCTGACTACCCTGCGGGCCGAGCGGCGGAACCTCTGATGGAGCGCATCGCGGTCATTTCCGATATCCACGGCAATCTCATGGCGCTGGAGGCGGTGCTCTCCGACCTGGCGAGCCGGGGCGTGGATGCGACGATCAACCTGGGCGATTGCGTGGCCGGCCCGCTCTGGCCGCGCGAAACCTTTGAATTGCTGGCGGACCTCAACATCCCGACGGTGCGCGGCAATCACGACCGCTGGATCATGGACCGTCCCGACGCAGAGATGCCGCCCGCCGGCCGCTTCGCGCGCGACGCCCTGACCAAGGCCCAGCGCGCGGCACTGCATGCCCTGCCCGCCACGCTGCAACTCACGCCTGAGATCCTCGCGGTGCATGGCACGCCCAGCGATGACAGCGCCTATCTGCTGGATGAAATGACTGAGGATGACCGGATCGCGCCCGCAGGCCGGGCGCTACTGGCCGAGCGGCTGGGCGCGGCCTGTGCCTCGCCCGTGGTGCTGTGTGGCCATTCGCATCGGCAGGCGATGGTGATGGGGCCAGGGGGTACGCTGATCCTGAATCCGGGCAGCGTGGGCTGCCCCGCCTTCGCTGATTCTCCAGCGGCGGCGAAGCTGGAGCATCGCTCGCCCCATGCACGCTATGCCGTGCTGACGCGCCGGCACGGGCGCTGGGGGGCGGAGATGCTGGCGCTGGAATATGACTGGGACGCGGCGGCGCGCCGTGCCAATGAGTTGGGCTGGCCGCGCTGGGCGCGCATGCTCGCCACCGGGGGCGTGGAATGACCAGCAGGATGAAGGCGCTGTTCGCCCAGGGGAAGCCCGCGCTGGGCTGCTCGCTCATGTTCCCCTCCGCGCCCATCGTGGAAATGCTGGGCCATGCGGGCTTCGACTGGGTGCTGCTGGATTGCGAACACGGCTCGCTCTCGCTGGCCGATGTCGAACTCATGTGCATGGCGGCGGATGCGGTGGGCATCACCGCGATTGGCCGCCCCCGCAGCAATGCGGCGGCCGATATCCAGTCCATCCTCGATCGGGGCGTGGCCGGCGTGCAGATCCCCCACATCAACACGGCCGAGGATGCGCGCCGCGCGGTGGCCGCCGTGAAGTTCGGCCCTGGCGCCGGCCGCGGCATGGCAGCGGGCACCCGGCCGGATCGTTGGGGGATGGGCGCCAAGATGCCCGATTTCGCAGCACAATCAAACGCGCATACCCTGGTCTGTGTGCAACTGGAACATGAGGAGGCCATAGCCAATGCCGAGGAAATCCTGAAGGTTCCCAGCATTGACGTCTTCTTCATCGGCCCCTCCGATCTCTCGCAATCCATGGGGCATCCTGGCAACCCCAAGGCGCCGCCCGTGGCCCAGGCGATCAGCGCGACACTTGCCCGCATATGCGCGGCGGGGATGACGCCGGGCATGCCTGCCACCGCCGAGACCCTACCTGACGTACTGGCCAGCGGCTGCCGCTACATCTACACTCACTTTCCGCGCGTGCTGGGCGCCGGTGCCAAGGGCTTCCTCACCGCCCGGGAATGATTGACGCGACGGGGCTTTCCGGGCGACGAGTGCGCTCACGGACAGGTGGCCGAGTGGCTGAAGGCAGCGGTCTTGAAAACCGCCGTGGGTGCAAGCCCACCGTGGGTTCGAATCCCACCCTGTCCGCCACCACCTTCTTGATTAGGTTGACAAATCGGCCCGAAAACGGCTGATTTTCAGGGGTGAAACGGATGCGCTATCATCAAAAATCTGCACGATGTAGAGAGTTTCGTGGGATAGATTTGAGATAGCGAACTCGGATTTCTTATCCCAATACCCCCCTGACCGTAGGCGCGGCCCCCCAGGGGTCCGCTTCCGATTCTCCTGCGCCCTCAATCCGCATTCGCAGATTTTCGGGCTTCTCGTGTGAGGGGATGGGCAAGCCTGGTCAGGTTCCCCCTTTCTTTGGTGAACCAGAACCCGAGCGCTCTTTGTTTCTCTTTCGGGCAGATGGACCGCGAAGCGGTCATGTCTGGTCTGCCATCCCACTTTCTTTGGAGCCACCGTCACCCTTCGCGCGAAACCGTCCGCGCCCTGGAATGGTGGGGGAGTGTAGGAAGCTCAGGGGACCCAAACGAAGTTTGGAGTGGCTGTCCATGCACCGCGCGCCCGATGGATGCGGCGCATCCGGCAGGATGGGCGACCACCTCTCGGTGCGGGCCATCAAGCGCACCGGCATCCCCCTCAACCACGTCACCGTCTGGCGCTGGCGGCACCGCTTCCTCGCGGCGGCAGCCAGCGAGAACACGCATGTTCTGTCCGGCGTCGTCGAGGCCGACGAGACATTCTTCATCCGCTCCTTCAAAGGGCACCGGGGCTGGAAGAAGGGGAATCCGCCCGAACAGCGCGCGGCGCGTCCTTCTGGATGGGGCGCGCTGCGGCGCGGCATCTCGCGGGATCAGGTTGCCGTGCTGACGGCGCTGGATACGGGGGGCGGCATCCGCGAGGCCGTGCTGCCCTCGCTGTCGGCCATCGAGGGCGAGTTGCGAAGCCGGATCGCGCCGGGCTCGGTGCTGGTGTCAGACGGGCAGAAGGCATACGTCCGCGCTGCCGTGGAAGCGGGTGCGGAGCACCGGACGGTGGTGCCGACCGGGGACCGTGCCGCTGGCGGTGAAGGCCAACCCGGTGCCTACGAGGCCGCGCCGGAAGGGGCGGCTTGGGCTGGGTCGAGTGAACGCCCACCACGAACGGCTCAAGACGCTGATCAACAGGCGGTGCCGTGGCGTGGCGACGAGGTATCTCGCCAACTACCTTGCGTGGCACCGCGCGATGGCGTGTGGAAAAGCAGGAAAACCGCTGCTGGATTTCTCGCTCGCCTAGAGCATCATCCGATCAAACGGAATCGTTTGATCGGATGATGCTCTAGCTGCAACCAATCCCGCGCCCAACACCCCACATCTACGCAAGAGTCGAACAGCGCATCCTGGAAACCGGAAATGATTCCTTCCGGTTCAAGCAGAGGAAAAAACAGCCGAAACTGAGCGGCTGAACTGGAAAGTTTTGGGCGCTGTTTGACAGCCATGAACTCGGCTGTGATCGGTCCCGCCCCCAGGATCAGGGCGGAGCGGCGGGAGAGATGAGCCAACATGGAAAACGCCCTCGACGGTTCTGCGGATGCAGCCTTCGGGAAGCCTCAGGGCGTCCCGAAGCCAGAGCCGGCGACGCGATAGGCCTCACGCGGAGGGGAGAAGATGTCGAGCACCTGGCAGCCTTCGGGGCCGGCGCGCATGGTGTGCTCAACGCCGCCCGGCGTGCGCCAGAAATCACCCTTGTTCACCTGGATTTCCTCGCCGCCCTGGATGCGTATGGCGCTGCCTTCGAGCAGGACGCCCCATTGCTCCTCCGGATGGGAATGCAACGTGCCCTCTCCGTTGGGAGCGATGGTAACGATCGAGAGCATGGCCTGTTCGCCGGGGAAGATGCGGGTGGTGACGCCCGGCGCCAATTCGCGCGCAATGCCCTGGGTGACATCGGCAAGATTGTGGAAATGCTGGGCCTGGCTCATCGGATGCTCCTTGTTGGACTCGTCAGAGCGTTACCCAGCGCGCTGCCGCTCGGCAAGCGCCCAGCCGATGGCCGCGCGGGCCAGCGCCGCCACCGTGTCCACCACCGGGAATTCCAGCGGCGGCCCGGCCGCGACACCCAGCGGGATTTCCGTGCAGCCCAGCACCACCGCCGCAGCACCGCGCGCGCGCAAATGCCGCGCCACCTCGGCCAGGGGCGCATAGGCCTCGGCCACGCGATTGGCCTTCACCAGCCCCACCGCGGGCATGAGGTGGCTTTGCATCATCGCGTCATCCGGCGTCAGGCACTCGATCCCCATGCGCTCCTGGTAGAGCCGCATGGCGAGTGTGGCCGTCGTGCCCATCAGGCCGATCGGACCCGCGGCCACGCCTTGCCGGCGCAAATCGACGCTGGCGGCATCCACGATGTGCAGGATGGGCAGGCTGGTGGCGGCCTGCATCTGCGCGAACCAGCCATGGGCGGTGTTGCACGGGATGGCGATGGCGCCGCACCCCGCCGCCTCCAGCCCGCGAATGCCACGCAGCAAGGCGGGCAGCGGATCGGGGCCGCCATGGTTGCGCGCGGCCGTGCGGTCCGGCACGCGCGGATCGGACCAGAGGATGGCGGGGATGTGGTCCTGGTCGCGCTCGGCCGGGGTTTCGAGCGTCAGGGCGCGCATGAACGCCGCCGAGGCCAGCGGCCCCATTCCCCCCAGGACACCCAGCATGCGCATCGCCATTCCCCGTCGCGTGACAAGCTGGTTTTCGGCCCGCGCGCGGCCGCTGTCGAGTGAGGATGCTTGTGACTTGCGCCGGGCGGCGCGAAACTCGCCCCCGAACGAGGAGGCGGCCCATGCAAAACCCCTATGACCGCCACGCGGAGTCGCTCGGCCATGTGGTCGAGTTGCAGCATGTGAACATCCGGGTGCCGGACCAGATCGCCGCCACCAATTTCTACATCAGCGGGCTGGGGTTGACGCGCGATCCATATCTGATGACGGGCACCGACAACATGTGGGCCAATGTTGGCATCAGCCAGTTCCACTTGCCGGGCGGCGCGCCGCAAGTATTGCGCGGCACCACGGCGCTGGTGCTGCCGGACCGCGAGGCGCTGCTGTGGCGGCTGGCCAGGCAGCGCAAGGCGCTGGCCGGCACGCGCTTCGACTTCCGCGAGACCGAGAACGCGGTGGAAACCACCTGCCCCTGGGGCAACCGCATCCGCGTGCATGCGCCCGATGCACAGCGCTTCGGCCGCATCACCCTCGGCATGCCCTATGTGGAATTCGACGTGCCGCCCGGCAGCACGCCCGGCATCGCGCGCTTCTACCGGGAGATCCTCCAGGCGCCGGCACAGGCCGCCGATGGCGTGGCGCGCGTGCTCGTCGCCCATGCACAATATCTGGTGTTCCGCGAGACGGATGCGCCCCAGCCGGAATATGACGGCCACCATATCCAGATCACGCTGGCCGATTTCGGCGGGCCGCATGCGCGCCTGGCCGAGCGCGGGCTGATCAGCGAGGAGAGCAACCCCTGGCAATACCGCTTCCTCGACCTGGTGGACCCCGATGGCGGTGCCGCGCTGTTCCGCGTGGAGCATGAGGTGCGGAGCATGACGCACCCGCTCTACGCGCGGCCTCTGGTGAACCGCAACGCCGCCATCAACAACCGCAACTACATGCCGGGCCACGAAGCCTGGCCCTTCGCGATGCCACCCGAAGCGGAGTGAGGCGCCTCAGGGCCTCAAAGGCTGGCCTTCCTGGACATCCATGTAGTTGGAGGCAGAGGAAGCACGGGCCAGCAGCGCCCTCAGCGCCGGGTTCCTGGCGCCGTCACTCGCGGTGAGCGCATCCATCGGGCAGAAGAATTCATGCGCGTGGGCGGTCTGCGTCGCCATGAAGCCGCGGAAATGACTGGGCTTGAGCGCGAAGAGCACACGCGCATCCCGCACCGGCAGAACAAGATCGGCGCGCGGCTCGGTCTTGAGCATGCGGATCAGCCGCCAGCGGGGGATGTTGTTGCCCGGCATGCCCGGCAACAGCAACCACTCCACGGGGCATACGGCCAGCAATGACCCGGTGCTGGGCGCGAAGCGGGAGCGCTTGTCGAGAAGGTTCTGATAGCTGCTGCAGGCCTCGATGCAGAGAATGTCCACATAGGGTTCGGCGGCCTTGGTGCTGAAATGAAGATACAGGCCGTCAGGCAGGGTCTTGAGGCGATCAGCGCCCGGAAATTTCAGATAGGGCTGAGTGACCTTCCGTTCGAGGTCAGGCCGGGCACGCAGCCAAGTTCCCGGCTGCTTGAAGGAGGGCTCAAGTCCAGGCGGTCGCTGCGGCCAGGTGCCGAGGCTTTGCCGCACCTGCTGATCGAGCCTCTCCTCCTGTATGCGCCCTGCGGCTACAACCATGACAACGTCTCCTGGGAAAAAACACAACCTAAGGGAGAGAAATGCTTTTTCGTCGCACCGCGCAAGGAAAATTAACCTTCTTTTCGGAAAATTTTAATCTTTTTTCATTTCCAGGCATTTTTTGCAGGAATATAATGCAATATCTCTTTTTCGAATCAACACGTTATACGTTGCTGCTAAGGTGATTTTTTGAGTGGCCGCGTGCCGAAATCAGTACCATGCGGTATCAGGTAATTTAGGAATTCGCTCCGCACTGCCGTCAGGGCCTCTCGGGCTCCAATGCGGCCAGGGAGCAAATCCGCGCCAGGGCGAGCGAAAGCGCTCGACCATGTCCATAAAAAGATATCCGGCATTGCGCGAGGCAGCGCGCAGCCTTCACATCAAAGCGGAACAGCGCCGTGCCGCGCAGGCCCCAGCCCTTGCCGCATCCTGCAAGAACTGCGCGTCCCGAATGCGCTGTCGGCGCCATTCGCCGCCGCATTGGCGAGCCCAACTGGCGGCCGGGCTGGAGGCTTGGTTCGGCTGGGCCGCGGCGGCCCAGCCGAAAACGGGGCTGACGGCCAGCAAATGGCGGCGGGTGATGCCCGGCCACGACGCTCCTCCAGCCAGCCTCTGAGGGACTGGATCCAGGGGAGGCGTGCCGCCTCGCTGACCAAAGAAAGTAGGCTGCGCGAGAAGGCCCAACCTATTCCGAAACAACGCGGGCGATGGCGAGGAAATCCTCGGCCACCAGGCTGGCGCCGCCCACCAGCGCACCATCCACCTCCGGCAGGGCCAGGATTTCGGCCGCGTTGGAAGGCTTGACCGAGCCGCCATAGAGCAGCCGAGTGGTTCGCGCCGCGGGGCCGAAGCGCTCCACCAGGGCGGTTCGCATGGTGGCATGCACGGCGGCGATATCGCGCTCGGTCGGCGTCCGCCCGGTGCCGATCGCCCAGACGGGCTCATAGGCGATAACGCCGCCGGCCGTGATGAAGCCATAGGGGATGGAGCCGCCCAATTGCCGCTCCACCACCGAATCGGCCAGGCCCGAGAGGCGCTCGGCCTCCGTCTCGCCCACGCAGATGATGGGAACCAGGCCAGCGATCAGCGCCGCCTCGGTCTTGGCGAGGATGGCCGCGTCATTCTCGCCGTGATGGGTGCGGCGCTCGGAATGGCCGAGGATGACATGGGTCGCGCCCACATCGCGCAGCATCGCGGCGCTGATATCGCCCGTATGGGCGCCGTGATGGGCCGCGTGGCAATCCTGCGCGCCCACGGCGACGCGGCTGCCCAGCATCAGCGTCGCCACTGCGTGGATGTGCACAAAAGGCGGGCAGACCAGCAGGTCCACGCTGTCCATCCCCCCGCGCAGCGCCTCGGCCAGCCGCGCGGCATCGCGCTGGTTGCCGTTCATCTTCCAATTGCCGACTATGAGCGGCCTAATCCCCGGGGTCATGGCTTTGCCCTTATTTATGTGGAGTTATTGGACAGAAGGCGGTGGCGTTTGGCAACCGCACGGCAAACCGCTATTCGCCTATCCATGATCACCGCAATGCGCCGGCTGGCCGGCACCTGGTTCGCCAAGCTCCTCTTCGTCCTGCTCATCCTCTCCTTCGCCGTGTGGGGGATCGAGGACATGCTGCGCAATATCTGGCGCGACACGGCCGTTGCCCGCGTCGGCGATGAGGCGATCGAGGTCGAGGAAGGCCAGGAGGCCGCCCGGCGGGAGTTCCAGCGCATCCAGCGCCAGCTCCAGGGCTCCGTGGAACTGGATGCCCGCATCCGCCGCGCCGTGGCCGAGCAGGCGCTGGAAGGGCTGGTGCTCGACCGCGTGCTGCGCCAGGAACAGGTCCGCATGCGGATCGTGGTGCCCGATGACGTGGTGCGCGACTATATTTTCCAGATCCCCGGCTTCGCCGGCCTGGATGGCCGCTTCTCGCGCGAGATGTTCAACAATTTCCTCCGCAGCAACGAGATGACCGAGGCGCGTTTCCTCGATCTTCTCCGCACCGATCTGGGCCGTCAGCAACTCTCCGGCGCCGTGCGCGCCGGCGCCGCCGCCCCTGAGGCGCTGGCCCTCCGCATGCTGGCCTGGAGCATGGAGCGCCGCAGCGCCACCCTGGTGGAACTCCCCTTCGCCGATGCACCCGAGCCCGAGGCTCCGACCGAGGCGCAACTCGCCCGCTACCACGAGAACAACGCCCGGCATTTCTCCACGCCGGAATACCGCGACGTGGCGCTGGCCACCCTCAACGCCGCCCTCCTGATGGCCGAGGTCGAGGTGAGCGAGCGCGACATCGAGGATGCCTACGCCGCCAACCGCGCCCGCTATGAGACACCCGAGAAGCGCGAGGTCTTCCAGGCGCTGATGCAGGATGAGGCGGCGGCCCGGGCCATCGCCACGGCCTGGCAGGCCAATGCCGATTTCGCGGCGATTGAGGCGGCGGCACGCGCGGCGGGCGGGCTGGCCACGCCGCTCGGCCTCTCCACCCGCGCCGACCTGCCCCTGCCCGCGCTGGCCGATGCCGCCTTCGCCCTGGCCCCCGGCGCCGTCTCTGCCCCGGTGCGGACGGCCTTTGGCTGGCATGTGCTGCGTGTGGGCCAGGTCGAGGCTGGTGCCCGGCGCGGCCTGGATGAGGTCCGCGGCGAACTCCGCGCCGAGATCCAGGCCGAACGCGCGGCCGACCTCGCCTTTGAGCGGGTGAACCGCGTCGAGGATGCGCTGGCCGGTGGCGCGAGCCTGTCCGAGGCCGCGCGCCGCTACTCGCTCGGCTATGTCGAGGCGCGGCTGGATGCCGCGGGCCGCGCGCCGGATGGCACGCAGGTCGCGCTGCCCATCGCCAACGCCGTCCGCCCCGCCGTGCTGCGCGCCATCTTCGCCGCCGAGCGCGGCGCCGCACCCCGCCTGCAGGAAGGTGAGTGGGGCTTCATCGCGCTCGATCTGCGCGATGTGACGCCCCCTGCCCTTCGCCCGCTGGATACGGTGCGCGAGCAGGTGGTGGCAGGCTTCCTCGCCGCCGCCCGCCGCCGCTGGCAAGAGGAGCGCGCAGCCGCCCTGCTGGCCGCGACCCGCACCGGCCAAACTCTGGCCGCCGCCGCCGAGGCGGCACAGATTGCCGCCGAGGAACTCGGCCCCTTCGGGCGCGAAGCAGGTGGCGGCAATCCCATGCCGCGGGACCTGCTGGCCCCGGTCTTCGAACTGGCACCGAACGCATCCACCATGATCGAGCGCGGGCAATCCTTCGCCGTGATGCAATTGCTGAGCGTGACGCCTGCCGATCTCTCGGCCCAGACCGCCGCCCTGGCCACGCTGCGCGGCGAAACCAGCCAGGCCATGGCCGAGGATTTCGAGGCGCAATACCAGGCGGCCCTGCGCGCCCGCGCCAATGTGCGGATCAACCCGCGCCTGGTTGATCAGATGGCGGGCAATTGAGATGAGCGGCTTCGCCGAATTCCGCGCGGGCTTCGCCGCCGGCCTGTCGCAACTCATCTGGCGCGAGCGCGTGGCGGATCTCGAAACGCCGGTCGGTAGCTTCCTGAAGCTGGCGCATGGGCAGCCGCATTCCTTCCTGCTGGAGAGCGTGGAGGGCGGCGCGGCACGTGGCCGCTTCTCCGCGATCGGCATGGCACCGGACCTGATCTGGCGCTGCCGGGCGGGCCAGGCCGAATGCAACACACAGGCGCTGGCCGCCCCGCATGCCTTCGTGCCCGAAGCCATGCCGCCGCTCCAGGCGCTGGCCGCACGTATTGCCGGCATCCGCATGGCCTTGCCGCCCGGCCTGCCACCCATCTGCGCCGGCCTGTTCGGCTATCTCGGCTACGACATGGTGCGCGAGATGGAGCGCCTCCCGGCCACCAACCCCGATGTGCTGGGCATCCCCGAGGCGGTCATGATTCGCCCGACCCTCGTCGCCGTCTTCGACCATGTGCGCGATGCGCTGACGCTGGTGACGCCCGTCTGGGCCGATTGCGGCCTGGATGCCGAGGCCGCCTGGGCGCTGGCACAATCCCGCCTGGATGAGGCGGAAGCCGCGCTGGACCGCCCCTTGCCCCGCCCCGCACCGCCCGCGCGCCTGCCAGCGCCGCCCGCCCCCACCTCCAACTTCACGCCCGAGGCCTATATGGCGGCGGTGGAGCGCGCCCGCGAATATATCCGCGCGGGCGATGCCTTCCAGATCGTGCCCAGCCAGCGTTTCTCGGCCCCCTTCGCCTTGCCGCCCTTCGCGCTGTATCGCGCCCTGCGTCGCATCAACCCGGCGCCCTATCTCACCTTCTTCGATTTCGGCGGCTTCGCGACCGTCGGCGCCTCGCCGGAAATTCTGGTGAGCGTGAAGGAGGGCGAGGTCACGATCCGCCCGCTGGCCGGCACCCGCCGCCGGGGCGCCACGCCCGAGGAAGACCTGGCACTGGAAGCCGAACTTCTGGCCGATCCGAAGGAGCGCGCCGAGCACCTCATGCTGCTTGATCTCGGCCGCAATGATGTGGGCCGCGTGGCCGCCATCGGCACGGTGAAGGTCACGGCGCAATTCCGCATCGAGCGCTATTCGCAAGTGATGCACATCGCCTCCGAGGTGCGCGGGCGGCTGCGGGCGGGCCTCTCGGCGCTGGATGCCCTCCAGGCGGGCTTCCCGGCCGGGACGCTCTCGGGTGCGCCCAAGGTGCGGGCGATGGAGATCATCGAGGAGTTGGAGCCCTCCAGGCGGGGGCTCTACGCCGGCGGGCTCGGCTATTTCGGCGTGGATGGCAACATGGATGTCTGCATCGCGCTGCGCACCGCGCTGGTGAAGGAGGGCGTGCTGCACGTCCAGGCTGGCGCCGGCGTGGTGGCAGATAGCGACCCGCGTGCCGAGCATGAGGAATGCATCCAGAAGGCCAAGGCGCTGTTCCGCGCCGCCGAGGAAGCCGTGCGCTTCGCCGCCGGCGGCCGCTAAAAAGCCGGGCCGCTTGACCGTGATGGCAGGGCGCGGGCAGTTTCTGCCCCATGCTCCTGCTCATAGACAATTACGACAGCTTCACCTTCAACCTGTTCCACTTCCTGGGTGACCTGGGGGTGGAGCCCGTGGTGCGCCGCAATGACGCGCTCTCGGTGCAGGATGTCCTTGCCATGCGGCCCGATGCGGTGATGCTCTCGCCCGGCCCCTGCACGCCCGATGAGGCCGGCATCTGCCTGCCGCTCATCGCCGCCTGCGCCGAGGCGAAGCTGCCGCTGATGGGCGTCTGCCTCGGCCACCAGGCAATCGGCCAGAATTTCGGCGGCCAGGTGATTCGCGCGCCCGAGCCGGTGCATGGCAAGGTCTGGGACATACTGCATGAGGGCCGGGGCGTCTTCGCGGGCCTGCCCTCGCCCTTCCGCGCCACGCGCTACCATTCGCTGATCGTCGAGCGCGCCAGCCTGCCGGCCGAGCTGGAAATCACCGCAGAGACCGGGGATGGGCTGATCATGGGCCTCAGCCACCGCGAATTGCCCATCCATGGCGTGCAATTCCATCCCGAAAGCATCGCTTCCGAGCATGGCCACGCGCTGCTGCGGAACTTCCTGGCCGCCGCAAAGGTTGCCGCATAGCCGCCCAGGCTAGCCTCTGGCTGGACAGGCGCGGCCATCCGCGCCAAATCGCCCTGCAATTCATCATCCCCACGGAGTCCGCCGCCATGTCCTCGGCCGCGTCTGAACAGACCTTTGAGACCATCGCCGACATCATCGCGGAAACCGCGAGCGTGGACCGGGCGAAGATCACGCCTGGCGCCCATGTCATCAATGACCTGGGCATTGATAGCCTCGACTTCCTCGACATCGTCTTCGAGATTGACAAGCGCTTCGGCGTGAAGGTCCCGGTCGAGGCCTGGACCGAGCAGGTGAACAGCGGCAAGGCCCCGGCCGAGCAGTTCTTCGTCCTGGGCGCCTTGTGCCAGCGCATTGACGAGCTGGTTGCGGCGAAACAGGCCTAGGCCCTTGCGGCTCGAATATTTCGAGATGATCGACCGGGTGCTGTCGCATGACGCGACGCACCTGACCGCCCAAGCCCATGTGCCCGAGGCGAGCCCGGTCTTCGAAGGCCATTTCCCCGGCTTCCCCCTCATGCCCGGCGTGCTGATGATCGAGGCGATGGCCCAGGCCTGCGGCTGGCTCATGGTCACGCGCAGCCAGTTCAGCCGGATGGCCTTGCTCGCCAAGGTGCGCGAGGCGAAGTTGCGCGGCATGGTGAAGCCGGGCGCCCTGCTGACCGTGACGGCGGAACTGATCCATGACGGCTCCGGCTATGCCGTGCTGCGCGGCACGCTGGCCGAAGGCACGGCCCGCGCCGCCGAGGCCGAGCTGACGCTCCGCACCATGGCATTCCCCGCGCCCGAGCTGGAAGCCGCCATGCGCGCCCGCGCCCTCGTGATCGGCCTCGCCTGATGCTGCGTCCTGTCGCCATCACCGGCATCGGCATCGCCTCCTCGCAGGGGCAGGGGCGTGCGGTGCATGCGGCCCTGCTGGATGGCGCCGCCCCCGTGCTGGATGAGGTGCGCTTCGCCCCCTACCCGGTCCATCCGCTGCCCGCCCTCCCCTTTGAGGAAGCGATCCCGCGCCGCGAAATGCGCCAGATGGAAAACTGGCAGCGCCTGGGCGTCTATGCCGCGGGCCTGGCCATTGACGATGCCGGCCAGCGCGAGAACGTGGCCGCAATGGACCTCATCGTGGCCGCCGGTGGTGGCGAGCGCGACTGGAAGCTGGACGAGCAGATCCTCGCGGCCCAGCCCGATGAGGCGAGGCGCCATCGAATGCTGCTGGACGGCCTGCGCCCCACCCTGTTCCTGGCCCAACTCCCCAACCTGCTGGCCGGCTCGATTTCCATCGTCCACAATGTCGCCGGCTCCTCCCGCACCTTCCTGGGCGAGGAAATTTCCGGGGCTGAGGCGCTTCGCGTGGCCTGCGCCCGCATCGCCAGCGCCACATCCGAGCTCTGCCTCATCGGCGGCGCGTTCATCTCCGAAAGGCCGGAGGTGCTGCTGTTGTTTTCGATGGGCGGCGTGCTGCACCAGGGGCCCTGGCTGCCGCTGCCGGCCCGGCGCGGCATGGTTTTTGGCAGCGCGGGCGCCTTCATGACGCTGGAGCCGGCCACCACGGCCAAGGCCCCCATTGCAATCCTGCGCCATGTCGCGACCGATCAGGGCCGCACGGAAGCCCGCCCCGCCCGCCTCGCCGCGCTGCTGGCCGCCACGCCGGAGCGCCAGCCCGGCTGCATGGTGATTTCCACCGCCAGCGGCGCAGAGGCCGCCACACGCGATGAACTGGCCGCCCTGGGCGCGCCGCCTGATTTCTTCTCGGCCGATTTGCTGGGCCATCTGGTCGAGCCCGCCTTCCCCGCCGGCGTGGCGCTGGCCGCCATCGCCATCGCCGAGGGGCGGGCGAAGCAGGTGCTCGTCACCGGCACCGGCCAATGGCGGGGCGAGGCCGTGGCCCTGCTGGAGGCGCCCGCATGAATCCGCGCATCGCGATCACCGGCATCGGCATGGTCACCGCGCTTGGCTTCGGCGCAGAGACGAATTGGGCGGCGATGGTCGCCGGTCGCTCCGGCATTCGCCGCATCACGCGCTTCGACACGACGGGCATGCGGGCCAGCATCGCCGGCTGCGTGGACTTGCCGGGCGATGAGCCAGGCCGGCCCCTTTCCGCCTCGGCACGCATCGAGAAGCTGGGCACGGCCGCGATCGGCGAGGCCATCGCCCAGGCCGGCCTCGCCCCCCCCCCCTTCGATGGGCCGCTCTGCATCGGCATGCCGCCGGTCGAGGTCGAATGGCCGCAGCGCGGCAGCTTCGGCGCCACCACCTATCCCGGACTGATCGCGGCCGCGGCGGGCCAGGAGGGTTTCTATGAGGAATTCCTCTTCGGCGGGGCCGCCACGCGCATGGCCGAGCGCTTCGGCACCAAGGGCGTGCCGCAGATAGTCACGACCGCCTGCGCCTCTGGCGCCTCGGCCATCCAGCTTGCCCTAGAAGCTATCCGCCGGGGCGAGACCAGGATGGCGATCGCTGCCGGCAGCGAGGCCAGCCTCCAGCCCGAGACGATGATCCGCTTCGGGCTGCTCCAGGCTCTCTCCACCCGCAATGATGACCCTGAGGGCGCCTCCCGCCCCTTCACCCTCTCGCGCGATGGCTTCGTGATGGCCGATGGCGCGGGGGCGCTGATCCTGGAGGATGAGGCGCATGCGCGCGCGCGCGGCGCCACCATCCTCGGCTATGTGCTGGGCGCTGGCGAGGCGGCGGACACCTTCCACCGCACCCGCTCTGCCCCGGACGGCTCGGCCATCATTCGCTGCATGCAGCGGGCGCTGGATGATGCCGGCCTGTCGCCTTCCGAAATCGGCTATGTCAACGCGCATGGCACCTCCACACCCGAGAATGACAAGATGGAGGCTCTGGCGGTCCGCGCGCTGTTCGGCGATGCGCCGCCGCCGCCGGTCGGTTCCACCAAATCCATGATCGGCCACACGCTCTCGGCCGCCGGCGCCATCGAGGCGGCGATCTGCCTGCTGGCGCTGCGCCACCAGATGCTGCCGCCCACCATCAACCAGGCGGATGTGGACCCCGATCTGGGGGTGGATACCATCCCGGTTGCTCGCCCGCATGCCTTCCGCGCGGCGCTCTCCAACAGCTTCGGCTTTGGCGGCCAGAACGTGGCGGTGATCATCGGCGCCGCCTGACGGAAATCAATCCAACCCGAAGGCGTCGTCGCCGTTCAGGAGGATTGGTTCCGTCTCGCGGAGGGTAGAATGGGCAATGCCCTGCTCAGCTGGTTCGAGCCCTCTGGCTTGGGCCCCGGCGCTGCTCTGGCTGCACCTCATCTCCGATGAGGCTCATCGCGCTGGCTGTTTCTCCATCCCGCGCGCGATCCTGCCGAGATTACGGAGTGAGCCGCAATGAAACACGGGCGCCACTGACGCTCCCCCGGCATCGCCCCCGCAATGGAGGCGTGGCATTCACCCGGAATGCCTGGCTCAGGCCTGGAGCGCGGTCAGCACGGCATCGCCCATCGCGCGGGTGCCGATCACCGCCTCACCGGGGGCCGCGATATCGCCAGTACGGGCGCCCCGCGCCAATGCCGCCTCCACCGCCGCCTCCAGATGATCCGAATCGGCGGGTCGCCCCGCGCTCCAGCGCAGCAGCATCGCGACCGAGAGGATGGCGCCGAGTGGATTGGCGATGCCCCTCCCCGCGATATCCGGGGCCGAGCCATGGATCGGCTCATAGAGGGCGCGCCGGCGGCCGGACGCATCCGCCTCCGAGAGCGAAGCGGAGGGCAGCATGCCGAGGGAGCCTATGATGGCACCCGCGGCATCACTCAGCAGGTCCCCGAACAGGTTGTCCGTCACCAGCACGTCGAAGCGGGTGGGCGCGCGGGCAAGCTGGATGGCGCAGTTGTCGGCCAGCATGTTCTCGAAGCCGACATCGGGGAATTCTTCGCGGTGGATGCGGCCCACCACCTCGCGCCAGAGGGCGCCGGCCTCCATCACATTGGCCTTGTCCACGCTGGTGACGTGGTTGCGCCGCATGCGGGCCAGGTTGAAGGCGAAGCGCGCCGCGCGGGCGATCTCGGCCTCGGTGTAGCTATGGGTGTTCACGCCGCGCCTTGAGCCATCGGGCAGCGTCTCCACGCCGCGCGGCGTGCCGAAATACATCCCCGCCGTGAGTTCGCGCACGAAGCAGAGATCCACGCCCTGGGTGATGCGCGGCTTGTAGGGGCTGGCCTCGGCCAGCGCCGGCTGCATTCGCACCGGGCGCATATTGGCGAACAGGTCCAGCGCCTTGCGCATCCGCAGCAGCGAGCCTTTGCGGCGCTCCTCCGGCGGCACCACGCCCTGCTGGTCAATCGAGCCGGTGGCGCCGAACAGGATGGCATCGGCCGCTTCCACCTGCGCCCAGGTCTCGTCGGGCATCAGCGTGCCGTGCTTGTGCCAGTTCACGATGCCGAAATCGCGCTCGACGAGCGTGAGGTCCAGGCCGCGATGTTCGACGAACCAGCGCAGCACGCGCACCGCCTCGGCCGTCACCTCGGGGCCGACGCCGTCGCCTGGCAGCACCAGAAGCCTCATGCGATGCTCTCCCAGGCCCAGCCGCGCTCGGCGCTGTCGCGCGCCTTCCAGGCGGCGATGGCATCGGCATGCTTGAGCGTGAGGGCAATGTCATCGAGGCCGTGCAGCATCGCCTCGCGCTTGCGCTGGTCCACGCTGAAAGGAATTGCCTCGCCCGAGGGGGTGATCACCACCTGGCGTTCGAGATCCACCGTGGTGCGGGCATTGCCAGGGCTCGCTTCGGTTTCCTCCGCGATGCGGCGGACCACCTCGATGGGGAGCCGCACCGGCAGCAACCCGTTCTGGAAGCAGTTGGAGAAGAAGATATCGCCGAAGCTGGGGGCGATGACGCAGCGCACGCCCATGCCCATCAGCGCCCAGACCGCGCCCTCACGCGAGGAGCCGCAGCCGAAATTATCGGCGGCAAGCAGGATCGGGCTTTCGCGATAGGGTGGCTTGTTCGGGATGAAGTCGGGATTATCCGCGCCGTCTGGCAGGTAGCGCCGGCGTTCGAAGGCATGCTGGCCCAGGCCCTGCCGGCCTGTGCCCACCAGGCGCTGGATCGGGATGATCACATCCGTATCCACATTGGCTTCCATCAGCGGGATGGCGCAGCCGGTGACGCTCTTGAAATCCTGCATCTCAGAAGCTCCTGACATCCACGATGGCGCCGGCCAGCGCGGCGGCGGCGGCCATGGCGGGCGAGGCAAGATGCGTGCGCGCCCCCGTCCCCTGCCTTCCCACGAAATTGCGATTGGAGGTGGAGACGCAGCGCGCGCCATCCGGCACCGACTCCCCATTGGCGGCGACGCAGAGCGCGCAGCCTGGCTCGCGCCATTCAAAGCCCGCCTCCTGGAAGCGCAGATGCAGCCCTTCGGCCTCGGCCTCGGCCTTTACCGTCTCGCTGCCCGGCACCACCCAGGCGGTGACATGCGCCGCCTTGCGGCGACCCTTCAGCACATCGGCCGCGGCGCGCAGGTCGGAGAGGCGGGAATTGGTGCAGGAGCCGATGAACACCCAGTCCACCCGCGTGCCTTCCAGCTTCTGGCCGGGTTGCAGGCCCATATAGTCCAGCGCGGCCTCCCAGGCGGCGCGCTTGCCCTCGCTTGGCGCATCCGAGAGGCTTGGCACATTGCCCGTGACGGCGGTCACCTGCTCGGGGCTGGTGCCCCAGGTGATCTGCGGCGCGATGTCCGCCATCTCGATCACCTCATCGCGCGTGAAACGGGCACCGGGATCGGAGGGCAGCGCGCGCCAGTCGCGCAGCGCGGCATCCCAGGCGGCGCCCTTGGGGGCGAATTCGCGGCCGGCGAGGTATTTGAAGCTTGTCTCGTCCGGGGCGACCATGCCGACCTTGGCGCCCATCTCGATGGAGAGGTTGCACAGCGTCAGGCGCTCCTCCATCGAAAGCGCGCGCACGGCGCTGCCGGCATATTCCATCGCCATGCCGGTGCCAGCGGCCGCCCCAAACCGGCCAATGGCGGCGAGGATCATGTCCTTTGCCGTGACCCCGGGCGGGCGGGTTCCCTCGAAGCGGATGCGGAAGGTGCCGGGGCGGCGTTGCGGCAGGGTTTGCGTGGCCAGGGCGTGGCCCAGCTCGCTGGCGCCGATGCCAAAGGCCATCGCCCCAACCCCGCCATTGGTGCAGGTGTGGCTGTCGCCGCAGGCCAGTGTCAGGCCCGGCAGCACGATGGCGAGTTCCGGCGCGATGACGTGGACAATGCCATTGCCCGGCTGGTTGAGGTCGAAGATCCGCACCCCCTCCGCCGCGCAGCGTTCCCGCAGCGAGTTCAGCAGCAGCTCGCCCTTCGGATAGCTCGCCGCCCTGCGGCCCGGCAGGGTGGAGACGGCGTGATCCGGCGTGGCGAAGACCTTGCGCGGCTCGGCCACGCGGCGGCCGGCTTCGGCCAGTTCCGTCATGGCACGCCCGCCGCTCAAATCATGCACCAGGATGCGATCGAGATAAAGCAGGGACCACCCCTCCCCGAGATCGGCGATCACGTGCCGGTCCCAGATTTTGTCGAACATGGTGCTGGGCATGATCCCCTCCCGAGGGATGTCAGGCTGGCTCTTGCAGCGCCTGGGTTACGATGGCGTCAGCCACGCAATTCGCATAGCCCAACGCGCGCTGGATCGCACCACCGCCCAGCATGGAAGTCTCCGCCGGTTGCAGGGCTCGGGCGGAAAATGCCGGTCGGCGGTCCAGAAGCCCAAGCCCCGGTAGCGGGTGATGCAGGCGGCCAGCAGGGCGTGCTCCGGTGGCCGCCTGAATTTTTCCATTGATGGCCCGACGCAGATGATGCCGCAGATCCGTGACGGCAAGCTCAAGCGCATTTCCGTCACCCTTGCCGAGGCCTCGGCGCTGGCCCCTGGCCTGCCGCCCATCGCCTCCGCCCTGCCATGATTTGACGGAGTGGCGGGTGCCCTCACCCGCTCGGGCGGCTCCGGGGAGGGACGGCATGGGGCGGCCGAGGTGGCGCGCATCACCCCAGGCTGACACAGCGCGGGTTGACCATCGCCGGGCCACCCCCGATCTTCCTCGCAAGGCCAGGGGGCGTCAGGACATGTTTTCACTGCGGGGGCGCAAGGCCTTCATCACAGGGGCGTCGGGCCTGCTCGGCGCGCATTTCGCGCGGCAATTGCACGCGGCCGGGGCCGAGGTCGTGCTCGCCGCGCGGCGCATGGAGGCCTGCACCGCGCTGGCGGCGGAGCTGGGGCGCGAGGCGCGGGCCATCCGCCTGGACGTGCAGGATGAGGCGAGCATCGCCGCCGCCTTCGAGGCCGCGCCCGATTGCGACATCCTGGTGAACAATGCCGGCATCGCGGCCACCAAGCCCTTCCTGGATCACAGCGCGGCGGATTTCGACCAGGTTCTCGGGATCAACCTGCGCGGCGCCTTCCTGGTGGGCCAGGCGGCGGCGCGGCGGATGGTGGCGAATAAGTCGGGCGGCTCCATCATCAACATCGCTTCCGTCCTGGGTGAGCGGATTATTCCGGGCGTGGCCGGCTACACCGCCGCCAAGGCGGGGCTGATCCATCTGACGCGGCAGATGGCCGTCGAACTCGCGCGCCACAATATCCGGGTAAATGCCATCGCTCCCGGCTACATCGCCTCCGACATCAATGCCGAATTCTTCGCCTCGGAAGGCGGGCAGGCAATGATCAAGCGCATCCCCCAGCGCCGCCTGGGCACGCCCGCCGATCTCGATGGCCCCCTGCTGCTGCTGGCCTCCAAGGCGGGCGCGCACATGACCGGCAGCGTCATCACGGTGGATGGCGGCCACAGCATCAATCCTCTCTGAAGGAAAGCCACGATGGACTTCACCCTCGACCCCAAGAGCGAAGCCAGGCGCCAGGGCGTGCGCGCCTTCGTGCAGGACCGCCTGATCCCGCTGGAAGCCGACCGCGCCAGCTATGACGAGCATGAGAACATCAGCCCCGCCCTGCTGCAAACGCTGCGCGCCGAGGTGAAGGCGGCGGGCCTCTGGTGCCTGCAAATGCCCGAGGAAGTGGGTGGCCAGGGCCTGCCCTTCACCGGCATGGCCGCCTGCTACGAGGAGATGAACCGCTCCATCTTCGGCCCCGTCTGCTTCAACTCGGCCGCACCCGATGACGGCAACATGATGGTGCTGAACAAGGTCGGCACGCCCGCGCAAAAAGAATGGTGGATGATGCCCGTGGTGCGGGGCGAGGTGCAGTCCAGCTTCGCCATGACCGAGCCCGATGGCGCGGGCAGCGACCCCGGCATGACCAAAACCTATGCCGAGCGCGCCGGCAACAACAGTTGGCGGATCCATGGCCGCAAGTGGTTCATCACGGGTGCGGACGAGAGCAGGCACTTCATCGTCATGGCCCGCACCAGCAATGACCCACGCAAGGGCCTGACCGCCTTCCTGTTCCACGCCGACCAGCCCGGCTGGAAGATCGAGCGCCGCATCCCGATCATGGGCCCCGAGGAACATGGCGGCCATTGCGAGATCACCTTCGACGGCCTGGAAGTCGCCGATGAGAACATCCTCATGGGTGTCGGCGATGGCCTGAAGATGACGCAGATCCGCCTCGGCCCCGCGCGCCTCACGCATTGCATGCGCTGGACCGGCATGGGCCGCCGTGCGCTGGAAATCGCCATGGCCCGCATCGAGGAACGCCATGCCTTCGGCCAGAAGCTGGCCGACAAGGAGAGCGTGCAGATGATGGTGGGCGAGGCCGCCATGCAGCTCGACATGGCCCGCCTGGTCACCATGCGCGCGGCCTGGAAGCTCGACCAGGGGGATTTCGCCCGCAAGGAGGTCAGCATCGCCAAGATCGTCGCCGCAGAGGCGCTGCACCGCGCCGCCGATACCGCGATCCAACTGCTCGGCGCGCGTGGCTATTCCAAGGACACGCCGGTGGAGTGGATGTATCGCTACGCCCGCCAGGCGCGGCTGGTGGATGGCGCATCCGAGGTGCATCGCATGGTCATCGCCAATTTCCTGCGCCGCGAGGGCAGCGGTTTCTTCGCCTGGGGCAATCATGAATGAGGCGCAGCGCGCGGCGCTGAATGCCTGGCTGGGCGTCGAAATTGTCGGCGCAAGCCTGCTCTCGGGCGGCGCGATCCAGCAGAATTGGGCGCTGAGGCTGGCAGATGGGCAGGATTGGGTGCTGCGGACGGACAACGCCGCCACGCTGGCCGTCTCGCTGCCACGTGCCGCCGAATACGCGCTGCTGCGCGCCGCCCATGCCCAGGGCGTGACGGTGCCCGAGCCGCTGGCCTGCTGCGAGGACCCTTCCATTATAGGCGCACCCTTCTTCGTGATGCGGCGCGTGGGCGGCACGGCCACCGGCTTCCGGCTGGCCAAGGCGGCCGCCGCCCAGGGGGGCGATGACGCGCTGGTCCGGGCGCTGGGCGCTGAATTGGCGCGTATCCATCGCATCACCCCGCCCCGCGCCGATCTCGCCTTCATGGGTGAGCCGCCGGCCGATGCGGGCCTCGCCTTCATCGCGGCGCAACGCGCCCGGCTGGATGAAGCAGGCACGCCGCGCCCGGCGGTGGAATGGGGCCTGGCCGCCCTGGCGCGGCATGCTCCGCCCCCGGTGCCGCCCGTGCTGAACCACAATGATTTCCGCACCGGGAACCTCATGGTGGAAGGCCAGGCCGTGACCGCGGTGCTCGACTGGGAATTCGCCGCCTGGGGCGACCCACATGCCGATCTCGGCTGGTTCTGCGCGCCCTGCTGGCGCTTCGGCAATCTCGGGCTGGAGGCGGGGGGTCTGGGCTCCCGCGCGGCCTTTCTCGAAGGTTATGGCGCCGGGGCGGATGCGTCGCGCCTGCCCTTCTGGGAACTCGCTGCCACCATCCGCTGGGCCGTCATCGCCGCCGACCAGGGGGCGCGTCACCTCTCGGGCGTGGAACGCAACCTGGAACTGGCGCTGACCGCCCAGATCATCCCCGAACTGGAAATGAATATCCTGGCCCAGGTGGAGGCGCTTGATGCTGGAACAGCCTGACGCGCGGGACCTGCTGGCGACGGCGCGCGCCGCGCTGCTGGCCAAGCTGCTGCCCGCTTTGCCCGCGCATCTGCATTACGAGGCGCGGATGATCGCCAACGCCATGGCCATCGCCGGGCGCGCGAGCACCGTGGACCCCGCCCCCCTGGAAGCGCGGATCATGAATTTCGCCGAGGATACGGCGCAATTCGCCGCGCGCATCAGGGCCGGCGCCTATCAGCCCGGCACGCCCGCCTATACGGGTGCAGCCACCCTGCTGCGCGAGGTGGTGCGGATGCGCTGCGCCGTGACAAACCCGCGCGCTCTCGGCTAAAGCCCGGCCATGGACAACAACACCGCCACCAAGCCACGCAGCAAGCTGAAAGGCGACGCTTGGCGCGCCTTTGACGCCCTGCCGCCCGAAGTGCGCCACGCGCTGCGGGAATCGCTGGTGGATTGGTGCCCGCTGCGCGCGCAGGAATGGCATGTCCATCTGTTGCGGAAGGAAAAGCTCAAGCCGGCCAAGGCCGCGCGCGCGCTGGTTCGCACCATCCGCCGGATGGACCATGCGGAGGTCGCGGCCTTTGCCCGTTCCTGGCCCAAGGGAGCGCGCGAATACCCACATGTGGCGGCGGAAGCAAGCATCCAGCGCTATGCCGGCCCCGAGGGCCTGCCAGCCGCCTGAACCGCGCCTGGACGCCCGCCCGCCCCGCGCCTAGAGCATCATCCGATCAAACGGAATCGTTTGATCGGATAAAGATGCTCGCAATTCAATGATTTAGAGATTTTTCCGTGAGCCCTTCCGAACGAAAAAAGCTCTAGCAGCCTGTCGGATTCAGGCCGAAAAACAGCTTCAAGCGTAATGCTGTGACCCCGTTGCGCCCAAAAAAGACCGAAAATTTCCGGAGCGCAGCCAATCGCAGGCAAAAAATTACATGAAAAGTTCCAATCCGACA
>CAMTUX010000005.1:0-47003 GCA_947084995.1 uncultured Roseococcus sp.
GCCGGCCAACGCTCGCAATGCCGCTTGCTGCTCCCCGTTCGCCGTTATCGGTGACTTCCCCGCCATGGCCCCCTCCCGAATCGGTGCCAGGACGGAATCACACCCTCGATTCGTTGGTCAAGGTGGCGGAGTCTGCTTAGGCATGCAGGCGGTGAGGCGCCGCGTGGCGGTCTGGCCCGTCAGGCCGCCGTCCCGTATATCGCGAGGGCGAATGTCACTGCCTCCACGGCCGCACCCTCTGGATCCTCCGCGCGCTCCATCATCTCGATCGAGAGCCAGCCGCCATAGCCCACTCGCGTCAGCGCAGCCGCAGCGCCGGCGTGGTCCGCGCGCGGCGCATCGAAGGGGACGAGCTTCGGCTCCGCCAAGTGGAAATGCGCAAGCTCGTCGATGCCCGCCGCGACTGCCTCTGCGATGTCGCCGCCGCCAAGATGCACGCAGGCGGTGTCGAGATGCAGGCGCAGCCAGGGATGGTCCACCGCGCGCACCATCGCCAGCGCCTCTTGCCAGGTCTCCAGGAAGTCCCCGCCATAGGCTGCCGGAACGGGCTCCAGGCCGAGCACCGGCCCGCCGCCTGCCTGCATCGTCTCCGCGGCGCGGCGCAGTCGCTCCGCGCCGAGGCGGAAAGCCTCCTCCGCTGCCAGCGCGCCGCGGGCACGCTGGCGCGGCGCGCCGAGCACTGCGACGGAGGCGCCAAGTACCGCCCCCACCTCCGCAACACGCGCCAGATGCGAGACAAGCCGCTCGAAGCTGGCCGCCTCGCCGAGCAGCGCGACGCCCTCCGCGCCAAACAGGATCGCCTGCAGCGAGGAAACGCAGAGTCCCATCCCTGCGAGCATACCCCGATGCCCACGCAACGCGCCGTCGGACAGAGCATCCCAGGGCGCAAGGCGCGTCGGCGCGACTTCAATTCCTGTAAGCCCCATGGCGGCAAGGCGGGGCAGCAGTCCTTCCGCCGTGACCGCCGGGTAGGCGAGGTTCGAAAGCGCGAGCCTCATGGCGTTCCGCCTTCGCGGCGCACGGCCTCCACGTAGTCTGCCATCTCTGCCATCACGCCGGCGGCGTCCATGTGATACGCGCCCCGCCCGCCGAGTAGCGCGGCATGGCGCGTTCGCATGTCGTAGCGCGGTGCCGCGAGTTCCGCCCCGCCGATCGCGAGGCCGGGAAAGAGCCGCGCGACGATCTCCGTCGTCGGCACCGGCTCGGGCGCGAGGTTGACCAGCTTCAGCCCCGCTTCCGTCACCCGGCGGATGTCGTCGGCCAGGCGGCGCATCGGATACCACTGGAAGGCGCCGTTCGGGCTGATCCGATCGGTCATGTTGGCGGTCAGCAGGTCAAAGATGATATTTTTCTTGAGCCCATGCCCGAACAGCCCGGGCAGGCGCAGGATGTGGTGACCCGCGAAGTGCTCCGTGACGAAGCGCTCCAGCTGCCGGCGATGGCGACCATAGGGCTGCGCCACGGCCTCGTCCGGCACGTCGTCCTCCGTCACGCCGACGGGGTCGGGATAGACGTCCACTGTCGAGATCAGCACGAAGCGCTCGGCGCTGATGGTGGAGAGCGGATCGGTGAGCTTGCGGATGCCGGCGAGGTCCGCCTCCGGCTCCTTGTTGGCCAACCACTTCACGGCGGAGACGCCGGCGCATACCACGGTGCCGAACCGGCCGCCGCGGATCTCATCGATGTTGCGGGAGTTGAAGCGCGCAGCAAATCGCAGCCCGGCGCGCTCGAGGGTGGAGCCGACGAAGCCGGTATGGCCGATCAGCGCATCGGGGGGGGAGGTCACGCGCCGCGCCTCAGCCCGTCAGCATTCGCATGGAGGAGCGCAGCGCGCTCGGCGGCGGCTCGCGCACCTCCTGGGTCGAGTTCTCGGCCTCGATCATGGACAAGATGCGCTCGGTGGCGAAGAAGATGGTGTCGATCTTGCCGGACATGACGGAGAAGACGCGGCCTTCCTGGAACACGTAGCAGCTGCGGTCATCGAACTGCCCGATCGGCTTGGTCTTGATCGCAAGCTGCGCGCCCGCGAAGCGGAAGCTGTCGCGGAAGCTCGGGACGTTGATGCTGATCTGGTCCTCCATCGCGATGCGCTTGGCGGTGATCAGCTCCTTGTCCACCGCCGCGCGCTTCACATGCGCCTCTCCCGCGCTGGCGCAGCGGCCGAGCGGCGTGTGCACCACGCTCGACAGCGTGAAGATCTGCGGATCCTCCGTCGGATAGACTGAGGCCAGCGGCCCGTCCACCAGCGTGATCGCCGGATGATGGCCGGAGACCTCGTAATAGAGAAGCAGCGTCGGCTCGTAGAAGACCGGGATCGGCAGCTTGCGGTACTGGCCCCAGGTCGCGTCGATGACGTAATCGAAGTGCCGGCCATTCACTTCCGCGTGACGCGCCCCGCTGCGGATGGAGCGCACCTCCGTCTCGAGCTCGAGCGCGCCGCCGAGGCGGTCCTGGAAGAAATTGCGGGCGCGTTCCAGCAGGATCACGCGCTCGCGCGTCTTCAGGCAGCCCTCCACGGCTTCGAGCAGCGAGTGGGAGCCGGGCAGCTCCACGAAATCAATGCCTGAGGCCGCCATGATCAGCTTGTAGGTGTGGAAGTCGATGAGACTCGTGCCCTTGGGGACGGCGTAGATGTTCTCCGCGATCTCGCCGCTGAGCGTCGGGTAGCGCTCGATGAAGCGCTGAAACCCATCGCGCGACTGCAGCCGCGTACCGTGGTGGCGGGCGTAATGGAAGCCGAGATGGAGGCGGAACTGGTTATTGCCGGACGCCTCGTGCAGCACGCGCGAGTGGCGGTCGAAGATCGTTACATCGAAGCCGAGGCTCGCGAGCGAGGAACCTATGTGGCAGCCGTACCAGCCAGCACCGATGATGCCTACGCTGAAGGACATGCTTCACTTTTCCTGTCGAGTGATGAAGTACCTTTATCGCAAAGCGTGCGTGAATGGAAGGCTGACGGGCCGGCTGCAGCGCTCGCCCCGCGGTGCTCTACAGCCAGGGATTAGCCCGCGATGTCGCGCGGGTAGGCCCAGTCCGGCACGCGATTGCTCGCGATGAGCCCGTTCAGCACCGCGGAGACGTCGCGCAGCCTGAAGCTGAAAGAAGCAGGCAGCACATGGTCAGGATGCCCGCCCTGGAGGAACTTCTTGAGAACGAAGTTATATTGCCAGACCTTCAATGCGCCCCGCAATTCCTCGAACATATGGAAGTTCCATATCTTCAACGAGCCGACGCCGAGCGGGAACATGTCCTCCACGCCATCCAAGATGCCAAGCGCCCGTTCGCGCTCGCCGAGCCGGATTGTCAGGAAGGCTGCCAGGCACCGCCCAATGCCGAGGTTGGTCAAGCATTGCGGCCAAGTCGCCATGCGCGGCGTATAGTCGCTCATCGCCAGAAATTCGTCCCGCGCCGCCGCCAAATCGCCCCAAGCGAGATGCGCGTAGCCCGCCGCGAGGTGCATCGAAGTGGCCCAGCGCAGCGCGAGACCCCTCGCCGTCGCCCGCTGCACAGGCTGTATCCGCTTCCAGTGGAGGATTGCGCGCTCCAGTTCCTCGCGGCGGAAGGCACCCTGGTCGAGGTAGCGGTACGTGCCGACCACGGCACCCGCGAGCCACAGGTTGAGGTCGTCCCCTGCGATGCTCATGGCTCGTGCCGCGCCATAGGCTTGCAGTTCGGGCGGGGCGGAGCGGAAGGCCGGGTTTTGGAACAGATCGTAGAAGTCGTTTCCCACGAAGCGCAGGTAGCGCAGCAGTCCCGCCTCCTGAAGGTTCCGAAGTGGAGGCAGCGGCACCTCCCGCCCGTCAGCCCATTCGGCCACGATCTTGGTGCCGGAAAGGTCTTCGTGCGGATCGAGCGCGACATCCAGCACCTCGCGCATGCCGATCGGTGTGGACCGCAGATCCTGGCTGCGCGTCACGTCCTCGCGTAGCAGATTCGGCAACAGCCTGAAGGTCCGCCTGCCCCAATCCAAGCGAAAGGCGACGGGCCCCTCTCCCGTGGCCGGATCGAATGCCCAGGCCCCGATTGTCAGCCCCGAGGATCCAAACGTCGCTTGCTCCCAAAAGCCCTGCACAGATGAGTGTGACGCCGTCGGGGATCCTGGTCCGACAGGACTCCCCTCGGTGTCGGACTTCTCGTTGGCGGGCGTTTGGGAGCCGGAATTCTGATTCATTATACACCACGATAACGTAGCATAATCGATTTTGCCAAGGGCGCTGCCCCCTCGCATGTTGCGACACATTCTGACCAGTCTTGAGAGTCCATCCGAAAAATTCGCTCGCACCTTGAGGGCTTCGCGGCCAGCCGCCGAAGCATGATGCGGGTCATGGCCATGCGGACGAAGGCGGCGGTTGCGGCTGAGCCATCGCCGCTCGTGCAGGGCCTGTTCCAGCGCATCCAGCACGAAGCGCGTCTGCGCTGTTTGACAACACGCCAGCCGACGATCCGTCGCGCATGGGCATGATGATGAAGGCGACGCAGACGGACCGGAACCAGTCCGCGACATGGGCGAAGTCGGAGACCCAAAGGGCGTTCGGGCGCGCTGCCTTGAACTGCCGGTTGGCATGGTCCTGACCGGCTTGCCGCGGATCATGCCTTGCAGGCCCATGCCACGCATCGCGCCCGCGACGATGCGCCGCCGCCGCCGAGGATGGCTTCCGCCAGGCCCGTCAATTCCTTGCCCGGCATGGCGCCGAGGTGGCGCGGTGCCGACGGAGGCGCTTGGAGGAATGATGTCTGACCGCTATAATGAGACACATGAAAACAGCGCGCATCATCGAGATTGGCCCGGTCCGTCTTGCGAACCATTTGCCGCTCGTCTTGATAGCCGGCCCCTGTCAGATGGAAAGCCGGTCGCACGCGATGGAAACTGCGGCCGCCCTGAGAGACATCGCGGCGCGGCGCGGCATCGGCCTGATCTACAAGTCCAGCTATGACAAGGCGAACCGCACCTCCGGAAAGGCCGCCCGTGGCCTCGGCATGGGCGCGGCGCTGCCCGTGTTTGCCGAGATCCGGGAAAGCCTCGGTCTGCCGACGCTGACCGACGTACATGAGGTGACGCATTGTGCCCCCGTGGCCGAAGCGGTGGACGTGCTGCAGATCCCGGCCTTCCTCTGCCGTCAAACCGACCTTCTGCTGGCCGCCGCCGCGACGGGACGGCCGGTCAACGTCAAGAAGGGGCAGTTCCTGGCGCCTTGGGACATGACGAATGTCGCAGCCAAGATCACCGAAGCAGGCAACCCGCGCGTGATCCTGACCGAACGCGGCGCCTCCTTCGGATACAACACTCTGGTCTCCGACATGCGTGCGCTGCCGATCATGGCACAGACTGGCCACCCGGTTGTGTTCGACGCCACCCATTCGGTGCAGCAGCCCGGCGGGCAGGGCGCCTCCTCCGGTGGGCAGCGCGAGTTTGTGGAAACGCTGGCCCGCGCCGCGGTCGCGGTGGGTGTCGCTGGGATCTTCATCGAAACCCACCAGGACCCCGATAATGCTCCGTCGGATGGCCCCAACATGGTGCCTCTGCGCGATTTCGAAGCGCTGGTCTCGCGCCTGCAGGCCATCGACGCGCTGGTGAAGACTTTCTGAAATGACGCCGATCATTCTGATCCCCGCCCGACTTGGGGCTACGCGCCTGCCAGGTAAGCCGCTGGCCGACATTCACGGCAAGCCTATGATCGTGCATGTCTGGCGTCGCGCCATTGAGGCCGAGATCGGAGAGGTGGTGGTCGCGACCGACAGCGTCGCTATCGCCGAGGCTATCACCCGCGAAGGCGGCCGCGTGCAAATGACATGCGCCGACCATCCCTCCGGATCCGACCGTATCCATGAGGCGGTGAGCGCGATAGACCCGGATGGCCGCTACGATGTGGTGGTCAATGTGCAAGGCGACCTGCCGACGATCGAGCCTGCCACAATCCGTGCCGCCCTTGGTCCGATGGAGAACCCTGCCGTCGATCTCGCGACGCTCGTCGCCGAAATCACGCGCGAGGAGGAACGCTCCGCCCCGCAGGTGGTGAAGATGGTAGGATCGGAGTTCGCGCCGGGCCGCTTCCGCTGCCTCTACTTCACGCGCGCAACCGCGCCCTGGGGCGATGGGCCGCTCTGGCACCACATAGGCATCTATGTTTGGCGCCGCGCCGCACTCGCGCGCTTTGTCGCTTTGCCCGCAGCCGGCCTTGAGAAGCGCGAGAAGCTGGAGCAGTTGCGTGCGCTGGAAGCCGGGATGCGCATTGATGCCGTGGCCGTAGATGCAGTTCCACTCGGCGTTGATACGCCCGAGGACCTGATCCGTGCGCGGGAGCTATTGGAATGAGTGAAGCCGATCAGCGCGCAACCCTGCTGCGTACCGTCCAGCTCGAAGCCGACGGGCTGGCAGCGCTCCGCGTCGCGCTGGCCAGCGAACTCGGCACCCGGACGCTCGAAGCCGTGGAGCAGATCCGTACCCGCAGCGGGCGCGTGATAGTCACTGGCATGGGTAAGTCCGGCCATATCGGGCGCAAGATCGTGGCGACGCTCGCCTCCACCGGCACGCCCGCTTATTTCGTGCATCCGGCGGAGGCGAGCCACGGCGATCTCGGCATGATTGGCCGCGACGATCTGGTGCTGGCTCTGTCCTGGTCTGGCGAAGCGCCAGAACTCACCGACATCGTCACCTATACGCGTCGTTTCGGCGTGAAGCTGGTGGCCATCACGTCGCGAGCCGGCAGCGCGCTCGGTTCGGCCGCGGATATTTGTCTGACGCTGCCACGCATGCCGGAGGCCTGTCCGAATGGGCTGGCGCCCACCACCAGCACGACGATGCAGCTGGCGCTGGGCGATGCATTGGCCATGGCACTGCTCGAAGCCCGCGGTTTCTCGCCAGCGGATTTTTCCGATTTTCACCCTGGCGGGAAGCTGGGCGCGCGTCTGAGGCGTGCGCGCGATCTGATGTACGAGGGGGAGGAGCTCCCGCTGGTACGGCTCGACGCAACGCTGGAACAGGCGGTGGTCGAGATGACCTCGCGTCGCTTCGGCGTCACCGGCGTTGTGGACCCTGACGGGCGGCTGATTGGCGTGCTGACCGATGGCGACTTGCGCCGCGCGTTCCAGCGCGGCCTTGCGATGGCCGGCCCGGTGGCCGCAGCGATGACCCTCACGCCGCACACCGCCGCGCCCGAGGCACTGGCAGCCGACCTGCTTGCCATGATGAACGAGAAGCGAATCACCAGCCTATTCGTGGTAACAGACGGCCGCCCGGTCGGTATTCTGCACCTGCACGACCTGCTACGTTCTGGCGTGCTTTAGAGCGGGATGCGTTGAGGCGGAATCGCCGAAAACGTTGAATCCCGCTCTCAGCAGCGGCGAGACCATGAAAGTGAGCGCAAGCGAACGCATCATGGTCTAGAGCATCATCCGATCAAACGGAATCGTTTGACCGGATAAAGATGCTCGTAATTCAATGATTTAGAGCGTTTTCCGTGAGCCCTTCCGAACGGAAAATGCTCTAGGTGTTTGATCCCGGATTTTGATGGTGCAGTCTTCTCCCATGAATGGAAGGATGCGCTATGGGTCAGATTCTCCACGGGTGCGCCACAACGACAGAGGCGGTCCGTCGCGCGATCCAGCATAGTCAAGCGAGCCTGAGAGAACTCGCCAGGCGCTACGGCGTGAACCCCAAGACCATCTCCAAGTGGCGCAAGCGCACCTCTGTCGCCGACCTGCCCACCGGGCCGCGCGAGGCCCACTCCTCCACGCTGTCACCCGAGCAGGAGGCCATCATCGTAGCCTTCCGGCGTCACACCCTGCTGCCGCTGGACGACTGCCTCTACGCCCTGCAGGCCACCATCCCGCAGCTCACCCGTTCATCTCTGCATCGCTGCCTACAGCGCAACGGCATCTCGCGCCTGCCCGAGGTCGAGGGCGACAAGAAGCCCAAGGCCAAGTTCAAGGCATACGCCATCGGCTTCTTTCACATCGACATCGCCGAGGTGCAGACCGCAGAAGGCAAGCTCTATCTGTTTGTGGCCATCGACCGCACCAGCAAGTTCGCCTTCGTCCAACTGGTCGAGAGCGCCACGCGCGTCACGGCATCCGCCTTCCTGGAGGCCCTCATTGCCGCCGTGCGATGCCAGGAAAACGGCATCGAGCACCGCTTCACCAAGATCAATCATCCTTGGACGAATGGTCAGGTCGAGCGAATGAACCGGACGCTCAAGGAGGCCACCGTCAAGCGCTTCCACTACGACAACCACGATCAGTTGCGACGACATCTCGACGACTTCGTCGCCGCCTACAACTTCGCCCGTCGCCTCAAGCGCCTCCGCGGCCTCACACCCTACGAGTTCATCTGCAGGACATGGGCAGAAACACCCGAACGATTCAGCAAAAATCCGCACCACGAAATGCCGGGACTAAACACCGGCGTATTCTGCATCACAGATGGAGTGATGTGAATCCGACAGGTTGCTAGACCCGCTGCGGCCGAAAGGCCCCAGACCCTTTTGAAAGAACCGAGATGATCACGAAAATCGCGCAGATCAGCGATACGCATCTGTCCAAGGTCAAGCCGCTCTTTGACGGCAATTTCGCGCCGGTCCAGGAGGCGCTGCGCGTGGCGCAGCCCGATCTCGTGATCCATACGGGCGATCTGTCGCTCGATGGCGCAGATTCCGCCGAGGATCTGCGCCACGGCAGGGCTGCCATGAACGCCATCGGGCTGGATTGGCTGGCCTTGCCGGGCAATCACGATGTGGGCGATGACGCGATGCTGCGCGGCAAGCAGCCCATCACGCCCGAACGCCTTGCCCGATGGGAAGATTGCGTCGGGCCGTTGCACTTCCTCCGTGACATTCCCGGCTGGCGGCTGATCGGGCTGGACAGCCAGGGCTTCTCCGCCAACCCCGCGCACCGTGCCGCCATCGCCGCGGCCATCGCGGGCGCCGGGGCGCGGCGCCTCGCGCTGTTCCAGCACAAGCCAATCACCGAGGAAGCGCTGGACGATGGGGCCGTGAATTACTGGCCGCTGCTGCCCTCACCGCGTGGTGAATTGCTCGCCATGTTCGGCGCGACGCGCCCCGCCCTGGTCGCCAGTGGCCATGTGCATCAATGGCGCGACCGGGTGGCCGATGGCATCCGGCAAATCTGGGCGCCGGCCGTGGGCTTCATCGTGGGCGATGCGTGGCAGCATCGCGTGGGCGAGAAGCTCCTCGGCTGGGTCGAGCATGAATTCCACGCCGACGGCAGGCATGTGGCGCGGCTGCATCACATGCCTGCGCTGCCGCTGCACGATATCGGGGAAATCCCGCAGGCTTACGGCCCAATGGCGCGCCTGGACTGACGCGCTTCCGGGGGTCCCATCCTCAGACCGAGAAGTACTTGGCCCGCGGGTGGTGCAGCACGATGGCGCTGGTGCTCTGCTCGGGATGGAGCTGCCATTCATCGCTGATATCCACGCCGATGCGCTTGGCATCCAGCAGGTCGAGAATGGCAACCTGGTCCTCCAGTTTCGGGCAGGCGGGATAGCCGAAGGAATAGCGACCGCCGCGATAGCCCTGGCTCAACATCTTCTCGATGTCGCGCTCATCCTCCGAGGAGAAGCCGAGTTCGGCGCGGATGCGCTTATGGGTGACTTCCGCCAGCGCCTCTGCCATCTCGACCGAGAGGCCGTGCAGATAGAGGTAATCCTGGTAGCGGTTTTGCTCGAACCAGTCGCGGGCGATATCGGAAGCCTTCTGGCCGACGGTGACGACCTGCAAGCCGATCACGTCGCGCTCGGCATCATCCACGTCGCGCACGAAATCGGCGATGCAGTCCCCATCCTCCTTGGGCTGGCGCGGCATGTTGAAGCGCGCCACTTCCGTGCTGCCATCCTCGGCGAAGAGGATCAGGTCATTGCCCTGGCCGGCGCATTTCCAATAACCGTAGATGGCTTGCGGCTTGAGGATCTTCTGCTCCTCGGTCAGGGCCAGCATCCGCTTCAGCACGGGGCGCAGTTCCTGCTTTGCCCAACCCAGGAAATCCTCCAGGCTGCGGCCGGCTTTCCGGAAGCCCCACTGGAACTGGTACAGGCTGCGCTCATTGATGAAGGGTACCAGCGCCTTGGGGTCGGTCTCGATCACCTTCGCACCCCAGAAGGGCGGCAGGGGTGTGGGCAGGTTGGCCGTCTCGCGGCGGCGGCGGATCTGGGCATAGGCCAGGTCCACGGGAGCGAATCCGCGCGGATCGGCCTGGCCCAGCACGCGCTTCTCATTCCTCGACTTGCCGGCGCGCTTGGACTGGATGGCGCCCAGATAGCCCTCGAAATCATTGCCCATCACCTTGTCCATCAGGTGCAGGCCGTCGAAGGCGTCGCGGGCATAGACCACCTTGCCGCAGGCATAGGCCTGGACGCAGTCATCCTCGACATAGTTGCGCGTCAGCGCGGCGCCACCCAGCAGCACGGGAATCTCAATCCCCTGGCGGGACATTTCCTCCAGGTTCTCGCGCATCACCACGGTTGATTTCACCAGCAGGCCGGACATGCCGATGGCGTTGGCACGATGCTCCTTGGCCGCGGCCACGATGTCGTTCAGCGGCACCTTGATGCCGAGGTTGACGACCTTGTAGCCATTATTGGTGAGGATGATGTCCACCAGGTTCTTGCCGATATCATGCACGTCGCCGCGCACGGTGCCGAGCACGATGGTGCCCTTCTCCTGCCCTTCGACGCGCACCATGTGCGGCTCCAGATAGGCAACGGCGGCCTTCATCGTCTCGGCCGATTGGAGCACGAAGGGCAGTTGCATCTTGCCCGCGCCGAACAGTTCGCCCACCACCTTCATGCCGTCCAGCAGCACGTCGTTGATGATGGCCAGCGGCTCCATCCCCTCGGCCATCGCGGCGACGAGTTCATCGTCCAGGCCCTTGCGGTCGCCATCCACGATGCGGTCCTTCAGGCGGCCCTGTACGGTCGCGGCCTTGACCTTGGCGACGTTGTCGGCGGCCTTCCGGCCCGAGAACATCTCCAGCAGCTTTTGCAGCGGGTCGTAGCCCTCCTCGCGCCGGTCGAAGATGAGGTCTTCCATGACCTTCACCTCCTCCGCCGGGATCTTGTGCAGCGGCTTGATCTTGGAGACGTGCACGATCGCGCCCGTCATCCCCGCCTTCACCGCGTGATCCAGGAACACCGAGTTCAGCACATGCCGCGCCGCCGGGTTCAGGCCGAAGCTGATGTTGGAGAGCCCCAGCATGATCTGGATATCCGGGAACTTTTCGCGGATCATCCGGATGCCCTCCAGCGTCCATAGGCCGAGCTTGCGGTCATCCTCATTGCCGGTGGCGATGGTGAAGGTCAGCGGGTCGATCATCAGGTCGGATTGCGGCAGCCCGTATTGATCGCACGCGAATTCCACCAGGCGCGTGGCGATGCGAAGCTTGTCCTCGGCGGTCTTGGCCATGCCGACTTCGTCAATGGTCAGCGCGATGACGGCGGCGCCGAACTTCTTGGCGAGCGTCATGCGGTCATGCGCCGCGCCCTCGCCTTCCTCGAAGTTGATCGAGTTGATGATGGGCTTGCCGCCATGCAGCTTCAGCGAGGCCTCGATGACGTTGGTCTCGGTACTGTCAATCACCAGCGGGCTGTTCACGCTGGAGGTGAAGCGGGTGATCACCTCGCTCATCTCGAACATCTCGTTGCGGCCAACAAAGGCGGTGCAGATGTCCAGGCTGTTGGAGCCCTCGGCCACCTGCTCACGGCCGATGGCCAGGCAGCCATCCCAGTCATTGGCTTCCTGCACGGCGCGCCATGCCTTGGAGCCATTGGCGTTGCAGCGCTCGCCGATCGAGAAGTAGGAATTCTCCTGCCGCAGCGCCGTCGCGGAATAAAGCGAGGCGACGGAAGGCACCCAATGATACTTGCGCTTCACCGGCGCGGGGCGATGCTTGTCCCCACCCAGGCGGCGCAGCATGGCGTCCTGCGCCGCGATATGCGGCGTGGAGGTGCCGCAGCAACCGCCGATCAGGTTGAAGCCGTCCTCGACCACGAAGCGCTCCATCCACACGGCCATTTCCTCGGCGCCGAGCGGGTAATGTGTCTTGCCATCCACCAGTTCCGGCAGGCCGGCATTGGGCTGCACGCTGAGCAGGCCGGGCCAGTTCTGCGAGAGCCAGCGCAGATGCTCCGCCATTTCCTGCGGGCCGGAAGCGCAGTTGAGGCCGAGCAACGGTACGTCCAGCGCATGGATCACCGTTGCCGCCGCCGAGATGTCGGGGCCGACGAGCAGCGTGCCGGTCGTCTCCACCGTCACCTGCACGAAGATGGGGATGTCGCTGTTCGTCTTTGCCTTGGCGATCTTGGCCGCATTCACGGCGGCCTTGATGTAGAGCGTGTCCTGGTTCGTCTCGGTCAGGATCGCATCCGCACCACCGGCAATGAGGCCGAGGCATTGCAGCGTCAGCGCCTCCTCCAGCGCGTCATAGGTGATGTGGCCCAGGCTCGGCAGCTTGGTGCCGGGGCCGATATCGCCCACCACCCAGCGGTGGCGGCCATCGGCGAAGCTCTCGGCCGCCTCGCGCGCCAGCTCCACGCCGATCTTGTTGATCTCGAAGGCGCGGTCGCCCAGCTCGAATTCCTCCAACGTGATCGGGCTGCCGCCGAAAGTGTTGGTGAGCACCATGTCGGCACCCGCCTCGTAATAGCCGCGATGGATCTCGCGGATCAGCTCGGGGCGCGAGAGGCTCAGCACCTCGGTGCAATTCTCCTTGTCCCAGAAGTCCTTGATGATATCGAGCGTCAGCGCCTGGACGCGGCTGCCCATGCCGCCGTCGCAGAGCAGCACGCGGTCACGCAGGGCATCGAGAAGGTGCGGGCGGGAGGCCATGGGTCGGGTTCTTCTTCAGTTCAGGCGTGGGTGAGGGCGTCGGCGGTGAGCTTTTCAGCGCGCCAGACGCGAACAGGGAGGCGGCCGGGAATGTCCTGCCGGGCCGCCAGGGCGCAACCGGCCTGGCCGAGCCAGCCGGCCAATTCGGAATCATCGAAGCCCGGCCAGCGATGCGCGAAGCGGGTCAGCACATCCGCGGAGCCGTGCGGGGCGAGATCGGCCACCAGAAGCACGCCGCCGGGGCGCAGCACGCGGGCGGCTTCCGCCAGGGCTGCGGCGGGGTCCTCGGCGTAATGCAGCACCATTTGCAGCGTGACGGCGTCGAAGCTGCGATCTGCCAGCGGCAGGCGATACATGTCCGCCTGGCGCACCGTGCAGGATTCGGCCAGGCCGCGCTCGGAGAGGCGGGCACGGGCGAGCGCCAGCATTTCGCGGCTGGCATCCACGCCCAGCGCGCGGCGGGTGCGCGGGGCCAGCACCTCCAGCAGGCGGCCCGTGCCGGTGCCGATATCGAGCAACGCCTCGATCTGCCCGGGCAGGGCCTTGAGCAGCGCCGCCTCGATCGCCTCGGCGTTCAGGTCAAGCGCGCGCAACTCATCCCAATCCATTCCGTCGCGCTGGAACACGTCGGAGGCGGCGCGGGCACGCTCGGCCGCGATGCGCGCGGCCTGGCGGCGATCGGCTTGCAGCACCGGCTCCTCCTCCGGCAGGCGGGCGAGGATGACGCGAACCAGGTCGGCTTGCGCCGGAACCTGGAAATAGACATTGGAGCCTTCCGGCAGGCGCTCCAGCAGACCGGCCTCGGTCAGCAGCTTCAGGTGGCGGGAGAGGCGCGGCTGGGACTGCCCCAGCACGGCGCAGAGCTCGGTCACGCAAAAGGCGCCCCGCGCGCAGAGCGCGAGCAGCCGAAGCCGGGTCGGCTCGGCCGTTGCGCGCAATTGGGAGAGGAGTGTATCCATGGCTTGCAAATGGCATAAAGATATCCTTATGTCTAGCCTATGAACTGGTCTCTCGACGCCCGAATCCCTGTTTCGATCCTGCCGGAAGCCGCCGCGCTGGCGGTGGCGCTGGCCCATGGAAAGCCGGCCGCCCTGGTCGGCACCCATGGCCCGGTCGGGCTCCCCAGCGTCTCCTTCCAGGCGGACAGCGCGACCCATCCCGTCGCCTGCGCCTGCTGTCAGGGCCGCAGCGCCGCCGCCGATGCGCTGGACCGGCTGTTCCAGGCGCGGGTGCGCGGCCAATCCCGCTGGTTCGACCGCGTCCTGGTGCTGGACGAGGCCGGCGCGGGGGATGCCATTCGCGCAGCCCTGAAGGAGGATGCCCTGGCCGCCGCGCGATTCCGCCTGGCCTGAGCATGGCAGCGCGCGGCGCGGATTGGCGCTATGCTCCGGCCAAATCGCCATCGAGGAAGGCCCCGCCATGAGCTTCGCTTCCACCACGGACCTCACCGAGAAGCACGTCTCCTTCGACGAACTCGGCCCCGGCCTCTACGCCTATACCGCCGAGGGCGACCCCAATTCCGGCATCATCATCGGCCCCGATGGCGTGGTGGTGGTGGATGCACAGGCGACGCCCATCATGGCCGCCGACGTCCAGGCCCGCATCGCCCAGGTGACGCCGCTGCCGGTGAAGCAGGTGGTGCTCTCGCATTACCATGCCGTGCGCGTGCTCGGTGCCTCCGGCTATCCGGCGCATTCCATCATCTGCTCGGATGCGACGCGCGATTTGATCGTCGAGCGTGGCGCGCAGGACATGGATAGCGAAATCGGCCGCTTCCCGCGCCTGTTCCGTGGCCGCGAAAGCATCCCCGGCCTGACCTGGCCGACGCACAGCTTCCACAAGCAGATGACGCTCTGGCTGGGCGAGCGCGAGGCGCGGATCATCCATATCGGCCGCAGCCACACGGCGGGCGATACGGTGGTATGGCTGCCGAAGGAAAAGGTGATCTTCGCGGGCGATACGGTGGAGTTCGGCGCCACCCCCTATTGCGGCGACGCGCATTTCGCCGACTGGCCCGCCACCATCGCCGCCATCCGCGAATTGGGGCCGGAAAAACTGGTGCCCGGCCGCGGCGCCGCCCTGCTCACCAAGGCCGATGTGGCGCAGGCCCTGCACGAGACGGAAAGCTTCACCAGCGATCTTTTCGGCCTGGCACAACAGGCCGTGGCGAAGGGCTGGAACCTGACGCAGCTCTATGCCGAGGCGATGGGTGCCATGCGGCCGAAATACGGGCATTGGGTCATCTTCGAGCACTGCATGCCCTTCAATGTCAGCCGCGCCTTCGACGAAGCTGGCGGCATGGCCCATCCCCGCATCTGGACGGCCGAGCGGGACCTGGAAATGTGGCACGCGGTGGAAGGCGCATCGCCCATGAAATCCGCCGAAGTCAATTAACGTGCCGAGCACCTACACCCAGCCGCGCTACCCCTTCCGCCCGCATCCAGGCGGTGAGGAACATGCGCCCATCGTCATCGTCGGCGGTGGCCTGGTCGGGCTGACGGCGGCGCTGGATCTCGCGCAGCGCGGCCTGTCAGTGGTGCTGCTGGATGAGGATGACACGGTGAGCTTCGGCAGCCGCGCCATCTGCTTTGCCAAGCGGACCCTGGAAATTTTCGCGCGGCTCGGCCTCGGCGAAAAATTCCTGGAGAAGGGCATCACCTGGAATCAGGGCCGCGTCTTCTTCCAGTCGCGCGAGGCCTACAGCTTCAACCTGCGGCCCGAGGATGGCCACGAATTCCCCGCCTTCGTGAACCTCCAGCAGTATTACGCCGAGCAATGGCTGGTGGAGGCCTGCATGGCCAGCGGCCGGGTGGATCTGCGCTGGAGGTCGCGCGTCAGCGGCATCATCAATTCACCGCATGGCGCGCTCCTCACCGTGGCGACGCCGGAGGGCAACTACACGCTGCACGCCGACTGGCTGCTGGCCGCCGATGGCGCGCGCAGCTTCATCCGCGAGGCGCTGGGCCTCAGCTTCATCGGCCAGGTCTTCCGCGACCGCTTCCTCATCGCCGATGTGGTGATGAACGCGCCCTTCCCGACCGAGCGATGGTTCTGGTTCGACCCACCCTTCCACCCCGGCCGGTCCGTACTGTTGCACAAGCAGCCCGACGATGTCTGGCGCATTGACTTCCAGCTCGGCTGGGACGCTGATCCGGAACTGGAGAAGGACCCCCAGCGCGTCCGCAAGCGCGTCACGGACATGCTGGGGCCGGATGTGCCCTTCGACCTCGAATGGGTCAGCGTCTATACCTTCCGCTGCCGGCGGATGGAGCGCTTCCGCCATGGCCGCGTCTTCTTCCTGGGCGATGCGGCGCATCAGCTAAGCCCCTTTGGCGCACGCGGCGGCAATGGCGGCGTGCAGGATGCGGACAACCTCTGCTGGAAAATCGCCGCCGTGCTGCGTGGCCAGGCGCCCGATGCCCTGCTGGACAGCTACGATGCGGAGCGCATTGCGGCCGCGGATGAGAACATCCTGAACTCCACCCGCAGCACGGATTTCATCACGCCCAGGAACGACGCGGCGCGCGCCTTTCGCGACGCGGTGCTGGAACTCGCCGAGGATTGGGCGCTGGCGCGGCCGCTCGTCAATTCCGGCCGGCTCTCCCGCCCCAGCACGCTGCTGGACAGCCCGCTGAACGGTCCGGATCAGGCCCCCGGTATCGCGCCACCCGGCACGCCCGCGCCCGATGCGCCGGTGCTGCGTGGCGGCCAGCGTGACTGGCTGCTGCGCCATATCGGCGCGGATGGCAGCTTCACCCTGCTGGCGCGGGAGGTAACGCCCGTGCCGCTGCCCGGCATCACCACGCTCATCCTGATGGATACGCCGCGTCCCGACCCCGAAGGTTCGGGCGCCCTGCATGACCACTCTGGCCTGGCCGCCGCGCGCTACGGCCTCTCACCGGGGGAATGTGTTCTGCTCCGGCCGGACCAACACATCACCGCCCGCTTCACCACCGCGGCGCCGGAGCCCATCCTCGCCGCCCGCGACAAGGCGCTCGGCAAATGAAGAACCTCCGCACCGAACCCCACATCAGTGACCCCGATGGCTTCTATGCCGCGCTGATGGAAGCGCATCGCGACCTCGACGCGCCGGCCTCGCGCAAGCTGGATGCCAAGCTCATCCTGCTGCTGGCAAACCACATCGGCGACATGGCGGTGCTGCATGAGGCGCTGGCGATTGCGCGGGGCGCAAAGCCGGGGGAATAATGCCCCCATGAGCAGCCCCACCGAGACCATCGCCCTTTGGCAGGATGAGTTCACCGCCATCCGCCGCGACATCCACGCCCATCCCGAGCTTGGCCTGGAGGAGCATCGCACCGCCGATCTCGTCGCCGCCAAGCTGGCCGAAATGGGGATCGAGGTGCATCGCGGCGTGGGCGTCACGGGTGTGGTCGGCGTGATCCGCAACGGCAATGGCCAGGGGAGAATCGGCCTGCGCGCCGACATGGACGCGCTGCCAATGAACGAGGCCAATGGCTTCGCCCATGCCAGCACCATCCCCGGCAAGATGCATGCCTGCGGGCATGACGGGCATACCACCATCCTGCTCGCCGCCGCCAAGTATCTGCAAACCACCAGGCGCTTCGACGGCACGGTGCACCTGATTTTCCAGCCAGGCGAGGAGGGTGCGGGCGGCGCGCTGGCCATGCTGGAGGATGGGTTGTTCGAGCGCTTCCCCTGCGATGCCGTCTTTGGCCTGCACAACCGCCCCGGCATGCCGGTCGGCCAGTACGGCATCCGCCCCGGCCCGATGATGGCCGGCGTGGCCTTCTTCGACATCGAGGTGACAGGCAAGGGCGGCCATGGCGCGCGGCCGGAAACCACGCTTGATCCGGTCGTGATGGGGGCCGCCATCGTGCAGGCGCTGCAATCCGTCGTCGCCCGCAACGTGCCGGCCACCGAGCGCGCGGTGCTCAGCGTCACCCGCTTCGATGCCGGCAACGCGTACAACGTGATCCCGAACGAGGTGCGACTCGGCGGCACGGTCCGCGCTTTCAGCAATGAGGTGATGCAGTTGGTGGAAGACCGCATGCGCGCCATCAGCGAGGGCGTGGCGGCGGGCCTGGGCGGTTCGGCCGTGCTGGATTTCCGCGTCATCACCACACCGCTCGTGAATGATGCGATGGAGACGGCGGCACTGGCCGATGCGGCCTCCTCCCTGGTGGGCGAGGGCGGGATCAAGCGGGAATTTCCCGCCGTGATGGGCGGCGAGGATTTCGCCTACATGCTGGAGAAATGCCCCGGCGCCTATATCGTCACCGGCAATGGCGACAGCGCCGAGGTGCATAATCCGCGCTTCGACTTCAACGATGCCGCCATTCCGCATGGCGCGGGCGTGCTGGCCGCCGTGGTCGAGGCCAAGCTGAAGCGGGTCGAATAGACCCGCTCCCGCTTGCCCGCCTCAGGTCTTGACGAGGAGCTTCACTTCCTCAATTGCCTCGGCGAAGCGGCGGTTCAGGATGCTCACGGCCTCGCCATTCGACTTCTGGATCAGCTCGGCGATTTCCTGCATATTCGCCACCGCGCGCTCATAGGCGGTCTTCATCATATCGGCCTGCTGCGCGGCCTTGGCGTTGGGCGAGCCCTCGGTGGTGCCCAGGCTCTGCATCGCCTGGGTCATCTCGCTCATCACCTGCTGGATGATTTCCATGTTGCGGCGGCCCACGGCCTGGGCGCCTTCCATGGCCAGCTTATTCGCCATCGTCAGGGCTTCGAGGTTGCGCTTCTGAGCATCGGCGAAGACCTGGAAATCGGGCAGGCCGGGCATCTTCATCGAGGTGAAGGCGCGCATCATTTCTTCAGGATTGAAGTTGTTGCTCATTGCGCGAGTCTCCCTGCCCGCGCCCGAACTGACCCCAGCGATCAGTTGTCCGGGCATGCGACTAAGCTAGTCGTTTCCTAGACGGGTCTGGGCAACGCGGTCAAATCATTCCGCGTTGCGGGTCGGGCTGATCCGCGGGCGGGGCCGTATCAGCCTGTGGCTCCTCAGCCGCAAACGCCTCATCCGGCGGGGTCTCAGGCGGGGCCATCCGGAACCAGCGCGCCATCCGGTCCGCCTGATCAAGCGCACGGTCGAGCGCGGCCATGCAGGCCGAGAGGTCCTCGCTCTCATCCTTCTCCCAGGCGTGCAGCGCGGCGAGCCAGACGCCGACCAGCCCCTGCACCCGCAGCATCCCCATCGGCCCCGCCGCATCCAGCCCGGCCGCTTCCAGCATCCAGGCCATGGAGCCGGCATTGCGCGGCGCGAACCACAGCGCCAGCAGCGGCGCGCGCGGCAGGTCCCGCAGCAGGCGGACCACGCCCGCGCGGTCCGGCTGGAGCGCATCGAGGCGGCGCATCAGCACGTCGAACAGGCGGTCCCGCGCGGTACTGCTCAGATCTTCCACGGTGCCTTCCAGCACGGCGGCATCCACGGCGCGCTGGTGCGCGGCCAGGATATGCAGGGGGCTGGCGAAATGCCGGCGCAACTCGGCAAGCGGGAGGCCGGCCTCGGCCGCGACGGCGCGCAGCGTCAGCCCATGCCAGCCGCTGCCGGCCAGGACGCGCCAGAAGGCGCTGAGGATCGCTTGATCGGGGGCGGGTATGCTCATGCGTGCATGATTGGGCCGCTGGCCTCACGGCGCAAGCCGCCTTGGCGCCAGGCCGCGCGCCGATAGCCACGAAAGGCGCCATCGCCGCGGGCGCCGAACAGCCGAACCAGTTTTCGGAGGGGCCGGGGGTCAGGCGCGATGGCAGGTGAAGGAAGCGCGTCCCGCCTCAGACGCCCTTCGCCACAAACCTCTCCAGCCAATGGATCGTGTAGTCGCCCGACTGGAATTCCGCATCGGCCATGATGCGGCGATGCAGCGGCAGCGTGGTCTTGATGCCATCCACCACCATCTCGTCCAGGGCGCGCTGCATGCGGGCGATGGCCTGCGGGCGCGTGGGCGCATGGACGATCAGCTTGGCCACCAGGCTGTCGTAATGCGGCGGCACCGCATAACCGGAGTAGAGCGCGCTATCCACCCGCACGCCCAGGCCGCCCGGCGCATGATAGGTGTTCACCCGGCCGGGCGAGGGCGCGAAGGTCTCGGGGTCCTCGGCGGTGACGCGGCATTCGATGGCGTGACCGTTGAAGGTCACGTCCTGCTGGCCGTAGCCCAGCTTCTCGCCCGCCGCGATGCGGATCTGCTCACGCACCAGATCCACGCCGCAGAGCATTTCCGTCACCGGATGCTCCACCTGCAGGCGGGTGTTCATCTCGATGAAGGCGAACTGCCCGTCCTGGTAGAGGAACTCCAGCGTGCCGGCATTGCGATAGCCGATCTGCCGGAGGCCGGCCGTGACCTGCGCGCCCAGTGCATCGCGCTCGGCCCCGGTCAGCGCGGGGGAGCCCGCTTCCTCCACCAGCTTCTGGTGGCGGCGTTGCAGCGAGCAGTCGCGCTCGCCGAAATGCACGACATTGCCGTGCGTGTCCGCCAGCACCTGCAATTCGATGTGGCGCGGGCGGTCGAGGTATTTCTCCATATAAACCGCGTCATTGCCGAAGGCGGCCTTGGCCTCGGTGCGGGCCACCTGCCAGGCTTCCTCCAACTCATCGGCGGAATGCGCCACCTTCATGCCGCGCCCGCCGCCGCCCGCCGCCGCCTTGATCAGCACGGGATACTTGATGGTCTCGGCGATTTCGCGCGCCGCCTCGAAGCTTTCCAGCGCGCCGGGCGAGCCGGGGACCAGGGGCACGTTGAGCTTCCGCATCGCGTCCTTGGCCGCGATCTTGTCACCCATCATTTGGATATGCGCGGCGGTCGGGCCAATGAAGGTCAGGCCATGCGCCTCCACCATCTCGGCGAAGCTGGCATTCTCCGAGAGGAAGCCATAGCCTGGATGGATCGCGTCCGCGCCGGTGATCGCGGCGGCGGAGAGAATGGCCGCGACGTTCAGATAGCTCTCGCGCGCCGATGGCGGGCCGATGCAGACGCTCTCATCCGCCAGGCGCACATGCATGGCCGAGGCATCGGCGGTGCTGTGCACGGCCACGGTGCGGATACCCATTTCCTGGCAGGCGCGATGCACGCGCAGCGCGATTTCGCCGCGATTGGCGATGAGGATTTTCTTCAGCATGGGCCAGGGCCCCCGCGCTTGGTCATACGGCGCTTGGTCATGCCCACGCTACTCAATCAGGACCAGGGGCTCGCCATATTCGACGGGCGTGCCGGCCTCGACCAGGATGCGCGTGACGGTGCCCGAGCGCGCGGCCTTGATCTGGTTGAAGGTCTTCATCGCCTCGATCAGCAGCACGGTCTGCCCCTGGGTCACCTTGGCGCCGAGCGTGATGAAGGGCGCGGCCCCCGGCTCGGGTGAGAGATAGGCCACCCCCACCATCGGCGAGGTGACAAGGCCGGGATGCTTGGGGTCAATCGCCTCGGGGTCGGCGGCGGATGCCGACGCGGCGGGTGGGGCCTGCATCGGCATCTGGGGCATTTGCATCGGCGGCGCATAATACTGCGCGGGCGCCGCCGGGGCGGCGGGAATGATCCGCGCCACGCGAATGCGCGAATCCTTCTCCGACAGCTCGATCTCGGTCAGGTCGGTTTCACGCAGGATATCCGCGAGTTTGCGGATCGCGTCCGCGTCGAACTGAATGCCGCTGGTCATGCGTCGTCATCCTCGTTTCCGCCGACAAGATTCGCCATGGCCTGGAGCGCCAGGGCATAGCCCGCGACACCCAGGCCAGCGATCACGCCGGTGGCGGCCTTGGAGATCAGGCTGTGCTGCCGGAACTCCTCGCGCCGATGAATATTGGTGATGTGGACCTCGATCACCGGCAGCCCGACCGCGAGCAGCGCGTCCAGGATGGCGACCGAGGTGGTGGTATAGCCGGCCGGATTGATCACGATGCCGGCGGCGCGGCCGCGGCATTCCTGGATCCAGGAGACCAGTTCGCCCTCCGTGTTGGACTGGCGGAAATCAATCGCCAGCCCAAGCTCCTCGGCGGCTTCGGCGCAGAGATTTTCGACATCATCCAGGGTCGCCGTGCCGTATTTCTCCGGCTCGCGCGTGCCCAGCATGTTGAGATTCGGGCCGTTGAAGACGGCGATGAGATTCATGGTTCTGGCTGTGGCCCAATGTCGGAAGGGGCCTCGGGCTAGCACGCAAGCCCTCGCAGGGGCAAGCGCGGGCGGGTTTGCGGGGCGGGACGGCTTGCCCTGGGCCGCGCGTCGCTCCACATGCGGGGCATGGACGGAATAATCGGCATTCAGGTGAACGGCGAGACGCGGCACGTCGCCGCCGCCACCATCACGGAGTTGTTGCGCGAGATCGGCCTGGCCGAGCGCAAGGTCGCCGTCGAGCGCAACCTGGAAATCGTGCCGCGTTCGCAATACGCAACGACGCATCTGGCCGATGGCGACGCCATCGAGATCGTGCATTTCATCGGGGGTGGCTGAGCCTTGACCGAAGACAGTTGGGAAGTTGCCGGGCGGCGCTTCAATTCGCGCCTCATCGTCGGCACGGGGCGCTACAAGTCCTTGGAGGAAACGCGCGACAGCATCGCGGCCAGCGGGGCCGAGATCGTGACCGTCGCGGTGCGGCGGGTGAATTTGAGCGACCCCAATGCGCCCATGCTCCAGGATTTCGTGCCGCCGGACCGCTACACCTACCTGCCCAACACCGCCGGCTGCTTCACCGCCCAGGATGCCGTCCGCACCCTGCGCCTGGCGCGGGAGGCCGGCGGCTGGAACCTGGTGAAGCTGGAAGTGCTCGGCCCGCCGCCCTTCCTCTACCCCGACATGGCCGCCACCTTCGAGGCCGCGGCCGCGTTGATCGGCGATGGCTTCGAAGTCATGGTCTATTGCGCCGATGATCCGGTGGCCGCGAAGCGCCTGGAGGAGATGGGCTGCGTCGCCATCATGCCGCTGGGCGCGCCCATCGGCTCGGGCATGGGGGTGGTGAACCCTTACATGATCCGCGCCATCAAGGCCGCCGCCAAGGTGCCCGTGCTGGTGGATGCCGGCATCGGCACGGCCAGCGAGGCCGCCTTCGCGATGGAACTGGGCTGCGATGCCGTGCTGCTCAACAGCGCCATCGCTCATGCACGGGACCCGGTGCGGATGGCCTTGGCGATGAAGCACGCCGTCATCGCCGGCCGCGCCGCCCACCTGGCCGGCCGGATGCCGCGCGACTACCGGGCCGATGCGTCGAGCCCGATGACGGGATTGATCCGGTAGTCTAGCAGCCTGTCGGATTCACGTTGCGTTGTTGCTTTGTTAGACTGCGTCCATGGCGACCTTCGTACCCTACAACCGCGACCAGGCATTCCTGCTGCCGCCCGACCTGAAGGGTAAGCGCAGCCTCGGCACCCTTCCAGAAAATCAGTGGTGTTCGCTACGAATGTTGAATCCGCCCCGGCAATGGATTGCGTTCCTTCGGCACCACCACCATCCGGCTGCGGCCGGGGCAGGATATCCGGGTCGGATTGATGCCGTCCTATGCGGGTTCGCTGGCGAACAGCGTGCTCACCTTGCGCGGCGCGGCCTGCACCGTGCTGCGGGGCTGAGGCCCCGCCGGGTCTGGACGTGATGGCCCGGCAGGGGCAGTTTCCTCCCCGACCGGAGGAAACCACCATGGCCGAACCTGACTACGTCTATATCCCCGAAGCGGAGCTGGAAGGCTTCGTTACCCGTATCTTCACCGCCTCGGGCTGCACGCCCACGGAAGCGGCGCGGATTTCCAACCATCTGGTTGGTGCCAATCTTGCGGGCCATGACAGCCACGGCGTGGTGCGCGTGCCCCGCTACGTCGAGTGGCAGAAGGCCGGCTACGTTCTGGCCGGACAGGAGGTGGATGTCGTCACCGATGGCGGCGCCTTCGTGCTGCTGGACGGCAAGTTCGGCTTCGGCCAGACGGTGGCGCAGCAGGCGGCCGAACTCGGCATCGCGCGCGCCGTGCAGAATGGCGCCTGCATCGTGGGCCTGCGGAACGCGGGCCATATCGGCCGCGCCGGCGACTATGCCGAGATGGCGACGGCCCAGGGGCTGATTTCCATTCATTTCGTCAACGTGGCCGGCTCGGTGCTGGTCGCGCCGTTCGGGGGCACGGAGCGGCGCTTCTCCACCGCGCCCTTCTGCGTCGGCGTGCCGCTGCCCTCGGGGCCGGTGATCCTGGATTTCGCCACATCCTTCGTGGCCGAGGGCAAGGTGCTGGTCGCCTCCAATGGCGGCAAGGCCCTGCCCGAGAACGCGCTGATCACCGCCGATGGCCGGATGTCCGGTGATCCGCACACACTCTATGGCGATTACGCCCCGGTCGGGCCGCGCAATGCGGCGGGCGGTACGGGTGCGATTCGCGCCTTCGGCGACCACAAGGGCTCGGGCCTCGCCTTCATGTGCGAATTGCTGGCGGGCGCGCTGACCGGCGGCGGCTGCTCCGGCCCCATCACCGAGCGCGCGCGCATCGCCAATGGCATGCTCTCCATCTATCTCTCGCCGCAGCATTTCGGCGATGAGGCGGCCTTCCACCAGGCGGCCCAGGACTACATCGCCTGGGTGAAATCCTGCCGCCCGGCCGACCCCGAGGCCCCGATCCTGGCCCCCGGAGACCCCGAGAATGAGCGCCGCGCCCAACGCCGCGTGACCGGCCTGCCGCTCTCGCGCGATGCCTGGCAGGGCATCCTCGACACGGCGGCCGCACTCGGCATCAACGGGCCTGAGGGCGTCTGAGGTGAGCACCAGCGCCTATGAGGTCTATCGCGCCGCGCGGGAACGCGTGGTCACCGCCGCCAGCCGCCGCATCCCCCAGGCATCGGCGGCCAGCCAGGCCCGGGCGCTGGGGCTGTGGCGCGGCAAGGAGGTGAAGTTCACCAATGAGGCGCAATTCCTCCTGGTGCTCGACCTCGCGATCCTGGGGCCGGTGGGCGGCCATGGCCGCGCGCTGGACCGTGAGGCGAAGGCGGGCGACTACCCGGAGGGCAGCGAGGATGCGCGCGTGCTGGCCGCCCTCTCCCGCGCGCATTTCACGCTGTTCCGCGTGGGCGCGCCCCACCCCGAGGGCGGCATCATGGCCGAGGATGTGCTGCGTGGCACGCCGCTGCACATCCAGGACCAGGTGCTGGCGCGGGAGGAGGCGCAGGGCAGCGCCTTCGCCGGCCGGCTGATGCGGCTGGATGGCTTCGAGATGACCTGCGGCGCCGTGGCGCCGGTCACGGATGAGGTGATCGAGGCGCTGCTGGGCCGCCCCGCGCCGATCCAGCCGACGCCGCGATTCCTGCCCTCCCTGACGCCCCTGATGGAGCAGGACCAGGTGGCACTCCGCGCCGCCGCCCTGGCCGAGGATTTCCCGGCACGGGTCTATCGCACCTCGCTGGAGCATGGGCTGTTCGGGCGGTTGCCCGATTAGAGCGGGATGCGTTGAGGCGGAATCGCCGAAAACGTTGAATCCCGCTCTCAGCAGTGGCGAGATCATGAAAGTGAGCGCAAGCGAACGCATCATGTCAAACGGAATCGTTTGACGGGATAAAGATGCTCGTGAATCAGTGAGCTATAGCTTTTGCCATGAGCCCTTCCGAACGGAAAAGCTCTGGGCGTCAGGCGGGGACAGGCGTGAACACCTGCTTCAGGCAGCGTATGCCAAAGGCCGTGCGGGTGTGCCGTACGCCGGGCAGGCGGTAGATTTTCTCGCGCAGCAGGCGCTCATACCCCGCCGTGCCGCCCACCGCCGCCTTCAGGATGTAGTCGTATTCGCCGGTGACGAGCCAGGCCTCGATCACCTCGGGCATCTGGGCGATGGCCTCCTCGAAGCGGGTCAGTTGTTCCTGGTCGTGCTTCTCGGTCATCACCTCGATGATGACGGTATCGGGCAAACCCAGCTTGGTCTGGTCCAACTCGGCCCTATAGCCGCGAATCACGCCCGCCTGCTCCAGTCGCCGCACCCGCGCCCAGCAGGGCGAGGGCGAAAGGCCGATGCGTTCGGCCAGTTCCGCATTGGTCAATCGCGCCTCGCCGTGCAGGGCGCGGAGGATTCGGCGGTCAATGGCGTCCATCGCGGAAGATCCTTCTGTCATTTCGGCGCTGCACAATAGAATGCGGCAAAACCTCCGGCGCTTTCCAGGCCAGTCTCCCACAGTCATAATCCGACCGGGACCGGAGACTTTCATGAACAGCATCATCCGCGCGGATATCTCCCTGGAGGAGCGCTGGGAGGCGGCAGGGCGCGAGACCCTGCTGACCGGCACGCAGGCGCTGGTGCGGATTCCGCTGATGCGGCGCGAGATGGATGATGCCGAGGGGCTGGATACGGCCGCCTATATCAGCGGCTATCGCGGCTCGCCGCTGGGCGGCTACGACCGCGAACTCTGGAAGCAGAAGAAGCGCCTGGCCGAACACCGCATCGTGTTCGAGCCTGGGCTCAACGAGGACCTGGCGGCGACGGCCTGCTGGGGCACGCAGCAGCTCAATCTCTATCCGAAGGCGAAACATCAGGGCGTCTTTGCCATCTGGTACGGCAAGGGGCCGGGGGTGGATCGCAGCGGCGATGTGCTGCGCCATGCCAATGGGGCTGGAACTTCGCCCCTGGGCGGCGTTCTGGCGCTGGCCGGGGATGACCCGGCCTCCAAATCCTCCACGGTCACCAGCGGTTCGGAATACGCCTTCGCCGATCTGGAAATGCCGATGCTCGACCCCGCCGATGTGGGCGAAGTGCTGGAATATGGCGTGAAGGCCATCGCCCTCTCGCGCTTCTCCGGCCTCTGGGTCGGCATGAAGTGCATCGCCGAGACGATGGACGCCACCATGAGCCTGACGGTGGACCCCGCCGCGCTGATGACGGTCACGCCCAATGGCGTCGCGATCCCGCCCGGCGGGCTGCACATCCGCCTGAAGGATGCGGCGCTGCCGATCGAGGAGCGGATGCGGCATTTCAAGCTGCCGGCCGCCCTGGCCTTCGCCCGCGTCAACGGCTTCAACCGCATCGTGCAGGAGGCGCCCGATGCGCGCTTCGGCATTGCGGTGCGCGGCAAGGCCTGGTCCACGCTGAAACAGGCGCTGGCCGATGCCGGCATCACGCCGGAACTGGCGCGGATGGGCGGGCTGCGGATCTGGAAGGTGGGCATGGCCTGGCCGCTGGATGCGGAGGCCGCGCGCGAATTCAGCCGGGGTCTGGAAAGCGTGCTGGTGGTGGAGGACCGCCGCAGCTTTCTGGAGTCTCAGCTGCGCCAGGCGCTCTATGCCGAGGCGCAGCGCCCGCGCCTGCACGGCAAGGATGTGCTGAGCGACCTCTCCGAGCTGGATTCCGCCATGATCCTGCGCGGCCTGGCGAAGACCTTGCCCGAGCCGCTGCGGACCGAGCGCCTGGCCGTCCGCCTCGCGGAACTCGACATGCTGGCCGCGGCGGCGGCCGAGCCACTGGATGTCCGCCAACCCTATTTCTGCCCCGGCTGTCCGCACAACACCTCGACCCGCGTGCCCGAGGGCAGCCACGCGCTGGCCGGCATCGGTTGCCACTATCTGGCGAAGGACATGAATCGCGAGAGCGACCTGTTCAGCCATATGGGCGGCGAGGGCGCGGCCTGGATCGGCCAGCACCACTTCACCGAGACCCCGCATGTCTTCACCAATATGGGCGATGGCACCTATGGCCATTCCGGCGTGCTGGCGATTCGCGCCGCGATCGCGAGCAGGGCCAACATCACCTACAAGATCCTGGTGAATTCCGCCGTGGCCATGACCGGCGGCCAGCCCGCCGAGGGCGAGATCACCGTGCCGCGCATCGCCGCCCAGATGGCGGCCGAGGGCGCCGAGCGCGTCGTCATCGTGGGCGATGAGCCGGAGCGGCATCGGGGCGATCCCCTGATCCCGCGCAGCGTTGCCTTCTACCCGCGCACCGAACTGGATTCCGTGCAGCGCATGCTGCGCGAGATTCCAGGCTGCACCGTGCTCATCTACGACCAGCAATGCGCCACCGAGAAGCGCCGCCAGCGCAAGCGCGACCTCGCCCCCAAGGCCACCAAGCGTGCCATCATCAACCCGCGCATCTGTGAGGATTGCGGCGATTGCTCGCGCGCTTCCAACTGCATCGCCATCGAGCCGATCGAGACGGAATGGGGCCGCAAGCGCCGCATTGACCAATCCGGCTGCAATCAGGATTTTTCGTGCGTGGATGGCTTTTGCCCCTCTTTCCTGACGCTGGAAGGCGCGGAGCCGGTGAAGCCGCCCATCCCCGTCCCGGCCACGGAAGCGCCGCTGCCGGCGTTGCCGGAAGCGGCGCAGGGCGATACCTGGAACATCCTGCTGGCCGGTGTGGGCGGGCAGGGGGTGACGGCACTCTCCGCCATCCTCGCCATGGCCGCGCATCTGGAAGGCAGGCCGGTTCGTACGCTGGACAATCTCGGCCTCGCGCAGAAGGGCGGCGGGGTCTATGCCCAGCTTCGCATTGGCCGTCCCGGCGAGCAGGTGCCCAATCCGCGCATCGGCCAGGGCCAGACGGATGCGATGATCGCGGCCGACCTGGTCGGCGCGCATGGCCGCATGGCGCGGCCCCTGCTGGGCCCTGAGCGTTCGCGCGTGGTGGTGAGCGCCGATGTCTCGCCCACTGGCCGCTTCGTGCTCAACCCCGAGACGCGCGACGACCCCGCCGCCATGCTGGAAAGCGTGCGCGCCGCAACGCGCGAGGTGGTGGCGCTGCCCGCCGCCCGCACGATGGAGCGCGATTTCGGTGAGCTGATCTTCCTGAACATCTACCTGCTCGGCGCCGCCTTCCAGCGTGGCATGATCCCGATGTCGCGCGAGGCCCTGCGCCGCGCCATCGAATTGAATGGCGCCGTGGTGCCCAAGAACCTCGCCGCCTTCGAAGCCGGGCGCCTGGCCGCCGAAGTCGCCCCGCGCGCCCCGGAAACGCTGGAGGAGATGATCGCCCGCCGCGTGGCCGACCTCACCGCCTATCAATCCGCGCGCTATGCCGCGCGCTACGAAGCCTTCGTGGCCCAGCTGCGCGCGGCGGAATTGCCCGGCGAGACACGGCTGACGCGCGCCGTGGCCACGCAACTCCATCGCCTCATGGCCTATAAGGATGAGTATGAGGTGGCCCGCCTGCACAACGACCCCGCCTGGCAGGCCAAGCTGGCCGAGAGCTTCGCCGGCACCACGCGGATCAACCTGCATCTGGCGCCGCCCATGCTCGCCAGGTCGGGCAGCGATGGCCGCATCCGCAAGATCAGCTTCGGCCCCTGGATGCTGCGCGCCATGGGCCTGCTGCAACACGGCAAGGCGCTGCGCGGCACGCCACTCGACCCCTTCGGCCATACCGGGGAAAGGCGGACCGAGCGCGCCCTGGTCGGCGAATATCGCGCTGGTATCGAGCGCCGCATCGCCAGCCTGCACCCCACCAACTACGCCCAGGCCTGCGAATGGGCCGAGGCCGCAGCCCTCATCAAGGGCTTCGGCCCGGTGAAGCAGCGCAACATCGAAGTCACCCGCGCCCGTTGGGCCACATTGGACGCCGCCCATGTTTGAACTGCCCGAGGACACCCAGGCCCTGCGCGAGACAGCGCTGGATTTCGCCCGCGAACGCATCGCGCCGCACGCCATCCAATGGGACCAGGAGCGCCATTTTCCGGTGGATGTCTTCCGCGAGGCGGCCTGCCTCGGCATGGCCGGGCTTTACGTGCGGGAGGAAAGCGGCGGCTCCGGCCTGACGCGCCTGGATGCCGCCGTGGTGTTCGAGGCGCTGGCGACAGGCTGCCCGACCACCAGCGCCTTTCTTTCGATTCACAACATGGTCGCCTGGATGGTGGATCGCTGGGGCGACGACGCCCAGCGCGCCGAATGGCTGCCGCCGCTGCTGACGATGGAGAAGATCGCCTCCTACTGCCTCACCGAGCCCGGCTCGGGCAGCGATGCCGTGGCGCTCTCGACCCGCGCGAAGCGGGACAATGAGGGCTATGTGATGGATGGCGTGAAGCAGTTCATCAGTGGCGCCGGTGCCGCCGACCTCTACCTGACCATGGCGCGCACGGGTGGGCCTGGCGCCGATGGCGTCTCGGCCCTGCTGGTGCCGAAGGAGGCAGCGGGGCTGAGCTTCGGCGCCAATGAGAAGAAGATGGGCTGGAACGCCCAGCCCACGCGCCAGGTGATCTTCGAGAATACCCGTGTGCCAGCCGAAGCCCTGCTGGGCGAGGAAGGCCAGGGCTTCCGCTACGCCATGGCCGGGCTGGATGGCGGGCGGCTGAACATCGCCGCCTGTTCGCTGGGCGGCGCGCAGGCGGCCCTCGACATCGCGCTGGACTATGTGAAATCGCGCCGCGCCTTCGGTAAGGCCGTCTCTGAGTTCCAGGCCACGCAATTCCGCCTGGCCGACATGGCGACGGATCTGGAGGTGGCGCGCACCTTCCTCTGGCGCGCCTGCACCAAGCTGGACCAGAAGGCGCCCGACGCCACGCTGTTCTGCGCCATGGCCAAGCGGCACGTCACCGATGTCGGCCACCGCGTGGCGGATGAGGCGCTGCAATTGCTCGGCGGCTACGGCTACCTGGCTGATTACGGGATCGAGAAGATCGTGCGGGACCTGCGGGTGCACCGCATCCTGGAGGGCACCAACGAAATCATGCGGATGATCATCGCGCGGCAGGTGCTGGGGCGCTGATGGGACTTGATTTCCGGGTGTGAAATTGCGCTATGATCAACCATGCGTTGCATCATATTTGCCACACTCGCTCTTTTTGCCCTGACGGGCCCCGGCATGGCGCAGCAGCGCGTCGTGGTGCCGGCCGATGCCAGCATCGTCATCCCGCCGCGCGGGGTTGAGGGGCCGGCCCTGGTGCGTGCGCCACGGCCACGCATCACTCCCCCTGGCCGGCCGGCGGCCCGCCCGGTGCTGGAAACCAGCGGTGGCGGGGCGACGAATGGCCTGGCCCTGGCCGCTCCCAGCCTGATCGCGCTGCCGCTGCTCGCCGCCGCCTATCTGGCGGGGACGGTGCCGGGGAGTTCCAGTTCCACCTCGGCGCCCGCCCGCACCCGGTAAGGCTCAGGCGGCCTGGAGCAGGCCGCCCGCATCCGCCAAGGCGCGGAGGTGATGGTCGGTATCGCCGAACAGCGCCTCATTCACCGTCAGCCGCTTGAAGTAATGGCCCGCGCCATACTCCATCGTCATCGCGATGCCGCCATGCAACTGGATGCTCTGCTGGCCGACAAAGCGCTGCGAACGGCCGATCTGCGCCTTCACCGCATGCATGTTGCGCCGGCGCTCCCCCGCATCCGTCCCCTGCGCCGCCATGGTGGCGAAATAGGCCATGCTGCGGGACTGCTCCAGCGCCACAAGCATATCCGCCGCCTTGTGCTGCAAGGCCTGGAAGCTGCCGATGGCACGGCCGAATTGCTGCCGCGTCTTGAGGTAGTCGAGTGTCATGTTGTGCACGACATCCATGGCGCCGATCGCCTCGGCCGCCAGAACCGCGATGGCCTCATCCACCACGCGGTCCACCAGGGGCAGCCCGCCCTCGGCATCGCCCAGCACATGGGTGGCGCGGGCGGCGGTGAAATCCACCTCGGCGGCGCGTTGGCCATCCACGGTGCGGAAGCCGCGCACCGAGACGCCCTCGGCCGTCGCCGGCACCACGAAGACGCCGATGCCGCCATGATCGCGCGATCCGCCCGAGACGCGGGCGGTCACGAAGAAGTGGTCCGCCGTGTCGCCATGCAGCACCATGCCCTTGCGGCCGGTGATCACCCAGCCTGAGCCATCCTTCTTCGCGGTGGTCTGCACGTCGAACAGGTCATAGCGGGATTGCCGCTCCACCTGCGCGAAGGCCAGCAGCGTCTCGCCCGCGGCGACGCCTTCGACCATTTCCTGCCGCAGCGCCGTCTCGGCGCCGTGGCGCAGGAAACCGCCGCCCAGCACAACCGTGCTGAACCAGGGCTCCAGCGTGATGTGCCGGCCCATCTGCTCGGCGACGAGCATGGTCTCCTCGGGGCCCCCGCCGAAGCCGCCATCCTCCTCCGAGAAGGGCAGGCCGAGCAGGCCAAGCTCGGCATATTGCGCCCACATGTCGCGGCTCCAGCCCGTTTCGCTGGCCATGTAGCCCTTGCGATTCTCGAAGCCGTATTTGGCCGTCAGCGTCTTGCGGATGCTATCCTGCAGGAGCGACTGGGATTCGTTGAGATCAAAATCCATGATGTGTCAGAGCCCCAGAAACGCTTTTGCCATGATGTTGCGCTGGATCTCGTTGGACCCACCGTAGATGCTCTGCTTGCGCCAGTTGAAGTAGATGCCGGCCAGGCCGAAGGCCCAGTCGGGCGCCACATCCCAGTCATTGCTGCCCTCGGCATCGGGGTCGCCATCCACCCAGGCATAGGGGCCGGCGGCCTTCATCAGCAGTTCGGACACGCCCTGCTGGATCTCGGTGCCCTTGATCTTGAGCACGCTGGTCGCGGGGTCGGGCTTGCCGGTGCCGGCGCGCTTGGTCTCATTGGCGATGACGCGCATGACGGTCATCTCCAGCGCCTTCAGCTCGATCTCCATCTCCGTCACCTGGCGGCGGAATTCCGGGTCTTCTATCAGCGGGCGCCCGCCATCCATGGTTTCCTTGGCGATCATCTTCAGGCGGCGGATGCGCTCGCGCGAGGCGCCGACGCGGGCCTGGCCGAAGCGCTCATTGCCCAGCAGGTATTTCGCGCAATCCCAGCCCTTGTTGACCTCGCCCACCAGTTGGTCGGCCGGGACGCGGACATCGTCGAAGAAGACCTCATTCACCTCATGCCCGCCTTCGATCGTGATGATCGGGCGCACGGTGATGCCAGGTGTCTTCATGTCCACGAGGAGGAAGGAAATCCCCTCCTGTTTCTTCGCGGTGAAATCGGTGCGGGCGAGGATAAAGATCCAGTCGGCATGCTGCGCCAGCGTGGTCCAGGTCTTTTGCCCGTTGATCACCCATTCGCCGTTTTCCAGCACGGCCTTGGTCTTCAGCCCGGCCAGGTCTGAGCCGGCGCCGGGCTCCGAGAAGCCCTGGCACCACCAATCATCCAGGTTGCGCATGCGCGGCAGGAAGCGGGCCTTCTGCTCGGGCGTGCCGAACTCGATGATCACCGGGCCGCACATGTTGATGTTGAAGCCGAGCGGCGAGGGCGCCGGCCACATCTGCAATTCCTCGCGGAAGATGTATTTTTGGGCGGGCGACCAGCCCGGGCCGCCATGTTCCACCGGCCATTCGGGTGCGGCCCAGCCGCGGGCGTTCAGCTTCTTTTGCCACTCCACCACCATCGCCTTGGTGGGGGATTTGCCGGCGATCATGTGCGCGCGGGTTTCGGGGGGGCATTCGGCGGCGAGGAAATCGCGCACCTCCTGCCGGAAGTTCAGCTCGCTCTCGGTGAAGCGGAGTTCCATGGCGGGGCTTCCTTAAGCTGCGCTCTTGGCAGCACCCGTGGCGAAGCTGCCACCGGAAGCGGCCAGCGTCTCGATCAGCGCGGCGGGTTTCAGATTGGGGTCATTCGTCGCGGCGGCGTAATGCGCGAGCTTGTCGCGCACCGCCTTGAGGCCGATGCGGTCGGCCCAGAACATCGGTCCGCCGCGCCAGGCGGGCCAGCCGAAGCCGTTGCAGAAGATCACGTCAATATCAATGGCGCGCGAGGCCACGCCTTCTTCCAGAATGCGGGCGCCTTCATTCACCATCGGCAGCAGCATGCGTTCCAGGATTTCGCCATCCTCGATCTTGCGGCGCCGGACCTGCATCTTCTCGGCGATGTCGAGGATGATGGCCTCGACCGCCGGATCCACAAGGCGGGTGCGCTTCTCGTCATACATGTACCAGCCCTTGCTGGTCTTCTGGCCGTAGCGGCCCATCGCCACCAGCGCATCGGCGATGGGCGCCACCGTGCCGCGCGCCTTGCGGACCGCCGCGCCGATATCCAGGCCGGCCAGGTCACCCGTGGCGCAGGGGCCCATGGCCATGCCATAGGCTTCCATCACGCGGTCAATATCCTGCGGCAGCGCGCCTTCCAGCAGCAATTTCTCCTGCTGGGGGCCGCGCTTGCCGGTCATGCGGTTGCCCACGAAGCCATCGCAATTGCCGACCAGCACGGGCAGCTTGGCGATGCGCTTGCCGACTTCGGTCGCCGTCGCGATGGCCACATGGTTGGTCTTCGCGCCACGCACATTCTCCAGCAGCCGCATGACATTGGCGGGCGAGAAGAAATGCATCCCGATCACCAGCTCCGGCCGGGACGTGGCCGAGGCAATTTCGTCAATGGACAGCGTGGAGGTGTTGGAGGCGAGCACCACGCCGGGCCGCGCCAGCTTGTCGAGTTTGGCGAAAAGCTCCTTCTTGGCGTCCATGTTCTCGAAGATCGCCTCGATCACGAGGTCGGCCTCCTTCACCGCATCCAGGCTGGTGCTGCCCTTGAGGAAGGAGCGGCGCTTCTCATACTCGGCCTGGTTCATGCGGCCGCTGGTGACCGAGCGCTGCCAATTCGCCTCGCAGCGGGCCAGGCCCTTGTCGAGCGCCTCCTGGGTGGTTTCCACGATCGTCACCGGAATGCCGGCATTGGCGAAATTCATCGCGATGCCGCCGCCCATGGTGCCGCCGCCAATGACGACGGCATTGTTCACGGGCGTACCGGTCACATCCTCCGGCAGGCCCGGGACGCGCACGGCCTCACGCTCGCCGAAGAAGATGTGGCGCAGCGCAAAGCTCTGCTCGCCGGCGACGAGCTTCTGGAACAGCTCGCGCTCGATGTTCAGCCCATCCTCGAAGGAATGGGTGATGGAGGCACGGACGGCGGCGGCGCAGCCCTTGGGGCTTTCCTGCCCGCGCGTGCGCTTGAGCAGGGCGGCGGCCGCGGCGTCGAAGGCGGCGATGTCGGCTCCCTTGATCTTGTCCTCGCGCTTGCGGGCGAGGGTGAAGCTGTCATTCGCATGGGCGCGTGCCCATGCGATGGCGGAGGCTTCCAGCGGTGCATCCACCACGGCGTTGATGACGCCAAGCTTCAGCGCCTCGGCCGCCGGGATCGGCTCACCGCTCACGATGATCTTGAGGGCCGCCTCGGGACCGGTCAGGCGCGGCAGGCGCTGCGTGCCCCCGGCGCCGGGCACGAAGCCGCGCTTGACTTCCGGCAAGCCGAGCTGGGCCGAGGCGAGGGCCACGCGCGCATGGCAGGCCAGTGCCAATTCCAGGCCGCCGCCCAGCGCCGAGCCATGGATGGCGGCGATGACCGGCACCTTGCAATTCTCGATGGCGTCAAAGACTTCCGGCAGGCTGGGCGGCTGGCGCGGCTTGTTGAACTCGGTCATCTCTGCGCCGGCCGAGAATATCCGCCCGTCGCCGATCAGCACGATGGCCCGCGCACCCTCCTTGAGTGCGGCGGCGATGCCTGCATGCAGCCCGGCGCGAACGCCGGTCCGCAGCGTATTCACCGGCGGATTGGCAATGCGCAGGATATGGATATCGCCGTCGCGGTCATGCTCGACGAAGCGCTCTTCTGCCATGGACTGGATTTCCCCGTTGATCCTCGTTGCGGGAGTGTCCGGCGGGGGGCGCGTCGCTGTCAACGGGTGCGGCCCGCGTGGCGGGAATGTCGGGCATCCATGTCAGTCCCTGCAACCAGCCCTGCCCCTGCCTCAAGCCGCGTGCAGCGCCTTCCAAACGACTTCCGGCGTCGCCGGCATATCAATGGAGGTCACCCCCGCATCGGCCAGCGCATCCACCAGCGCATTCACCACCGCCGGCGGCGAGCCCACAGCGCCGGCCTCGCCCGCGCCCTTCACGCCCAGCGGGTTGGTCTCGCAGACCACCTCGATCAGATCCACCTCGATATCCGGCAGATCCTCGGCGCGGGGCAGGGCGTAATCCATGAAGCTGGCGCTCAGGAGCTGGCCGCTTTCCGGGTCGTAGGAGGTGCGCTCCAGGAAGGCCTGGCCGATGCCCTGGGCCACGCCGCCATGCACCTGGCCACGCACGATCAGCGGATTCAGCGCATGGCCGACATCATCCACCACGATGTAGCGTGGGATGGCGATCATCCCCGTCTCGGGGTCCACCTCCACCTCGGCCACATGGCAGCCATTGGGGAAGGTGTGGAACTCGATCTTCGCCGTCTCCAGCGCATCCAGCAGGTTGGTATCCTCGCCTGCCGCGACGCGGCCGCGCTGCCGGGCCGCGAGGCTCAGGATATCCACCGCGCGATCGGTGCCGACCACGCCGAACTGCCCCTTATTGAACTCGATATCCACCACGGAGGCTTCCAGCATGTCGGAGGCCGCCTGCTTGCCCTTTTCGATGACCGAGGCGGCGGTCACCAGGATGGCCTGGCCTTCTGAATAGAGGCTTCGCGCGCCGCCCGTGCCGCCACCCGCCGGCAGCGTGTCCGAATCGCCCTGGCGGATGCGGATTTTCTCCATGGGGATGCCAAGCTCATGGCTGGTCAGCATGGCATAGGCCGTCTCATGACCCTGGCCGGTGCTCTGCGTGCCGACATAGACATCCACGAAGCCGTCCTCGGCGAATTTCACCGAGGCGTTTTCCGTGGGGCCGCCGCCCGTCGCTTCCAGGTAATAGGCCAGGCCAATGCCGCGCTTCTTGCCGCGCGCCGCCGCCTCGGCCCGGCGGGCGGGGAAGCCGGCCCAGTCAATCTTGGCGAGTGCCGCATCCATGACGCGCTGGAAATCGCCGCTGTCATAGCGCTGCGCCATGGCGGTGACGTAGGGCATGGCGGATTGGCTCACCATGTTGCGGCGGCGCAGTTCGATGCGGTCGGTCTTGAGGTCGCGCGCCGCCTGGTCGATCAGGCGTTCCACCAGGTAGTTGCTCTCGGGCCGCCCGGCGCCGCGATAGGCATCCACCGGCACGGTGTTGGTCGCCATGCCGAGCACGCGGGCATGGATCGCCTGGAAGCCATAGACGCTGGCCAGCACCTTGGTGCCCGCCCCGGTCGGGATGAAGGGCGCGAAGGTGGAGAGATAGGCGCCCATATTGGCCACATTGCGCGTGCGTAGCGCCAGGAATTTGCCATCGGCATCCAGCGCCAATTCGCCGAGCGTGATGTTGTCCCGGCCATGCGTGTCCGAGAGGAAGGCCTCGGTCCGCTCGGACGCCCATTTCACCGGCCGGCCCACCGCCCGCGCACCCAGCGCGCAAAGCGCATATTCGGCATAGAGAAACAGCTTCATCCCGAAGCCGCCGCCCACATCGGGCGTCACCACCCGCACCAGGTCGGGGCTGATCTTCAGTACGGAGGAGGCCAGCAGGTTCTTCACCAACCAGGAGCCCTGGGTCCCGGCATACAGCGTGAAATGCCCGCTGGCCGCGTCATATTGCGCGGCGCAGGCCCGGCCCTCCATCGAGGCGGCGACGACGCGGTTATTCACCACCGTCAGCCGCGTCACATGCGCGGCCTTGGCGAATAGATCGTCGGTCCTGGCCTTGTCGCCCACTTCCCAGTCGAAGACGGTGTTGTTCTTCGCACCGGGCCAGATCTGCGGCTGCCCGGCCTCACCCGCCACGGCCAGGTCGGTGATGGAGGGGAGGATGTCGTAATCCACCTCCACCGCCTCGCTCGCGTCGCGCGCCTGCTCATGCGTCTCGGCCACGATGAAGACCACGGGATCGCCCACATGGCGCACCGCATCGGTGGCCAATGGCATGTGCAGCGTATTGGCGCGGTCCGTGCCGTCGGCGTTCTTCATGGGAATGGCGCAGGGCAATTCGCCCACGCCCATGGCCAGCAGATCGGCTCCGGTCATCACCGCCAGCACGCCCGGCATGGCCTTCGCCGCGCTGACATCCACCGAGAGGATCTTCGCATGGGCGTGCGGGCTGCGCAGGACATAGCCATGCACCTGGCCTTCGAGGGCGATGTCATCCGTGTAGCGCCCATGCCCCAGCAAAAGCCGGGGGTCTTCCACGCGCCGCACCGATTGGCTCAAGCCGAACTTCGCCATGGGTCGTCTCCCTCAGGATATGTTCCGCCCATCATCTGACGATGCGGGGGGAAAGGGGAAGGGGGAAAGGAGAAGATCGAGGGGCGCTGCCCCTCAACCCCGGCAAGAACCTCAGCTTCTTGCATCTCCGACCGCTGGACGTTGGCGGGCGATCAGGCAGCCAGCCACCACGAAGCCGGCCAGGGTGCCGATCAGGCCTGCCGCGTTCAAGGAGGCCGTCAAGCCCAGCGCCGCCGGGATCGGGCCGGCCAGCAGCACCCCCGCCGCGCCCAGTCCCGCGCCCAGGGCCGCGCCCCCCAGCACCTGCACGCGGTAGCGATCCGTCATCAGCCGCAGCGCCACGGCCGGGCAGACCAGCATCGCCACCACCAGAATGCTGCCCACCGATTCGAACGCCGCCACCGCCGCCGCCGCGATCAGCAGGTTCAGCGCCAATTCCCAGCGCCCCACCCGCATCCCCAGCGAAGCCGCGAAGGCCGGATCAAACGCCACCAGCTGCAAGGGCCGCCAGCACAGCGCCACCACCAGCCCCGCCACCAGCGCCACACTCGCCAGCAAGCCCAATTGGCGCGGCAGCGAGGCCAGCGCCGCGGGGTCCAGCAGCGAGGCCCATCCCTGCGCCTCCAGCCAGACCAGGGTTTCCAGTTGGCCGAACAACACGCAATCCACGTCCAGATCGGCGCCGCGGGCGCCTGTCACCTCCAGCAGCACCAGGCCGCTGGCGAAGAAGCCGGTGAAGACCAACCCTGTCGCCGCCCCCGTCTCCAGCCGCGCCACGCGCTTCACCCAGCCGATGGCGAACGTGGCCAGCAGCGCCGCCGCGAGCGCGCCGAGCAGCATCGGCCCGGCGCTCCGCAATCCGGTCAGGGCGAAGCCCACCACGATGCCGGGCAGCACGGCATGGGAGAGTGCATCCCCCAGCAGGCTCTCGCGCCGCAGCACGAGGAAGGAGCCGAGCAGCCCGCAGGTTCCCCCCGCCAGGATGGCGGCGAGCAGGGCCGGCAGATCGAGGCGCAGGAACTCCGTCATCGGCGCGAGAATATCACGGTGGCGCCAAAGCCAAGCAGCCCGGCCAGCACCACCGCCGCTCCGGTCGGGATATTCTCGAAGCGCGTGGAGATCAGCGCGCCGCTTGCCCCCGCCGCCGCGCCCAGCACGCCAGCCACCACCACCATGGCGGGCAGGCCCCGCGTCACCAGTCGCGCGCCGGCCGCCGGCACGATGAGCAGCGCCACCACCAGCAGCAGCCCGACCGCCGGCAGGCCCGCCACGCAGACGGCCAGCAGCAGCGCCAGCAGCCCGAGGTCCAGCGCCCGCACCGGCAATCCCCGGCTTCGCGCGAAGGCTTCGTCGAAGCACAGCGCCCGCAGCGGCTGGAACAGCGCCGCGACCACGCCGATGCAGGCCAGCGCCAGGCCGCCCGCCAGCATCGCGTCGCTCTCATTCAGCGTGGCCGCCTGGCCCAGGATGAAATGCGAAAGCCCGGCCTGGGCCGCATCCGGCATGGCCTGGGCGATGGAAAGCCCCACCGTGCCCAGCGCGTAGAAGGCGGAGAGCACCACGCCGATGGCGGCATCGGGCCGGATTCGCCCGCTCGCGGTCAGCGCCCGCAGCGCCAGCAGCCCGAGCCAGGCCGAAAGCGCCGCCCCCAGCAGCAGCGGCCCCAGGCTGCGCGCCGGCCCGCCAAAACCCGCCATGATCAGCGAAGCCCCGACCACGCCCGGCAGCGCCGCATGGCCAATGGCATCCGCCAGCAAGGCCCGCCCCCGCAGCAGCGCGAAAGCGCCCACCACGCCCGACGCCGCCCCCAGCGCCGCGCAACCCAACAGCACGACAAGGGTGTTATGGCCAATCATGACCTGCCCGGCAGCCCGCCAAAGGCCTGGGCGATGGCGGCGTCTGTGAAGGCCTCGGCCACCGGCCCGGCCGCGACCACATGCCCCGCCAGGATCAGCACCTGGTCGAAATGCGCGGTGATGAGCGAGAGGTCATGATGCACCATCAGCACCGATTTGCCCTTCCGCGCCAGGTCATGCAGCACGGCCAGGATGGTCTGTTCCGTCACCGCATCCACCGCCGCCAGCGGCTCATCCATCAGGAAGAGGTCGGCCCCCTGGGCGAGAGCGCGGGCGAGAAAGACCCGCTGCTGCTGCCCGCCCGAGAGCCGCCCGATTTGCCGGTCGGCGAATTCCGCGAGGCCGACCGAGCCCAGCGCCGCGCGGGCGATCTCGCGCTCGGCGCGCGGCACGCTGCCCCACCAGCGCATGCGCGGCAGGCGAGCCATGGCGACGATATCGAGCGCGCTGGCCGGAAAATCCCAATCCACGCTGGCGCGCTGCGGCAGATAGGCGATGCGCGGGCGTGCCTGCTCCAGCGGCAGGCCAAAGAACCGCGCCTCACCCGAATCGGCGGGAATCAGCCCCAGCGCCGCCTTGAGCAGGGTGGATTTGCCCGCGCCATTGGGGCCGAGAATCGCGGTCAGGCCTTGCGCGGCCTGCCAGGTCACATCCCTGAGCGCCGGCCGCCCGGCATAGCTGACATTCAGTCCGGAGACGGAAAATGGCGCGGTCACAGTCGCCCATTCATGCCGCGCTCGGGCGCGGATCCGCCCAGGGCACGGGAGATGGTGGTGATGTTGTGATCCATCATTCCCTCATAGGTGCCGCGATAGGTGCCGGACCGGCCCATGGAGTCCGAGAAGAGTGTGCCGCCCAGCCGCATCTGGTGGCCGCGCGCGGCCACCCCCTCGATCAGGGCGCGCACCGCGCGGTCCGGCACGGAGCTTTCGGTGAAAATCGCCGGCAGGCGGCGATCCAGGATCAGGCGCACCATGGCCTCGATCCGCGCCAGGCTGGCCTCTGCCTCGGTGGAGAGGCCCTGGATGGATTCGAGGCGGAATTCATAACGCAGGCCGAAATAGGCGAAGGCGTCATGCGCGGTCACCAGCACCCGCCGCTCGGCCGGGATGGGGGCAAGCACGTCGCGCGCATAGGCGTCCAGCCGGTGCAGCCGGGCGCGGGTTTCCCCCACGCCGGCCGCGAGGTCCCGATCCAGGCGCGGCAGGCGACCCAGCGTGGTGGCGATGGCGGGCAGCGTCTCGGCCCAGAGGGCGGGGTCCATCCAGATGTGCGGGTCCGCCGCGTCCGGGTAATCCTCATTCTGGCGCAGGCGCGAGCGGGGGATGGCCTCGGCCACGGCGAGGGAGGGCTTCCCCTGGGCGGCCGCGCGAGCCAGCACCTCATGCATGCGGCCCTCCAGGCGGTGACCGTTGAAGAACAGGGCATCGGCGCGGAGGATGCGGGCGATGTCGTTGCGGGTGGGGCGAAACAAATGCGGGTCCACGCCCTCGCCGATCAGGGTCTCGGCGCTGATGCCCGGGCCGCCCACGCCGCGCAGCAGGTCCCCGATCATGCCGATGGTGGCCAGCGCCACGGGGCGGCCCGGCTGGGCCCGGGCCTGGGTCGCGCCCAGCAGCGCCGGGGCGGCGAGAAAGCTGCGGCGGGCGATGGCTGAATAGCTGTTCACCTGTTCACTCATTCAATTAAATCAGATACTTGTACTTTCAGATTGCCCCGCCTCACCGCCACGTCAAGGCTTGTGTCGCTCCGCTTCAGGGTGGAAGCTGCATAAATGGCAACAGGCGTTCGCATCAACGAGGATGAAGTGGTCGAGCTGGCGGAGATGTTCCGCCTGATGAGCGACCCCACGCGCCTCAAGATCATCCTTGCCTGCCTGGACCAGCCGGTATCGGTCGGCGCCACGGCCGACATGCTCTCCATCTCGCCCAGCCTGGTGTCGCACCATCTCCGGCTGCTGCGCGCGGCCCGCCTGCTGACGGCGGACCGGCGGGGCCGGCAAGTCTTCTATATGGTGGGGGATCCGCATATCCGCTCCATGCTGACGGATATGGTGGATCACGTCGCCGAGGGCGGGGCGGAAGGCGGCGAGAGCGATATCATCGAGGGAGCCTAGCCGAGCGGCCAGGATCCCGCGGGGGAAGTCGCTTCCGACCCTGCCCGATCATGCTTCCGCTTCAAAAAACCGTGATGCTGCATCGCCGCAAGGCTTGTGACATGAGCGCCCGCCGCCTATGGTCCGAAAGCGGCGCCGGGCCGGCCCCCTCAAGGGGGCAAGCCATGTTGCGCCCGCAGGTGGCCGATGTGGCCACCGGGCGATGGCTCCAGGCCGTCGCTTCAGGTTTTGGGGCAAGGTGCGGCGCGTGATCGGGCGTATCGGACGAATTCTCGGAATGGCAATCCTGGGGGTGACGGCTTCGGTCGGCATGGCCTGGGCCCAGGCTCAAGCTCCCATGGTGGGCGCCCCCGTCCCCTGGGGCATGGGCCTTCAGGAATCGGGTGGTCCCATCAAGGACGCCATCGCCAGCTTCAATGATCTGGTCTTCTGGCTCATGGTGGCGATCACGATCTTCGTGGCCATCCTGCTGGCCTGGTGCATGTGGCGCTACAACGAAAAGAGCAACCCGGTCCCTTCGCAGACCAGCCACAACACCACGCTGGAAATCGCCTGGACGGTGATCCCTGTGCTGATCCTGCTGGTGATCGCAGTGCCATCCTTCAGGCTGATCTATTACCAGGACCGCGCGCGTGACGCAGACCTGACGATCAACGTGACTGGCCACCAGTGGTACTGGAGCTATCAGTTCCCCGACCACGGCAATTTCACCTTCGAAAGCCGCCCCGTCCAGGACGAGGATATCCGCCCCGGCCAGTTCCGCAGCCTCGAAGTGGATGAGCCGCTGGTGGTCCCCGTGGGTCGCACCATTCGCGTCATGACCAGTGGCGTGGACGTGATCCACAGCTTCTTCGTGCCGAGCCTGGGCGTGCAGCGCTACACCATCCCCGGCCGCACGCTGGAGACCTGGATGCGCGCCGACCGCGTGGGCACATTCTACGGCCAGTGCAACCAAATCTGCGGGGTGAACCATTGGTTCATGCCGATCGTCGTGAAGGCCGTGCCGCAAGCCGAGTTCGATGCCTGGGTGGCGAGCGCGCGCACGCGCTTCGCCCGGCAGGACGCGCCGGCTCCGGCCCTTGCGGCCTCGGAAAACGACACCATTCGAATCGCAGCGGCGCGTCAGTAACGCAGCCCGCGCAAGGTCAAGGAAAGGCAACGGGACATGGCACACGCGGATGCGCATGGGCATGACGACCACAAGCCGAGCTTCGTGAATCGGTGGCTGTTCAGCACCAATCACAAGGATATCGGCACCCTCTACATCCTCTTCTCGCTGTTCGCGGCGATCATCGGAATCGGTCTCTCGGTGCTGATGCGGATGGAATTGCAGCATCCGGGCTTGCAGATCTTCGCTGACGGGCAGATGTGGAACGCCTATGTTTCGGCCCACGGGCTGATCATGGTGTTTTTCGTGATCATGCCCGCGCTGATCGGCGGCTTCGGCAACTGGTTCGTGCCCATCATGATCGGTGCGCCGGACATGGCCTTCCCGCGCCTCAACAACATCTCGTTCTGGCTGCTGGTGCCGGCCTTCCTGCTTCTGGGCGGCTCGCTTTTCGTGGGTGGTGGCCCGGGCACGGGCTGGACGATCTACCCGCCGCTTTCGGATGATACCTACCAGCCGGGCCCCGCCATGGATATGGCGCTGTTCGCCTTGCACCTGGCCGGCGCCTCCTCGATCCTGGGTGCGGCCAACTTCATCACGACCATCTTCAACATGCGCGCCCCGGGCATGACGCTGCACAAGATGCCGCTCTTTGTCTGGTCCATGCTGGTCACGGCCTTTCTGCTGCTGCTGGCGGTGCCGGTGCTGGGTGGCGCGATCACCATGCTGATCACCGACCGCAATTTTGGCACGGCCTTCTTCGACCCGGCCGGCGGCGGCGATCCGGTGCTGTTCCAGCACTTGTTCTGGTTCTTCGGCCACCCCGAAGTGTACATCATGATCCTGCCGGCCTTCGGCATTATCAGCCACGTGATCTCGACCTTCTGCAAGAAGCCGGTGTTTGGCTATCTCGGCATGGCCTACGCCATGGTCGCGATCGGCGTGGTAGGTTTTGTGGTGTGGGCGCACCACATGTACACCTCCGGCATGGATGTTGACACGCGTGCATACTTCATGGCGGCCACCATGGTCATCGCGGTGCCGACCGGCGTGAAGATCTTCTCCTGGATCGCCACCATGTGGGGTGGCTCGATGAGGTTCGATACACCGATGCTGTTTGCCATCGGCTTCATCTTCCTCTTCACGGTGGGCGGCGTGACGGGCGTGGTGCTGGCCAATGCGGGCATCACGCAGATCCTGCACAACACCTATTACGTGGTGGCCCACTTCCACTATGTGCTGAGCCTGGGCGCGGTGTTCGGCATTTATGCCGGCATCTACTACTGGATCGGCAAGATGAGCGGGAGGCAGTACCCGGAAAAGCTCGGCAAGATCCATTTCTGGCTGACCTTCGTGGGCGTGAACTTGGCCTTCTTCCCGATGCACTTCCTGGGCAACCAGGGCATGCCGCGCCGCTACCCGGATTATCCTGACGCTTTTTGGGGCTGGAACATGGTGGCTTCGCTGGGCTCCTATATCTCCGTGGCTGCCTTCCTCTTCTTCTTCTACGTGATGTACGTGACCTTCAAGCGCGGCGCGCCGGTCCCGGCCAATTACTGGGGCGAAGGTGCAACCACGCTGGAATGGCAGATCAGCAGCCCGCCGCCCTTCCACAGCTTTAATGAGCTGCCGAAGATCCGCTAAGCGACCTGAGGGGGCGTTGCCCCCTCAAACTCCCCCAGCAGGGAGCCAACTCCCTGCAGCCTTATTCATCGGAGGTGAAGGAACCCGAGGTTCCTTCTGGGGAGCTTGAGGGGCAAAGCCCCTCAACAAAGGAACCTGAATGAGCGACGTCACCACATCCGAAATCGCCGGCGCCTCTGAGGTGCGCGACTGGATCACGCTGCTCAAGCCGCGGGTCCTGACGCTTGTCGTCTATACCGGCATCATCGGCCTGCTGGTGGCGCCCGGCACCCTGCATCCGGTGCTGGCTCTCACCGCCATCCTGTGCATCACCATCGCAGCCGGCGCCGCGGGCGCCATGAACATGTGGTATGACCGCGACATTGACGCGATCATGCGCCGCACCATCAAGCGCCCCATCCCGACCGGGCGCATCAGCGCCGATGCCGCCCTCACTTATGGGATCGTGTTGGCCGTGGGCTCCGTCGCGCTGATGGGCCTGGCTACCAATTGGCTCGCGGCGGGTGTGCTCGCCTTCTCGATTTTCTTCTACGTCGTCATCTACACCATGCTGCTGAAGCGTCGCACGCCGCAGAACATCGTCATCGGCGGTGCGGCCGGGGCCTTTCCGCCGCTCATTGGCTGGATCGCGGTGACCGGCAGCGTCGAGGCTTTGCCCCTGGTGCTCTTCGCCATCATCTTCATGTGGACGCCGCCGCATTTCTGGGCGCTCTCGCTCTGGGCGCACCAGGATTACGAGCGCGCGGGCGTGCCCATGCTGCCCGTGACCCATGGCGCGCGCGAGACGCGCAAGCAGGTGGTGATCTACACCGTGCTGCTGGTGCCGCTGACCCTCGCGCCCTGGCTGATGGGCTTCAACACCTTGGCCTATGGCGCGGTCGCGGCTTTGCTGGGTGCCAATTTCCTGCGCCACGCCTGGCTGACCTGGCGCGATGAGCAGGATGAGGCGGGCGTCTCCCTCACCAAGGACATGCCGGCCAAGCGCTGTTTCAAATACAGCATTTCCTACCTCTTCTTGCTGTTCGGCGCGCTGGCGCTGGACCGGATGCTCCTGGCATGACCCCCGAGGAACGCGTGACCTTCGAGCGCCGGCGCCGTGCGCGGAACTGGGCCATACTGGCCGCCCTGGCCGGGCTTTCGGTCTTGTTCTACTTCATCTCCGTGGCGCGGCTGCTGCGGAGCTGATGTCGCCAAAGAACGCTTCCCGCAATTCGGCGCGGGCATCGCCGGGCACGGCACGCAGCAACACCAGTTCGAGCCGAGCGCCCCGCGCCGTGCGGTAGGGATGCGTCCAACCGCCATCGCCCTGGTGCAGCACCAGATAGAACTCCGTCCCGGCGGTGCGGCCGGCGCGATCACTCCAGGCCATGCCGCCTAGAGCATTTTCCGTTCGGAAGGGCTCACGGAAAAAGCTCTAAATCATTGAATTACGAGCATCTTTATCCGATAAAACGATTCCGTTTGATCGGATGATGCTCTAGATGAAAGCCGATGTCGGCGGGCGTCAGCAGGCGCGACAACTCGTGCGGGGCGGTCAAGATGCGCTTCTCCTCGTGTCGAGGGACGGCGCGCTGGCGTGGAAGACCGGTATCATTGCCGGGACGGCCACATCCTCCCTCGAAGGAGAGCGCCACCTTGCCCGGGAAGGCAGGTTGGCGTTGGGCGCCGGCCCAACTCTTGATGCGTCTTCCCGATAGCGCGGCAAGCGAGCCGACCGCGAGAGCCTTGCACAGTCGCGTCCGAAGGGCCATTTACCTGGCATGACCCCGCAAGAGGCTCTCGCCCGGAAAAATCGCCGCCTTGGCTTCGCCGCCGGAGGCTTCGTCACCTTCATGGTTGGACTCAGCTTCGCGGCTGTGCCCCTCTACGACCTGTTCTGCCGGGCCACCGGCTTCGGCGGCACGCCGATGATCGGCCAGGCGGCACCGGCCACGCCAGGCACCGCCTTCGTCACCGTGCGATTTAATGCACAGACCCACCCGCAACTGCCATGGCGCTTCGAGGCGCAGCAGGCCACGATGCAAATGCGCGTGGGGGAGGAGGCGGTGGCCTTTTACACCGCGCGCAACACGGGAACGACGCCGGTTACCGGCATCTCGACCTACAATGTGACGCCCGACATCGTGGCCAAGTATTTCCACAAGACCGCCTGTTTCTGCTTCGAGGAGCAGACGCTGGAGCCCGGCCAGTCGGTGGACATGCCGCTGGCCTTCTGGGTGGATCCGCGCATCGCCGAGGACCCGGCGACGCGCGACATCCGCACCATCAGCATCAACTACACCTTCTTCCGCAGCCTGAACGACGCCGAGCGCGCCGGCGCGCTGGCCAATGCCGGCCCGCATGTGGGTGCGCGGCGCTAGAGCATCATCCGATCAAACGGAATCGTTTGATCGGATAAAGATGCTCGTAATTCAATGATCTAGAGCTTTTGCCGTGAGCCCTTCCGAACGGAAAAAGCTCTAGACCATGATTCGTTCGCTTGCGCTCACTTTCATGGTCTCGCCACTGCTGAGAGCGGGGTTCAACGTTTTCGGCGATTCCGCCTCAAC
>CAMTUX010000006.1:0-23077 GCA_947084995.1 uncultured Roseococcus sp.
CCCCCACGTCCTGGATAACACTCTTTCCCTACACGACGCTCTTCCGATCTCGCCACCGATGAGCGCCACGCTTGGCAGGCTGGAATCCACCAGGCCATGCGCGCCGCCGCCGCCGCCCGAACCCGCCATTGTTCCATCGGCACCCGGCGCGCCCGCGCCGCCCAGCCCGGCGCCCCCAGCGCCGCCGGGCGAATCTCCCGCACCGCCATCGCCGCCGGTATCGCCCGCGCCACCGCCGCCGCCGCCAAACGCCGGGTCATCCCCACCGGGCGTCCCCGTCGCAAAATTGCTGTTGAAGCCGCCCGCGCCGCCCAGCCCGCCGCCACCCGCCCCACCTTGGGCCTGGGCGAGGGAATGACAGGCGATCAGCGCGGTCGTCGCGAGGAGCGCGAGCAGGTAGCGGGGCAAGGCGACTCCATGGAGCGTGCAGGTAGCTTGGCGATTCTACCCAGCTTGGTGTCCGCTCCACCAGTGCCGCGTTAACTTATTCCGCCGCCGCAACCGGCTTCGCGGTATCGCCATGCTTGGCGCCCTTGCGAGGTGCTTCATGCGCCATCTCGCCCATGGCTTTCTGCACATGGGCCGAGAAGACGTATTCCGCCGGACGCTGCCTGGAGATGTCAATCTCGGGCGCCATGGGGCCTTCGGTGCGCGGGCCGCGCAATTGGGCGGCGACGGCCTTCCAGGGGCGCTTGATGGCATCGAGTGCCGCGGTCGCCTCGAAGCCGGAATGGACCATGCAATCGGCGCATTTTTCGTAATTGCCGACGCCGTACTTGTCCCAGTCGGTGGTTTGCATCAGCTCGGTGAAGGTCTTGGCATAGCCCTCACCCAGCAGGTAGCAGGGACGCTGCCAGCCAAACACGTTGCGCGTCGGGTTGCCCCAGGGCGTGCAGTGATAGGTCTGGTTGCCGGCCAGGAAATCCAGGAAAAGCGGGCTGTTGCCCATACGCCACTTCCGGACGCCCTTGTTGCGGGAGAAGACGTCGCGGAACAACTCCTTGGTTTTCTGGCGGTTCAGGAAGTGCTTCTGGTCGGGCGCGCGCTCATAGGCATAGCCCGGCGAGAGCATGATGTTGTCCACGCCCATCGCCGTCACGTCGTCGAAGAATTTCGCGGTGCGCTCGGCATCGGCATTGTTGAACAGCGTGCAGTTGATGGCGGTGCGGAAGCCGGCATCGCGCACCTTCTTCAGGGCCGCCACGGCGCGCTCATAGACGCCTTCCTGGCTGACGGCCCAGTCATGCTGCGCGCGGTCACCATCCAGATGGATGTCCCAGATGAAGCGCGGATGCGGCTTGTAGGCCTCCATGCGCTTTTCCAGCAGCAGCGCATTGGTGCAGAGGATGACGATACGCCCCTGGGCCAGCAGCCCTTCCACGATCTGCGGCATTTCCTTGTGGAGCAGCGGCTCGCCCCCTGCGATCGCCACCACCGGTGCGCCGCATTCCAGCGAGGCTTCCAGGCATTCGGCGACCGAGAGGCGCTTGTTCAGGATCTCGTCCGGGTAATCAATCTTGCCGCAACCGGCGCAGGCCAGGTTGCAGCGGAACAGCGGCTCCAGCATCAGCACCAGCGGGAAGCGCTTGCGCCCGGCAAGCTGCTGCTTCACGACATAGGCCGCGACCTTGGCCTGTTGCGCCAGTGGGATACCCATGCCGAATCCGCTCCGCCTTCCAAGAACCGGAAGCTCTAGCACGGGCAATGCGGGCCTGCGAAGGCGCAACGATCAGGGGTTGCGCCCCTGGCCCCCGGCCACATGTCCGACAGGGTAAAGCGCAAACCTTGCCCCAGGCCCCCCGCTTGCCTATCCATCCCCCCTGAAGTCGAATTCCGGAGTCTCCCGCCGTGAGCATCGCTGACGCCGCAACCATCGCCGCCGCCGACCACCAGGCCCGCCATTGGAAAAGCCCCGAGCGCGGCGCGCTCAAGCCCGGCTCGCCCGAGCATAAGCGCGCCATGTGCGCGATGTTCGCCGAGACCTTCAACCCCTACAAACCCTCGGTCATCGCCTGGCCCAAGCTCGACGCCCAGACGCTGAACCGCGTCACCTCCCTGCCCATCTGGGACATTGCCGTGCAGACCGAGGGCAAGGCGATGCTCCGCATGGCCGCCTATGCCGAGACCCTGACCGACCCCGAGATGAAGCAGGCCATCGCCAGCAATGGCTGGGAGGAAAACCGCCACCGCGAGGTCCTCTCGAAACTGGTCGAGGCCTATGGCATCCAGCTGGCACCCGAGCCCGAATACCGCAAGCCCAAGGATGCCGAATGGGCCTACATGGTGACCGGCTTCAGCGAATGCGTGGACAGCTTCTTCGCCTTTGGCCTGTTCGAGATGGCCCGCCAATCCGGCTTCTTCCCCGAGGAACTGATCGAGACCTTCGAGCCGGTGATGCAGGAGGAATGCCGCCACATCCTGCTCTTTGCCAATTGGCTGGCCTGGCACCGCGCCAGCATGCCGCTCTGGCGCCGCCCCTGGTTCGAGATGCGCGTCTGGGCCGTCTGGGTCTTCCTGGGCTATGAGCGCATGGGCTTGGCCAAGCAGGTGGATGGCGATGGCAAGACCCGGGCGCAGGACAACAACTTCACCGTGACCGGCGGCAAGGCGGTCACCGCCAAGGAATATTCCATGGCCGAGATCATGGATCTCTGCCTCGCCGAGAATGACCGCCGCTTCCTGGGCTATGACGAGCGCCTGCTGCGCCCCGTCACCATGCCCTGGCTGGTGCGACTGGCGCGGCGCTTCATGCGTTCGCCCAAACCGACCTGATGGAGACAGGACTCGCCCCCGCCCTTCTGGAGGCGGGCGCCCTGGCAGCACGCAGCGCCCTGCTGGGGGGCGCCGCTTTTCTGCTGGCGGTATCAAGCCCGCTCGCGCGGCGGTTGCCGGCGAGCCAGGGCGCGCTGCTGATGGCGCGGACGCAGCTTTTCCTGCGCCTCGCGGCCCTGGCCACCATCGGCCTCGCCATCCCGCGCTTCCTGTCCGGGCATTTCGCCGAACTGGGCGTCCTGCTGGCGGCGCTGGCGGTGTTGCTGCTGGCCCCGCGCCAGGGGCCGGCGCCGCGCCTCGGCTGGGTTGTGCTGGGCTTCGCCGCCTTGGCCATGCTGCTGGGCGTGAGCGAGGGGCGGCTCAGCCAGCTCAGCCCCGGCAGCCTGGCGCTCGCCACCCTGCTGCGGGAATCGGGCGCGGCGCTCTGGATGGGCAACCTGGCGCTGCTCTGGATGCTGCTGCGCGGGCGGGATGCGGGCTGGCCGGCCGCGGTGCCGCAGGCGGTGGGGATGCGGCATGCGGGGCTGATGCTGCTGGGCATGAGCCTGGTGCTCGGCGGGCTGCTGATGGCCGCCCCGCATCGCGCGCTGATCTTCGGGCCGGAGGCGTTTCCGCTATTCGCCATCACTGTCGCCTTTGTCGTGCTGGCCCAGGTCGCGGCGGCGTTGCGCGTGGCGCTGCTGGTCGCGGCCGGGCGCGCGGCGCCGCCGGGCCTCTGGCTTCCCCGCCTGCGCTGCGTCGTGGAGGGGGAATTGCTGCTCTCCCTCGTACTGTGCGGGCCGATTGCGGCGCTCTTCGCCCTGGCGGCGCAGGGCCTGGTTCCGGCGCCGGCGCCGGCGCTGGCCAGCCTGCTGCCGCGCTTTTCCCTGCATGGGATGGGCGGAGCAGAGGCGGGAGGCCTGGTGCTTCTGCTCATCGCTTCGCTCGCCTGGCTGAACCGCGCGGGCGATGCGCCGGTTACGCGCTTTGCGCCGCTCCTGCTGCTGCCGCTGGGCTTCGCGCTGGGCATGCGGGCCGAGGATGGGCTGGCGCTGGGCCTGGCCGCGCTGATCCTGGCGGCGGGCCTGGCCGAGGCGTGGGTGCTCTGGCGCGGCAGGGCGGGCGGGCTGGCCATGCTGCTGCCTTTCGCGATGATCCTGGGCGTGGTCGTGGTGCTGGCGGGGCGCCCCCCCTTATCAGCGATGCTGGCCTGCCTGCTGGCGGTGCTGGCCCTGCTGATCCGCTGGGCCGGGCTGCGTCTGACCACACCCGGCGACAAGCGGGCCGCCGCCATCGCCTGGCCCTTCGCGCTGGGTGCGCTCGGCCTCGTGCTGTTGCTCGCCCATGATGGCTGATCCCGCGGCCTGGCTGGGCCGCATCGTGGTGGCGCTGGTGCGGCTTTCGCTGCACCGCACGGTCGCGGTGCTGCTGCTCCTGGCGCTTGCCACCTGCGGCGCGGGCTGGATCACGGCCACGCGCTTCAGCCTCGATTCCGACGTGACCAGGCTGTTCCCGGCCGACCTGCCCTGGCGCATCGCCGAGCGGCAGATGGAAACCGCCTTCCCGCAACGCCTCGACCTCGTCGTCATCGTGCTCGACGCCGCCGAGGCCCGCACCGCCGAGCGCGGGGCGGAAGCCCTCAGCGCCGCCCTGCGCGCCCGGCCCGAATTGTTCCGCTCGGTCCGCCGGCCCGATGCCGGGGAATTCTGGGCGCGGCACGGCCTGCTGTATCTGGAATTGCCCGAAATCCAGGCCATCACCGAGCAGATCATCGCCGCCCAAGGCCTGCTCGGCCCCATCGCCGCCGATCCCAGCCTGCGCGGCGTGGCCGACCTGCTGCGCCTGATGGGCGAGGGGCTGGCACGTGGCGAGGCGGAGCCGGCACGCCTGGCAGCCCCACTGACCGCCTTCGCCGATGCGGCGGAAGCAGCACTCCAGGGCCGCGTGGTGGAACCCGACTGGGCGCGGCTGATGACCGGCCAGGCCCCACGCCCGATGGAGCTGCGCCGCCTGATCCTGGTGCAGCCGGCGCTGAATTACGAGCAGCTCTCGGCCGGCGCCGCCGCCACCGAGGTGATCCGCGCCGAGGCCGCCCGGCTTGGCATTCCCATCCGCCTCACCGGCCCCGTTCCCATGGCGGATGAGGAATTTGCCACGGTAAGCGAGGGCGCGGTGGAGAATGCCGTGCTCTCCTTCGTGCTGGTGGGCGTGCTGCTCTGGATGGCGCTGCGCTCCTGGCGGCTGATCTGGCCCTTGCTGGTACTGATCGTGGTGGGGCTGGCCTGGACGGCGGCCTTCGGGCTGTTGCTGGTGGGCAGCTTCAACCCGCTCTCCATCGCCTTCGCCGTGCTGTTCATCGGCCTGGGCGTGGATTTCGGCATTCAATACGCGGTGCAATACCGCGCCGAGCGGGCGCATCTGCCCGATCTTCGCCCGGCGCTGCTACAGGCGGCGCGGGTGGCGGGGCCTGGCATGACGCTGGCGGCACTCGCCATCACGCTCAGCTTCCTTTCGTTCTGGCCGACCGATTATCGCGGCGTCGCCGAACTCGGGCTGGTGGCGGCGGGCGGCATGGTGATCGGCTGGTTCCTGGCGATGACGCTGCTGCCCGCGCTGCTGGTCATCGCCCGCCCAGGCGGCGAGGCGCGGGAGGTGGGCTATCCCGCGCTGCGCCCGCTGGATGGCTGGCTTTCGGCCAATGCGGCGGGCGTGGCCTTCCTGGCGCTGGCACTCGCCGCCTGCTGCATCGCCACGCTGCAATGGCTGCGCTTCGACACCAACCCGATCAACCTGCGCGACCGCCAGGCGGAATCCGTCAGCACCTGGCGCGACCTGGCCCGCAGCGCCGCGACCAACCCGAACACGCTGGAAGTGCTGGCGCCGGATCTCGCCGCCGCCCAGGCGCTTGCGGCGCGGCTGGCCGCCCTGCCCGAGGTGGCGCGGGCCACCACGCTGGCGGATTTCATTCCCTCCGCGCAGGCGGAAAAACTCGCGCTGGTCGAGGATGCGGCAATGCTGCTCGGCCCCGCGCTGCAAGCCGAGCCACGCCCCGCGCCGGGTGAATTGGCCATTATGGCGGCCCTGCGCGCGGCGGCGAGTGAATTGGTGCCACTGGGCGGGCCGGCCACGCGCCTCGGCCAGGGGCTGGCGCTGCTGGCGCGCGGCGATGCGGCAGCGCGGGCCGATTTCGCCAGCGCCACCCTGCCCGGCCTCACGCATCTGCTGGGCCAGATTCGCGACATGCTGGCAGCCGGGCCGGTCACGCTGGAGAGCCTGCCCGCCGAACTCCGCACCGAATGGCTGACGCCCGATGGCCGCGCCCGCATCGAGATGGTGCCCGCCGCCACCACCACGGATGAAACCCGCCTGCTGCGCGAATTCGCCGCCGCCGTGCAAAGGCTGGCCCCGGAGGCGACGGGGCTGGCCGTCTCCATGCAGGAATCCTCCACCACCATCCAGCGCGCCTTCATCCAGTCGGGCATGCTGGGGCTGGTCTTTGTGCTGGTGTTGCTGTTGGTCACGCTGCGCTCGCTGCGGCTTTCGCTGCTGGCACTCGCGCCGCTGGCGCTGGCGGGGCTGATGACAATGGCGCATTGCGCGCTGTTCGGGCCGGACCTCAACCTTGCCAACATCATCGCCCTGCCCCTGCTCCTCGGGCAGGGCGTGGCCTATGACATCTACTTCGTGGCCGCGTGGCAGCAGGGCCGGCGCGATTTGCTGGCAAGCCCGCTAAACCGCGCCGTGATCTATTCCGCCGTGACCAATGCGGCCGCCTTCGGGGCGTTGGCGCTTTCGCCGCATCCGGGGACGGCCAGCATGGGCGTCGTGCTCTCGGTCAGCCTCGTCTATTCGCTGCTTTGTGTGATGCTGGTGCTGCCGCCACTGCTCAAGCTCTTCGCCCCTGCGCCGCGCAGCTGAGACCGCCCCGACCGGGCTTGACATCTTGCACCAGATCATTCGGCCATTGCGGCTGGCAGGGAAAGGTTCCGGCGCGCCCACGCCAGGCTGATGCCGGACAACATCCGCCGGCTGGCAGATGCGTATCGCCCCCGAAACCATTAGAACAACTTGCTATTTTCGCAAATCAGTGATGCTCTCCAGCAGGGAGTGGCGCGTTTTGAATGACGCCGCCCGCCCGGGGAGGTCGTGACATGAAGCAGCCAAGCCGCGCCGCGCGCGGAACATGCCCGGCCGCCGGACGGCACGCCAGAGGCGCGCCGCGCGGCCCTGCCCTGGCGGCGCCGCCCATCCCCCACCACTGGAGGAATTCACCTTGACGCATCAGCCCTCCATTGGGCGCCGCTCGGTCCTGGCCGGCGCGGCCCTGCTGCCCCTGCCGGCCCGCGCCGCTTTGCCCGACCGCCCGCTGCGCATCGTTGTCGGCTTCGCCGCCGGCACCGGCCCGGACCTGCTGGCCCGCCTCCTGGCCGACGCGCTGAGGGATGTGCTGCCCGCCGGCGCCGTCGTGGACAACCGCGCGGGCGCGGGCGGCATCACCGCGGCTCTGGAGGTGGCACGGAACGTCCGGCCGGACGGCACCACGGTCATGCTGGGCGGCGTGGGCCCGCTGGCCATGGCGCCCAGCATCTTCGCGCGCCTCGCCTATGATCCGGCGCGCGATTTCGCCCCCCTCTCCTTCCTCGCCGCGCTGGATTTCGCATTCGTCGTCCCCAACGCCCTGCCGGTCGAGGATTTCGCGGGCTACCTGCGCTGGGGCCAAGCGCAGAGCCAGCTTCCCATGGGCACCTTCGGCGCCGGCACGCCTGGGCATTTTGGCGCATCCATCCTCGGCGTCACCTCCCGCATGCCGGTGGAAGCGGTGCATTTCCGCACCACCGGCGATGCGATGACCGCGCTGCTGAACAACTCCATCCAGGGGCTGTTCGGCACGATCGCGCTGGTGGCGCCGCAAGTCCAGGCGAGGCAAATGCGGGCGCTGGCGGTCACCAGCCCCGCGCGCTCCCCCCTGCTGCCGGAGGTTCCGACCATGCAGGAACTCGGCCGCCCCGAACTCACCTTCAACTCCTGGCTCGGTCTGGTGGCGCCCGCCGCGACCCCCCAGCCGGTGCTGGCCGCGCTGGAGGCGGCGGTGCTGCGCGTCATGGCCACGCCCGAGATGGCGGCCCGCCTGCAGGAGCGCGGCTTCCGCCCCGCCGTCACGGGCAGCGCCGAATTCGAGACACTGATGCGGCAGGAGACGGCCCGCTGGGCCGAGGTGGCGCGGATGACGCAGTTCCGCGCCCTGGATTGAGCAACCACCCCGAAGGACAGGACATCCACATTCAGCCCACACCCCCCATGGACTTCCTGTGTTCCGCCGATATCTCGGTCGGCGCCCCCGTCACCGTGGGGGAAGGGCCCATGGGCCTGCGGCGGATCATCCCCATCCTGGGCGGGCGGCTGGCCGGGCCGGGCCTGGCAGGTGAGGTCATGCCGGGCGGGGCCGACCACCAGATCATCCGCCACGACGGCGTGGTGGAGTTGGTGGCCCGCTACACCGTCCGCCTGGGGGATGGGGCGCTGGTCTATGTGGTGAACCGCGGCATTCGCGACGCCTCGCCGGAGGACACGGCCCGGCTGCTGCGCGGCGAGGCCGTGCCGCCGGAGCGCGTCTATTTCCGCACCGCGCCGGTCTTCGAGACCGCCTCGCCCGCCCATCAATGGCTGCACCGCAGGCTTTTCGTCGGCTATGGCGAGCGCCAGCCGGAGGCGGTGCTGCTGCGGATCTTTGCCCTGTAGGGTCTGGGCGTCAAAGGCCCCTCGGGAGTCATCTGGCGTTCATTTTTATCACCCCCTGGCTTCATGGCGCTGACAGGCGCCCGCCATGCGAATGGGCCATTTCTCCATGGATGGCGCGCAAACGCCGCCTGAACATGGAGATTTGACGATGACCTCTGCCACGCGCCGCCTCGCCCTGGGCCTTGCCCTCGGCCTTTCCACCATTGCCGCTCCAGCCGTGACGCAGAGGGCCTTGGCCCAAACGGCCCAAGCGCCTGCGGCGCCCACGCCCCTCCGCAATGACAACATCACCCTGGAAGAAGTGCTTGGCATGCAGCGGACCTGGGGTGAGGCGCTGGTTCGCATCGCCGCCGCCCATCGCGAAGGCGGGCCGGAGCGCGGACGCGCCGTGGCGGGCCAGGTGCTGGACGGCGCCTATGGCTATGCCGCTGGCCCGGTGCTGTTCAAACCGACCCTGACCGCCGCGCCGCAGACCTTCCGCACCACGCGGGATGGCGCGCTGGCCTATTTTGCCGGCGGCAACCCGGCCTTCCCGAATGATGATGGCTTCGCCTTCAATGGCTGGACGCGGGTCGAGGTGCAGAACGCCGCCATCTTCATCCATGGCCGCGTCGCCATGACGCAGGGCAATGTCCGGCTGACCGATGGCCAGGGCCGCGTCACCACAGTGGACAAGAGCTGGGGCTTCCACCGCGACGATGCGGGCGTGATCCGCATCGTGCTGCATCACTCCTCGCTGCCGCACACGCGCTGAGGCTCATCGCCCCGGCGGCAGGCTTTCTGCCGCCGGGGTATCCACCAGCCGGTAGCCCAATCCGCGCACCGTATCGATCAGCGGGTGGCCGAAGGGGTCGTCAATCTTGACGCGCAGCCGCCGGATATAGACATCCACGATATTGGTCAGCGGATCAGCGCTGGCGCCCCAGACCGCGGCGAGGATGCGCTCCCGGCTGAAGACGCGCCCCGGCGCAGAGATCAGCAGGTCGAGCACGGCAAGCTCGCGCGCAGTCAGGCGGATTTCCCTCCCCGCCCGGCGCGCGACGCAGCGGGCGCGATCCAGTTCCAGTTCCCCCGCGCGCAGGGCTTCGGGCCGGCCGGGCCGGGTGGCCCGCCCCCGCCGGCCCAACGCCTCGATCCGGGCGAGCAATTCCTCGAAGTCGAAGGGCTTGCCGAGGTAGTCATCCGCCCCGCCCCGCAGCCCCGCCACGCGCGCCGCCGTGTCACCCATCGCGGTCAGCACGAGGATGGGCAGTTCGTTGTGCTCGGCCCGCAGCATGGACAGCAGATCCATGCCTGAGAGCCCCGGAAGGTTGAGGTCGAGGATGACCAGCGCCGCCTCGCCCGTCCCGGCGCCGAGCCGCGCCAGGCCGCGCGCCTCCTCCAGCCCGTCCGGGCCGTTGCGGGCCAGGCGGATGCGGTATCCCTCGGCGCGCAGGCCGCGCTCCAGGAAGCCGGCCACGCGGGGATCATCCTCGATGATCAGGATGTTCATGCCAGTGCCTTCGGCCGGACCAGGGGGAGGCGCAGCCGCGCGACGGTGCCGCCACCCGCGCGCGGGGCGAGCGTGACCTCGCCACCCAGCCTTTCGGTGAGCGCCCGGGCGATAGCGAGGCCGAGCCCCGTGCCATCGGCACGATATTCCCGGGCCGCATTCGAGCGATAGCCGCGCGCGAAAAGCCGCGGAACCTCCCCGGCATCCACGCCGATGCCACGGTCCAGCACCTCCATCTCCCAATGCGCCGCCGCCTCGTCCAGCGCCTCGGCGACCACCACCTCGGTGCCGGGAGATGAATAGCGCAGGGCATTATCCAACAGGATACCCGCGACCTGCCGCAACCGCACAGGGTCCGCGAGGAGGATCGCCTGCTGCGGCGCCGGGCTATGGCGCAAGGCCACGCCCCGCTCCGCCGCCATGACCCGGCCGGCCTGGACCACCGCCTGCACTTGCGGCCCCGCCGGCACCTCGGAGAGTTCGAGGGAGAGGGCGGCGGCCTCGGCACTCGCCAGCACCAGCACATCCTCCACCAGCGCGCCGAGTTCCAGCACCGTCGCGCGGATCCGCGTCAGCACCTCACGATGCGCCTCGGCGTCCATGGCGCGGGCGCGCAGCGCGACCTCCACCTCGCCGCGAATGACGGTGGCCGGCGTGCGCAGCTCATGGCCGATATCGGCGAGAAGCTGGCGGCGCTGGGTCTCGGCCCCGGCCAGTTCGGCCAGCGCGCGAGAGAGGTCCCGGGTGCGGGCCTCCACCTCGCGCTCCAGGTCATCGCGCAGGCTGCGCTCGATGGCCTGGCTGCGGGCGAGGTCGGCTGCCATCTGGTTCATGCGGGCGGCCAGTTCGCCGAACTCATCCTGCGCCATGCCCTTGATGCGATGATCGAGCTCGCCGCGCGCCAGCGCCGTCGCGCCATCCCGCAGGCGCCCTACCGGGCGCCGCAGGGCCAGGGTGAACCAGAGCGCCATGATGACGGAGAACGCCACCAACGTGGCAGTGCCGAGCGTGACGGTCAGCCGCACCCGCCGCAGCGAGGCATCGGCGGCCAGCCGCTCCTCCGCCACCGAGGCGGCTTCGTCCTGGAGGCTGGCGCGCAGGCTCTGGCGCAGGTCGGTCGCGTCCGCCGCCGCGAACAGGGCATCGAGCCGCGCCCAAGCTGAAAGGGTTGGGGCTGAAAGGGTTGGGGCTGAAAGGGTTGGGGCGGCGGGTGGTTGCTGTCCGGGCAGGGATGCGACCTCCGCGCGCAGCACGAGCATGGCTGCCTGCAGCCTGGCCAGGGCGGCCTCACGCCGCGCATGCTGGCCAAGGTCCTTGCCGCGGGCGGCGTCCAGGCGCTCGGCCTGGTCGCTGGCCTCGCGCAGGGCCGCCAATCGCTCGATCATCGAATGCGCGGCGGCGGCGCCGATCGCGGGATCGGGATCCACGCCCATCAGCGTCTCCAGCGACCAGGTTTGCAGCCGCAGCTTCTCGGCCGCGAGTTCCAGCAGGCCAGCCTTGAGATCCGCCGCGAGCCGGCCGCGCAGGACGCGGTGCTCGGCCTCACTCGCGATCCACCAGGCCAGGCCGCCCAGGGCGACGGCCAGCGAACCCATCAGGAAAAAGGCGAGGCGAAGCCGTTGGGAAAACATGTGCTGCACATATTTGCCGCCGCAGGCGGTGTCGAGGCTTTGCCGGAGGTCTCGCAGCGACGCGGATTTTTATGATTGCAAAGGCATTATCTTTCGTCGTTCCCTCGGACAAAATGAACCGGAGGACATGCTCCATGCGTCGTCGTCACCTGTACGGTGCGGCCCTGCTGCTCGCCGCCCCCGCCCTGCACGCGCAGCCCGCCTGGCCGGAGCGGCCGGTTCGCATCATCGTCCCCTTCCCGCCCGGGCAGAGCACGGACATCGTGGCCCGGCTGGTGGCCGATGAGCTTTCGCGCCGCTGGCCGCAGCGCGTGGTGGTCGAAAACCGGGCAGGCGGTGCCGGCGTGCCGGCGATGGAAGTGGTGGCGCGCGCGGCACCCGACGGCACCACGCTGGTCGCGGGTTCCATTGGCCCCATGGCGGTGAATGCGGCGGTGATCCCCCGCCTCTCCTACGATCCGGAGCAGGACTTCACGCCCATCACCAATCTCAGCCTGGTGCCGCTATGCATCGTGGCCCACCCCTCCTTCCCCGCCAGCGACCCGGCGGGCTTCCTGGCCGCCGCGCGGGCCGCCAGCCCGCCGCTTGCCATCGCCACGGCCGGCCCGGCCTCGGGCGCGCACATGGCGGCCGAGTTGCTGGCCCATCGCCTCGGCATCCAACTCACCATGGTGCATTACCGCGGCAGCGCGCCCGCCATCACCGACCTCATCGCCGGCACCGTGCCCCTGATGACCGACAGCCTCGCCTCCGCCCTGCCCAATGTGCGGGCGGGGCGGCTCAAGCTCATCGGCGTCAGCACGCGCGGCCGCGTCTCCTGGGCGCCGGAGGTGCCAAGCTTCGCGGAGAGCGTGGCGCCGGGGCATGAGGCGGTGGGGTGGAACGGCCTGGCGGGACCGGCCAGGCTGCCGCCCGAGATCGTCACGCGGATCAATGCCGATGTGACGGCCGCGCTGCGCGACCCCATGGTGGTCGCGCGCATCGAGGAGGCGGGCATGCTGGCCGATCCGCAGACGCCGGCGCAATTCGGGGCCTTCTTGCGCGCCGAGATCCTGCGCTGGCGCGAGGTGGCGCGGATGGCGAATGTGACGCTTTAACCGATTGGGAGCGGTGTGCGATGCGCGAGGATATGCTTTGCTGCACTGAACAAAGCTGGAGGAAACCCCGATGATCACCCGCCGCCTGACCCTGGCAGCCCCCGCCTTGCTCGCCGCCGCCGGCGCCCACGCGCAGAATTGGCAGCCCGAACGCCCCATCACCATGATCGTGGCCTTCGCGCCTGGCGGCGGCACGGATGTGGCGGCCCGCACCCTGGCCCGCTTCATGGAGCGTGAGCTCGGCCAATCGGTTGTGGTGCATAACCGCGCGGGCGCGGGGGGCGAGGTGGGCTGGTCGGAGCTGGCCCGCGCGCGGCCCGATGGGTTGACCATCGGCTTCGTGAACACGCCCAACCTCGTCACCATCCCGATCGAGCGCCAGGCGCGCTACCGGCTGGAGGATTTCTCGCCCATCGCGAATGTGGTGGATGATCCGGGTGGCTTCTGGGTGCTGCCGGACAGCCCGTGGCGCAACCTCCAGGACCTCGCTGCCGCCGCCCGGGCCGCCCCGGGCGCCATCAGCTATGGCACGACGGGCGTGGGCTCGGATGACCATCTGGCCACGCTGGCATTCGAGCGGCTGGCCGGCACGCGGCTGCTGCATGTGCCCTTCAACGGCGCCTCGCAGGTTCGCAACGCCATACTGGGCCGCACCATCCAGTTGGCGGCGATGAACATGGGCGAGGGCGTGGGCGATTTCCGGCAGAACGTGATCCGACCGCTCGGCCAGATGGCCGAGACGCGCTGGGCCAATGCCGCCGATGTGCCCACCTTCCGCGAACAGGGCTTCGATGTGGTGGATGGCTCGCTGCGTGGCCTGGCCGCGCCTGCCGGCACGCCGGCGCCCGTGCTGCAACGCCTGGCCGCCGTGGTCCGCTCGGTGATGGAGCACCCGGAATTCATGACCGCCGCCACGCAGCAGCAATTGCCCCTGCGCTTCCTGGACCCCGACCAGCACCGCGCCGTGCTCTTTGCCATGCGCGAGAATTACCAGCGCATGTGGACGCAGCATCCCTGGCGGGACTGACGCGCCTGATCGGCGAAGGCGCAGCCGGAGCCGTGAATCAGCCGCGCAACGTCACGCCTGATCGGCGAAGGCGCAGCCGGAGCCATGAATCAGCCACGCAACGTCACGCCTGATCGGCGAAGGCGCAGCCGGAGCCGTGAATCAGCCGCGCGGCACGCTACCAATAGCTGCCGCGCTCAATCTTTACGACGCCGTCGGGCGTCTCGCTCGGGTCGGGGCGGACCCAGGCATTGTTCATCCGCTCCTGGAAGAACGCCTCGCCATCCCAGCGGCGGCCGCGGATGCCGAAAAGGATCTGTGTCGGCCCGCCGGTGTGGAAGCCGATGCGGCCCGTCGCCTTGGCCTGGGCCGCCAGCAGCAGCGAAATCCCGCCCGCCCCGATCAGCGCGATGTCATAGGGCACGGCTTCCAGCTTCTCCGTCATCAAGGCCAGGCGCGCCTGCCAACTGGCCTCGGCCGGTGGGGCGAGGCCAGGCGAGAGGGGCATGCGGATGGTCCGCAACTCGAATTCCGGCAGGATGTCGGTGCCCGGCCAGATCTCGGCGCGGCGGGCATATTGCCGTTCGATCGTGCCCGCGAAGGGTGAGATGACCGTCACCCGCTTGCCTGCCAGATGGGCGGACCAGGGGGCGGGGAAATACCACGGGTCCAGCGATTTCAGCGGGATGAGCCGCGCCTGGGGGGCGTGCTGGCTCAACACCGCAGGCTCTCCCGAATAGCCCATGACGCCCATCACATCCATGGTGCCGGCGGCCTTGGTCAGCGCCTGGCAGAAGGCGTCGAGGGATTCATCGGTATCCGGGAAAAGGCCGACATTGAGGAAGGCCTGGGCGCGCAGCAGGCGCGGATAGGTGGCACCGCGCTGCCGGGGGCCCAGGTAGAAGCCGCAAAGCTCCGCCTCCAGCCCGCCGATCTTGCCGAACCCCTTGGGCGGCCCCTCCGCCAGCGCTCCGGCCAGGACTGCATGCCCCGCCGCATCCGATGGCGCGAGCCTTCCGCCGAAGGCCCGGCGGATGCGGGCGTCGTTGACATATTGCCTCAAGCGAAAATAGGTCGGGTGGATGGCATCCCATAGCCAGGGCCGATCTCGGACGAACTGAGCGAAAACGCGACGAATTTCCATGCCCTGGAGCATAAGAGAGCGCATAACGGTCAACAAGCCGCCCCGGAACGCCAGTGTCGCCAAGTGGACACCGCATGCAAGCTCGCCTAGACGTCCACTCCATGAAGCGACTGGAGAGATGACCAAGATCGGCGGAATTCCAGGCCTTTCAGGAAGCTTCGCATGAGCGCGACGCAGGACGCCCTGCCCGTGCCCGCGACGCATATGCCTGCCCTGCCCGCCGCCTGGGCGCCCGGCAGTTTCGTCGTGCGCGATGTCCTCACCACCGCATTGCTGCGCCTGAGGCTGCTGCTCCTCGTCTTGGTCCTGCCGGTCCTTGCCGGCGTCCTGGCGGCCACCGTCACCCGCCCGCTCTGGCCGGTGGAGGCGCTGCTGATGGTGCAGGCCAGCCGCGAGAGCCTGGGCAGCCCCGACCCCACCGGCACCGGGCCCACGGTGATGAGCGTGGAGACCCCCAAGATCATCCAGTCCGAGGCGGAGCTCATCATCTCCGACGCCGTGCTGCGCCGCGCCCTGGTGGCCGCCGGCCCCGGCAGCATCTTCCCCGGCCTGGGTGAGCGCCGCCTCTTTGGCCTGCTGGCGCCCGCCCCCGAGAGCCAATGGCTGCCGGGCGCCGCTGATCGCCTGCGCCGCGCGCTCTGGGTGCGTTTCTCGGCCAATTCCAACGTGCTGCGCGTCACCCTCTCATTGCCCGACGCCGATCGCGCGGAACTCGCGCTCAATGCCGTGCTGGAGGCGTATTTCGCCCATCGCAGCGAGGTCTTCGCGCAGGGCGACTCCCGGCTTCTCTCGATCGAGACGGACCGCATGGCGGCTGATCTGCGCTCGCTCGACGCGCAGATCAGCCAGATCCGCTCCGAGGCGCGCATCCTGGACCTGCCCCAGGACATGCAACTCGCCAATGCCCGGCTCGACAGCGTGACCACGCGGATTGACGGGCTGCGCGAGCGCAAGGCGATCACCGATGCACAGCTCCAGGCCGCCAGCGCGCGCCTCGCCAGCCACCCGCAGCGCGTGGTGGCCACCGCCGAGAGCACCAACCTCGCCCCCAATGACGACAGCCGCAACGAGTTGACGCGCCTGCTGCTGGAACGCCGCCACATGGGCGCGCAATTCACGCCCGACTGGCCGCCGCTGCGCGCACTCGACCAGCGCATCTCGGCCCTTCGCGAGAGCATCGCCGCCAATGCGCGCATCCGCTTCGAGACGGTGCGCGAGGTCCGCAACCCCGCCGTCGAACAGATCTCGCTGCGGATCGCGACGCTGGAAGTGGAGGCGGATGCCATTGGCCGCCAGATGGATGAACTGCTCGGCCAGCGGCGCGAGGCCGAGGCGCGCGCCGCTGCCCTGCTGCGCGCCGAGGCGACCCTGCGTGACCTGGGCCGCAGGCGGGATACGCTGGAGGCCTCCTTCCGGCAGATTTCCGGCCGCGAGACCGGCGCGCGCGTCGCCGAGGATGCGCGGCGTGCGCGCTCGCCCACGGTCAGCGTCATGCAGACCCCCACCCTGCCGGCCCAGCCGCGCGACCGCAGCATGTCCTTCATCCTGGCTGGCCTGGTCGGCGGCGTGATGTTCGCGGGTGCCTCGGCCATCCTGCTCACGCTCACGCGGCGCAGCTATGCCACGACGGAGGAAGCCTCGCGCGGGCTCACCTTGCCGGGGCTGGCCTCCATCTCGCAGGAGGTGAGGCTGGAGGGAGGGGCCGAGAATTCGCAGATCATCGACCTCGGCTCCATGCTGCTCGATGCGCGGGCAAGCGGGGAGCGCCTCTCGCTGCTGCAATTCGTGGCCACCGGCCCCGAGGATGGCCGGGGCGTCATCGCGCTGGCCGTCGCGGCCGAGCTGGCGCGGGCGCGCGGGCTTCGCACCCTGCTGATCGACCTGGAGACGGATGGCCGCCCCCATCTGGCGGCGATGGGCGCCAACCCCATGCATGACAGCCAGGATCCCGAGAATGTGCTCGCCTTCAGCACCGTCATCCCGACCTTCTGGATCGCCTACAATGCCAATCAAAGCCTGCTGGCCGACCCGCATGCGGGAATTGACCGCACCGTGGCCCTGCTCAACCGGTTGCGGCGCGAGCTGGATGTCGTGGTCTTTGTCGCGCCCACCGATGCCAGCGCCTATGCCATGCGCCGGCTGACCGCGCTGATGGATGCCAACGTCCTCGTCCTGCGGGCCGAGCGCAATGACCGCAGCGCCGCACGCCGCGCGCGGGATGCGGTGGCCGAGGCGGGCGGCAAGGTGGTGGGCTTCGTCATGAATGGCGAGCGGCGGATCATCCCCCGCCGCCTCGCCTGGCTCGCGCCATGAAGCGCCGCCTGATGTTGATGTTGCCGGCCCTGGCTTTACCAGCCCTGGCCGCCTGCGCCCCGGGCACCGACAATTTCAGCACCACCCAGTCCCTCTCCGTGCGCGAGAACCTGCCCGAGGGCTTCGCCCCCTGGACCGACGCGCCCGCCCCCTACCGCTTCGGCGCGGGAGACCGGGTGAAGGTGCAATTCCTGCTGACGCCCGAGTTGAACGAGGTGGCGCTTGTGGCGCCCGATGGCAGCATCGCCCTGCGCGCTGCCGGCCGCGTCGAGACCGTCGGCCGCACCACCGAGGAAGTCGCCGAGAACATTACCCGCGCCTCCCGTCGCGTGCTGACCAACCCCATCGTCACGGTGGGGCTGGAGGAGGCCGGCGCCGCCGTCGCCTTTGTCGGCGGCTCGGTGCGCCGCGCGGGCGCCTATCCGGTGGGCGGGCGGCGCGGCGTGGCTGAGATGGTGGCGCTGGCGGGCGGCCTGGATGAAAATGCGCGGATGGACCAGGTGGTGCTGATCCGCCGCTCCCCCGAGGACCGGCCCATGCTGCGGACGGTCAATCTGCGCGGCTTCATCTCGGGCGCCGATGCGGGTGGCGACGTGCCGCTGGTCGCGGGCGACATCGTCTTCGTCCCGCGCAGCCGCGTGGCAGAGGTAGGCTTGTGGGTGGACCAGGCGATCAACCGCATCGTGCCCTTCTCGCGTTCCTTCTCCTACGCGATCAATCGAAATACGCCTGGCAGCCTGTTGTGAGTGCGGCGGAAGTGATGCTGATGGGGCAGAGCCCAATCACGCCGCTGGATGCCGCGGCGGCCATGGCGCTGATCGCGGCGCGTGATCCGGCCTTGCCGCTGGCCTATGTCGTCTCGGTCAATGTGCAGATCCTCATCCTCGTCGGGAACACGGCAAATGGCCTGGCGGGCGCCCATGCCGGCGCCTGGCTGCGGCTGAATGACAGCCGCGTGCTGGCGCGGCTGCATCGCCTGACGGGGGGCGGGGAGGTGCCCGTTGCCGCCGGCAGCGACATCACGCGGATGCTGCTGGACGAGGTGATCCGCCCGGATGACCCGATCACCATCATCGGCGGCGGGCCGGAGCTGGTCCCTGCCCTGCGCGCGCGCTTCGGCCTGACGCGCCTGGCCCAGCATGAGCCGCCGATGGGCTTCGCGGCCATGCCCGAGGCGCGGGCGGCGGCCATCGCCTTCGCCCGCGCGCATCCCGCCCGCTTCGTGTTCGTGGCCACCGGCGCGCCGCGCTCGGAATTGCTGCTGGCGCAGATGGTGGCGGAAGGCGGCGTGACCGGCACGGGCCTGGCGGTGGGCAGCGGGCTGCTGTTTGCGGTGGGGCTGACCCAGCGCGCGCCCGTCTGGATGCAGCGTGCGGGGTTGGAATGGCTGCACCGCGCCTGGACCGAGCCGCTGCGCCTGGGCCGCCGCTATGCCCAGGATGTGCCGCCGCTGCTGCGCCTTTGCTGGCGGGCCTGGCGCCTCAACCGGTGAAGTGGGGCTTCCTGCGGCGCTATATCCTGGCCTTTGGCGACCAGGGGCTGACGGCGCTGCTCTCGCTCTGCGTCGCGCTCTGGCTGATCCGGCGCGGCGGCCCCGAGGATTTCGGCGCCTATGTCTTCTGGGCGAGCGCCGCGCTGGTGGTTTCCACCTTCGCCGGCAGCCTGACCTCGGTGCATCTGCACCCGCTGCGCCCGGCGCCGCTGCAAGGCCGGCGCAACGTCGAACGCGCCCTGCTCGCCGCGACGATCCTGCTGACCGGGCTTGCCGCGGCGCTGACGCTGCTGGCCTTGCCGCTGCTGGGCCCGCCACTGGGCCTCTGGGGGGCCGCGTTGCTGGTGCCCGGCACGCTGCTGGGCATCTATGCGCGCACGCTCGCCACCTCGCGTGGGGTGCTGGGGCTGGCGATGACGATTTCCCTGGCGGTCGCGCTGGTGGTGGTGGCCGGCATGGGGCTGGGCGCGCTGCTGGGCTGGCCCGCCAGCGCCAACCAGGTGCTGGTGCTGGCGGGGCTGGCCCAGGGCATCGCGGGCGCATGGGTGCTGGCGCGGCTTTCAGCGGGGCTGCGGCCTGACTGGAGCGGGCGGCGCTGGCGCGTGCTGTTGCGGCATTCAGGCTGGCCGCTGGCCGGCGGCATGGCGAATGAAGTTTCGACACGGCTCTATGTCTTCCTGGTTGCGGCCTGGGGCGGCACGGCGGCGATGGCGGCCCTGGCCGCGGCGCAGACGCTGCTGCGCCCGGCTACGCTGCTGGCCGGCGCCTGGGCCGGCGCCGCGCGCAGCGCGCTCGCCCCGCAATCCCATGCGGGGGATCTTGCGGGCTTCGCGCGGCTGGTGCGGCTGGGGGCGCTGGGGCCGGCCCTGGCCACGTTGCTGCTGGGTTGCGGGCTTGCGCTGTTCTGGCCGCAGGTCTCGGCGCTGGCCTATGGCGGGCGCTATGCCGATCTGGCCGGGGTGGTGCTGCTCTGGACGCTGACCATGGCGATTTCCTGCTTCGTCTTCGTCTTTGGCGTGGCGCTGCAGGCGATGGGGCGGCTGCGCGATGCGGCGCGGTCTGATCTGGCCGCCGCGGTGGTCATCGCCATCAGCATGCCGGTGGTGCTGATGCTGCTGCCCCCGCCTGGCGCCCTGCTCGCGATGATGCTGGGCGGCCTCGTGCAGATCGGCGTGCAATGGCTCGGGTTGCGGCGAGGTATGCGATGCCCGCGTTCAGGCTGATCCGCGCGGGATGCGCCCGGCGGCCCAGGCCGGGGCGGGGATGGCGGGCACCCTGCCATTGGAGGGCAGAAGGCCCGGCTCGTCGCGCCTGATGCCCTGGCGGTCCCGCAGTTGCAGCCACCAGGCGATGGCGGCGATCGTCACCACCGGGCCTGGGGCATACATCACCGAATAGACGGCCGAGCACAGGATCTCGAACAGCACATAGCAGCCCAGCGCGCCCCGGAAGGGGTCTCCCCCGCCCAGGGCAAAGGCCGTCCAGAGGGCGCGAGCATGGATCAGGATGATGAGGAAGGTGCCAAGCACGCCATATTCGACCAGGATGCCCAGCCAGCCGATATCCGTCAGCCAGAAATCCGGCGATCTGAAGTGGTCGGCCATGGTATAGTCCGAGAAGGTGGAAGTGGAGCCGCCGCCAAGCATCATGCGCCAGGGGTCATCCAGCAGCCAGTTCCAGGCGATGCCGACCGAGCGCAGCCGGATGAACAGGGACTCATCGAAGACCCGCGCGAGCAGGGCAGGCACGCCCGGCCCCAGCAGGATCGCGGCCAGCGAGGCGGGCAAGGTCAGCAGCGCCCCCAGCGCCCAGCGCCACGCCACCGGCAGGTGCCACCCCAGGATCAGCAGCACGAGCAGCAGCGTGACGCCCGTCGGCAACCGCGCCTTGTAGACAAAGGCCATGGCGAGCAGGCCGCCCAGCAGCAGCAGCCCCGCCCATAAGCCGCGCCCCTGGCCGAAGCGCATCGCCAGCCAGAGGATGGAAAAGACGCCCAGCATGAGCGGCATGCGGATATAGCTGCCGCGCCCATCATCCCAGGAAAACATGTTCGCCCCCGCGACGACGGGCTGGTACCACGCCGCCGGCACCACCATCCAGAGCAGCAGCATCAGGCCAAAGCTCGCGATTCCAAGGCCGACCGTGCAGCGCGCGAGTTGCGCCTCCGAGGGGCGAAGCAGCACCAAGGCCGCGGCTGCCGAAAAGTAGAAGGTGATGGGCCAGGCCTTCACCGCCGCCGCCGTGGCGTCCACCAGGTTGTTGGGCAGGTGGATCATCGAAAGGAAGGGCGTCAGCGCCAGGGCATAGACGGTGAAGGCCAGGTAGAGCAGGCGGTCGGGCAGCTTGAGCATCAGCATCCCGTAGCCGACCAGCGGCGCGAGGATGACCGGCCATATCTTGGCCAGCGCATAGAACGGCCCCGCCTCCTCCTTGTAGTAGGGAAGCTGGAAAAACATGATCAGCAGGACGAGCCAGGGCAGGCTGCGCGCCAAGACGCTCTCCTTCATGCCGGCGCGCCTGCCCGGCGGCACGCAGCGAGATGAAATTAGCCTAGACCGCCCCTCTGGTGAATAGGCTTGCTGCCGACTGTAGCGAGATCGCGGCATCAACCCATGCTTACTTTTTCTTATTTATTTTTCGGCCATGATGCGATGTTTTCGACTAAATTCATTCCCACATAATAAATTTTCCCCGATTTGGCTTGCCATTCCATGCCATTTTCAGCAGAAAGTTTCTCGATGCTCACCCCACCGCCCGATCAGAGATTGTCATTTGGCGATATTTTCTAGATTTTTGTCGTTTTTTGACGCGAATGTGACGCGGCGGGATCGGCCTCCCGCGCGGGCCAGCACCCAGCCCGTGGCGGCTTTTTCGCAAATGGTGGGCCTGATGGACCTGCTCGCCGTCGCGGTCGCGGCCCTGCTCTGGATTGATTCCCCCCAGGTCGTGAAGCTTTTCACGCCGCTCGAAGCCGCACTCATCGGCTTGGGCCTCGCAGCGTGCTGCTGGGGCATGATACAATGCGTCGCGCCGCCAAGCCTGGGGCGCATGCTCGACATGCCCTGGGCCATGGTGGATGGCCTGCTCCTGCCAAGCTTTGTCGGCACCCCCGCCGCGCTGCTGGCCTATGCCCTGGCCGAGCCGTCCTTCGGCAATGCCTTGCTGCTCTGGCCGTTGGCGGCCATGTCGTTGCTGCTGCCCATGCGTATCTTCATGTCAGGCCTCGCTCGCCGTGGCGTACGCGATGGCTGGCTGCGCCGGCGCATCGCCGTGGTGGGTGCGACGGACTTATCAGCCAGCTTGATCAGCCGCCTGAATGATCCCGACAATTCCGAGATCACCGATCTGGTCGGCATCTTCGACGACCGGGACGCAACCCGCCGCCCGCCTGAGATCGGCGGCGTCAGCGTGCGCGGCGACATCGAGGAGCTTTGCCGCCGCGCCGCGTTGGAGCGGCTCGACCTCATCGTTATCGCGCTGCCGTTGAGCCGGGCGATCGATATCCTGCGCTCCGTGCAGCAGGTGCAAGCACTGACGGCCGAGGTGGTGGTGGTGCTGGAGGGGCAGAATAACGCGCCCCAGGGCACCAGGCGTTCCCTCATCGCGGGCTACCCCGTGCTGCAACTGGTGCGCCAGCCGCTGCGCCCCGGATCCGCCATCGCCAAGACGCTGCTGGATTACGGCCTGGCCGCGATTGCGCTGCTCCTGGTCTCGCCCATCCTGCTGACCGCGGCCCTGGCCATCCGCCTGAGCGGCCCGGGGCCGGTGCTGTTCCGCCAGCCGCGCATCGGCCGCAATGGCCAGGCCTTCGACATCCTGAAGCTGCGAACCCTGAAATGGGACCCGACCGATGACGGCACGCGCGGCGTTGTCGCCAATGACGCGCGCCTCACCCGCCTGGGGCGGGTGCTGCGGGCGCTTTGCGTGGATGAACTGCCCCAATTGATCAACGTTCTGCGGGGCGAGATGAGCCTGGTCGGCCCGCGGCCGCATGTGGCGCGGATGCTGGTGGGCGGCAGGCCCATCCAGGACGTGGTGCCAGGCTATGGGGCACGCCAGCGCATCAAACCCGGCATCACCGGCTGGGCGCAAGTCAACGGCCTATCGGGCACCATTCCGGATGCGGAGATGGCGCGCAAGGTCATCGCGCATGACCTCGTCTATCTCAGCGAGTGGTCCATCTGGCTCGATCTTCGCATCCTGGCCCGCACGCTCGTCATCTCCTTCTTCGGACGCGGTGCCTTTGACGTGCAGTTGCGAGAGTGGCGGGACGTCTAGCCGCTCTTATTCAGCGCATGGCAGGGATTCGCTGGCGGGCGTCGCGTAAGATGCTGATTGCGCTTAGGGATTGGGTGTCGAAGCCATCCCATTCACGCCAGCGCGCCGAGCCACACCCGCCATGCCCGATGATA
>CAMTUX010000007.1:0-74533 GCA_947084995.1 uncultured Roseococcus sp.
CATGACCTCAAGGCGCATCATCTCGCTCACCAGACCTTCACCGACGCCGACGCTCTCGACCGCAGCATCCACCACGGCGTCGACGCACTGAACAGGGAGCGCAATGTCGATCCGTTGGCCAAGGCGAGAGTCTCTGCTTAGCCGTGCCGGATGAAGAAAGCCTTTCGGGATTTCTCCCCGGCGCCGCAATGCTCTACAGAAGGAGCAAACCATCCGGGGAACCCGCATGCTGCCCTTGCAAGGCCTGAAGATCGTCGAGCTGGGGCATTACATCGCCGCCCCCTTCTGCACCCGCCTGCTGGCCGATCTCGGCGCCGAGGTGATCAAGGTGGAGCCGCCCGAAGGCGATCCCTTCCGCGGCTGGGGCTCCAAGAAGGATGGCCATTCCGTCTGGTTCAGCGTGCATGGCCGCAACAAGCTCTCTGTCACGCTCGATCTCAAGAGCCCCGAGGGCCAGGCCCGCGCGAAGGCGCTCTGCGCCCGCGCCGATGCGATGGTGGAGAATTTCCGCCCCGGCTACCTGGAGCGCATCGGCCTCGGCCCCGCCGTGCTGCATGCCGAGAATCCGCGCCTCGTCATCGCGCGCATCAGCGGCTACGGCCAGGATGGACCGTACCGGGACAAGCCCGCCTTCGGCGCGATTGGCGAGGCGATGGGTGGGCTGCGCCACCTGACCGCCAATCCCGGCCAGAGCGATTACCCGCCGCCGCGCTGCGGGGTTTCCATCAGCGATGACCTGGCCGGGATGTATGCGGCGCTCAGCCTCGTCTCCGCCTGCTGGGGGCGGGACCGGACGGGCAGCACCAACCAGGCCGGGCGGGTGATAGACCTCGACCTGGTCAGCAGCGTGTTTTCGCTGATGGAGGGCATGTTGCCGGAATTCGGCATGACGGGCGCCATCCGCCAGCCGGCAGGCGCGGCCATCCCCACCGCCGCGCCCACCAACACCTACCCCTGTGCCGATGGAAAATGGCTCTGCATCGCCGGCAATTCCGACCTGATCTTTCGTCGCCTCATGGCGCTGATCGGCCGGCCGGAACTGGCGGCCGACCCGCGCATGGCGACCAATGGCGGGCGCTGCGAACACGCCGCCGAACTCGATGCCGCCATCGCCGCCTGGACGCGCACCCTGGCGGCGCGCGAGGCCGAGGCGCTGCTGGAAGCGGCCGAGGTTCCGTGCTCGCGCCTTTATGACATCAGCGATTGCGCGAACGACCCGCATTTCCGCGCCCGCGGCACTGTCCTGTCCGTGCAGGACCCGCTGCTGGGCGAGGTGTTGCACCCGGCACCCCCCTTCCGCCTGGATGGCGTCACCCCCGCCCAGATGGTCCGCTGGACGGGGCGCGAGGCGGGGGGCGATAATGACCATGTGTTCCATGAATTGCTGGGAGAAGCCCGATGAACGTCACCCTCTCCGAGGTGAGCCCGCGCGACGGCTTGCAGCCCATCGCCGCCTTCGTGCCGACCGAGACGAAGATCGCGCTGGTCCGCGCGCTGCATGCGGCGGGGATCACCCGAATGGAAGTCGGCAGCTTCGTCAGCCCCCGCGCCATCCCGCAAATGGCCGACACGGCCGAGGTGCTGCAGGTGGCCAAGCAACTGGATGGTCTGGAGTGCACCGTGCTGGTGCCCAACCGGCGCGGCTTTGACGCGGCGGTGGCGGCGGGTGCGGATCGTCTCGGCCTGTTCATGTCGCTGACCGAGGGGCACAATCAGGCGAACCTCAACCGCGCCCGCCAGGCGAGCTTCGATGATCTCTCGGCCATTGTGCGCGATGCGCCAAAGGGGGTGAAGATTCGCTTCAACCTCTCCTGCACCTTCCATTGCCCCTTCGAGGGCGTGGTGGATGAGGCGGATGCCCTCTCCTGGGTGGAGCGCGTGGCGGCGCTGAACCCCCAGATGGAGATCTCGCTCTGCGACACCACGGGCAATGCGGCGCCGAACCAGGTGGGGCGGGTGATGCGCCAGGCCATCAGCCAGTGGGGGCCGCGCTTCGCCTATCACGGGCATGACACCTACGGCATGGGCCTGGCGAACATGGCCGCCGCCTGGGAGGCAGGGTGCCGCGTGTTCGACGCTGGCTCGGGTGGGATTGGCGGCTGCCCCTATGCGCCGGGCGCCACCGGCAACACCGCGATGGAAGACGCAGTCTGGATGTTCAACCGCATGGGCATCGAGACGGGCCTGGACTGGCAGCGCCTGCTGGCGGCGGCCGACATGGCGGCGGGGATTCCGGGGGCGATGCCCGGTGGCCGCGTGCGGGGCGTGCCGGGGGCGCGCGCCGCCTGAGTGTTCATCCAGTCGGTGACGCTGGAGGAAGCATCCCGGTTCTGCGCCATTGGCGCATCAAGGACAAAGCTGCCCCCCTTGGGGCTTGGCGGCGCCGCCCCGATCCCCTAGACACCCCCTCACGGTGGCACCCCTGGAGGCCGCCTCTCGTCGTGTGACCATCGCACGGCGCAGAATCACACCCGTTAAGGAGCAGTTGGCATGGTCCAAACCATCAGGATCGAAGCCGCGGCGCGCGGGCGTGCCGGTAAGGGGGCGGCGCGCGCGACCCGGCGAGAGGGGCTTGTCCCCGGTGTTGTCTATGGGGCGAAGCAGGAGGCGACGCTGGTCGCTTTCGATCCCCGCGACATCATGAAGGAAATGCATAAGGGCGGCTGGCAGTCGCATTTGTACGAAGTCGCGGTCAAGGATGGCCCGACGGAGCGCGCGCTGATGCGCGATATCCAGTTCGACCCGGTGACGGATCGCCCGCTGCACATTGATTTCCAGCGCCTGGCCCCCGGCGCCCGCATCCGCGTGAAGGTGGCCGTGGCCTTCCTGAACGAAGACACCTGCCCCGGCATCAAGACGGGTGGCGTGCTGAACGTCGTCCGCCGTGAGATCGAAGTGATGGCCGATGTGGACACGGTGCCCGAGCGCTTCGAGATCGACCTGGCCGCAGCCAAGATCGGCGACAGCCTGCGCTGGTCCGCGGTGAAGGACAGCTTCGGCGCCAAGCCGGTGATCGTGGGCCGTGACTTCGTCGTGGCGACCGTCGCCGCGCCGACCGTGGTCGAAGACGTTGTGGCCGCGGCCCCGGCCGAGGTCCAGGCGACCAAGCAGAAGCTGCCGCCCGGCAAGGCTGCCGCCCCCTCGGGCGGTCCCGCCAAGGCGCCCGCGAAGAAGAAGTAAGCGGGTTTGGCGCTGCTCTGGGTGGGGCTGGGCAATCCCGGCCCGGAACACGCGAAGCAGCGCCATAATATCGGCTTCATGGCGCTGGACGCCATTCAACACCGCCACGGGTTTTCCCCGTGGCGGTCCAAATTCAAGGCGGATCTGGCCGAGGGCAGCCTCGCGGGCCAGAAGGTCTTCCTCCTCAAGCCACAGACCTACATGAATCTGAGCGGTGAGGCGGTGAAGCCGGCCAGCGCCTTCCACAAGATCGCGCCTGGTGACATCACCGCCTGGCATGATGAACTGGACCTCGCACCCGGCAAGCTGCGCGTGAAGCAGGGCGGCGGCACGGCCGGCCATAACGGGTTGCGGGACATGCAGCGGGCGCTCGGCACCGCCGATTTCGGCCGCGTGCGGCTAGGCATCGGCCACCCCGGCCAGAAGGACCGCGTGAGTGGCCATGTGCTCGGCAATTTCGCCAAGGATGAGGACTGGGTTCCGCCCCTGCTCGATGCCCTGGCCGATGCGGCGCCCCTGTTGGCCGGTGGGAAGCCCGCCGACTTCATGACGCGGGTGGCGCTGCTCACCCAGGAGACTCGCTGATGGAAACCATGGGCACGGAAGATTTCTACGGCGGCCCCGGCCCCGAGGATCTGCTCAACGCGGCCGCCGCCATCGCCCAGGCGCTGCGCCAATTCGCGGCCATAGAGGCCCAGGCGGCCGCCGGGTTGCGCGCCTGCCTGCCCGCCGGCGCCGAGCCTGGCCCGATCACGGATATTCGCCGCGCGAAGGCGGTGGCTTTCGCTGCCGCCGAGGCCGCGAGCCGCGCCGCCCTGCTGCTGGAAGCGGCCGACTTGCTCGCCCCTGGCGGCACGGTCGATTCGCTGGCGGCCAGCCTCGCCAATGCTACCAGGCGCGCTGGCCTCGCCCCTGGCGTGCTGGTGCCCATGCTGCGCGCCGCAGCGCTTTCCTTGCCGACGGATGACGCCTCCGCCCGCATCGCGGCTTCGATTCGCGTGCAGGAATTGGCCAACCGCCTCGCCTGAATTCTTTATTGTGAGAATGCTTGACCGCTTTGGCGATGCCGCCTGCGCGGGTCATGCTCAAGAGACCGGAACGGAACTGACCTGATGGGCTTCAATTGTGGAATCGTGGGCCTGCCCAATGTCGGCAAGTCCACCCTGTTCAACGCGCTGACGCAGACGGTGGCCGCCCAGGCGGCGAATTACCCCTTCTGCACCATCGAGCCGAATATCGGGCGTGTTGCCGTGCCCGATCCGCGATTGGAGAAGCTGGCCGCCATCGGGAAAAGCCAGAAGATCATCCCCACCAGCCTGGAATTCGTGGATATCGCGGGGCTGGTGCGCGGCGCCTCCAAGGGCGAGGGGCTGGGCAACCAGTTCCTCGGCAATATCCGTGAGGTGGACGCCATCGTGCATGTGCTGCGCTGCTTCGAGGATGGCGATGTGACGCATGTGGATGGCAGCGTGGACCCGCTGCGCGACATGGAGACCATCGAGACCGAACTCATGCTGGCCGACCTCGACAGCCTGGAGAAGCGCGTCCCGGCCCTCCAGAAGAAGGCGCGCGGCAATGACAAGGAAGCCGCCGCGCAACTCGCTTTGGTCGAGGCGCTGCTGCCCGCGTTGCAAGCCGGCCGCGCCGCCCGCACCGCCATCCCCAAGGGCGAGGAGGAGGCCGCCAAGCGCCTCGGCCTGATGACCACCAAGCCCGTGCTCTACGTCTGCAACGTGGATGAGGCGGCGGCCGCCACCGGCAATGCCCATAGCCAGCGTGTCATGGAATTCGCCGCCCGCGAAAAGGCCAGCGCCGTGGTGGTGAGTGCGGCCATCGAGGCCGAGATCGCCCAGATGGCCGAAGCCGATCGCGGTGAATTCCTGGGGACGCTGGGCCTGAGCGATAGCGGCCTGGATCGCGTGATCCGCGCGGGGCATGACCTGCTGGGCCTGATCACCTATTTCACCGTCGGCCCCAAGGAGACCCGCGCCTGGACGATCATTCGCGGCATGACGGCACCGCAGGCGGCGGGCGTGATCCATGGCGATTTCGAGCGCGGCTTCATCGCGGCCGAGACCATCGGCTATGACGACTACATCGCGCTCGGCGGTGAAAAGGGCGCCAAGGAAGCCGGCAAGATGAGCGTCGAGGGCAAGACCTACATCGTGCGCGATGGCGATGTGATGCTGTTCCGCTTCAACGTCTGATCGGCGCGGTGGGCCATCTCACCGCCCGAGCCTGTCCAGCACGCGCCCTTCCCAGACCTTCGCCATCACGCCCAGCTTCCAGAAGCCGTGGAAGGGCATCGGCTTCCCCCTCAGCGAATCTGGTTGATGAAGCCGGCGCCGCGCATGGCGACGCTGGCACCCACCTCCAGCCCCGCCGCGATCCCCACGCGCTCGGCAGCCAGGGGCTCGGCGCGGACGGCCGTGGCCTCGAAGCGTTCGGGGGCCACTTGGCGCCAGATGATGGTCTCGCCATGCCCACGCTGCCGCGCGTGCTCCAGCGGCACATCCGCCCACCCGAAGAAGTTGGCCGATAAGCCGCGGGAGTCGAGCGGTATGGACACGCCAGGGACGCTCTGATAACGCTCCCTCCATGTCACGTCGGATTGGCCGTCGCGTTCGCTGCCTTTTGGCTGCCCTGATGCTCCTCACCGGGCTTCTGGGCCAGGTGGGGCATGATTGGGCGCATGCCGGCGGCGAAAGCCAGCGTGCATGGCTTCAGGCGATGCAGGCTGAACAGGCCTGGCTGGCCGGGTCCATCGCCAGCGATGACGACGCTCACGCCAGTGTCCAGACCTTCGAGGCCGGCAGGGGGCACTCGCATGGCGATGGCACCGGCCCGCTGCATGGTGGGATAGCCACGGATCATGCCCATGCGGTCGTGTTCCTGATGCCCACCGGGGCGGTTCCTGACCTCGAAGGCATGCTGGCGGCGCGGTCCTGGCCGCTGCACACGCGCATTCCTGTCTCACCTTCCGACGGCCCCGACCGCCCCCCGCGCCACGTCTGACACGAGCTGTTCCTGCCGGCGCCTCTGCGCCGGCTTTTGCCCGTTTCGCGTGGAGCCTTCATGTTTTCGATAATTTCAGACGCCCTCAAGGGCGTCATTGCCGTTGCATTCCTGTTCACATTCCTTGCCAGCCATGCGCTGGCCGGCCCGGGCGGGCCCGACCACGGCCACGGGCCCGAGGAAGTCGCGGGTTCGGTTCAGCCGCACCCTCGCTTCGTCGCAGAGTCGGAGGCGCACCAGCTGGTGGGCGTGTTCCGTGACGGCAGCCTGACGCTCTATCTCGATCGGCAGTCAGACAATGCGCCGATCACCGACGCCCCGATCACGCTGGAGGTCGCCGGCCGGATGGTTCCCGTGGAAGCCCGGCCCGACGGCACTTACCGCGCCACGCCCGAGGCCATGCCGCATTCGGGCGAGGTTGAAATCCTGGTCACCATCGGCGGGGCGGAGCCCGACCTGCTGATCGGAACCCTGGGCCTGGGCCATGAGGAGCCGGGCGCCGCGCACGGCACCCTCTCCCGCATCAAGGCTTTCCTCCACCGGCCGGTGGAGATGGAATTGGCCCTGATCGGCATGGCCATGACCGGCTTCGTCGCGCTGTTGCTGGGCTGGGCCTGGGGGCGCGACCGTGGGCGCAAAGCCAAGGTCGCCATCCTGCTGATGGGCCTGGTCGCCGGGAGCGCCACGGCGCAGGCCGGGCCGGGGCATGATCATGGTGCGGCCGCATCCACCGCGCCCGCGGCACGCAGCGACGCCCCCCGCCGCCTGCCGGATGGCAGCGTGTTCCTCGCGAAATCCACCCAACGCCTGCTGGAAATCCGCACCACCGCGGCGCAGGAGGAGGCGGCGGGCCAGGCCATCAGCCTGATCGGCCGCGTCGTGAGCGACCCCAATCGCGGCGGCCTGGTCCAGAGCACCGTGGGCGGCCGTGTGGTGCCGCCGGAGGCGGGCCTGCCCCGTCTGGGCCAGACGGTCCGGCGCGGCGATGTCCTGGCGCTGATCGAGCCGCCCCTGCCTGCGGCCGACCGCACGACCATCGGCGAACGCCAGGGCGAGATCGATCAGTTGATCGCGAGCGCCGAGACGCGCCTCGCCCGCGCCCGCACCCTGGCCGCCACCGGAGCCGGCATCCGCACCCAGGTGGTGGATATCGAGATCGAGTTGGAGGGTCTGCGGCGGCGGCGCATTTTTCTGTCCCAGGCACGAGCGGCACCCGAAATCCTGCGCGCGCCGGCCGATGGCGTGATCGCCAGCGGCGGCATCCAGGCCGGCCAGGTGGTCGAGGCGCGCAACGTGCTGTTCACGATCATCGATCCGGCTGGACTCTGGGTCGAAGCCTCGGCCTTCGGGCCGGAGGCGTCCACCCTGCGCTTCGGGGCGGTGACCGCGGCACTCGGCAGCGGCCCGCCGATGAAGCTGCAATTCCTGGGCTTTGGCCGTGCGCTACAGCAGCAGGCGACGCTGGTGCATTTCGCCATCGAGGCGCCGCCCCCCGGCCTCAGCCTGGGCCAGCCCGTGAACGTGCTGGCGCAGATCGGCGATCCCGTTCCGGGCATCGTGCTGCCCCGCGCCGCCGTGGTGCGAGGTGGGAATGGGGAGACCGTTGTCTGGCGGCAGGTCGGGCCCGAGCGCTTTGAGGCCACGCCGGTCCGCGTCGAACCCCTGGCTGCCGATCGCGTGGTGATCGCGGCAGGGCTGGAGGTGGGTGCCCGCGTCGTCATGCGCGGCGCCGGCTTCATCAACCAGATTCGCTGAGGGGGGAAGCCGATGTTCAATTTCCTCGTCAGCGCCAGTCTGCGAAACCGCATCTTTGTGCTGGCCGCCGCCGCCGTGCTGGTGGTCTATGGCGCCATCATCCTGCCGCGCGTGCCGGTGGATGTGTTCCCCGACCTCAACCGCCCGACCGTCACCCTGCTCAGCGAGGCTGATGGCCTGGCGCCGCAGGAGGTGGAGCAACTCGTCACCTTCCCCATCGAGACGGCGATGAGCGGCATGCCCGGCGTGGTGCGGGTGCGCTCCGTCTCCGGCATCGGGCTCTCGGTCGTCTATGTCGAGTTCGACTGGAGCGCGGACGTCTTCCGCGCCCGCCAATTGGTGGCCGAGCGCCTGGCCCTTGTGCGTGAACGCCTGCCGCGCGGCATCACCACGCAGATGGGCCCCATCACCTCCATCATGGGCGAGATCATGCTGCTGGCCGTGACCGGCGATGGCGTGGCGCCCATGGAGGTGCGGGAGGCGGCCGATTTCGTGCTGCGCCCCCTGCTGCTCGCCATCCCCGGCGTGGCGCAGGTCATCCCGATCGGTGGCGAGGTGCGGCAATACCGCGTGACGCCCAACCCGTCGGCGATGCTGACGCTGGGTGTCACGGCCGCCGAGATCGAGGCGGCCATCGCGCGCTTCGGGACCAATTCCGGTGGTGGGTTTGTGGACCAACAGGGCCGCGAATACCTGATCCGCAACCTGGGCCTGACCCAGCGACTGGAGGATCTGCGCGGCATTCCGGTGGCGCAACGAGCGGGGCAATCGCAGCCCGTGCTGCTGCACCAGGTGGCGACGGTGGAATTCGCGGCCCGGCCCCGGCGCGGTGATGCGGGCTATCGCGGGGCACCTGCCGTGGTCGTCAGCATCCAGAAGCAGCCCAATGCCGATACCGTGGCACTGACTCGGGTGATCGAGGAGTCGCTGATCGAGGTGCAGCGCAGCATGCCGGCGGGCGTGCATGTCACCAATGTCCAATTCCGCCAGGCCAGCTTCATCGAGGCCTCGATCAACAACCTCCAGATCGTGCTGCTGGAGGCGGCGGTGGTGGTCGCCATCATCCTCGTGCTGTTCCTGCTCGATGTGCGAGCGACGGCGATTTCGCTGCTCGCCATCCCGATCTCGATACTGGCCACGGTGATCGTCTTCCAACTGCTGGGGTTGAGCATCAACACCATGACGTTGGGCGGGCTGGCCATCGCCATCGGCGAGTTGGTGGATGACGCGGTGGTGGATGTGGAGAACATCCTGCGCCGCCTGCGGGAGAACGCGATGCTGGCGGTGCCGCAGCCGGTGATCCAGGTGGTGGCGGCGGCGAGCCGGGAGGTCCGCTCTGGTATCGTCTATGCCACGATGATCGTCATTCTGGTCTTTGTGCCGCTGTTTGCGCTGCCGGGGATTGAGGGGCGGCTCTTTGTTCCGCTCGGCGTGGCCTATGTGGTGGCCATCCTGGCGAGCCTGGTGGTGTCCATCACCGTGACACCGGTGCTGGCCTATTTCCTCCTGGCCAGGCGCCGCGTGGACCCGCAGCACCGTGATGGCGTCGTGCTGCGCGTTCTCAAGCGCGGCAACCGCGCTTTGCTGGGCTGGGCCTTCGGCCATGCGCGTCTGCTTTTCGTGCTGGCTGGCTTCGGGGCGGGGGCGGCTGTGATTGCCGCGACGCTGCTGCCACGCAGCTTCCTGCCGCCCTTCAACGAGGGCACGGCGCTGGTCTCACTCACCTTCCGTCCCGGCATTTCTCTGGCGGAATCCAGCCGCGTCGCGGCCATCGCGGAGAGGCTGGTGGCGGAGGTGCCAGAGGTTGATTCCGTGGGCCGACGCACCGGCCGCGCCGAACTCGACGAACACGCCGAGGGCGTGCATTCGAGCGAGCTGGACGTGGCGCTGCATCGCAGCAACCGCGCCCGCGCCGAGGTGCTGGCCGATATCCGCGAGCGGCTCTCCGTGCTGCCGGCCTCGGTCAGCATCGGCCAGCCCATCCAGCACCGGCTGGACCACATGCTCTCCGGCGTACGGGCCGAGATCGCGGTCAAGGTCTTCGGCCCCGATTTCGACACGCTGACGACGCTCGCCGAGGGGCTGCGCGCCCGCTTCGCCCGCCTGCCGGGGCTGGTGGATGTGCTGGTCGAGCAGCAGGTCCGCATCCCGCAACTGCGGATCACGCCCGATTACGACCGGGCCGCGCTCTACGGCATTCCGCCGGCCGCGGTGGTGCAGGCGCTGGAGACGCTGTCCAATGGGCGTGTCGTCTCGCAGATCGTCGAGGGCAATCGCCGCTTCGACGTGGTGATGCGCCTGGGCGACCTCGACCGCTCGACAGAGGGGCTGGCTGCGCTGCTGGTTCCCACCCCCGCGGGGTTCATCCCGCTGCGCCTCATCGCCACCATCGAGGAGACGGACGGGCCGAACCAGTTCCTGCGCGAGGGCGGGCAGCGCCGCATCTTCGTCTCGGCCAATACCGATGGCGTGAGAGACCCCGCGGCGGCGGTGGCCGATATGCGTCAGGTGATCGCCGAATCCGCGCTGCCGGAGGGATATGCTGTGCGGATCGAGGGGCAGTTCCAGGCGCAGGAGGAGGCGGTGCGAACCATCGGCCTGCTGGCCCTGGTCTCGCTGGCGCTGGTCTATGTGGTGCTGCACGCGCGCTACCGCTCCACGGCGCTGGCCTTGATCGTGATGGGCAATATCCCGCTTGCGCTGATCGGCAGCGTGGTGGCGCTGTGGATCGCCGGGCAATCGCTCTCGGTCGCTTCCATGGTGGGGTTCATCACGCTGGCCGGCATCAGCGCGCGCAACGGCATCCTCAAGATCAGCCACTACCTCAACCTCGCACTGGCCGAGGGCGAGGAATTCGGCCACGCCCTGGTGCAGCGCGGCAGCGAGGAACGATTGGCGCCGGTGCTGATGACGGCTCTCTGCGCGGGGCTTGCGTTGGTGCCGCTGCTATTCGGCGCCGACCAGCCGGGGCGGGAGATCCTGCACCCGGTAGCGGTGACCATCTTCGGTGGGCTGATCAGTGCCACGCTGCTGGATGCCGTGCTGACGCCTCTGCTGTTTCTCGCCTTTGGGCGACGGCCGCTGGAGCGGCTCCGCGCAATGCAGGATGAGACCCGCGCCCCTGGCGCAACTCGCACCGTTGAAACCTATTGATCATGCCCGAGGAGGAAATTCCGATGAACCGACGCGATGCCTTTGCACTTCTGCCCCTGCTGGCCGGCCTCGCTGCCACGCCAGCCCTCGCCCAGCGCCGTGGCCCCAATGGCGGGTTGATCGCCGGCAGCGCGGGGCATGAGGTCGAACTGCTGGTCGAGGCGACCAGCGTGCGGATCTACCTGATCGACCATGGGCGGGTGGCGGCACCCCGCGCCGGGGCCACTGCACGGCTCGTGATTCAAGAGGGCCAGGCCAGCCGGACCGTCAATCTGGTCGCGAGCGGCGATGCCTTCGCGGCCACGCTGGAGACGCCCATCGCCTCCGGCGCGCGCGTGGTGGTCAGTGGCCGCATGCCGGATGGGCATACCGTGCAGGGCCGGTTTGTGATTCCATAGGCTATGGAGACCCATGCCATGCTGAGCCCTCTCGCCGATCGTACCTATCGGCATATGTTCGCGGCGCAGGTGCTGTCATTGCTGGGGACCGGCCTTGCGACCGTGGCCCTCGGGCTATTGGCCTTTGATCTGGCGGGGGCGAATGCCGGCGCTGTGCTCGGCACGGCGCTGGCCATCAAGATGGTGGCCTATGTCGGCATCGCACCCGTGGCCGGCGCCTTCGTTCACCTGGTGCCGAGACGCAGCCTGCTGGTGACGCTGGACCTGCTGCGTGCGGCCGTCGCGCTGTGCCTGCCCTTCGTCACGGAGATCTGGCAGGTCTATGTGCTGATCTTCGTGCTGCAGACCGGATCCGCCGCCTTCACGCCGACCTTCCAGGCGACGATCCCCGACATCCTTGCCGACGAGGCCGAGTACACCAAGGCGCTTTCGCTCTCGCGCCTGGCCTACGACCTGGAGGCGCTGGCGAGCCCGGCGATTGCCGCAGCCTTGCTGGGCCTGATCGGCTTCCACTGGCTCTTCGCCGGCAATGCGCTCGGCTTCCTCGCTTCCGCCGCGCTGGTGCTGACTGTGGTGCTGCCTTCGCCCAAGCCGCCGGAGACGCAGGAGGGTGCCTGGGGTCGCATCACGCGCGGCAGCCGCATCTATCTCGCGACGCCAAGGCTGCGCGGGTTGCTGGCGCTGAACGTCACCGTGGCCATGGCCGGCGCGATGGTGATCGTGAATACCGTCGTGCTGGTGCGCGCAGGCTTTGGCCTGGGTGCGGCAGAACTGGGCTGGGCGCTGGCGGCCTATGGCGCGGGCTCGATGGTGGCCGCACTCGCTGTGCCACGGCTGCTCGATGGTGTGATGACAGACCGCACGGCCATGATGGCCGGTGCCGGGCTGCTTGTCGCAGGCTTGCTGCTCGGGTTGCTGGTGCCGAGTTGGTCGATGCTGCTGCCGCTATGGATGTTGCTGGGCCTCGGCAACGGCCTGGTGCTGACACCGAGCGGGCGATTGCTGCGGCGCTCCGCCCATGCGGGCGACCGTCCTGCGCTGTTTGCGGCGCAGTTCGCGCTCAGCCATGCCTGCTGGCTCGTCGCCTACCCTGTGGCGGGGCGGCTCGGTGCCGCGGCGGGGATGGAGGCGACCTTCCTGGTGCTGGCGGCGCTGGGCGCTTTGGGACTGCTCGCAGCCATGTTGCTGTGGCCGCGGGGGGATCCGGAGGAAGTCGAGCACGTTCACGATCTTCTGCCGCCTGGGCATGCGCATCTGGGCGATGCACGCCCGGATCCCACAGGCGCCCTCCGCCACCGGCATGCCTTTGTGATTGATCAACTTCACCAGCGCTGGCCACGCTGAAATCGGGTGCATCTCACTGCGACGCTGCGCAGCGATGCCCTGGTCTTGCCGATGCCCACGCCAACCGGCAGGGCGAGGCGAGGCGCGGGTCACCCCCGCACCCGGCTCGAGGCATCATCCAGCCGGACCAGCACGGCGCCCGCCGCCACGCGGTCGCCATGATCGACTTCCAGCGTGACGAGGACGCCCGAGACCTCGAAGCCGACGCGGCTGAGGATGCGCGCCTCGACCGTGCCGAGGCCTCGCGCTCCATCTGCGCGAGGCGGATCTCCAGGGGCCGCTGGCCCCGTGCATAGATGCCGCCTGCCAGGCCAAGCGAGAGAAGCAGCAGGAGAGGCCAGCCCAGCCGCTTCATGCGCCGCGCCGGTCGGGGAAGGGTGCCTTGGGGGAAAGCAAGCGCCCCCCCCACCTCCCAGGTCAGGTCAACCAGGCACTCAACGGAACACCAGGTCGGGCAGGAACATCACGATGGCCGGCACATAGGTGATGATCATCAGGCAGGCGAAGATCACGCCGATGAAGACGGGCAGATAGCGCATCATCCGGTCAATGCTGGTGCCCGCCACCTGGGCCGCGGCGAAGAGGTTCACGCCGAAGGGCGGCGTGATCATCCCCATGGCGAGGTTCACCACCATGACCGTGCCGAAATGCACCTGGTTGATGCCCATGCGTTCGGCCGCCTCCGCGAGGATCGGCGCCAGCACGATGATGGAGGCCGAGGTCTCGACGAACATTCCGACGACAAACAGGAACAGGTTCACGCCCAGCAGGTACCAGACCGGCGAATCGAAGGTCTGCACGATCAGTTCGGCGGCGGCATCCGGCACGCCCTGGCGGTTCAGCAGCCAGGAGAACAGCCCCGCGCAGGCGATGATGAACATGATGACGGCCGAGCTGATCACCGATTTCTTGAAGATCGGGTAGAGGTCGCGCAGCGTGATTTCGCGGTGCAGGAACATCCCCACCAGCACGGCATAGACCACGGCGATGACCGAGGCCTCGGTCGGTGTGGTGATGCCGCCATAGATGCCGCCCAGCACCACGAAGGGCATGAGCAGCGCGAAGCCGGCCTGCCTGGTGGCAGTCAGGAAGGGCAGGCGGCCCTCGCCGTCATTCTTGCCCCAGCCGGTGATGCGGCACCAGACCAGCACGGTGACGATCAGCGCGCCGCCGATCAGCAGGCCGGGGCCGAAGCCGGCCATGAACAGCTCGGGGATGCTGGTCTGGGTGGTGACGCCATAGAGGATCATCGGGATGGAGGGGGGGATGATGACGCCGAGTTCGGCCGCCGTCGCCATCAGGGCGGCGGCGAAGGGCACGGGGTAGCCCGCCTTGATCAGCGCCGGGATCATCACGGCGCCAATGGCAAAGGTGGTGGCGACCGAGGAGCCGGAGATGGCGGCGAAGATCATGCAGGTGATGATGCAGGTGGCGGGCAGCCCGCCCTGGATGCCGCCCACGATGGATTTCGCGAAACCCACCAGGCGGCGCGAGATGCCGCCCACATCCATCAGATTGCCGGCCAGGATGAAGAAGGGAATGGCGGCCAGCGGAAAGCGGTCCAGCGAGACATAGAGCTGCTGCGCGGCCACGATCAGCGGGAAGCCGGTGAAGCCGGCCACGCCGATGATGGCCACGATTCCGATGGCGACGGCGACCGGGATGCTGACTGCGAACAGCACCAGCATCGCGGTCAGCATGAAGCTGCTCATACCGCCATCTCCAGTTCTTCGGCTTTGCGATCAAGGAATTGCCCCAGCGCGCCCATGGCCGCGAAGGCGGCGCCGATGGGCAGGGCCGCGTAGCCCCAGCCGATGGAGATTTCGAGGCCCGCCATCTCCTGGAACCTCACGCGCTCGGCCATCATCCAGCCGAACCAGAAGAGCACGCCCATGAGCGAGAGGTTGCCCGCCAGCACCGCCGCCTCGATGCTCCGCCGGAGCTTCCCGCGCGAATAGCGATGCGCCATGTCAATGGAAACGAGCGAGCCGGTGCGGATGGCGGCGGCCAGGCCGATGAAGGCCATCCAGATCAGCGCGGTGCGGACCAAAGCCTCGGACCAGACGGAGGGGGTTTCGGTCGCGAAGCGCGCCACCACCTGCCAGAAGCCGGCAAACACCGCGACCAGCAGGGCGGCGACGGCGATGGTGGTGGCAATGCCGGTGGTGACGCGGTCCGCCAGCAGCAGCGCGCGGCGAATCCTGGCGCGCGGGCCGTATTCGACTTGGCCCACCCAGATGGCGGCGGCCACCAGAGTGAATGTGCCGCCAAGCACGATGATCAGCGGCCAGATGTTCATGGCATTCACGCGGAAATCCCCCCCCTAAAAGTAAGGGCCGCGGGGGTGATCCCGCGGCCCTGGTGTCACGCTTGGCGCGGCTTATTGCGCCGGGCGCCAGTCGCGGATGCGGCGCAGCAGGGCGGCATCCATGGTGCGCTCCCATTCGGCGAAGGCCGGGGCGAGGGCTTCCTGGAAGGCGGCGGTGTTGACGGTGGTGATCACCGTCATGCCACGGCGGCGCAGTTCCTCCACGCCGGTTGCCTCATCGGCGGTGACGCGGGCGCGATTCGCTTCCTGGAGGGCGCGCGCGGCGGTCATGAAATGCGCGCGGTCGGCGGCGTTCATGCGCTGGGTCACGGCCGGGTTGCAGATCGTGACCTGCGGCGAATAGACGTGGTTGGTCAGCGTCATGAAGCGCTGCACCTGGTTCAGGTTGTTCGCCACGATCACCGAGATCGGGTTCTCCTGCCCATCCACGGTCCCCTGCTGGAGTGCCGGCACCAACTCGGAGAAGGCCATCGGCGTGGGCAGCGCGCCCAATTGGGAGAAGGCGCGCATATGCACCTGGTTCTCCATGGTGCGGACCTTCAGGCCGCGCATGTCGGCCGGCAGGTTCACGTCGCGGCGCGAATTGGTCAGCTGGCGGAAGCCGTTCTCGCTCCAGATCACGCCATGCAGGCCGCGGGCGCTGAAGCGGGCCAGCACCTGCTGGCCGATCTCGCTGTCGAGCACGCCGCGCGCATGCGCCGTGTCGCGGAACAGGAAGGGCACGTCGAAGATCCGCACCTCGGGCACGAAATTGCCGACCGGGCCGGTGGAGGTCACGGTGCAGTCAATCGTGCCGATCTGCACGCTCTCGACCATTTCGCGTTCATTGTCATTGCGCTGGATGACGACGCGGAAGCGGTTGTTGGTCAGCCGCTCGAACGCCTCCTTGAAGGCGATGGGGCCCGCGCCGGTATGGCTGTTGGGCGGCAGCGCGTGCTGCATGGTGATTTGCGTCTGCGCGAGCGCCGGGGCGGCGGCGACGAGCGTTGCAAGGCCGGCCAGCAGGGCCGAACGACGAAACACGGACATGTTATCCTCCAGACTTTGTGAGTGCTGGATACGTTAATAACATGCCATCGCGCAACATGGCGCTGAAAGTAACTTTGTTCCATGATGCGAAGAATGGCTTGAGGGGATACCCATGACGCTGCGCTGTGAGCTTGTGATCCGCGATGCCACCATCCTGGATGGTACCGGCGCCCCGCGCTTCACCGCCGATGTGGCGGTCGAGGGAGACCGCATCATCGCGGTGGGGGAACTCGGCAGCGCTTCGGGGCGTGAGGAGGTGCAGGCCGGGGGCCTCGCTCTCGCGCCCGGCTTCATTGACGCGCACACCCATGACGACCGCGCCGTGACCTGCGGCCCCGAATGCATGCACTGCAAGACGAGCCAGGGCGTCACCACCGTCGTCGTCGGCAATTGCGGCGTGAGCCTGGCGCCGCTGCGCCTCTCCAGTCGCCCGCCGCCGCCGCTCGACCTGCTGGGCGATGAGAGTTGGTTCACGCTGGGCGGCTTTGGCGAATATGCCGAGGCGCTGGCGAAGCGGCCCACCTCGGTCAACACCTTTGCATTTTGTGGTCACATGTCGTTGCGGGTCGAGGCGATGGAGGGCGATGTCTATCGCCCCGCCAATGACCGCGAGATCGGCCACATGCAGGAACGCCTGCGCGGCGCCCTGCGCGAAGGTGCGGGCGGCTTTTCCACCGGCCTCTACTACCCGCCCAATGCCCAGGCCCCGGCCGAGGAAGTCATCGCCATCGCGGAAGTCCTGCGCGCGGAGGGGGGCCTCTACGCCACCCACATGCGCGACGAGGCGGACCACATCCTGGACAGCATCCGCGAGACGCTGCGCGTGGGCCGCGAGGCCGGCACGGCGGAACAGCCGCTGGAAGTCGTCATCAGCCACCATAAATGCAGCATGAGCGAGAATTTCGGCCGTTCGCGCGATACGCTGGCGCTGATGGACCGCATGGGCCAGGAACAGCCGGTGGCCTTTGACGTCTATCCCTATCCGGCCGGCTCCACCGTGCTGATGCCCGACAAGCTGCGCCAGGATGTGCCGGTGCAGATCACCTGGTCCGTCCCGCATCCCGAGATGGCGGGCCGCAACCTGGACGACATCGCGCAGGATTGGGGCATGACGCGGCGTGCCGCGGCCGACAAGCTGCTGCCTGCCGGCGCCATCACCTTCGCGATGGACGAAGCCGATGTGCGTCGCATCATGGCGCATCCGCGCGCCATGATCGGCAGCGACGGCATCCCGCATGACGCCAAGCCCCATCCGCGCCTCTGGGGCACCTTCCCGCGCGTGTTGGGCATGTATGCGCGCGACCTCAAGCTCTTCACGCTGGAAAGCGCCGTCCACAAGATGACCGGCCGCGCCGCCCAGGTATTCGGCCTGCCCGATCGCGGCGTGATCCGCGCCGGTGCCTTCGCCGACCTCGTGCTGTTCGACCCCGCCCGCGTGCGCGACAACGCCACCTATGCCGAGCCGATGCTCGTCTCGGACGGCATCGCGCAGGTGTGGTGCAATGGCGTGCGGACGCATGTGGAAGGGCAGGGGCCGGGCCATGCGGCGCCGGGGCGCTTCCTGGGCAATCCCCGCCTCAAAGCGGCCTGATGGCGCCGCACCCGGAGGATTCGGCCGTCATGCAGCCTGGCACGATGAAGCGGGCGGCGATCGTGGGGGCTGTCATCCTCGCGGCCGTCGCCGTGGTGGCCTATATGTGGCCGGATTTCCGGCCGGTGACGCCGCTTGAGACCTATCTGCGCCTGGGCACGCGCCAGGCCGCGGAATCGCTGAAGCGCGATGTGGACCAACTCTCGCCCCGTGGCTCCGATCCGGGGCCGGCGATCCAGCGGCTGAACACGCTGGGCTTCAGTTGCGCCGCCCCGCCGGGCGCGGCGGGTGAATGGACCTGCACGATGCGCCGGCCGATCGAGAACCGGCAGATGCTCTCCCTGGAGGTCATCCTGCGCGTGGATCGCGGCAATGTGACCGAGACCAGCGCGCGCATCTGGGAGGTGAATCTGCGCTGAGGGCCGCCGCGCTCAATCCCCCGCGGCTGGCGCCGGTGCCGGCTTTCGGCGCGCCCATTTCTGCAGCATCCCCGTGCTGGCCAGGATGGTGATCAGCAGCACGCCGATCAGCACGAGGCTGAGTGGCCGGGTGTAGAGCGGCTCCAGGCTGCCATGGCTGGCGGTCAGGGCACGCCGGAACTCCGCATCCGCCATCGGGCCCAGGATCATCCCCAGCACCAGGGGCGGGGTGGGCACGCTCAGCGCCCGCATGCCCCAGCCCAGCAGCCCGAAGGCGAACATCACCCACACGTCAAACAGGCGATTATTCACCGCGTAACTGCCGACGATGGCGAGCAGCACCACCACCGGAAAGAGGATCCAGGCCGGCACGCCGAGGATGCGCGGCGTCACCCTCGCCAGCATCAGCCCCATCACCAGAAGGCAGATGGCGGAGATGATCATGATCATCGGGATGATGGCGAAATATTGCGGGCTTTCGAGGAAGAACATCGGCCCCGGCCGCAACCCGTGCAGCACCATGCCGCCCAGGATCACGGCGGTGACCGCATCGCCCGGAATCCCCAGGGTGAGCATGGGGATATAGGTGCCGCCGACCGCCGCGTTATTGGCCGTCTCGGCGCTGATCACGCCTTCGGGCGTGCCCTTGCCGTAGCGCTCCTTCTCCTTCGACAATTGCCGGTTGGTGCCATAGCTGACCCAGGCGGCGATGTCGGCGCCCACACCCGGCAGCGCGCCGATCACCACGCCGACGACGCTGGCGCGCAGGATCGCCATGCGGTAGCGCCAGTAATCGCCGAAGCGCGTCATCAACCCGACGACCTTGGTGGCGAGCGGCTGCCCCTTGGGGGCGGCGAGGGCGTGCAGCACCTCGGCCAGGCCGAACAATCCGATCATCGCCGGAATGAAGGAAAAGCCCGCCGCCAGATCGGTGCTGCCATAGGTGAAGCGCTGATAGCCCCAGACGCTGTCCATGCCGACCAGGGCGATCAGCATGCCCAGGAAGGCGCCGGTCAGGCCGAGCGCCATGGAGCGCCCGCACAGCGCGGCGCTGATCGCCATGCCGACCAGGGCCAGCAGGAAATACTCCCAGGCCGAGAATTTCAGCGCGAATTCCGCCATGGCGGGCGCCACGGCAAAGAGCACGAGCGCCCCGAAGATGGTGCCGATGAAGGAGGCGACGGTGGAATAGCCGATCGCCTTGCCCGCCTGGCCGCGCTTGCACATTTCATGCCCTTCGAGGGCGGTGGCGGCCGCTGCCGGGCTGCCCGGCACATTGATCAGGATGGCCGATTGGCTGCCGCCATAGATGCCACCCACAAACACGCAGGTCAGGACGATCAGCGCATCCAGCGCCGGCATGCCGAAGGTGAGGCCGACCAGCAGCCCCACGCTCATCGTCACCGTGATGCCGGGCAGCATGCCCACCACGATCCCGCCAAAGGTCGAAACCGCCATGAGTCCCAGGAAATAGGGCGTGAACAAGGGCGCGACGTGGTTCCAGACATCCATCACAAGTTCCGCTTCAGGGCAGGGGTGTCAGGAAGACACGGGTGAAAAGAAGGTGGATGAGGAAGGGCAGGGCCAGCCCGAAACCCGCGATCAGCAGGGCCTGGCCACCGGTCGGACGCCGGCCAAGCCCCGCCAGCATCAGCCCGATGGTGCAGAAAACACCCGCCGCGATGAAGCCGAGCGGGCGCATCAGCAGGATGCTGACACCCACGATGGCGGCGCAGATAATCACCAGCGTCACGCTGCCGAGCGGCTCCTCCGGGGCTTCCTCGGGGGGGGCGATCCAGCCCAGCCATTGCGGCACGCGCACCATCAGCACAATCAGCGAGAGCAGGCCGATGGCGCCCGCCGTCAGCGCCGGGAACAGCCCCGGCGCCGAGAGGTATTGCCCGGCGAAGACCGGCATGCGCCAGCTCTCGTAAAAGGCCGCGATGGCGAAGGCCAGCATCACCCCCGCAACCGCGACATCGCGGCCCGGCATGGCTTAGCTGGCCAGTCGCTGGAGGTTCACCGTACCCGGATCGCGCTGGCCGCGCCCGGCGTCGAACAGCAGCCAGGAGATGCGCCGCGTCTCGCGCTCGGCATGGGCATTTGCCTCATCGCGCAGCAGGCGGGCAAGGATGGTGCCCGTGTCATCGGTGAAGCGCTGCGATGCCGGATCACTGACCGCGCGCTGATAGGCCTGGGTGATGCGCTCGATGGCTGGGGCGGGCGTGCCGCGCTTGACGGCGGGGCCGAACCAGCCGCCCAGCGGCAGCATGTCATCCATCGAGCGCAATTCGGGCGAGACGCCGGGGATGTCGCCGAAGCCCGCCACCGTCGTCGGCTGCGCGGCGAAGTGGAACAGCGGGCGGATGCGACGGCCGATGATCAACTCCCGCCCCGAAGCCGCGTCGGTGGCGATGATGGGAACATCGCCGCGCAGCAGCCCGGTCTGCGCGGGCGCATGGCCGGGGAAGGAGACATCGGTGTAGCGGATGTTCTCGCGGCTGGTGAAGGCGGTCATCGCCACATGGCCCATGGTGCCGGGGCCGGACGTGCCGATGGCAAGCCGACCATCCTGCTCACGCAGGTTCCGCAGGAAATCCGTCGCGTTACGCAGCGGGCTGTCGGGGCGGACGGCGATGTAGGTGGTGGCGATGACGAAGACGCCGATCATGTCGAAATCCCGCCAGGAGCGCTCGGTCTGACCCATGGTGGGGTAGGTGCGGATGGCGTCGGTCTGCAACAGGATGGTCTGGCCATCGGCTGGCTGGTCGAAGACATGCTGCTTGCCGACGGCACCGCTGGCGCCGGTGATGTTCACCACGCCGATCGGCACGCCCAGCTCGCGCTGCATGAGCGGCGCCAGGTGCCGCGCCGTGCGGTCGGTCAGCCCGCCGGCGCCGAAGGGCACCACCATGGTGATCGGGCCGCGCGGAAAGCTGCCCTGCGCGCGGAGAAGGGCGGGGGAAGCGAGAAGGCTGGCGCCGGTCACGCCGGCTCCCAGCAGAAGGCTGCGCCGTTGCATCTTGGTGGTTCTCCCTAGTCTTGCGGGCGGGCTCTACGACCCGCTGCGTCCTATATTCGATCAACGGGGAAAGATTGCAAGCGTGTTATTAATATTCCATATTTTGCGGCATGCGGCCCGGCGCTTTGACGTCGGGCCGCACGCCGCCTAACCCTGGGGCAACGGAAATCGGGGAATGTCTTGAGCACTGCCGCTGAACGCCTGGTCGCCTTTCTGGTGGAGCAGGGCATGGACCGCGCCTTTTGCGTGCCGGGCGAGAGCTACATCGCGCTGCTCGATGCGCTGCATGACGCGCCGATCGATCTCGTCGTCTGCCGCCATGAGGGCGGCGCGGGCTTCGCCGCCATCGCCGATGCCAAGCTGACCGGCCGCCCTGGCATGGTGCTGGTCAGTCGCGGGCCTGGGGCCTGCAACGCCGCCATCGCGCTGCACACGGCCGAGCAGGATGCGGTGCCGCTGATCCTGCTGATCGGCCAGGTGGAAGCGCGGGATTTGCGGCGCGGCGCCTTCCAGGAGATTGACTACACCCGCATGTTCGGCGGCTTCTGCAAATTCGTGGGTGAGGCGACGCGGCCCGAACAAGTGCCCGAACTCATCGCCCGCGCCTATGCGGCGGCCATGCAGGGCGTGCCCGGCCCCGTCGTGCTCTCCCTGCCCGAGGATGTGCTGGCGATGGAATGCGCGCCCCACGCCCCAGCCATCAGCCCCGCGCGCCCGGCCTTGCCCGCACCCGCCGAGGTGGCCCGCCTCTCGGACCTGCTGCACGCGGCCGAGCGTCCCATCCTGCTCGCCGGCCATGGCTTCGAGAGCGAAGCGGGGCGGGCCGCGCTGGCGCGCTTCGCGGCGCAATGGGAAATTCCCGTCGCGGTCTCCTTCCGGCGGCAGGATCTGTTCGACAATGCGAGCCGCTTCTATGCCGGCGACCTCGGCCTGCGGAACCCGGATGCGCAGCGCGCCGCCTTCGCCGAGGCGGATCTCATCCTCGCCCTCGGCACGCGCCTGACCGACATCACGACCCAGGGCTATTCCTGGCCGGCGCCGGGGCAGCGCCTGGTGCATCTCTGCGCCGAGCCCAGGCACCTGAACTGGCACTTCCCCGCCGAACTCGCCACCACGGCGGACCCCGTGGCGCTGATGACGGTGCTGGGCGCGCCCGGCAAGCGGCCGCCACGCGGCGAATGGATCGCCCGGCTGCGCGCCTTGCACCTGGCCGATTGCGGCGTGGTGCCGCGCGACTGGCCCGATGGCCTGGCCTTCGCCGAGGTGGCGCAGGCGGTCCACGCCGCGCTGCCGGCGGATGGCATCATCACGCTGGATGCCGGGACCTTCGGCGCGCCCTTCTATCGCAAGGTGAATTGGCGGCCGGGGCAAAGGCTGCTGGCCCCCGTCTCGGGCGCCATGGGCTTTGGCGTGCCGGCTGCCATCGCCGCCGCGCTGCGGCTTCCGGGCCGCACCGTGGTCTGCGGCGTGGGGGATGGCGGCATCCTGATGACGGGCGGCGAGATGGCCGTGGCGCTGGAGCGGCGATTGCCGATCAAGCTGCTGCTCTCGGAGAATCTCGGCTATGCCTCGATCCGCATCCATCAGGAGCGGCAGCATCCGGGGCGCGTCAGTGGCACCATGTTCGCCAATCCGGATTTCGCACATTGGGCGCAGGCCTTCGGCATGCCGGTGACGCGGGTGAACACGCGCGATGATTTCGCCGCCATGCGGGCGGCCATCGCGGCGCCCGGCCCGGCGGCGATATTGGTGAAAACCTCCATGCAGGCAGTGCTGCCCCATGCCTCCTGACGTTCTCGCGCAATTGGCGCCGACTGGCGTGCTTCGCGCCGCCATCAACATGAGCAATTTCCTGCTCGTCACCGGGCGCGGGCCGGCAGGGGAACCCGATGGTGTCTCGCCCGGCATGGCGCGGGCCATCGCGGAACGGCTGGGCGTGCCCATCCGCTACATGCCCTTCCCGCGCCCCGGCGAATTGGCCGATGCGGTGGGAGAATGGGATATCGGGCTGATCGGCGCCGAGCCGCAGCGGGCGGAAAAGATCGCCTTCAGCCCCGCCTATGCCGAGATTGAGGCGACCTATCTCGTGCGCGGCGATTCACCCATCACCACGCTGGCCCAGGTGGACCGCGCCGGGGTGCGAATCGCGGTGACGGCGCGCGCCGCCTATGACCTCTGGCTGGAGCGCAACATAGCCCAGGCCAGCTTGCTGCGCGCGCAAAGCCTGGATGGCGCCTTCGAATTGTTCCAGCGCGAGGGGCTGGAAGTGCTGGCCGGCCTCAAGCCGCGCCTGCTGGCCGATGCCGAGGCGCTGCCCGGCGCGCGGATTTTGCCCGGCAATTTTACGACGGTGCAGCAGGCCATCGGCACGGCGCGGGCGAATTTGGCCGGCGCCGCGTGGCTGCGCGATTTCGTGGAGGAGGCGAAGGCCAGCGGCCTGGTCGCCTCGCTCATCGCCAGGCACCAGGTGCGCGGCTTGTCGGTGGCGGGGTAGGGCCTGATCGCCTTTGGCAGCCTTGCCAAAGGCGTGAATCAGCCTCGCAGCCCCTCAGGCCAGCCCCAGCCGCGCATCGCGCCGGCGCAGCAGCGCCACGATGGGCAGGGCCAGCAGCACCATCCAGGCCTTCCCGATCACCTGGCCCGAGAGATAATCCAGGCTGCCAAAGGCCAGCCACAGGAAGATCACGCTATCCACCAGCAGCCCCACCACCGAGGAGGCCGCGACCGCCAGCACCAGCCCGCGCTTCTGCAAGGGCGTATAGATGCCCATATCCACCAGCTCGGACAGGAGGAAGGCCACGGTGGAGGCGATGACCAGCGCCGGCGGCGCGATATAGGCCGAAAGCGCCGCGCCCGCGAAAATCGCGCCCAGCGCCCAGTTCACCCCAAGCCGGCGCTGCACGAGATCACGCAGGACCAGGGCGAGGCCGATCATCAGCACGCCCGAGGGCGCCATGACGCCCGGCGCCACCGGGATCAGGCAGGGGCCATTGGGCACGCAGAAAGTGCCGGCATTGCCGATCAGCCAATTGGCGGCGGGGATGCAAAGGGCGAAGGCAAGGAGGAAGGCGAAGCCTTCGAGGCGTATGCGCTGGGTCATGCGCCCCGATAGGCTGCCCAGCCCTTCGCGCGCAAGTCACAAGCCGGGCATTCCCCGCAGCCATGGCCCCAGGGGTGCAGGATGGCGCGCTCGCCCTTGTAGCAGGAGTGGCTTTCCACCCGGATCAGCTCGACCAGGGGGGCGCCACCCAGACGTTTGGCCAGGCGCCAGGTCTCGGCCTTGTCGCGCCACATCAGCGGGGTGTGGAGCACGAGGCGGGTGTTCATGCCGAGGTTGATGGCGGCTTGCAGCGCCTTGATCGTGTCATCCCGGCAATCGGGGTAGCCGGAGTAATCCGTCTCGCACATGCCGGCGACGATGTGTTTCAGGCCCCGGCGACAGGCCAGGGCTGCGGCGAAGGTCAGGAAGATCAGGTTGCGGCCGGGCACGAAGGTGTTGGGCAGGCCATCCTCGCGCAGGGCGATCTCGGCATCGCGGGTCAACGCGGTCTCGCTCAGCGCGCCGAGCACGCCCAGGTCCAGCGTATGGTCCGGGCCGAGCCGGGGCGAAGCCATGCCGGCGCGCAGGGCCGCCCGGCAGGTGAGTTCGACCGCGTGGCGCTGGCGGTAGTCGAAGCCCAGCGTTTCCACATGACTGAATCGCTCCAGCGCCCAGGCCAGGCAGGTGGCGGAATCCTGGCCGCCGGAAAACAGGACAAGCGCGCCATCATTCATGCATCGAATTGCTCCATGGCCCAGGCGGCGGCCTCGGCCACCACCGGGTCGGCATCATCGCACAGGCCACGCGCCACGGGCAGGAGGGCGGGGTCCGCGCTGTTGCCGATGGCGGTCAGCACATTGCGGATGAAGCGGTTGCGACCGATCCGCTTGATGGGGGAGCCGGCGTAGCGGGCGCGGAAGGCGGCATCATCGAGCAGCGCCAGTTCGCCCAGCCGGGGCGCGACTTCGGCGCGCGGTGAAAACTGCATCTCGGCCGAGGCCTGGGCGAATTTGTTCCAGGGGCAGACGGCCAGGCAGTCATCGCAGCCATAGATGCGGTTGCCCATGGCGCGGCGGAATTCGCGGGGGATCGGCCCGTGATGCTCGATGGTGAGGTAGGAGATGCAGCGCCGCGCATCCAGCCGGTAGGGGGCGGGGAAGGCGGCTGTCGGGCATGCGTCCAGGCAGGCGCGGCAGGTGCCGCAATGATCCTGTTCGGGCGCGTCGGGGGTGAGATCCAGCGTGGTGTAGATTTCCCCCAGCAACAGCCAGGAGCCATGCGTGCGGCTGACCAGGTTGGTGTGCTTGCCCTGCCAGCCCAGCCCCGCCTGGGCGGCGATGGGCTTTTCCATCACCGGCGCCGTATCCACGAAGACCTTCAGCGGCTGGCCGCGAAACTCTCGCGCCATCCATTGGCCGAGCGCCTTGAGCCGCTTCTTCACCACGTCATGATAGTCGCGCCCCTGGGCATAGGCGCTGATGGTGGCGCGGCTTTGCTGCGTGAGGCTCGCCAACGGGTTGTATTCCGGGCCGTAGTTGAGGCCGAGCGAGATGATGCTCACCGCCTCGGGCCATAATTCGCGCGGCTGGGCGCGTTGCTCGATGCGGGTTTCCATCCAGGCCATGCCGCCATGCGCGCCGGATTGGAGAAAGGCATCGAGCCGGGCGCGGGCCTGCGCGGGGAGGATGGCCTGGGTGAAGCGGGCGATGTCGAAGCCCTGGCGGATGGCTTCGGTGCGGATGGCCTCGGTGGCTTCGCCGCGCGGCCGGGCGGGGCTCACCGACGCGCTCACCCCTTGGGCAGGATGGCCGTCGCCTCGATCTCGACCTTCGCCTCCTCCTCCACCAGGGCGCCCACCTGCACCAGCGTCATCGCCGGGAAGTGGCGGCCCATGACGGCGCGGTAGGCGGGGCCGAGTTCGGCCAGGCTCGCGCGGTATTCGTTGATATCGGTCACGAACCAGGTCAGGCGCGCGATGTGCTCGGGCTTGCCCCCCGCCTCGGCCAGCACGGCGAGGATGTTGGAGAGCGCCTGGCGCACCTGCGGCACGAAGCTGTCGGGGAAGCGGCCGGCCGTATCCCAGCCGATCTGCCCGCCGATGATGACGATCCGGCCCTCGCCCACCAGGCCATTCGCATAGCCTTTGGGGGCGGGCCAGCCCTTGGGTTGCAGTTGCGTGAGGATCATGGCGCAAGGCTTTCGCAGGCGGCGGCGTAGTGTGCAAGGGCCGCGCGCAGATCGTCGGGGATGGGCTTGGGGCGGGCGGTATCCAGATCCGTCGTCGCATTGACGAAGCGGAAGCGCACCAGCTCCGTCTCGCCGCGATGGGCATGCAGCGTGGTGGCGTAGGAGGCACCGCCGATGCGGGTGATCAGCGGCGTGAAGACCACGCGATCCCCCATGCGGCCGGGCGAGAACCAATCCGCCTCGGCATGGACGAAGCCGGTGCCGGTGCGGCGCCCGCCATGGATGTGGTGGAAATCGAGCTTGAGGGTGAGTTCGAAGAAATCCTCGATCGCCGCATTGGCCAGCGTGAACCATGCGCCGAAGAAGGCGATGCCGGCGGGGTCGCAATCGGAGAAGCGGATGCGGCCGGGAATGCGCGCGGATGCGACGGGCAGGGCGGAAGCGGGCAGGGGGGAGGGGCGGCTCATGTCACCCCCGATGACGCCAGCGCGTCTTGCGCGGTGAAGCCTGAATCGGTGGTGTTCATGTGTGCCTGAGCGCGAAACGTTGCAGCTTGCCCGTGCCGGTGCGGGGCAGGCTCGCCGCGAAGATGACGCGGCGCGGATACTTATAGGGCGCGATGGCGGCCTTCACATGCTCCTGCAATGCCTTGGCCATGGCGTCATCCGCCGTGAAATCCTCATGCAGCACGACATGCGCCGTGACCAGCATGCCGCGCTCGGGGTCGGGCGTGCCCACCACGCCGCATTCGCGCACCGCCGGGTGGGTGAGCAGCGCCGCCTCCACCTCCGGCCCGGCGATGTTGTAGCCCGAGGAGATGATCATGTCGTCGCTGCGGGCCTGGTACCAGAAATAGCCGTCCTCATCCTGGATGTAGGTGTCGCCCGTGATGTTCCAGCCATGCTGGACATAGTTGCGCTGGCGCGGATCGGCGAGGTAGCGGCAACCCGTGGGGCCACGCACGGCCAGCCGCCCTGGCGTGCCGCGCGGCACCTCCCGGCCTGCTTCGTCCAGCACGCGGGCCTCATAGCCAGGGACGACGAGGCCCGTGCTGCCGGGGCGAACCGCCTCCTCCGGGGCGCCGATGAAGATGTGCAGCATCTCCGTCGCGCCGATGCCGTCCATGAGTTTCAGCCCGGTCTTTTCCTGCCAGAGCTCAAAGATCGGCTTGGGCAAGGCCTCCCCCGCCGAGACGCATTTGCGTAGGGAGGTGATGTCACGGCCCGCCACATGCGCCGCCATGGCGCGGTAGGCGGTGGGCGCGGTGAAGCAGATGCTGGCGCGGTGGGCGGCGATGGCGTGCAGCAGCTCCTCCGGGCTCGCGCGTTCCAGCAGGATGGCGGTCGCACCCAGGCGGAAGGGAAACAGCACCAACCCACCCAGGCCGAAGGTGAAGGCCAGCGGGGGCGAGCCGATGAAGCGATCCTGGGCATTGGGCTTGAGCACGCGGGCGGAATAGGCGTCGCAGATGGCCAGCATGTCCCGGTGGAAATGCATGGTGCCCTTGGGCTCGCCCGTGGTGCCGGAGGTGAAGCCGATCAGGCAGGTGTCGTCAGCGGCGCTGTCATGGGCGGTGAAATCGGCGCTGGCAGCGGCGCAGCTTGCCTCCAGCGCGCCATCGCCCCAGCTGAGGATGTGGCCCAGTTCCGGGGCATCGGCGCGCTGGAGTTCATCCAGCAGCCGCGCGTCGCACAGCGCATGGGTGATGCGCGCCTTGCGGGCCATCTCGCCGATCTCCCTCGCGCGCAGCAAGGGCATGGTGGCGACGACGATGCCGCCTGCCTTGAGCACCGCGAAACAGGCCGCCACCATCCAGGCATTATTGGCCGAGCGCAGCAGCACCCGGTTGCCCGGCACCAGCCCCAATTCCCCCACCAGCACATTGGCGATGCGGTTCACGCGGGCGGCGAGTTCCGCATAGGTCAGCGTCTCGGCGGGGGTGATGATGGCCGGGTGATCGGCGCGGGTGGCGAGGTTGGCGTCCAGCAATTCGGACGCGCAATTGAGGCGGGCGGGATAGGGGATGGGCAGGAATTCCGGCCATTCGGCGCGGGGGGGCAGGTTGTCCGCGGCGAAATGGTCCATCACATCCGCTCCCGCTCGGCACGCGCGATGATGACGCGCTGAATCTCCGAGGCACCCTCATAGACGCGCAGCGCCCGCACTTCGCGCGTCAGCAATTCGGGGGGCGCATCGGTGACGACGCCCTGGCCGCCATGGAGTTGCGCGCAGGCATCGGCGATGCGGCCGGCGGCTTCGGTGGCGTGCAGCTTGGCCATGCTGGCCTCGCGGCTCACCCTGGGCGTGCCCTGGTCCTTGAGCCAGGCGGCGCGATAGACGAGCAGGGCCGAGGCCTCCACGTCCAGCGCCGCATGAGCGATGCTGGCCTGGGTCATCTGCTGGTCAAACAGCGGCGCCCCGAACAGCTTGCGGGTGGTTGCGCGCGCCAACAGCAAGTCCAGGCCACGCCGGGCAAAGCCGAGCGCCGCCGCGCCGACCGTGGCGCGGAAGACGTCCAGCGTCGCCATGGCGATCCTGAAGCCATCGCCGGGCGCGCCGATGCGATGGGCGTCGGGCACCCGAAGATCCTCGAAGCGCAGCCGCGCCAGGGGATGCGGCGCCGAGACCTGGATGCGCTCGGCCGTCACCAGGCCCGGCGCCTCGCCTGGCACCCAGAAGGCGGTGAGGCCCCTGGCGCCCGGCGCCTCTCCCGTGCGGGCGAAGACGATGTGGCTGCCGGCTATGCCGCCATTGCTGATCCAGGTCTTCTCGCCATTCAGCCGCCAATGGGCGCTGCCGTCGCGCGTGGCCGTCGTGGCGAGTGCCGCGACATCGCTGCCCGCCTCGGGCTCGGAGAGGGCGAAGGCCGCCAGCGTGGTGCCGGCGCGCACGCCGGGCAGGACGGCCTGCTTCACCGCATCGCTGCCGAACAGCGTGATGGGGCCGCTGCCCAGGCCCTGCATGGCGAAGGCGAAATCCGCGAGGCCCGAATGCCGCGCCAGGATATCGCGCGCGATGCACAGGCTGCGGACATCGAGAGCGCCCGCCTCCGGCACGGCCACGCGCAGCAGGCCAGCTTCGCCCAGCGCGAGGGCCAAAGCGCGGGTGCTGCCATCGGCGTCATGGTGGTCGGTCAGGCGGGCCGCATTCGCGCTGGCCCAGGCTTCGACCTCGGCCGCGAATTCGCGGTGGCGCGGCTCGAAGAAGGGCCAGTCGAGGAAGGTCGTGTCGGGCATCAGATTGGCGCCAGGCGATTCAGGCCAAGCTCCCCGGCTTCGCCTGCGATGCTTCGCGAGCGCATGGTCAATCCCCCTGGAAGATGGGGGTTTGCCTGGCCGCGAAGGCCTGATAGGCGCGGCGGAAATCCTGCGTTGTCATGCACAGCGCCTGGGCGATCGCCTCGGCCTCGATGGCCTGTTCCACGCCCATCGCCCATTCCATGGCGAGCATGCGCTTGGTCATGCCATGGGCGAAGCCCGGGCCGGCGGCGATTTCGGCGGCCAGGGCATTGGCGTCTTCCATCAGCGTCTCGGTGAGGTGGTTGAAGAAGCCCCAGGCGGCGCCCTCCTCCGCCCGCATCGCCCTGCCGGTGAACAGCAATTCGCTCGCCCGGCCCTGGCCGATCAACCGCGGCAGGATGGCGCATGCGCCCATGTCGCAGCCGGCCAGGCCCACGCGGTTGAACAGGAAGGCCACGCGGGCGCGCGGGGTGGCGAGGCGAATGTCGCTCGCCATGGCGATGATGGCGCCCGCCCCCGCCGCGACGCCATCCACCGCCGCGATGACGGGCTGCGGGCAGGCGCGCATGGCCTTGACCAATTCGCCCGTCATGGCGGTGAATTTCATCAGGCCCCTGGTATCGCGCCCCAGCAGCGGCCCGATGATCTCATGCACATCCCCGCCCGAGCAGAAATTGCCGCCCGCGCCGGTGACGATGAACACCTTCGCCGCATCATCCCCGGCCCCCGCGCGGAAGATGGCCGAAAGCTCGGCATAGCTCTCGAAGGTCAGGGGGTTCTTCCGCTCGGGCCGGTTCAGGGTCAGCGTGATGACGCCGCCCGCCTCGGTCAGTTGCAGGTGCCTGGGCGTGTACTGGGCCAGCGGTGTCATGGCGTGTCGAGGCTCTCGCGGATGGAGGTTTTGGCGCGGCCGAGCAGGCGGTGCAGCCCGGCGCGCTCGGTCTCGGTGAGGGTGCCGAGCAACTCGGCGATCCAGCTTTCATGCGCCCGCGATTGGAGGGCGAATTCGCGCGCGCCCTTGGCGGTGAGGCGCAGGCGGAAGGCGCGGCGGTCGCCGGCATCCAGGCGGCGCTCGACCAGGCCCTCGGCTTCGAGGCGCGTGGCCAGGCCGGTGACATTGCCATTGCTGACCATCATCCGGCGCGAGACATCGCCCAGCGTCAGGCCCGCGCCATCGCGGTCCAGCGCGGCCAGCAGGTCGAAGCGGGGCAGGGTGGTGTTGAATTGCGCGCGCAGGCGGCGGCGGATTTCCGTCTCGATCAGGGTGGCGCAGGTCAGCAGGCGCAGCCAGAGGCGCAGCGAATCCTTGGTGCCGGGCGGCGCATCGGCCAGGGCGGTCTCGGCATCCATCAGACCTCGCCCCCGCTCACCGGCAGGGCCGCGCCATGGATGCCCGGCGCGGTGCAGAGAAACACGGCCAGATCGGCGATTTCCTGCGGTTGGAGCAGGCGGCCTTGCGGGTTGTGCTTCGCCAGCCCGGCGCGCGCCGCGCCCTCATCCATGCCGGTCTTGGCCTCGATGCGGACGATGCTTTCGGCCAGCAGCGGCGTCTCGGTGAAGCCCGGGCAGATGGCGTTGATGGTGACGCCCTTGCCTGCGATTTCCAGCGCCAGCGCGCGGGTGAAGCCCAGCAGCGCATGCTTGGCCGCCACATAGGGCACCACATAGGCATAGCCCTTGAGTGCTGCGGTGGAAGCGATGTTGATGATGCGCCCCGCACCCTGCTTCAGCATGGCCGGCAATGCCATGCGCGTCAGCGCCACCGCCGATATGAGGTTGGCGTCCAGCGCCGCGCGGAAATCCGCATCGGTCGTCTTCAGGAATGGCGCGCTGAAGGCGGCACCGGCCGCATTCACCAGGATGTCCAGATGCGGCAGCGGCGGCGGGTTTGTTGCATCGCCCGGCAGCATCGCATCGGCGTCGCCGCGCTCCAGCGCCTGCCGAAGCGGCTCGGCGCGGCGGCCCAGGATGGTGACATGCGCGCCCGCCATTTTCAGCGCGCGGGCGCAGGCCAGGCCGATGCCCGTGCCCCCACCGCTCACCAGGGCAAATTGTCCCGCCAGGATCTGCATATTTTAAGCTTAAAGCATTGCGGAGACCCCTCCTTCAAGCCTAATTTGCACATGCAGGCTGATGGAGTGAGAGATGCGCATCGCGGTGATCGGCGGCGGCCCCGCCGGGCTTTATTTCGCCATCCTGATGAAGCGGGACCGGCCATCGGCCGAGATCATCGTCGTCGAGCGCAACCAGGCGGATGACACATTCGGCTTTGGCGTCGTCTTCTCGGATGCGACGCTGGACGCCTTCCGCGACGCCGATGAGCCCTCCTACCGCGCCATCACGGAGAGCTTCGCCTATTGGGATGACATCGCGATCATCGCGCGCGGGGCTGAGCACCGGGTCGGCGGCAATGGCTTTTGCGGCTGCTCGCGCCGGACGCTGCTCACGCTGTTGCAGGCGCGCGCGCGCGAACTCGGCGTCACGCTGGAATTCCGCCGCGAGGCCAGCCCGGAGGATTTCCCGGATGCCGACCTCATCATCGCGGCCGATGGCGTGAACAGCCCGATCCGCACGCGGCATGCGGCGCATTTCCAGCCCGAGTTGGACCTTCGCCCCAACCGCTTCGCCTGGATGGGCAGCACCCGCCCGCTCGATGCCTTCAGCTTCTTCTTCGAGGAGCGGCCCGAGGGCATTTTCATCGCCCATGCCTATCAATACGCGCCGGGGCAAAGCACCTGGGTGCTGGAAACCGACCCCCAGACCTTCGCCCGCGCCGGCCTGGGTGCCATGAGCGAGGCCGAGAGCGCCGCCTGGCTGGAGGGCGTCTTCGCCGAGGCGCTGCAAGGCCACAAGCTCATCACCAACCGCAGCACCTGGCGGCAATTCCCGATGATCCGCTGCGCGCGCTGGGTGAAGGGCAATCTCGTCCTGCTGGGCGATGCGAAGGCATCGGCGCATTTCTCCATCGGCTCGGGCACCAAGCTCGCCATGGAGGATGCCATCGCGCTGCATCGCGCCTTCATGGCGGGTGGCGACGTGGCCGCCTGCCTGCACCGCTTCGAGACGGGGCGGCGGGAGGAGGTGGAGAAGATCCAGCATGCGGCGGATGTCTCGCTCGTCTGGTTCGAGCATGTTAAGCGCTTTTGGAACTTCCATCCGGCCCGCTTCGCCTTTGGCGTGATGACGCGCAGCAAGGCCATCACCTGGGACAATCTGCTGCTGCGCGCCCCCGAATTCGTGGCCGAGGTGCAGCAGGTGGTGGCGGCCGAGACGCCGGACGGCGACGCCCGCAACCCGCCCATGTTCCAGCCCTTCGCGCTGCGCGGGATGAGCCTGCCCAACCGCGTCGTCGTCTCGCCCATGTGCCTCTATTCGGCCGAGGATGGCCTGCCCAACGACTTCCACCTCATCCATTACGGCGCGCGCGCCATGGGCGGGGCCGGCCTGGTTTTCACCGAGATGACCTGCCCGGCGGCCGATGCCCGCATCACGCCGGGCTGCGCCGGCCTGTGGAATGACGCGCAGCAGGCGGCCTGGACGCGCATCGTGGCCAATGCCCATGCGGCGGGGGCGAAGATGTGCCTCCAACTCGGCCATGCCGGGCGCAAGGGGGCGACGAAGTTGATGTGGGACGGCATGGACCAGCCGCTGGAATCCGGCGCCTGGCCCATCATCTCCGCCAGCGCCATCCCCTATTATCCGAACAGCCAAATCCCGCGCGCGATGGACCGCGCCGATATGGACCGCGTGCGCGCGGAACTCCTGGCGGCCACGCAACGCGCCATCGCTTGCGGCTTCGACATGCTGGAGCTGCATTGCGCCCATGGCTATCTGCTCGGCAGCTTCCTCTCGCCGCTGACCAACCAGCGCGACGACGAGTATGGCGGCAGCGTCGCCAACCGGCTGCGCTTCCCGCTGGAGGTCTTCACCGCCCTGCGCGCCCTCTGGCCCCATGATCGCCCCATGTCGGTGCGCGTCTCGGCCACGGATTGGGCGCAGGGCGGCATCACCGATGCGGATATGCTGGTCATCGCCCGCGCCTTCCGCGATGCGGGGTGTGACCTGCTGGATGTCTCCACCGGGCAGACCGTGGCCGATGCCCAGCCCATATATGGCCGCATGTTCCAGCTCCCCTGGGCCGACATGCTCCGCAATGAGGCCGGCATCGCGGTGATGTGCGTGGGCTCCATCACCTCGGCTGACCAGGTGAACACCATCATCGCGGCCGGGCGGGCTGATCTCGTGGCGCTGGCCCGGCCGCATCTGACGGACCCTTCCTTCACGCTGCACGCTGCCGCAGAATACGGCGCGCGCGGCGTGAACACGCCGGTGCAATATGGCTGGGGCAAGGATGCGCTGTATCGCCAGGCGAAGCGCGCCAGGGAGGATCTGATGGAACTGCGCCGCAAAGCAAGGCCCGCGAGCCACGCGCCGCGATGATTGACCATCGCCGCCACCGAAAACCGGCACCCCCCGCGCCCATCCTCATCGTGGGCGGCGGCATTGGCGGGCTGACGCTGGCGCTCTCCCTGCATGAGCGCGGCATTCCCTGTATCGTCCTGGAAGCGGCAAAGGAGGTGCGGCAACTGGGCTGGGGCATCAACACCCTGACCAGTGCCATCCGCGAATTGGCGGCGCTGGGGCTGCTGCCGGCGCTGGATGCCATTGCCATCCGCACGCGCGAATTGCGCTACCTGGACCGCTTCGGCAACCGCATCTGGACCGAGGCGCTTGGGCTTCATGCGGGGCATGCTGCGCCGCAGCTTTCCATCCATCGGGGCCGCATGCATGGCGTGCTGTGGCAGGCGGCGCTGGACCGCATGGGGCCGCAGGCCATCCGCCCCGGCATGCGCCTGGTGGGCTTCGCGCAGTCTGGCGCCAGTGTTACCGCCAATTTCGCCGATGGCTCCAGCATTCGCGGCTCCGCCCTGATCGGCGCGGATGGCATTCATTCGGTGATCCGCACCGCCATGCACCCCGAGGGTGGCGGTCTTCGCTGGAACGGCATCCAGATGTGGTGCGGCGCCATCGAATGGCCCGCCTATGAGGGCGGCGACGTGATGTTCGTGGCCGGCGACATGAAGGAGAAGATCGTCTTCTGCCCGATCGGCGCAGGCAGCACGCCGCAGACCCGCCTGACGAACTGGGCGGTCTGCGCCCGGATCGGCGATGCCACGCTCCCGCCGCCCCGGCGCGAGGATTGGTCCCGCCCTGGCCTGTTGGAGGAGGTGCTGCCCCATGTGAATCGCTTCCGCGTGCCCGGCCTGGATGTGGAGGCCATGCTGCGCGCCACGCCGGAATTCCTCGAATACCCGATTTGCGACCGCGATCCTCTGGCCTTCTGGACGAAGGGCCGCGTCACGCTGCTGGGCGATGCCGCGCATGCGATGTATCCCACCGGCGCCAACGGCGCCTCCCAGGCCATCATTGATGCGCGGCTGCTGGCCCGGCTGCTGGCCGAACGCCCCATCGAGGAAGCGCTGGCCGCCTATGAGGCCGAGCGCCTGCCCGCCATGCGGGAGATCGCTCTCGCCAACCGCCGCGGCGGGCCGGAGCGGGTGGTGGATGTGGTGAGCGAGCGCGCGCCGGATGGCTTCACCGACCTGGATCAGGTGATCGGCCATGAGGAATTGGCGGCGATTGCCCGCGGCCATGCCAAGATGGCGGGAATGGTGAAATGAGGATCGAGATCACGCGCGAGGGCGATATCCGCCGCGTCACCATCGCCAATCACGCCAAGCTGAACACGCTGAATTCGGAATTGCTGCTGCAACTCGCCGCCGCCTTCGATGTGGAGCCGGATATCCGCGCCGTGGTGCTGACGGGCGAGGGCGGGCGCGCCTTCATCGGCGGCGCCGATATCCGCGAGATGGGCGCCGTCACCACGCCCGAGCAGGGCCGCGCCTTCATCGAGCGCGTGCATGGCGCCTGCGCCGCCATCCGCGCCTGCCGCGTGCCGGTCATCGCGCGCATCCAGGGCTGGTGCCTGGGCGCGGGGCTGGAAATCGCCGCCGCCTGCGACCTTCGCGTGGCTGCCGATGTCGCGAAATTCGGCATGCCGGAAGTGCGCGTGGGCATCCCCTCGGTGGTCGAGGCCGCCCTGCTGCCCGGCCTGATCGGCTGGGGCCGCACCCGCCGCCTGCTGCTGCTGGCCGAGACGCTCGATGCAGCCACCATGCAATCCTGGGGCTTCCTGGAGCGCGTCACCGCCCCGCATGCGCTGGATGGCGCCGTCGCCGAATGGCTGGCCCTGCTGGGCGAGGCCGGGCCGGTCGCCATCGCCAACCAGAAGGCGCTGATCCGCGAGTGGGAGGATTTGCCGCTGAGCCAGGCCATCGCCGCCGGCATCCCGGCCTTCGCGAAATCCTGGGAGACCGCCGAGCCCACCGCGATGATGGGGCATTTCCTGGGCCGCAGGCGGTAACCGCTACCCGCGCAACGCCTTGATCTGCGCCGGATAGCTCGAAGGGTCCGTCCGCACGTCAATCAGGCGCGGCCCGGGCGTCGCCATGGCTTCGGCCAGGGCGGCATCCAGCCCGGCCGCATCGTCCACGCGCCAGGCGCTGCCGCCCATGCCGCGCATCACGGCGGTGAAATCCACCATGGGCCAATCCAGCGCGCCTTGGGGCAAATCCCGCTCGCCCTTCTTGATGTCAATCAGCGAGAGCGTCGCGTCGTTGAACACCACCACGGTCAGGTTCAGGCGCATGGCGGCGGCGGTGGCGAGTTCGCCGATCGCCATCAGCAAGCCGCCATCGCCGGTGAAGGCGACGGCGCCGCGCGCGGGATCATGCCAGGCGGCGGCGATGGCGGCGGGCAGGGCGTAGCCCATGCTGGCCAGGCCGTTGGAGATCAGCAGGTCCACCGGCCGTTCCGCCTGCCAGAAGGTGGTGCAGGGGAACATGTGCGCGCCCGCATCCACGCTGACGCGCGGATCGGCGCCCAGGCGGCGGCAGGCATCCTGCGTGGCGCGCACAATGTCGGAAGGCGCCATGCCGCGATTGCCGCCGGGCGCATTTTCCAGCGCGGCCAGCCAGGCGGTCCGCAGCGCGGCCACGCGGCCCTCGGGCCAGGGGCGGCGCGGCGCATCGGCCGCCAGCGCGGTGGCCGCGATTTCCCAGGCACCGATGATGGCGAGTTCGGGCTTGCGGTATTCCATTTCCCGGATGGCGCAGCCGAGGTCGAGGATGGGGGCGGCATAGCGCCAGGGCTGGCCCACGAATTCCACCGGATCGGCGCCGAGCAGGATGATCAGGTCGGCCTCGCGCAGCAGCGGGGCTTCGGCCTCGCCCCCCGTGAAGACGCCGCCGAACAGCGGATGCGCGTCGGGCAGCACGCCCTTGGCCTTGTAGGTGACCAGCGCGGGGCAGCCCAGCGCCTCCACCAGCCGGCGCGTGGCGGCCGCGCGGGCGGGTTCGGTGGCTTCCAGGCCGATGATGATGGCGGGACGGGTCGCCGCCGCCAGCATGCGCGCGGCCTCGGCCAGCGCGGAGGGGGAGGGGGCTTCGAGCACCGGGGCAACCCAGGCCGGGCCGGGGGCGGCGGGCGCGCGGGCGGCATCACCGGCCAGTTCGAGATAGCCAGGGCCGCGCGGTGCGCCCATGGCGGCGGCGAGGATGCGCGGCGCCTCGGCCGCGCCCACGCCGCGGGCGCGCGTCACGGGCGCCATCATTCCCGCCTGATCAAACAACTGGTGCGTGACATAGCGGCTCTCGCGCTGGGCGAAGCCATCCGCCACCAGGATCACCGGCGCGCGCTCCAGCGCGGCATTGGCCATGCCATTGGCCGCATTCGAGACGCCAGGCCCGCGCGTGGTGAGCAGCCCGACCGGCCGGTGCGTGAGTTCCGCCAGGGCCGAGGCCATGATGCCTGCGCCATTCTCGGTTCGCGCCAGCACGAAGGGGATGCCATGCGCCTTGGCGGCGGCGATGAGGTCCAGGCTGGAGCCCCCCCCCGGCACGCCAAATATGGCGGGCATGCCCGCGCCGGTGAAGCTGTTCAGCATCGCCTCGGCGCCGGTGGTGGGGTGCGGCTGGTCGTTCATGAAGCTCTCCCTGGTGGGGGCAGCATAGGCGCTGCGCTGCGCGCGCCAAGCTGCCCGCGTCTTGGGCAAAGCTTTCCCGCGTGCTGCGCTTTCTGCGCTGGGCTGGCTTGTGCCCAGCGCCGGGCTTTGGCAATGCTCGGGCGGACGACCAGGATGCCGTTTGCATGACGAGCCAAGCCTTTGACGAGATGGGTTCCGGGGCTTCGCTTCACCCCGCCTATGCGGCCATTGCCGATTGGCTCCGCAAGACCCCGCAGGCCGCGCTCATGGCCAAGCGCGCCGAGGCGGAAGTGCTGTTCCGCCGCGTCGGCATCACCTTCGCGGTCTATGGCGAGGGCGGCGACCCCGAGCGGCTGATCCCCTTCGACATCATCCCCCGCATCCTCGCGCGGGCGGAGTGGGAGGAGCTGTCCGCCGGCCTGACGCAGCGCGTGCGCGCGCTGAACGCCTTTCTGGCCGATGCCTATGGCAGGCAGGACATCATCCGCGCCGGCCGTATCCCGGCCCACCTGATCCAGGGCAATGACCAGTTCCGCCCCGAGATGCAGGGCTTCCTGCCGCCTGGCGGCATCTACACGCATATCGCAGGCATTGACCTGGTCCGCACCGGGCCGGACCAATTCTACGTGCTGGAGGATAATGCCCGCACGCCTTCGGGCGTGTCCTACATGCTGGAAAACCGCGAGGCGATGCTGCGGCTTTTCCCGCGCCTGATGGCGCGCCACCGCATCGCCCCCGTTGACCGCTACCCCGAGGATCTTCTCGCCACGCTGCAGGCCTGCGCCCCCGAGCGCGCCGGCCCGAACCCGACCGTGGTGATTCTGACGCCCGGCGCCTTCAACAGCGCCTATTACGAGCATTGCTTCCTGGCCGATGAGATGGGCGTGGAAGTGCTGGAAGGCCCCGACCTCTTCGTGGAGGAGGATGTGGTCTATATGCGGACCACGGCGGGCGCCAAGCGCGTGGACGTGATCTATCGCCGCATTGACGATGACTACCTGGACCCCAAGGCCTTCCGCCCGGACAGCATGCTGGGCGTGCCAGGCCTGATCGCCGCCTATCGCGCCGGCAATGTCGCGCTGTGCAATGCGCCGGGCTGCGGCATCGCCGATGACAAGGCGATCTACCCCTATGTGCCGGCCATGATCCACTTCTACCTGGGCGAGGAACCCAAGCTCGCCAACGTCCCCACCCTGCTCTGCGAACGTGAGGAGGACCGCAAGGAGGTGCTGGCCAATATCCACAAGCTGGTGGTGAAGCTGGCCCAGGGCTCGGGCGGCTATGGCATGCTGATCGGCCCCCACGCCACCAAGGCCGAGTGCGAGGAATTCGCCGCCCGCATCCGCGCCCGCCCGCAGGACTATATCGCCCAGCCCACGCTGGCGCTCTCCACCGTGCCGACGCTGGTGGAGGCGGGCATCGCGCCGCGCCATGTGGATTTGCGGCCCTTCGTGCTCAGCACCAGGGATGCGGTGCGGATCGTCCCCGGCGGGCTGACGCGGGTGGCGCTGCGCGAAGGTTCGCTGGTGGTGAATTCCAGCCAGGGCGGCGGCACCAAGGATACCTGGGTGCTGGAGGCGGACCCGGCTCCACCCTCGCAAAGCCAGCCGCATTCTTCCGGGAACGCGCCCGCATGCTGAGCCGCACCGCCGACAGCCTGTTCTGGCTCGGCCGCTACACCGAGCGCGCGGCCAATGTGGCGCGCGGCCTTGCCGTCGCCTCGCGCATGGCGGGGCTTTCCGCCGAACTCAATGCCGAGGGCGATGAATGGCGCTGCCTCCTCGTCGCCGCGGGGGGCGAGGAAGGCTTCTTCAAGAAGCATGATGCCGTGACGCAGGAAGCGGTGATTGATTTCCTGGTGCGCGACCCGGACAACCCCTCGGGCATCATCTCCTGCTTCGCCGCCGCCCGGCACAATGCGCGCACCGTCCGCACCGCGCTCACGGTGGATATGTGGAGCGCCATGTCCGACAGCTGGAACCATCTGCGCCAGATCGGGCCCGCGGACTTCCAGGGCGAGAAGCTGCCCGGCTTCCTCGAATGGGTGCGCGAGCGCGTGCTGCTGTTCAACGGCGCCTCGATGGACACCATGCTGCGCGGCGAGGCCTGGCTTTTCGTCCAGCTCGGCACCGCGCTGGAGCGCGCGGACAACACCGCCCGCCTGCTCGACGTGAAGCATGAATTGCTGGAGAGCGAGGCCGATACCACGGTGGCGCATGGCCAGTGGCAGGCGGTGCTGCAATCCGTCTCGGCCCTGCGGGCCTATCACTGGGTGTTCCGGGACCGCCTGGCGCCCGCCCGCATCGCCGAACTCCTGATCCTGCGGCCCGAATTGCCGCGCAGCCTGGCCGCCTGCTACCACCGCGTCTGCGAGGTGCTGGAGGCCATCGCCATCGCCCAGGATGGCCGGCGGGGCGAGCCGCACCGCATGGCCGCCGAGATCCTGCAGCAACTGAAGCTCGGCCGGATCGAGGAGATCATGGAGGCCGGGCTGCACGAATATCTGACGGCCATGATCGTCAGCGCCGCCGGGCTCGGCCAGGCGGTGGAGACTTTCTACATCCGCGCCTGATCGGGCATCCTGCCGCCCAGCTGGTGGCGTGGCGGCGATGCCTTGTTGCGTGGGGCTTTGTGTGGGGGAGGGCATCGTCATGCTCTCCGATACGCGCAGCAATGCGGGCCTCGACAACATCTCCACCTTCTCGAAGATGTTCACGCTGGATCGGCCGGGCGGGCACGCCCAACCTCTCGGTCGGCACGCCGCAAAAACAACGAGCCAGTGGCGCGAAGCTTCAGATCATCGAATCACGAGCATCTTTATCCGATCAAACGATTCCGTTCGATCGGATGATGCTCCTGGGGCCGGCTCACCGCAGGCACTTATTGTCGCGCATTTTCCGAGTCACCTTGCCAAGCTGCAAGGCCGGAAGACACTCCAGGCTTGCGGGCGGGCGAAACGCGGGCAAACTGGCGGAAAGGGAGAAACAAACATGAAGCGACGTCCATTCCTGCTTGCCGCCCCGGCCTTGCTCGCGGCTGGGGGCGCTTCCGCCCAGGCCTGGCCGCAACGGCCGGTTCGCATCATCGTGCCCTTCGGGCTGGGCGGCTCGGCCGATGTCGCTGCGCGCTTCCTGGCGGAGCCCTTGCAGCAGGCCTTCGGCCAGCCCTTCATCGTGGAGAACCGCCCCGGCGCCGGGGCCACCATCGGCACGGAACAGGCGGCGAAATCGCCCCCCGATGGCCAGACCCTGCTGCTGATGAGCAACACGCACACGGCCAATGAAACCCTGCTGCCCAACCGCCCCTATGTGCTGATGCGGGACCTGGCGCCGGTGGCCGCCATCAACATCGCCTATCACGCGCTGGTGGTGCACCCCTCCCTCCCCGCGACGACGGTGCCCGAGTTGATCGCGCTGCTGCGCGCCAACCCAGGCCGCTACGACTATGCCAGCAGCGGGCCGGGCACGCCCTATCACATCGCGGGCGAGGTGTTCCGCGCGATGGCCGATGTGCAGATGCAGCACATCCCCTTCCGCGGCTCGAATGAGGCGCGCACGGCGGTGATCTCCGGCCAGGTGCCCATCATGTTCGACGCGATTCCCACCATGCGCGAGCAGATCGCCGGCGGTCGCGTGCGGGGGCTGGCCACCAGCGGCCCGCAGCGCAGCGCGCTGCTGCCCGAACTCCCCGCCGTGGCCGAGACGCTGCCGGGCTATGAGGCCTCGATCTGGCTTGGGCTGATGGCCCCCGCCGGCACGCCGCGCGCCATTGTGGACCGGCTGAACAATGAGGTGAACCGCGTGCTGCAACGCCCCGAGACGCGTGAGCGCCAGGCGGCGGCCGGCGCGCAGCCGCTGCCCATGTCGGTCGAGGATTTCGGCAACTTCATCACCCGCGACATCGAGCGCCAGCGGGAATGGATCCGCATGGCGCGGATCACGGCTGGATGATGATCCATTTCACGCTGAACGGCGCGCCGGCGGCGCATCCCGAGGGTGGCACGCTGTTGCAGGCGCTGCGCGGCGAATTCGCGCTGAACGGCCCGCGCTTCGGCTGCGGCGCCGAGGCGTGCGGTGCTTGCCATGTGCTGCTGGAGGGCCGCTCCGTTCCATCCTGCGCGCTGCCCGTGGCGGCGGTGGCTGGCCGCCCGGTGGTGACGTTGGAGGGGTTGGGCACGCGCGCCAACCCGCACCCGCTGCAAACGGCACTTCTGGCGGAGCAGGCGGGGCAATGCGGCTTCTGCCTCTCGGGCATCATCGTCACGGCGGCGGCTTTTCTCCGCGACAATCCCGCGCCGGATGCGGAGGCGCTGCGCGTCGCGCTGGATGGGCATCTCTGCCGCTGCGGCAGCCATAACCGCATCCTCCGCGCCATCATGAAGGCCGCCGGGGAGATGCGCGCATGAACCTCGCCTTCGGCGGGCCTGCTGCGGATGACAAGCCCAGGCTGCCCGGCAGCCTGCATATGAATCGCCGCCTCGACACCTGGCTGACCTTCCATGCCGATGGCCGGGTTTCCATCCATCCCGGCAAGGTGGAGCTGGGGCAGGGGATCCTCACGGCGCTGGCGCAGATCGCCGCCGAGGAACTGGATGTGGCCCTGGAGCGCATCCTCGTCGCGCCCAGCATCACGGGCATCAGCCCCAATGAGGCCGTGACCTCGGGCAGCCTTTCCATCCAGGAAAGCGGCATGGCATTGCGCCATGCCTGCGCCGATGCGCGCGCGCTCTGCCTCTCCGTCGTCGCCCAGGCCAGCGGCGTGGCGCTTGAGGATTTGCGTGTCGAGAAAGGCGTTTTTCTGGGGCCGGAGGGGCCGCTCGGCTCCTATGCCGGCTTCGCCGAGCGGGACCTGCTGGATGCCGAGGCCTCGCCCGATGCCCGGCCCAAGCCAGCGGCGGCGCGGCGCGTCACGGGCCTCTCGGCGCCGCGCCTGGACCTGCCCGCCAAGATCTTTGGCGAGGCGCGCTTCATCCATGACCTGCGCTTCGCGGGCATGCGCCACGCCCGCATGATCCGCCCGCCTGGCCCCGGCGCAGGGCTGCTGGAAGCGCCGCCCGAAGCGCTGCGCGATGGCGACGTGCTGGCGGTGATCGCGCCCACCGAAGCCGAGGCGGAGCGCCTGGCCGAGCGCGCCAGCCGCGCCGCGCGCTGGAGCGAGGGCATGGCCCTGCCCACGGACTGGCCCGCCTGGCTCGCCACCGCGCCGGGCGAGGAGAGCGTCGTGGCCGGGCAGGGCGAGGCTGTGCCCGCCACGCAATCCATCAAGCGCCGCTTCTTCCGGCCCTTCATCGCGCATGGCTCGGTCGGCACCTGCTGCGCCATCGCGGCGTTTGACGGCACCACGATGCGCGTCTGGAGCCATACCCAGGGGCCCTACAACCTGCGCGCCGATCTCGCCCTGGCGCTGGGCCTCAAGCCCGGGAACATCGTCATCGAGCATGTCGAAGGGGCCGGCTGCTACGGCCATAACGGCGCGGATGACGTGGCGCTGGATGCCGCCATCTGCGCCCGCCTCAGCCCCGGCGCGCCGGTGCGGGTGCTGTGGTCCCGCGCCGAGGAACTGGCCCAGGCGCCGCAATCGCCGGCCATGCTGGTCGAGATCGAGGCCGGGCTGGATGCGGCGAAAAACCTCGCGGGTTGGCGGGTGCATGCGCGCTCCAACGGGCATTCCGGGCGGCCTGGGCGCATGGCCGTGCCGGTGCTGCTGGCCGCCCCCCTGCTGCCGGGCGGCGTGCCCATCCCGCCCGCGATCAACCCGCCGCTGGCGGGTGGCGGCGGGGCGCAGCGCAACATGGTGCCGATGTACCGACTGCCCGCGCTGAGCGCCACGATGACGCGGCTGACGGACATGCCCATCCGAAGCTCGGCGCTGCGCGGCCTGGGTGCGCTGATCCATGTCTGGGCGATCGAGAGCGTGATCGAGGAATTGGCCGGGCTGGCGGGCGAGGATGGCGTCGCCTTTCGCCTGCGTCATTGCGATGATGAGCGCGCGGCACATGTGCTGCGTGAGGCCGCGCGCATGGCCGGCTGGGGCCGCGCCCTGCCGGAGAATGAGGGCCTGGGCATCGCCGTCGCGCGCTACAAGAACACCGGCGCCTGGTGCGCCGTGGCCGCGCATATCCGCGCCGAGGAGCGGGTGCGCTGCCTCGCCCTGCACATCGCCTGCGACATGGGCGAGGTGATCAACCCTGATGGCGCGATGAACCAGTTGGAGGGCGGCGCGATCCATGGCGTCTCGGTCGCGCTGCATGAGGCGGCGCGCAATGATGCGTCCCGCCTCATCTCCGATAGTTGGGAGGCCTATCCCGTGCTGCGCTTCCGCGATGTGCCGCGCGTGACGGTGATGCTGATCCAGCGGCCCGAAGCGCCGCCCCTGGGCGCGGGCGAGGCCAGCATGGCGCCCACCATCGCCGCCATCGCGGGCGGCATCCACCAGGCGCTGGGCATCCGCCCCGATCGCTTGCCCTTCACTCCAGCGAATTTGATCCGATGACCCAGAAGCTGCGTATCACGCTGGCCTGCACCCTCTCGGACCGCACGCGGCCCATCCTGGATGGGCGGGTGCAAATTCCGGGCGTGGAGTTCATCGCCTTGCCGGGCGAGCCGGAGGATATTTTCAAGCGCGCCCTGCGGGACCGCGCCTTCGATGTCTCCGAGCTTTCGATGGGCAGCCACATCACCACCACGGCGCGCGGTGACGCCCCCTATATCGGCGTGCCGGTGTTTCTCTCCCGCGCCTTTCGGCATGGCGCGATCTATATCCGCGCCGATCGCGGCATCACGCGGCCGGAGGAACTGGCGGGCCGCACCATCGCCCTGCCGGAATACCAGCAGACCGCGGCACTCTGGGTGCGCGGCATCCTGCGCGAGGCGCATGGGGTGGACACCCGCGCCATCAAATGGCGCATCGGTGCCGAGCGCATCGCCATCACGCTGCCGGATGGCTTCGACGTGGCGCCGCTGGGCGAAAGCCCCGAGCAGGCACTGCGCGAGGGCCGCGTGGATGCCATGATTGGCCCGCGCCCGCCCGCGCCGCACCCTCAAATCACGCGACTTTTCCCCGATTATCCAACTGCGGAAAAGGCCTGGTTCGGCCAGACCGGCTTCTTCCCCATCATGCATTGCCTCGCCGTGCGGCGGGACGTGGCGGAGGCCAATCCCTGGCTGCCGCTGGTGCTGTTCCGCGCCTTCGCCCAAGCGCGCCGCCTCTCGCTGGAGGAACTGCGCCTGGTGAATGTGCTGCGCGTCTCGCTGCCCTGGATCGCAGCCGCGATGGAGGAGCAGGAGCGCGCCATGGGCGGCGATGTCTGGCCCTATGGCTTCGCGAAAAACCGCAAGGAAATCGCCGCCATGATCCGCTTCGCCCGCGCCGATGGCCTGGCCGCGCGGGATGTGACGCCGGAGGAGTTGTTCCACCCCTCTGTGCTGGCGGAATTGGCCTGAAAGGGGGGCCTTGGCGTGAAAATCCTCATCGCCGGCGGGGGCATTGGCGGGCTGGGTGCCGCGCTGGCGCTGGGCCGGCGCGGGCATGAGGTGCGGGTCTTCGAACGCGCCGCCGAATTCCCCGAGATCGGCGCCGGCATCCAACTCGGCCCCAATGTCTTCAAGATGTTCGACCGGCTGGGCATTCGCGCCCAAATGCTGGACCTTGCCGCAATCCCCCGCGCGCTGGTGATGCGCTGCGCCCTGCACGGCCACGAAATCACGCGCGTGCCGCTGGGTGAGGGCTTCCAGGCGCGCTTCGGCCAGCCCTATGCGGTGATCCATCGTGGCGACATGCATGGCGTGCTGCGGCAAGCCTGCATGGCGCAGCCCGGCATCACCCTCGCCACGGGCCGCGCGGCGCGCGACTACAGCCGCATTGGCCAGCAGGTGGCGCTTTACTTCGAGGATGGCTCCAGCGAGCGCGGCGATGTGCTGGTCGGCGCCGATGGCCTGTGGTCCCGTATCCGCACCGCCATGCTGGGGGCGGAAAGGCCGGTGGTCTCCGGCCATATCGCCTATCGCGCCGTGCTGCCCATGGCCGAGGTGCCCGAAGGCATTGCGCGTGATGAGGTGGTGCTGCATGCCGGCCCCCGCCTGCACCTGGTGCATTATCCGCTGCGGCGGGGCGAACTCATGAGCCTCGTCGCCGTCTTCCACAGCACGGAATATTCCGAGGGCTGGGACCAGGCGGGCGACCCGGCGCTGCTGCAAAAGCACTTCGCCCGCACGCGGCCCGAGTTGCGCGCCATGCTGGGCGAGATCGAAACCTGGAAATACTGGGTGCTCTGCGACCGCGAGCCGAAGCGCGGCTGGCAGGATGGCCGCGCCGTGCTGCTGGGCGATGCCGCGCACCCCATGCTGCAATACCTGGCCCAGGGCGCCAACATGGCGCTGGAGGACGCTCTCTGCCTGGCGGACATGCTGGACGCCCTGCCTGTGGAGCAGGCGCTGGCGGCCTATGAGGAGGCCCGCATGCTCCGCACCGGCCGCGCGCAATCCATGGCGCGCATCCACGGCGAGATCTATCATGCCGCCGATGTGCGGGCCGAACTGCGCGACGCCATGCTGATGGACCGCGCGCCCGAGGCCGCCTGGGAGGGCATGGCCTGGCTTTACGATGGGCCGGATTGGCGCGCACCATAGCCGCCAGACACGGAGGACTCGGCCCATGCAACTCACCCTCAATGGCCGCACGGCCCTGATTACCGGCGGCTCCAAGGGGCTGGGCCTCGCCATGGCGCTGGCTTTCGCCAGGGCGGGCGGGCATGTGGCGCTGGTGGCCCGCGGGCCCGAGGCGCTGGAGGCGGCCAGGGCCGAGATCCAGGCCGCCGCACCCGCCGCCCGCATCGCCGCCATTCCCGCCGATATCCGCACGGCCCAGGGCAGCGCCGCGGCGGCAGCGGCGGCCGCATCCGCCATCGGCCCGATTGATATCCTGGTGAACAATGCCGGCACCTCGCAGCGCGGGCCTTTCCTGGATATCACCGACGCGCTGTGGGAGGATGACCTCAACCTCAAGCTGATGGCCGCCATCCGGCTCTGCCGCGCGGTCCTGCCGGGCATGCGGGAGCGGCGCTGGGGGCGCATCATCAACGTGTTGAACATCGGGGCCAAGGCGCCGCTGGCGACCTCCACGCCGACCAGCGTGAGCCGCGCCGCCGGCATGGCGCTGACCAAGGCGCTCGCGAATGAATACGCGCCCGACAATGTGCTGGTGAACGCGCTGCTGGTCGGCATCATCGAGAGCGACCAATGGGTACGCCGCCACGCCTCGGACCAGCGCAACATCACCTGGGAGGAGTGGAAGGAGGAGCAGGGCCGCGCCGTCCCGCTCGGCCGCATCGGCAAGGCGGAGGAATTCGCCGCCATGGCGCTGATGCTGGCGAGCGAGCAGGGCGGCTATGTCACGGGCACAGCCATCAACGTGGATGGTGGACGTTCTCCGGTCGTTTGATTGCCGGTTTTTGGGCAAGGCGGCAAACTCCCTCACGCCCGGAGATGCGGCAGACCGCGTTTCCTGCCGCGAGAGCAACTTGCCAAGCTGTTCAACCGCCCAATCCCCCTAGCAGCCTGTCGGATTCACGAGCATCTCTATCCGATCAAACGATTCCGTTTGATCGGATGATGCTCTAGGTCCCCGCATCCGTGGCGTCGGCCACCGTTCGGGTTTCATCTGCGTCGAGCAGGCGCCCGCCGATGGCTCGGGGGAACTTGGCCGGGCGGTGAACGAGGCCACGATCCGCGCCGCTTTCCCCGAAGCCAATAGCCGCCGGGCCATGCTGACCGCCTTCGGCGCCGGCACGCTGCTGGCTGCCATCGAAGGCCTCCTGCCGCTGCAAAACGCCCGCGAAGCCATGGCGCAAGCCACGGCTGCGCGGGAGAAGCGCGCCCTCAAGATCGGCTTCATCCACATCCTGGCGCGTGAGTTGTGGGCCGGGCATCCCCGATTGCGGCTTCAAGGAGGAATAGCCTCCCTTCGCGCCGGCCCTGGTTGATGCTTTATCCCTCCCGAGCTCACTCGGGAGGGTTTTTCATGTCCAATGAATGGAGGGTCGGCATCGCCGGCCTCGGTGCCATCGGGCTGCATCTGGCGCGCGCGCTGGATAAGGGTGTGCAGGGCTTGCGCCTCGTCGCCGTCAGCGCGCGGGACCAGGAGAAGGCCGCCGCCAACATCGCGGACTTCGCGCATAAGCCCGCCATCGTCTCTCTCGCCGCGCTGGCCGAACACGCCGATATCGTCGTGGAAGCCGCGCCCGCCTCCGTCTTCGAGGAAGTGGCCTCCGCCGCCATCGAGCGCGGACGCATCTTCGTGCCGAGTTCCTGCGGCGCGTTGCTGCCGCGCATGCATCTGGTGGAGCGCGCGAAGCGGACCGGCGCGCGGATCATCATCCCCACCGGCGCGCTGCTGGGCCTGGATGCCGTGCGCGCGGCGGCTGAGGGCAATGTCTCCTCCGTCACGATCGAGACGCGCAAGCCGCCAGGTGGCCTGGTGGGCGCGCCCTATCTGGATGAGCGCAAGATCGACGTGCTGGCGATCACGACGCCCACCATGATCTTCAAGGGCAATGCCTTCGACGCGGCGCAGGGCTTCCCGGCCAATGTGAATGTCGCGGCGGCGCTGGCGCTGGCCGGCATCGGGCCGGAGCGCACCATGGTGGAAATCTGGGCGGACCCGGCGATGACGCGCAACCAGCACACCATCCGCGTGGAGAGTGCCGAGGTGCGCCTCACCATGACCATCGAGAACGTGCCCAGCATCGAAAATCCACGCACCGGCAAGATCACGCCACTCAGCATCCTGGCCTGCCTGCGGGGCATGACAAGCACGCTGAAGGTGGGGAGTTAGACCATGATGCGTTCGCTTGCGCTCACTTTCATGGTCTCGCCACTGCTGAGAGCGGGATTCAACGTTTTCGGCGATTCCGCCTCAACGCATCCCGCTCTAGAGCATCATCCGATCAAACGGAATCGTTTGATCGGATAGAGATGCCCGTGATTCAACGATCTGCCAGGCTGGTCCGCCGCATCCAGGCGCGCCGCCTCAGCCTGGCAGGACGGCCCCCAGCGCTGCCCCCGCGCCCAGCACCCAAAGCGGACTGAACCTGCCGCGCCAGACAAACACCGTGCTGCCGATGGAAATGGCGATGGCCAGCGGCGCGCCTCCCGTGCCGAAGGCCGCTCCCTGGGCCAGCAACAACCCCGATGCGGCGATCAGCCCCACCGCGATGGGCACCATCCCGCGCTCGAAGACGCGCATGCCGACGGACCCGCCCAGATGCCCGCGCAGCCGGCAGAACGCATAGGCGAGGATGGAGGTTGGCCCGCACATGGCCAGCATGGCGGCGAACATCCCCGTGATGCCCGCGACATGCCAGCCGAACAGCCCCACCACCATTACATTCGGCCCGGGCGCCGCCTGGGCCAGCGCGTAGCGCTTGGAGAAGGCGAGGTCATCCATCCAGCCATGGGTCTCCACCACCAGGCGGTGCATCTCCGGCAGGGCCGCGACGCCGCCGCCCACCGAGAGCAGCGAGATGCCGAGGAAGCCCCAGACCAGGGCCGAGAGGTCGTCGCCCTCGCTCATCGGCGCCCCGGTCTTGGCTGCATGGCCCACCAGGCGGCGATGAGGCCGAAGGGAGCCAGGCCCAGTACCACGAAGGGCAGGGGGGCGCGCAGCAGGGCCAGGGCCAGCGCGGCCAGCCCCACCGCCAGCAGCGGCAGCGTCGGCCTGAGCTTCACGCCCATCTTGATCGCGGTGCCCAGCACCATGCCGGCCGCGGCGGCGGCGATGCCGGTCAGCGTGGCCCGCACCAGGGGAAGCTGGCCATAGGCGTCATACAGCGCGGCAATGCCTGCCAGCAGCAGCATGGGGCCGGCAAGGAGGCCCAGCGCGCAGGCCATGGCCCCCATCGCGCCGCCGAAGCGCACGCCCACGCCGATGGCCGTGTTCAGCGCATTGGGGCCGGGCAGCACCTGGCCGATGCCCAGTGTCTCGGCATATTCCTGCTCGGTCAGCCAGCCGCGCTTTTCCACCAGCATGTGCCGCGCCCAGGCATTCACGCCGCCGAAGCCGGTCAGGCCGATCTGGAGGTAGGCGAGAAACAGCGCGCGATTGGAGGGCGCGCTCACAACAGCAGCAGCCCCAGCGCGCCCCCGCCCGCCAGCACCCAGAGCGGCGAGTATTTCGTGCGCCAGACGAACACCGTCGAGGCGGCGATGATCACGAAGCTCAGGAGGTTCGTTCCCGCCGCCTGCGCCATGATGACGCCCGAGCCCGCGATGAGGCCGACGGCCAGCGGCACCAGCCCGAATTGGGCGGGCTTGAGCCAGGCATTGCCTCGCAGCCGATGCGTCAGCCCCTGCATGGCGAAGGCGAGGGTGGCGGCCGGCAGCAGCATGCCGATGGTCGCCATCGCCATGCCGGAGGGGCCGGCGACGTGCCAGCCCATCACCGAGGCCGCCAGGATGTTCGGGCCAGGCGCGGCCTGGGCGAGGGCAAAGAGCTGGCTGAAGGTCGCGTCATCCATCCAGCCATGCACCTCCACCACCAGGCGGTGCATCTCGGGCAGCACGGCATTGGCGCCGCCGATGGCCAGCAGCGAGAGCGTGCCGAAGGCCAGCAGGATTTGCAGCAGCAGGCTCATGGCGCCCGCTTCCAACTGCGCCGCAGGGAGAGATACACGCCCAGCGGCGCCAGGATCACCACGATCAGCGGCAGCGGCAGGCGCAGGAAGGCCGCCCCCGCGACCGCCAGCAGCCCCACCACGATGAGTTCCGGCGGCGGGCGGAGATTCTGGCCCATCTTGATGGCCGTCCCCATCACCATCCCGGCCGCCGCCGCCGCGACCCCCTGCATGAAGGGCGCGACGCCAGGCCGCGTGCCGTAAATCTCATAGAGGATGGACAGCAGGATCAGGATCGCCAGCGGGCCGATATAGAGCCCGGCCGTCGCGACCAGCGAGCCGCAAAGCCCATGGAAGCGCCGCCCGATCATCACCGAGGCATTGCCCACATTCGGCCCCGGCAGGATCTGGCCGAGGCCGAGCACCTCGGCATAATCCCGCTCGGAGAGCCATTTGCGCTCCTCCACGATCACATGGCGGGACCAGGGGCCGACGCCGCCAAAGCCCAGCAGCCCAATCTTGGCGTAGCCCAGGAAAAGCTCCGCCTTGCTCGGCGGTTCACTCACGGGGCAGCAACTGCTCGGCCAGCGTCGCCCAATAGCTTGCGCCGATGGGCAGGATGTCGTCGTTGAAGTCATAGAGCGGATGGTGGACATTCGCCTCCTTGCCCGTCTTGCCGCCGCCCAGCATGAGGTAGGAGCCAGGCTTGGCGTTGAGCATGAAGGCGAAATCCTCGGCGCCCATGGTTGGCTTGGGCATGTGGGCCACGCGGGCCTCGCCGGCCACGGCCAGCGCCGCGCGGCGGGCCAGGCCCGTGCTCTCCGCATCATTGACGGTGGCGGGGTATGCGCGGCGGAATTCGGCGGTGGCGGTGGCGCCGAAGCTGGTCGCGATGCCGGTGACCAGCGCCTTGAACTTCGCCTCCAGCAGGTCCCCCACTTCCGGCAGGAACCAGCGCGCGGTGCCCAGCATTCGCACCGTCTCGGGGATCACATTGTAGGTATGGCCGCCGCTGATATGGCCGATGGTGATGACGCCCGCATCGGCGGCATCCAGGTTGCGCGCCACGATGCTTTGCAGCGCCTGCACGATGCTGGCCGCGATCACGATCGGGTCATTGCCCTGGAAGGGCATGGCGCCATGGGCGCCCTGGCCGGTGATGTTGACTTCCAGGTTGGCGACGGCCGCCATGACCGGCCCCTCGCGCCAGAGGAAGGTGCCCTCCGGGATGGTCGGGAAATTGTGCAGCCCGAAGATGCGCTCCATCGGGAAGCGGATGAACAGCCCTTCCTCGACCATCACGCCGCCGCCGGCGAGATTCTCCTCGGCCGGCTGGAACACCACATAGACGGTGCCGTCGAAATGGCGCGTCTCGGCGAGGTATTTGGCCGCACCCAGCAGCATGGTCGTATGGCCGTCATGGCCGCAGGCATGCATCTTGCCGGGGATGGTGGAGGCATGCGGCAGCCCGGTCGCTTCCTCGATGGGGAGTGCGTCCATATCGGCGCGCAGGCCGATGGCGCGGCCCGTCTTGCCATTGCGGCCATGGATGACGCCGACGACGCCGGTCCTGGCGATGCCGGTGACGACCTCGTCACAGCCGAAATCGCGCAGCTTCCGGGCCACGATGCCCGCGGTGCGATGTTCCTCGAAGCCGAGTTCGGGATGCATGTGGAAATCGCGCCGCCACTCCGTCATTTCGGCGTGGAATTCGGCGATGCGGTTGATGACGGGCATGGGGAGTCTCCTGTTCCGTCAAGAAAACGTCCGCTTGAGGCCTTCCGCAAGGGGGAGGGGACTCACGCCGAGCGTTTGGCGCATGGCGGTGATATCGAAAGCCTTGTCCTCGGTCAGCCGGCGGATTTCATCGGCGCCGATTCGCGGCAGGAAGGGCAGGGCGCGCGTCAGCGGGCTCAGCGCCATGAGCAGCCCGGCCGGCAGCGGCAGGATGGGGCGTGGCGTGAGCCCCGCGGCGCGCGCCACGGCCGCGCAGAAATCGCGATAGGTGAGCGGCTCCGGGCCGGCGATGATGATCACCTCCGGCGCGGTATTGGCGCGCGACGCGGCGGCGAGGAGGCAGCGCGTCACATCCCCCTGATGGATCGGCTGCACCAGGGAGGCGCCGCCACCCGGCAGCGGCAGCACGGGCAGCCGGCGCATCAGGGCGGCCAGGCGCTGGACATTATCCTCCCCCTCCGCGCCATGGATCATGGTGGGATGCAGCATCACGCCAGGCCGCCCGCTGGCCAGGAACGCGGCCTCGCCAGCGCGCACGCCATCGCCATGGGCATCCGGCCAGCGCGAATGCCGGCGAGTGCTGCCCATGAAGACGAATCGCGCATCGGGCGGGGCTGCGGCCAGGATGGCGGGCGCGTGCCGGGCATGCGCGCAGGAGATGATGGTGCCAGCCCCCGCCAGCGCCGCGCGCAGCGCTGGCTCGTCGGTCAGGTCAGCGACGGCATGCGGCGCCGCGATGCCCAAGCCCCGCCATTTTGCCGCATCGCGCACCACCGCCCGGAAGGGCCGCTCCAGCGCGCGGCACAGCGAGGCACCGGAGCGGCCCGAGGCACCGATGACGGCGAGGCTGTCAGACACCCTCTGCCCTCAGGAAGCGCAGATCGGCCCCATCGGGCGCCTGCATCACCTGCTCATGCACCAGCCTGTCCCATCCGCGCTTCGGTGCGGGGGCGGCGGACCACGCCGCGCGCCGGGCTTCCATTGTCGCCGCATCCACCAACAGATCGAGGCTGCGGGACTTCACCGAGAGTCGGATGCGATCGCCCGTCTCCGCAAAGGCAAGTGCGCCACCGGCCGCGGCCTCGGGCGCGATGTGCAGCACCACCGTGCCGAAGGCGGTGCCCGACATGCGGCAATCGCTCATCCGCACCATGTCCTTCACCCCCTGGCGGCCCAGCTTCTTCGGGATGGGCAGATAGCCTGCCTCGGGCATGCCGGCGGGCGAGAGGGGGCCGGCATTCTTGAGAATCATGATGGTGTTCGCGTCCACCGCCAGGTCATCGCGGTCAATGCGCGCGGCCAGGTCCTCGACGCCGTCGAAGACCATGCACTCCGCCTCGTGCTCGAACAGCGATTCCGTGGCGGCGGAGCGCTTCAGGATCGCCCCATCCGGCGCCAGCGACCCGAACAGCGCAACCAGCCCACCCACGGCCGAGACCGGATTTTCGCGCGCCTTGATGTAGGTGCGGTCCACGAAATGCGTGCCATCGCCGATGCGCTCGGCCAGCGTGCGGCCATAGACGTCGCGCGCATCGAGATGCAGCAAATCCCGAATTTCCCAGAGCAGGGCGCGCATCCCGCCGGCAAAATGAAAATCCTCCATGTAGCCCTCGCCCGTGGGCTTGAGGTCCACGAGAACCGGCGTCTCGTCGCTCATGGCGTCCAGGCGCTTGAGGTCCACGCGCAGCCCGGCGCGGCCGGCGATGGCCGCCAGATGCACCAGCGCATTGGTCGAGCCGCCGAGGGCCAGCAGCACGCGCATGGCGTTCTCCACCGCCTCGATGGTCATGATCTCGGAGGGGCGCACCTTCAGCCCCATGGCCAGTCGCCCGGCCTCCTCGGCGATTCGCAGGCGGTCGGCATGCACGGCCGGCGCACTCGCGCCTTCCAGCGGCATGAAGCCCAGGGTTGCGACCAGGCAGGCCATGGTGCTGGCCGTGCCCATCACGCCACAGGTGCCGGCGGTGACGGCCAGCGCGTTCTCGATTTCGTTGATGCGCGCCTCGGAGACTTCGCCCGCGCGGTAGCGCCCCCAGAAGCGGCGGCAATCGGTGCAGGCGGCCATCCGCTCGCCCTGGTAGCGATTGGCGCTCATCGGCCCGGTGACGAGCATGATGGCGGGCACGTCGGCCGAGATGGCGGCCATGAGCTGCGCCGGCACCGTCTTGTCGCAGCCACCCACCAGCACGACCGAATCCATCGGCTGCGCGCTGACCATCGCCTCGGTGTCGAGCGCCATGAGGTTGCGGTAATGCATGGAGCAGGGCGTCAGATAGGGTTCGCAGAGGCTGATGGTCGGGAAGGACATGGGCAGCCCGCCCGAAAGCATCACGCCGCGCTTCACCGCCTCGATCAGGTCGGGCACGGAGCGGTGGCAATTGTTGAAGTCGCTCGCCGTGTCCACGATACCGACGACGGAGCGGGAGAGCGCGTCCTTGGAATAGCCCATCGAGGCCGCGAAGCTGCGCCGGAGGTAGAGGGCGAATTCGCGGTCGCCGTAATTGGCGGCGTTGCGGCCCAAACCCTGGGGAACGGGGCCTTTGGTGTCGTCGGTCAAGTCGCAATCTCCTGCGGGCGTGTGGCTGGGCATTGGCTGCCTTGCGCGCAAGCTTAGGTGCGGCGGCAGGGATTGCGCAAATGCGGTGGCAAGGCGCGGTATAATGTTACCACGGCAGGAAACCGCGCTTTGCGCTTGACGTTGCGGGCAGGGTGCTGCAAATACCCGCCCCAGATCAAGCGTATTGAAGGTTAACATGCTCAGCACACAGACCCGCTCGCTGAAGCCGGCCGAGGTGACGAAGAACTGGTGGGTGATTGACGCCGAGGGCCTCGTGCTCGGGCGTCTGGCCACCATCGTCGCCAACCGGCTGCGCGGCAAGCACAAGCCCCAATTCACCCCGCATGTGGATTGCGGCGACCATGTCGTTATCCTCAATGCCGGCAAGGTGAAGCTGACCGGCAACAAGGCCGAACAATCCATGTTCTATTGGCACACCGGCTTCGCCGGCGGCATCAAGGAGCGCTCGAAGGGCCAACTCCTCGAAGGCCGCTACCCCGAGCGGGTGATGACCAAGGCCGTCGAGCGCATGATCACGCGCGGGCCGCTGGGTCGCAAGCAGATGAAGAACCTGCATGTCTATGCCGGCACCGAGCATCCGCATGCCGGGCAGAACCCCGTCATCCTCGACGTCGCGGCGATGAACCGCAAGAACACCGCGATCGCGGCTTCGCAGAACAAGGTGGCCTGAACCATGAGCGAGCAGACCACCGCGAACTCCCTCGCCGATCTCAAGACCCTGGTGCAGGGCACGGCCGTCGTTGCCGGCGCCGAGCCCGCCGCCGCCCCGGTCCTGCCGAAGCGTGACGCCCAGGGCCGCGCCTATGCCACGGGTGGCCGCAAGGAATCCGTCGCCCGCGTCTGGGTGATGCCGGGCAAGGGCAAGTTCACCATCAACGACAAGCCGGCCACGCAGTACTTCGCGCGCCCCGTGCTTCGCATGTTGATCGCCCAGCCCTTCCTGGTGGCCGACCGCTACCAGGCCTTCGACGTGGTCGCCACGGTCGCCGGTGGTGGCCTCTCGGGCCAGGCCGGCGCGGTGCGCCACGGCATCAGCCGCGCGCTGGTGAATTACGAGCCGGAGCTTCGCAGCATCCTCAAGAAGGCGGGCTTCCTCACGCGCGATCCGCGTGCGGTCGAGCGCAAGAAGTACGGCAAGGCCAAGGCGCGACGTTCGTTCCAGTTCAGCAAGCGCTGATCCGGGCAGCATCGCTGCATCCCTACCAGGGGGCGGGTCCGCGAGGGCCCGCCCCTTTTTTCGTTTCCTTCACGCCCACGGAGGCTCCACATGGCAAGCATCTTCATCGACGGCGAAAGCGGCACCACCGGATTGCAGATCCGCGCCCGGCTGGAAAACCACCCGGGCATCACCATCCGCTCCATCGCGGATGGCGAGCGCAAGGACCCCGCCGCCAAACGCCGCCTGATGGAGCAAGTGGATGCCGTGGTGCTCTGCCTGCCCGATGCCGGCGCCAAGGAAGTGGCCGCCATGGCCGCCGAGATGGGCGATGCCGCGCCGAAGCTGCTCGATGCCAGCACCGCGCATCGCGTGGACCCCGCCTGGGTCTATGGCTTCCCCGAATTGACGGCGGGCCATGCCGCGCTGATCGCCGCATCCCCGCGCGTGGCCAATCCCGGCTGCTACCCGACAGGCGGCATCGCGCTGCTGCGCCCGCTGGTGGATGCGGGGATCATCCCCCCCGGCCATCCGATCACGGTCAACGCCGTCTCCGGCTATACGGGCGGCGGCAAGGCGATGATCGCCGAATTCGACCAGGGCATGGCGGCGCCCTTCTTCCTCTATGGGCTGGGGCTGGAGCACAAGCACGTGCCAGAACTCCAGCGCTATGGCGGGCTTTCCATGCGGCCCATCTTCGTGCCCAGCGTGGGCAATTTCGCCCAGGGCATGCTGGTGAGCATCCCGCTGCATCTCGACGCGCTGCCGGGCAAGCCCAAGCCCGCCGACCTCGAAGCCGCACTCGCCGCGCGCTACGCCAACTCCGCCTGGGTGCGCGTCCTGCCGGCCGACCCCGCGGCGCGGCTGGAGCCCGAGGCGCTGAATGGCGGCAATATGCTGGAACTGCGTGTCTATGGAAATGCCGCGCACAACCAGGCGGTGCTGGTGGCGCGGCTGGACAATCTCGGCAAGGGCGCGTCCGGGGCGGCGGTGCAGAATCTCGGGCTGATGCTGGGTGTGGATGTCAGCCAGGCGCTGCCGCTGGCGGCATGAGGCGCTGGTGAGGGGGCGGCACCCCTCGTTTCAGCACCAGCCCTCGCGCGGGCCGCGCCCATGATAGGCCCTCGCCAGGCGCTCGCGGATCAGCACATCGGCGACATCCTCGCCATGCCTGGTCCGCACCTTGGCCAGGGTGCGCCCAAAGCGGTCCTCTCCCGTCTCGGTCAGGGTCACGCCGCCTTCCAGCAGGCTGCCCAGCCGCTTCGTCGCGGTGAGGGCGAGTTGGCGTTCCTCCTCGCAGCGGGCGCGAAGCTCTGGCGCGTCCAGGCCAACCAGGCGCACGCGCTGCTCGCCGCAGCGGATCGTGTCGCCATCCACCGCGCGGCACATCTGCAAGGGTGCCGGCTGCCAATGCAACCAGGCGGCGATGACGGTCGCGCCCGCCAGCAGGATCACGGCGATGCGGCTCCGCCTGGGCCGGCGTGGCGGCTTCCACATGTCATCTGCCCTTTCATGGCATGGCCCGATCGGGGCTTGTTTTGATTGATTTCATGCGGCTGTCTAGTCTATGTTCTTGTTATGTTCAAGCAGCGCATCCCCTTCGAGAGCCTCTCCGACCCCCAGTGGGAAGCCCTGCGCCCGCATCTGGCGCGCGAGGCGCCGCAGGGCCGCCCCCTGGCCGATCCGCGGCAGCGCATGGATGCCATCTTCTGGCTGATTTCGACCGACGCCCCCTGGCGTGAGGTGCCGCCCCGGCATGGACCGGCGGGCACCGTCGCGCGGCATTTCCGGCGGCTGACGCATGACGGCCTGTGGGAGCGCCTGCTGCGGGCGCTGCATGCGGCCGGGCCACGGCATCCCCTGCAAGGGCTGCGGCGGGTGATCTTCCGCGCGGCGCGGCGGGCCTATCGGATTCGGGGCCTCGGCATTATCGTGCTGGCGCGGCGCCTGGGTTTCCTGGGTGCCTTGCCGGGCCCGGCCTGGATGGTGGCCGATCCGGATTTGTCCAAAACCCTGGTGGCGCTCCAGTTGCGCCAGGGGAAAAATCTTGGCCGCTTCGTGCTGAAATGGGGAAAAGCCTTGCGAAACCTGATGGGAATGGTCGGCGGACGACCCAATATGCCGCGCATCATCCGGCTGATGATGCCATGAGCGGCCCGCTCTACACCTTCGAGGGCAAGACGCCCGTGATCCATGCCCGCGCCTGGGTGGCGCCGACCGCGGCGGTGATCGGCGATGTCGAAATCGCCGAGGATGCCAGCATCTGGTATCATTGCGTCCTGCGGGGTGACACCAACATCATCCGCATCGGGCCGCGCACCAACATCCAGGATGGCAGCATCATCCATGTGAATGCGGGCCGGCAATCCACTATCATCGGCGCGGATGTGACCGTGGGCCACGCCGCCATCATCCATGCCTGCCGGCTGGAGGATCGCGCCTTTGTCGGCATGGGTGCCACCGTGCTGGATGACGCGGTGATCGAGGCGGGCGGCGTGCTCGCGGCCGGCTCGGTGCTGCCGCCGGGCAAGCGCATCGCGGCGCTGGAACTCTGGATGGGCAATCCGGCCAAGCTCGTGCGTGTTTTGACGGAGGAGGCGCGGGCGGGTTTCGATCGGACGGCGCCGCATTATGTGGAGTTGGCCGGGCGCCATCGTTCCATTTCGTAACTTGGCGCGGCGCGAAGCGGGGGGTAAGCAATTAGCAATGTTGAAAAAAATGCCTCCTGCCGCGCTGCTTCTGCCGCTCGCCGCCTGTGGCATGGCCGAATTGCCGCCGACGGTGCGCCTGCCGCCCGATGCGATTCCGATGGCGGCCGATCCGATGCGCTCGGCCATACTGGGCAGCGCCTATACGCTCGGCCAGGCCAGCGCGCCCTCGGCCAGGCTGCGCGCGGCCGCACTGGTCGAGTTCATGGCGGCCGATTACCGCTGGGGCGTGCGCTGGAGCGAGTACACGCCGACCACCGGCCTGGCGCTGGATGCCGCGCGTGACGAAATCCGCGCGGCCTTCGGCGTGACGCCCGGCGCATCGCCCCAGGCGGTGGCGGATGGCCTGTTCGACGCCTCGCGCGCGCTGGAGCGCGGGGCCGCCATCTCCATCCCGCCCGGCTTGTTCATCGAGCCCACCCAATCCCTAGCGCGGCTGACCACGCCACCCGATCTCCCGGCGGCGCGCCATGCAACCGCCCTGGCCGAGCGCGAATTGCATCGCGTGGATAGCGAGCGGCAGAGCGCCGGCGGGCCAGGCGGGTCCGGCGGCGGCGGCGGGGGTGCCCATCCATGACTTCTTTCGATGACTTGAGGAAATACAACATGTATCGCTCCATTTTCCTGGCGCTGCCCCTTCTGGCCGCCTGCGCCCAGGCCCCCCTGCCCGAGACCGCGCTTCTGCCGCGCGATGCCGTGACGGGCGCGGGCGATCCCGCCCGCAGCGCCGTGTTCAGCGTCAATGCGGTTCTCGGCCAGGCGCATCCGGCCGCGGGGCGCCCTGCCGATGCGGCGCGCGCCATCGCCCAGATGGAGTTTCTCGCGGTGGACCTGCCGCAGAACAACAACCTGATCTCCGTCTCCTCCACCCTGGTGCCTGATCTCATGACCGCCCGGCGCGAATGGCGCGGCGCGTTGGACATCGCGCCCGAGGCGCCGGCCCAGGCGGTCATCAACTCCCTCTTTGCCGCCAGCCGGGCGCTGGATGCGGGGCAGCCGGATACGGCCGCCGCAGCCCTGCCCGCCAGCATCTTCCGCAAGGGCGGCGCCGCGACGCTGGCGCAGTTGGCGGTGCTGCCGCGCCTGCCCGCCACGGCCTCGGCCGCCGCCACGGCGCAGCAAAGCCTGCTGGCGGTGACGGGCGTCAGGTTCGGGCTGTGATCCGCTCCGCGCTCCTTGCCTTCACGCTGCTCGCGGGTTGCGCGGGTTATGTCGCACCCGATCCGGTGCGGCTGCCGCGTGATTCGGTGGAGGGCGCGGGCGACCCGACGCGGGCGGCGGTCTCGCGCTCGGCCTATGCCTTTGCCAACCAGGCGGCCCTGGCGGGGCGGCCTGGCGAGATGGCGCGGGCCATCGCCGATATGGAATTCCTGGCGGCGGCGCTACCCTTCGACCCGCGCTACCAGCAGCGCGACCCGCTGCTGCCCTGGCAATTGGCGCGGGCGCGGGCCGAGTGGCGAGGGGCGCTTGGCATCGCGCCGGACCAGCCGGCGCAGCCGGTGATAGATATGTTCTATGCGGCGGCGCGGCTCTCCGCGAAGGACGGCCCGGCCGCCTTGGCAGCCGGGCCCCTGGGTTCGGATCGCGCCGCGCGGCTGGCGGCGATGCCGCCCTTGCCGGAAACGGCGCGGGCGGCCGCTGCTGCGGCGCGCATACAACAGGAAGCGCAGATTCCGGTCTGGCAGTGGCGGCGGTGAGGCGGTTCGTCCTCCTCGCGGCGCTGCTGCTTGGTGCCTGCGCCGAAATGACCACCCCAGCGCCGCCCGAACCGCCGCTGGACCTCTCGGGTCGTGTCACGGCCAATCCGCTCCAGGCGATCCTGGATGCGGTTGTGGCGGATTTTGATCGCGGCGGCGCGGGGTTGCTGGAACGCCCGGCGGCGACGGCGCTGGCGGCTGCGCGGCTCGAATGGATCGGCGGCGAGTTTCGGTCCGGACGGCGCCTCGCGCGCCTGCCGGATTCCTACAGCTTCGGCACGCAGCGCGCGGTGGCTGAGGGGCGGCAAGCGCTGGGCATCGCGCCCGACGCCACGCCGGAAGCCGCCATCGCGGCGCTGCTCGGGGTATCGCGCGCATTGTCACGCCAGGATCAGGCGGCGATCCAGGCCGCGCTTGCCGCGCCGGCCTTCGCGGGCGGTGGGCGGCCGGTGATCAGCCGCCTGCGCGAGCCCGGAGCCTTCCCCGATGCCGCTCTGGTGACGGTGGCCCTGCGCGACGAAGTGGCGCGGCAGGTCGCGGAAGGCCAGTTCGGTCGCCGCGCCGTCTCCGAGACGCAGGAAATCGGCCTCAGCACCACCGGGCTTGGGCCGGGCACTGGCTATTGAACTGCGCTCAGTCGTTCGCCATGACGCGCACATAGCTGCCGGGCGCGTTTTCGATTGGCGTCAGCTTGCCGTCGCCGGGCTGGCGCGCCGGGACTTCCGTGCGGTCAATTGCGGTGACCCAACGGTGCCAATCCGGCCACCAGCTGCCGGCCAGTTCGGTGGCGCCCTCGAACCACTCATCGGCGCTCTCGGGCAGGTTCTCGTTCACCCAATGGCTGTACTTGCCGGAATCCGGCGGGTTTACCACGCCCGCGATATGGCCCGAGGCGGCGAGGACGAAGCGCACCGGCCCCTTGTAGAGCTGCGTGGCGCGATAGGTGCTCTTCCAGGGCGCGATGTGATCCTCGCGCGTCGAGATCATGTAGCTTGGCACCTTGATCTTGGTCAGGTCGATCTTGACGCCGAGCAGTTCGATCGCGCCGGGCTTGCAGAGGTCGTTTTGTTGGTACATCCGGCGCAGATAGAAGCTGTGCATGCGCGCGGGCATGCGCGTGCTGTCATCGTTCCAGTAGAGCAGGTCGAAGGGGAAGGGGTCCTGGCCGAGCAGGTAATTGTTCACCACGAAGGACCAGATGAGGTCATTGGCGCGCAGCATGTTGAAGGTCGTCGCCATTTCACGGCCATCGAGGAAGCCGCGCTTGCCCATCTTTTCTTCAAGCGCGTTCAACTGCTCCTCGTCGATGAAGACGCTGAGTTCGCCCGCTTCCTCGAAATCCGTCATGGTGACGAAATACGTCGCGGATTTGATGCGATTGTCGCGCTTGGTCGCCATATAGGCGAGGGTGGTGGCCAGCAGCGTGCCGCCCAGGCAATAGCCGATGGCATTCACCTCGCGCACGCCCGTTGCCTGCTCAATGGCGTCCAGCGCGGCGAGCACGCCTTCCTTCATGTAGTCGTCGAAGCCCTTCTCGGCCAGCGCGTCGTCAGGGTTGACCCAGCTGGCCACGAAGACGGTGTGGCCCTGGTCCACCGCCCAGCGGATGAAGCTGTTCTTCGGCCGGAGATCGAGGATGTAGAACTTGTTGATCCAGGGCGGGAAGATCACGAGCGGGCGCTTCAGCACCTTATCGGTCGTGGGAGAGTACTGGATGAGCTGCATCAGCGGTGTCTGGAACACCACCTTGCCGGGTGTCACGGCGATGTTCTCGCCCACCTTGAACTTGCTGTCATCCGTCATGCGGATGCGGAGCTTCCCCTTGCCGCGCTCCAGGTCAAACAGCAGGTTCGACAGGCCCTTGAGCAGGTTCGCGCCGCCCGTTTCGGCGGTCTTGCGCAGCACCTCGGGGTTGGTCATCACGAAATTCGCGGGGCTCATCGCATCCACGAATTGCCGCGTGTAGAAATCCACCTTCTGCAACGTCTTGGGGTCCAGCCCATCGGCGCTGTTCACGGCCGAGGTGAAGTAGCGGGCGGAGAGGAGGTAGGATTGGCGGATAAAGTCGAAAACCTCATTCTCGCGCCAGGCGTCATCCTTGAAGCGGCGGTCGCCCGTCGGCTCCTCGATCACCGGGTCGATATCCTCGCCCATCATGCGGCGGGCGGTGTTCGACCAGAGGGTGAGGTAGTCCTGCCAGAAGCCCAACTGCGCCTGCACCAGGCGGGCGGGGTTGGCCATCAGCTTCGTGGTCATTTCCATGAAGGCGCCGCCGATGTTCAGCGGATCGGGGTTGCCCGTCCCATCTGCCTGGCGCTTCAGGAAATCCTGCACAATGCGCTGGCCGCGCTCAGCCACCTCCGCCATGGTGCGGGAGATCAGGGCCGCGTCGGGCAGGTTGTATTCTGGCGTCTTGCCGGATGGGGAATCATTCATCGCGTGTTCAATCCTGCCCGAGGCATCCAAGTCATCCTGGCCTGCCGCCATGCTGGGCGTGGCAGGCCATCTGCGTCATCTCACTTCGCGGTCGGGAGTTGAGGGGGTATGGATCAGGAGCGACCAAAGGGAAGCCGCGTGACACCAGAGCCTGCAACCTTCGACCGGCCTTGCCTTAAACCTAGGGGCCGCCTGCCCCTGGGGCAAGCGCGGTTGTGCCTGCTATTGCCGCTGCTCGCGCTTTCCGCCTGCGAAACGCCCAGGCAACTGGACCTTCGCCTGCTCGGGCGGGATATCTCGGGCGCCTCGGCCGAGGCGCGGCTGCCGCCACCGGGGCTGGATCGGCCCTCGCCCAACCTCGCTTCCGTTCCGCCGATTCCCGAGCGGCCCGACCCCGCGGCCCGGCTGGCGCTGACGCAGCAATTGCAGGCACAGCGGGACCTGCTGAACGAGCCCCTGCCGGCCCGGCGCCCCGCTTCGCCGCTCACCGAGGGGGCGGCGTCCGGCCAACCGCCGATTCCGGCCGGCCCGCCACGCCCGGTCAGTCTTTCCCGCGCGCCGGTCATCCCCTGGACCACCGGCGCGGCGTCGGCTGGGCCCGGCCGTGGCCCGGGCAGCCCCGAGGCTCCGGCGCCGGAGGCCCCCACGCCGGGTGATCTGCCCGACCTGCCTTCGCCCGACCTGCTGGCTCCACCGCCCCCGCTGCGCCGCTAGAGCGGGATGCGTTGAGGCGGAATCGCCGAAAACGTTGAATCCCGCTCTCAGCAGCGGCGAGACCATGAAAGTTAGCGCAAGCGAACGCATCATGGTCTAGGCCCGGTTTTGCGGCGCCGCCGGGACTGATCTAAAGACGCGCATGCCCCTGTTTCAGGAGGGCCATCATGGCCGAAGAGTTCCACCGTATCCGTCGCCTGCCGCCCTATGTCTTCGCCGAGGTGAATTCCGCCAAGGCCAAGGCACGCGCGAATGCCGAGGACATCGTGGATCTCGGCATGGGCAATCCGGACAGTCCGACGCCGCCGCATATCGTCGCCAAGATGATCGAGGCCGTGCAGGACCCGCGCACCCATCGCTACTCCATGTCGAAGGGCATTCCGGGGCTGCGCCGCGCGCTGGCCGGCTATTACGCCAACCGCTTCGGCGTGAAGCTCGACCCTGAGACGGAAGTGGTGGCGACGCTCGGCTCAAAGGAGGGACTCGCCAATCTGGCGCAGGCCATCTCCTCGCCGGGGGACACCATCCTGGTGCCCAATCCCTCCTACCCGATCCATCAATTCGGCTTCATCATCGCCGGCGCCTCGGCCCGCTTCATCCCCTACACGCCGGATGACGCGATGCTGGAGGCGATCGTCCGCGCGGTGAAGCATTCCGTGCCCAAGCCCACCGCGCTGATCGTGAATTTCCCCTCCAACCCGACGGCGCTGCTGGCAACGCGCGAGTTTTACAAGGAGCTGGTGAAGATCGCGCGCCAGCATGGGCTCTTCATCCTCAGCGACCTCGCCTATGCCGAGCTCTATTTCGACCCGGCCAACCCGCCGCCTTCCGTGCTGGAAATTCCAGGCGCGATGGATTGCACGGTGGAATTCACCAGCCTCTCCAAGACCTACAACATGCCAGGCTGGCGGATGGGCTTCGCGGCCGGCAACCCGCGGCTGATCGGCGCGCTGGCGCGGGTGAAGTCCTATCTCGACTACGGCGCCTTCGCGCCCATCCAGATCGCCGCCGCCGCCGCGCTGAACGGGCCGCAGGATTGCGTGGCCGAGATGCGCGCCCTCTACCGCGACCGCCGCGACGTTCTGGTGAAGGGCCTCCAGCAGGCCGGCTGGGATGTGCCGCCGCCCGAGGGCTCGATGTTCCTCTGGGCGCCCATCCCCGAGAAGTTCCGCCACCTAGGCTCCGTCGGTTTCTCCAAGCTGCTGCTGGAGAAGGCCAAGGTCGCGGTCGCGCCCGGTATCGGCTTTGGCGAACATGGCGATGGCCATGTTCGCATCGCGCTCGTTGAGAATAATCATCGCATCCGGCAGGCTTTGCGCGGCATTCGCGGTTTCCTGCAGGGCGACAATGTGGCCCCGCCGCCGGGGACCGGCGAAGGATCGCTGCCGGGGACCGGCAAGAAAATGACTGCTTCGGAAGTGCATTCGGCATGAGCAAGCCCATGAAACTCGGCGTGGCCGGCCTCGGCACGGTCGGCGCTGGCCTGGTCAACCTGCTGCGCGCGAATGCGGATGTGATCGCGGCGCGCGCGGGGCGGCCGATCGAGGTGGTGGCCGTATCGGCGCGGGACCGCATGCGGGATCGTGGCTTGGATGTCGCGGGGCTGCGCTGGCATGAGGGTGCCGTCTCGCTCGCCGCCGACCCCGAGGTTGAGGTCGTCGTCGAACTGATCGGCGGCTCCGAAGGCCCTGCGCGGGCGTTGGTGGAAGCGGCGCTGCGGGCCGGCAAGCCGGTCGTGACCGCGAACAAGGCGCTGCTCGCCACGCATGGCGCGGCGCTGGCGGTGCTCTCTGAGGCGAAGGCCACGCCGCTCGCCTATGAGGCGGCTGTCGCGGGCGGCATCCCGGCCATCAAGGCGCTGCGTGAAGGCCTGGCGGGCAATCGCATCAGCCGCGTCGCCGGCATTCTGAATGGCACCTGCAACTACATCCTGACCGAAATGCGCGTGAAGGGCCTGCCCTTCGACGTGGTGCTGAAGACCGCGCAGGAACTAGGTTATGCCGAGGCCGACCCCGCCTTCGACATTGACGGCGTGGATGCGGCGCACAAGCTGGCCATCCTCGCCGCACTCGCCTTCGGGCATCAGGTGGACCTCGCCGCGCTGCATATCGAGGGCATTCGCAATGTCTCGGCGCTCGACATCGCGCTGGCCGGCGAACTCGGCTACCGGATCAAGCTGCTTGGTATCGCATCGCTCGATGAACAGGGCGTGACCGCGCGCGTGCATCCCTGCATGGTGCCGGAGGCAAGCCCCATCGCCAGCGTGGATGGCGTCTTCAACGCCGTCCTGGCCGAGGGTGATGCGGTGGGCCGCGTGGTGCTGCAAGGCCGCGGCGCCGGCGCCGGCCCGACCGCGAGCGCCGTGGTGGCCGATCTGATTGATATCGCGCGCGGCCGCATGGCCCCGGTCTGGGGTGCGGCTTCGGCCACGCTCGACATCGCGCCCGGCCTGCCGATGGAGCGGCATCGCGGCGCCTATTACCTGCGCCTGATGGTGCTGGACCAGCCCGGCGTCATCGCCGATGTGACGGGTGCGCTTCGGGATGCGCGGATCAGCCTGGAATCCATGCTCCAGCGTGGCCGCGCGCCGGGCGAGGCGGTGCCCGTCGTGCTCGTCACCCATGAATGCGAGGAGGCGCAGATGCAATCGGCGCTGGCCCGGATCGCGGCGCTGCCCAGCGTGGTGGAGCCGCCCGCCATGATCCGCATCGAGGTGCTGTGATGATCCGCCCGCTCCTGCTGCTCGGCGCGCTGCTGCTGCCGCTCTCCGCCATGGCGCAATCCGAGACGCGGCTGCGTGTCTCGGAATCGGGCAGCGTCACGGTGCAGCCGGATGAACTCGTCGCCTCGCTGCGCGTGGAGGTCCGCGCCGATACGGCGGCTGAGGCGCGGGAGCGCGTCAACCGCGCCATGGCCGCGGCGCTGGCCGCCGCGCGCGCCGCACCCGATGCGCGGCCGATGATGATGGCCGCCCGCCCCACGCCGCCCAGCGTCACAGCGGAGGCCATCACCGTCACCGCCCGCGTCACCGCCGACCTGCTGCTTCGCCGATAGAAACGAGGAAAATCCATGTCCGAGACCAAGACCGTAGCCGACCGCAACCTGGCCCTGGAGCTGGTCCGTGTGACCGAGGCGGCGGCGCTGGCCGCCAGCCTTTGGGTCGGCAAGGGGGACAAGAACGCGGCCGATGGCGCCGCCGTGGAAGCCATGCGCCGCGCCTTTGACAGCGTGGCCATCCAGGGCACCGTCGTCATCGGCGAGGGCGAGATGGATGAGGCGCCGATGCTCTTCATCGGCGAGAAGGTGGGCCTCTACGCCAAGACCGGCGGCGGCGTGCTGGCCGATATCGCGGTGGATCCGCTGGAGGGCACGTCGCTGACCGCGAAGGGCGGGCCGAATGCGATGGCCGTCGTGGCGCTGGCCAATCGCGGCGGTTTCCTCCACGCACCTGATTGCTACATGGACAAGATCGCCATCGGGCCGGGCTATCCCGAGGGCATCGTGGACCTCGACCGCACGCCGGCCGAGAACCTCGAAGCCCTGGCCAAGGCCAAGGGCGTGGCGGTGGGCGAGCTGACGGTCTGCATGCTGGACCGGGACCGCCACAAGGACACCATCAAGGCCTGCCGCGCGGCCGGCGCGCGCCTCATGCTGATCCCCGATGGCGATGTGTTCGGCGTCGTCGCCTGCGCGCAGCCGGAGACGGGCGTGGACATGTATCTGGGCTGGGGCGGCGCGCCCGAGGGCGTGCTGGCGGCAGCGGCGCTGCGCTGCATCGGCGGCCAGATGCAGGGGCGGCTGATCTTCGAGGATGAGGGCCAGGTGATTCGCGCCAAGGAAATGGGCATTTCCGACCCGCATCGCAAATACTCGATGACGGACATGGCGAGCGGCGAGGTCATGTTTGCGGCCACGGGCGTGACCAGCGGCCCCATGCTGCGCGGCGTTCGCCTGGTGCCCGGCGGCGCCATCACCCATTCCATCGTGATGCGCAGCAAGTCCGGCACGGTGCGCTACGTCGAAGGCCGCCACAACTTCAACCTCAAGCCCATCTGATGCAGACCGCGCTCGGCGTCGAGCGCAGCCTGACGGGCCGCCGCTGGGTGTGGCGGCACAGCGAGCCCCGCCTGGCCGCGGCCCTTTCGCAACAGCTTGGCCTGCCCGAAATCCTGGGCCGGCTGCTGGCCGCGCGTGGCCTGGACCCGGATTCGGCCGGGCTGTTCCTGGAGCCGACCCTGCGCGCCCTGCTGCCCGACCCCTCGGTGCTGCTGGAGATGGACGCCGCCGCCGCGCGCCTCGCGGATGCGGTGCAGCGCTGCGAGACGGTCGCGGTCTTTGCCGATTACGATGTGGATGGCGCGTGTTCGGGGGCCATCATGGTCCAGGCGCTGCGTGTGCTGGGCTGCAGCGTGCTGCCCTATGTGCCGGACCGCCTGGCCGAGGGCTATGGCCCGAATGGCCCGGCCATCGCTGGCCTGGTGGCGAAGGGTGCCACGCTGATCATCTGCGTGGATTGCGGCATCGCGGCGCATGAGGCGCTGGCCGGCGCCGGCGCCGATATCGTGGTGCTGGACCACCACAAGGCCGAAGGCCCGCCGCCGCGCGTGGTGGCGGCCGTGAACCCCAACCGTCTGGATTGCCCCTCGGGCCTGCGGCAATTATGCGCGGCGGGTGTCGCCTTCCTCGCTGCCGTCGCAACGCAACGTGAATTGCGCCGGCGCGGCTTCTTCGCGAAGCTGCCCGAGCCTGATCTGCGCGAAATGCTGGACATGGTGGCGCTGGCAACCGTGTGTGACGTGGTGCCGCTGTTCGGCGTCAACCGCGCCTTCGTGCAGCATGGCCTGCGTATCCTGGCCAAGCGCGAGCGCGCGGGCTTGGCTGCACTGATGGAACTCAATGCGGTGCGCGATGCGCCCAGCGCCCATACTCTGGGCTTCGTGCTCGGCCCGCGCATCAATGCGGGTGGGCGGATTTCCATTCCCGACCTGGGCCTGCGGCTGCTGCTGGAGACCGACCCGATCGAGGCGCGCGGCATGGCCGAGCGGCTGGATGCGGTGAACCGCAAGCGCCAGGAGGTGGAGGCTGGCGTGCTGCACGCCGCCATGCTCCAGGCCGAGGCGCAGCAGGCGGCGGGGCATGCCGTCTTCCTGCTCCAGGATGAGGGCTGGCACCCCGGCGTGGTGGGCATCGTGGCCGGCCGCGTGCGGGAGCGCTTCAACCGCCCCACCTGCGTCGCGGGTTTTGATCAAGGCAAGGGCAAGGGTTCCGGCCGCTCGGTGCCGGGGCTGGATCTGGGGGCGGCCATCATCGCGGCGCGCCAATCGGGGATGCTGATTGCCGGCGGCGGGCACGCCATGGCGGCGGGCTTCACCATCGAGGCGAGCCGCCTGCCGGAACTGCACGCCCATCTGAATGAGCGCCTGGCCGCCGCGCGGGATCTGCCCGGCGCGGCGGAACAGGTGCTGGAAGGCGCGCTGACCGTGCGGGGCGCCACCGCCGAGATCGCCGAAGGCATCGGGCGCCTCGCCCCCTTCGGCGCCGGCAATGACGAGCCGGCTTTCGGCATTTCCCGCGCCCGCGTGGTCAAGGCCAGCCGCGTCGGCAAGGAGGGCGCCACCATCCGCGCCTTCCTGGAGGGCGAGGATGGCGGGCGCCTCAAGGCCATCTGCTTCCGCGCCAAGGAAGGCCCGCTGGCCGAGGCGCTGATGGCCCAGGGCGCCGCGCCGCTGATGCTGGCCGGGCATCTGCGCGCGGAGGTCTGGAACGAGCAGACCAGCGCGAGCTTCTTCGTGACGGATGCGGCGCGGGCCTGAGGGCATTTTTCAAGCCTTGCCTCATCGCAAGGCAATGGACCGGAGTCTTCACGGAAGCTTCACGCGGGGGCGATCTTTCTTCGACTATCGTTGAAATATGGAATTGAACGGCACCGCCCTCCGCTTTGCGGCCCTGGGCCAGCCAACGCGGCTGGAATTGATGCGTGTGCTGCTGGCTGCCGGCCCCAATGGCCTCGCGGCGGGTGAGGCGGCGCAGCAGCTCGGCATCGCGCCCTCCACGCTCTCGTTTCATTTGCGCGCGCTGGAGCAGGCCGGGTTGATCGTCGCCCGCCGCCTGGCTGCTGCCCGATCCCGCCAAGTTCACGGGCAATGCCGCCGAGCGCGCGGTCCTGCTGAACGAGCTTTATGCCGGGCTGCGAAACCGCATCGAGATCTTCGTGAACCTGCCGGTTGCAACGCTGGACCGCATCGCCCTCAAGGCGCGGCTGGATGAGTTGGCCCATTCCCGCTCTCAGCAGTGGCGAGACCATGAAAGTGAGCGCAAGCGAACGCATCATGGTCGAGGGTCGGCATCAGCGGCATGGGCCGTATCGGGCGGCTGGCGCTGCGCGCGGCCATGGGCGCGGCCGATCGGCAGCCTGATGATCCGCGCGCCGGAAACCGCCTGGATGTCGTCCAGCTGAACGAGATCAAGGGCAATGCGACCGCCATCGCGCATCTGCTGGAATTCGACAGCGTGCAGGGCCGCTGGTGCGCGCCGATCACGGCCGAGGGCAACCGTTCCGTCACCATCGGCGCGCATTGGATGGGCTATTCCGAGCATGCCAATCCCGCCGAAATTCCCTGGGGCGATCTGGGCGTGGATCTGGTGCTGGAATGCACAGGCAAATTCCTGACGCCCGATGCGTTGCAGGGCCACCTGGACCGTGGCGCGAAGCGCGTCATCGTGGCGGCCCCGGTGAAGTTCGACAGCGTGCTCAATGTGGTGGTGGGGGTGAATGAGCATCTCTATGACCCCACGCGCCACCCCATCGTCACGGCGGCTTCGCGGTGAACTCCTCGCTGCATTCCTACCTGGTGCTGGCCTATGCCGGCAGCCAGAAGGCGGCCGAGGATGTCGGATTCTACTATGCCGCCAATGCCGCCGACCGCTTCGGCGGGACGCTGCTTTCCGGCCTTCTCTACGGCTGGGGCGGGATTTTCACCTGCCTGATCGGCTCCGCCCTGATGCTTGCCGCCTGCTGGTGCTTCACGCTTGCGCTGCCGTCGCGCCGCGTGTTGGCTGGGGAGGCGCCGACTGGCGGCTGATCCCTGCCGGCAGCCGGTGGCGTGTTCCACCTCCGCTCAGAAGGTGATGCCGCGCGCTGCCAGCGCCTTCAGGAAATTCGGCTCGGGGTTGGGCAGCGGCGGCAGGTCCCAACTGCCGGTGCCGATGGGGCGGATGTCGCGATCCACCGGCACTTCCACCAGATAGGGCACATTGGCCTTCACCGCGGTCGCGATCGCGTCCTCCAACTCGCCCGCATGGGTCACGCGGTGGGAGGCGACGCCCATGCTCTTGGCCATCATCGCGAAATCCGGGCTGTAGCTCTCGCCGGTGCGCTGGATCTCGAAGGCGGTGGCGAGTTCGCGCCCGCCGAACATGCCGTGCTGGATATCGCGGATCGAGCAGAAGCCGGAATTGTTCCACACCACCCAGACCACCGGGATGCCGTATTCCACCGCCGTCGCCAGCGCGTGGGGCGTCATCAGGAAGGAGCCATCGCCCACCACGGCGACGCAGGGTCGGTCGGGGGCGGCGAGCTTGGCGCCCAGGATACCGCTGGTCGCGAAGCCCATGGCGGCGAAGCCCCAGCTATGGATCAAATGGCGCGGGCGCAGCGTGTCCATCAACTGGATGATCCAGTTGTGGTGCACGCCCACATCGCTGGCCACCACCGCATTTTCCGGCACGGCGCGGGCCAGCGCCGCCATCAACCGCTCGGGCCGCAGGGGCATCTGGTCCGAGAGGGCGAGGCCGCCCTGGTATTCGCGCCAGACGTCACGCCCGCGCGCCAGTCGGTCGAACCAGGCGCCGCCCTGGCGGGGGGCGCCGATGCGCGCCGCCGCCATTTCCAGCAGCAATTCCAGGCTGGCCTTCGCATCGCCCAGGATGCCGTATTCGGTCGGGTAGTTGCGGCCGATCTCGGTGGGGTCGAGGTCAATCTGGATCAGCTTCGAGGGCGGCACGGAGAGCGTATAGCCATCCAGCCAGGCGCTGGTCGCGCGGTCATCGAAGGAGAAGCCGATGGCGAGGATCACATCGGCATTGCGCGTCGCGTCATTCGCCGCATAGGCGCCGTTGCGGCCGATGGCGCCGAAGGCGAGGCGATGGCGGTCCGGGATGGCGCCCTTGCCATTGGGGCTGGTGACGACGGGAATGCCCGTCGCTTCGGCAAAGGCCAGCAGCGCGTCGCAGGCATGACCGATGATGACGCCCTGGCCGGCGATGATGACGGGCTGCTCCGCCTTCAGCAGCAAATCCAGCGCGGCCGAGAGCGCCTTGGGGTTGCCCGGGCTGCCATTGATCACGGCCTTCACCGTGGCCGAGGGCGTGACCGAGGCCTCCTCGACGAAGACGTTCAGCGGCACGTCCAGATTGACCGGGCCGGGCCGCCCGGCGGTCAGCTGGTCCCAGGCTTGCGTGACGGCAAGTTGCACCATGTCGGCGCGCGTCGGCTGGTAGCTGCGCTTGACGTAGGGGCGGATGACGCTCGGGAAATCGCCCTGGAAATGGCGGCCGGTTTCCTGGAAGGGGCCGCGGTTGAACTGCCCGGTCGGTACATTGCCGGTGATGGCGAGGAAGGCGGAGCTGTCCATCATCGCCGCCGCCAAGGCCACGACAAGGTTGGCCGAGCCAGGCCCGCAGGAGGTGAAGGTCGCCACCGGCTCGCCGCGCACCTTGTAATAGGCGTCGGCCATGTGGCCGGCGGTCTGCTCGTGGTGGGTGGAGATGGTCTTGATGCGGTTCTGCGCCTTGAAGGCGGCATCCATGAAGCCCGTGATGCCATGGCCGCAAAGTCCGAACAGATAGGGCACGCCCTGCTTGGTCAGGTGGTCCACGATGATGTCGGCGCCATTCATCAGCGTGGCGCGGCTTTGGCTGTCCATGATGTTTCCCCGGTTGTCGTCGTGGTTCAGGCGGCGGCGGAAGTCGGGCTGCCGAGCATGCGTGAGACCTGGAGCGCGGCAGCCTTCACGCGCGGCAGCAGGGCAGCGCGCCGGGCCGCATCCATGCGGCTGGCCGGCGCCGAGATGCCCAGCGCCGCGCTGGGCCGGCCGGAATGGTCGGTGATGGGCGCGGCCAGGCAGCGCAATCCGGGCTCGATCTCCTCCTCATCCGGGGCGAAGCCTTGCTGGCGGATTTGGTGCAGTGCCTCGCGCAGGGCCTCGGGCGTGGTGAGTGTGGCGGGCGTGAAGCGCGGCAAGCCGTGGCGGGCGATGATGGCCTCCACCTCGGCATCGGGCAGATAGGCCATCAGCAGCTTGCCCAGCGCGCTGGCATGGGCGGGGCTGCGCTTGCCCATGCGCGAATGCATCCGCACCGCATGCGTGCCCTCCACCACCTGCACGGTGACGACTTCGCCCTCATGCAGGATGCCGACATGGACGGTCTCGCCGGTTTCTTCGGCCAGCGATTGGATGGGCGGCAGGGATTGCCAGCGCAACTGCTCCTGCCGGAGCGCGGCATTGCCGAGCGCGTGCAGGGCGAGGCCTGGGGCATGGCGGCCATTGGCGTCCTTGATGACGTAGCCCGCGGCTTCCAGCGTGTGCAGCACGCGAAACAGGGTGGCCTTGTTCTGCCCCAGCTCGGCCGCGAGTTCCGCGAGGCTCCAGGAGGGGCGGCGGGCGAAGCAGCCGATCACCTCCAATCCCCGGTGGAGGGAGGCGAGGTGGTAGGGGTCTTTCGCGCCAATCATCATGCCACGCTCTCGGCCGGCGAAATGCCGCGCGGCTTTGATACATCAGACTTCGGTCAACGAAAAGCGTTTTGCTGAAAGAAATGAATGGACGCCGACAGCAACCATCCGCAACATGGTTTTCACGTCCAGATGAAACGGGGCCGAAGATGCCCCAAGCTCAGGGAGAACACCGGATGATCAAGCGCGTCCTTGCCGCCACCGCGGCCCTTTGGCTCGGCCTCGTGCCGCCCGCCACGGCGCAGGAATTCCCCACCCGCACCGTCAACATGATCGTGGTCTTCGCCCCCGGCGGCGCCACGGACGTTCTGGCGCGCATCGTGGCGCAGCACATGTCCCGCACGCTGGGGCAATCCGTGATGGTGGAGAATGTGGCCGGCGCGGGCGGCACCATCGGCGGAACGCGCGGCGCCAATGCCGCGCCCGATGGCTATACGCTGACGGTCGGCAGCCTGGGCAGCCATTCGGCCTCAGTCTCGATCTACCGCAATCCCGGCTATGACCCGCGCGAATTGCAGCCGATCGGCCTGATCGCCGGCACGCCGATGTTCTTCGTGGTCCGCAATGGCCACCCGGCCCGCACCATGCAGGAATTCCTCTCCATGGCGCGTGAGGCGCCGGGCCGCATCTCCAACGCCAATGCCGGCGTGGGCAGCACCAACCATCTGGGCTGCGCCTTGTTCTCCCACGTCACGGGCGCGCGGATGAATGAGATCCCGTATCGCGGCGAGGGGCCGGCGCTGAATGACATTGTGGCGCAGCAGGTGGACAGCGCCTGCCTGCTGGCGCCCGCCGCCGTGCCGCAGATCGCCGCGGGCACCATGCGCGGCCTGGCCGTCGCCGCCACGGCGCGCAATCCCAATGCGCCGAATGTGCCCTCGGCCGTGGAAGCGGGCGTGCCCGAATATGTCTTCCAGGGGTGGAACGCGATCTTCGCGCCGCGCGGCACGCCGCCGGCCGTGGTCGCGCGGCTCGATCAGGCGTTGCGCGCGGCACTGGATGACCCCGCCATCATTCGCCGCATCGAGGAACTGGGCTCGCTGCCTGCGCGCCCGGATCAGCGTGGCCCCGCGGCGCTGCAAACGCTGGTCCGCAGCGAAGTGGAGCGCTGGGCCACCGTGATCCGCGCGGCCGGCATTCAGCCGCAATGAGCTTGCGATAAGGTTCTACCGTGCGGTCGGCGCTGGTGCTCGGTTAGAGCGGGATGCGTTGAGGCGGAATCGCCGAAAACGTTGAATCCCGCTCTCAGCAGTGGCGAGATCATGAAAGTGAGCGCAAGCGAACGCATCATGGTCTAGAGCATTTTCCGTTCGGAAGGGCTCACGGAAAAAGCTCTAAATCATTGAATTACGAGCATCTTTATCCGATCAAACGATTCCGTTTGATCGGATGATGCTCTAGGGTGCAGGGAGCGCGAGGGGG
>CAMTUX010000008.1:0-48842 GCA_947084995.1 uncultured Roseococcus sp.
GAGCATCATCCGATCAAACGGAATCGTTTGATCGGATAAAGATGCTCGTAATTCAATGATCTAGAGCTTTTGCCGTGAGCCCTTCCGAACGGAAAAAGCTCTAGACCATGATGCGTTCGCTTGCGCTCACTTTCATGGTCTTGCCACTGCTGAGAGCGGGATTCAACGTTTTCGGCGATTCCGCCTCAACGCATCCCGCTCTAACCGCCGCCACACCCCTCCCGCCGCAATCCGCGCGGCGCCGAGGCGGGCGGGGCCTGCACCAGCGTCACCAGGCAGCCCGCATAATCGCGCGTGAAGCGCCAATCCGCGACGCCCGAATGTCCCCGCGCGGGGCCACTGGCCCAGAGCGCCAGCGTCGGCGCCTCCCGCCGCTGCGCCAGGCTCGCCACGATCTGCGCCCGCTCCTCCGGTGAGGGGTCGAATTCATCGCGGTCGAACAGCATGACGGCCAGGCGGGTTCGCCGCTCATCCAGCCCGCCGAGCACGCGGCGGAAATCCTCCAGCGCCAGGGCGCGCTGCTCGGCGCGTTCTCCATGGGCGGCGGGGGCGGCGGCCAGGACCACATCCACCAGATCCGGCCGTTCGGACGCCGCCAGGATCGCCTGCCAGGCCCCGCGCGATTGCCCGCCCAGGATGATGCGGCGGTAGCCAGCCTCGCGCAGGGCCGGCAGGGCGCGGACCAGGCGTGGCAGGGTGACGAAAAGCGGGTCATCGCCCGGATGGCGGTCGAAGCGGAATACATCGAACCCCGCCTCGTTCAGCGGTGAGATCATGCCCGGCAGGGCGTGGCCGCGATGATCCTCCGCCGCGCCGCCATAGCCATGCGCCCAGATCACCGCGCCTTCCGCCAGGCGCGGGCCGCGGTGCAGATGAAAGGGGCTGCGGGTGAAGGGGCCAATGCCGCCGCGCTCGGGCATGATGCCGGGTGAGCCCGGCATGCCGCGCAGATCGCCATCCACGGCCAAGATGCGGCAGGGGGCGCCCACCCCCTCGCCCCGCATGCGGCCCAGTTGCCGCGTGCAATTGGCGAGCGCCATGCGCTCGGCCTCCTCCGGGCTTTCCTGGCCCGAGACCATGGACCAGGCCGCCCGCCCATCTGCCCCTTGCGCGAAGGCGAAGGCCGCATGCGGCACCACCCCCCGGTAATGCTGCGTGAAGGAGATGGAGAGCCCGGTTGAGGGCAGAGCCACCGGGATGGATCGGGCCGAGAAGAAGCGGGCATGGGCCGCCTCATCGGCGGCCCGGGCCAGGCCGGGGGTGAGAAGGATCAGGAGAAGCAGCCAGCGCATGGCGGCCAGTTTGGCACAGTTTGGCCCGCCGCAAGCCAGGGCTCGACAGCAGCCGCCTTGAGGTACCCGGCTTGCGGCTCTATTCAGGTGCCATCATGCCCGACACGCCCCAGCCGCCCCATCAAGACACCCGCTATGATTTCGCCGCCGCCGAGCCGCGCTGGCAACAGGCGTGGGAGGCGGCGCGCTGCTTCTCGGTGCCTGACGTGCCGCCGGCGGGAGCCAGGAAATACTACGTGCTGGAGATGTTCCCCTACCCCTCCGGCAAGATCCACATGGGCCATGTGCGGAACTACACGCTGGGCGACGTCGTGGCCCGCTACAAGCGCGCGCGTGGCCACCTGGTGATGCACCCGATGGGCTGGGACGCCTTCGGCCTGCCCGCCGAGAACGCCGCGCGCGAACGCGGCACCCATCCGGGCGAATGGACCCGCGCCAACATCGCCAATATGCGCGCCGAGTTGAAGCGCATGGGCCTCTCCCTCGAATGGGAGCGCGAATTCGCCACCTGCGATCCCGAATATTACGGCCAGCAGCAAAAGCTGTTCCTGGACTGCCTGGCGGCAGGCCTGGTCGAGCGCAAGGAAAGCTGGGTCAACTGGGACCCGGTGGATGGCACCGTGCTGGCCAATGAGCAGGTGATTGACGGCAAGGGCTGGCGCTCGGGTGCGGCGGTCGAGAAGAAGAAGCTCAGCCAGTGGTTCTTCGCCATCACGAAATTCGCGCCCGATCTGCTGGACGCGCTGGGCGAGCTGGATCGCTGGCCGGAGCGCGTGCGCCTGATGCAGGCCAACTGGATTGGCCGCAGCGAGGGCGCACGGGTGCGCTTCCAGCTCGCCACGCCGGTGGATGACACCGCCGAGGTGGAGGTCTTCACCACGCGGCCCGATACGCTGTTCGGCATGAGCTTCGTGGCCGTCGCGGCCGAACACCCGCTGGCGGCCGCCGCCGCCGCGCGCTCGGCCGAGGCCGCGGCCTTCATCGCCGAATGCCGCGCCATGGGCACCAGCGAAGTGGTCATCGAGCAGGGCGAGAAGAAGGGCTTCGACACCGGCTTCACCGTGAAGCACCCCTTCACCGGCCAGGAATACCCGGTCTGGATCGCCAATTTCGTGCTGATGGAATACGGCACCGGCGCCATCTTCGGCTGCCCCGCGCATGACCAGCGCGATTTGGATTTCGCCCGCAAATACGGGTTGTCCGTCACCCCCGTGGTGCTGCCCAACGGGGCCGATCCCGCCACCTTCGCCGTGGGCACCGAGGCCTTCACGGATGACGGCATCAGCTTCAATTCCGGCTTCCTGAACGGGCTGGACGTCACCGCCGCCAAGCGCGCCGCCATCGCCCGCATCGAGGAACTGGGCCAGGGCCAGGGCGTCACCAATTGGCGCCTGCGCGACTGGGGCGTCTCCCGCCAGCGCTATTGGGGCTGCCCCATCCCGGTCATCCATTGCGATGATTGCGGCGTGGTGCCGGTCCCGGCCGCCCAACTCCCCGTCGTGCTGCCCGAGGATGTGGATTTCTCCCGCCCCGGCAACCCGCTGGACCACCACCCCAGCTGGCGGCACGTGAACTGTCCCAGTTGCGGCAAGCCGGCCCGGCGCGAGACCGACACCTTCGACACCTTCGTGGATTCCTCCTGGTATTTCGCGCGCTTCTGCTCGCCGCGCGCGGGCGTGCCCGTCACGCCGGAAGCCGTGGATGCCTGGCTGCCGGTGGACCAGTATATCGGCGGCATCGAGCACGCGATCCTGCATCTGCTCTACAGCCGCTTCTTCACCCGCGCGATGAAGGCGACCGGCCATGTGAAGCTGGACGAGCCCTTCGCCGGCCTGTTCACGCAAGGCATGGTCACGCATGAGAGCTACAAGGGCGCCGATGGCCGCTGGCTCTACCCCGAGGAGATCGAGAAGCGGGCCGATGGCAGCGCCATCGTGAAGGGCTCGGATGAGCCGGTCACGGTCGGCCGCATCGAGAGCATGTCCAAGTCCAAACGGAACACGGTGGACCCCGGCGCCATCATCAACCGCTACGGCGCCGACACCGCGCGCTGGTTCATCCTGAGCGACAACCCGCCCGAGCGGGACATGGAATGGTCGGAATCCGGCGTCGCCGGCGCCAGCCGTTTCATCGGCCGCATCTGGCGGCTGGCCCAGGGGATGAGCGAAGTGGCCACGCCGGATGAGGCGATGGGCAAGAAGCTGCGCCAGGCCACTCACCGCGCCATCGCTTCCGTCACCGAGGCGCTGGAAGCCTTCACCTTCAACGTGGCCGTCGCCAAGGTGCATGAACTGGCCAACACCATCGCCGACAGTCCCATGGCGCCCCTGGCCGCCCGGCGCGAGGCGATGGAAGCCCTGATCCGCCTGGCCTCCCCCATGATGCCGCATCTGGCCGAGGAGGTCTGGGCCAGCTTCAACGCCGACGCCGGGTTGGTGGCGCAACTGCCCTGGCTGGAAGCCGACCCCGAATTGCTGCGCGCCGACAGCGTGACGCTCGCGGTCCAGGTGCTGGGCAAGCTGCGCGGCACCATCGAGGTTGCCGTGGATGCCAGCGACGAAGAAGTCTTTGCCCTGGCCGAATCCGAGCCCAATGTGATCCGCGCGCTGGATGGCAAGCCCGTCAAGAAGCGCATCCATGTGAAAGGCCGGGTGGTCAATCTTGTCATCTAGACGCGCTTTCCTCGCCGCCACCCCCCTGCTGGGTCTTCCGCTGCTGGGCTTGGGTGCCTGCGGCTTCCGCCCGGTCTATGGGCCGGATGGCGAGGCCGCCGGCTCCGGCGTGGGGCGGAATGAACCGCGCCTGCGGGATGCCATGGCCTCGGTCCGGGTCGGCATCATCCCCGAGCGCAACGGGCAATTGCTCCGCCGCGCCCTTCAGCGCCAGTTGGAAGGCAGCCAGCCGGGCGTCCAAAGCCGCTACGATTTGGAGGTCTCGCTCTCCTACGTCACGGAAATCCTGGGCATCCAGACCGATGGCCTGGCCACGCGGGTTCGCATCATCGCGACCGCCCGCTGGGTCCTCGTCACAATGAGCACCCCGCGCGAGGTCGTGGATCGCGGCTCGGCGCGGACGATGGACGCCTACAACCTGCCCAACCTGCAATTCTTCGCCGCCGATGCCTCGCGGGAGGATATGGAGCGCCGCCTGGTTGCCGAGCTGAGCGACCGCGTCGTGCTGGGCGTCGCGGTGGCGCTGCGCCGCCGGATCGCGGCACAAGCCGCGACCTGAGCCGTGGTCGCGAAGCTTGAGGCGCGCCGCCTCGCCGGCTTCCTGGCCGAGCCGCCCAAGGATTGCCGCGTCGTCCTGTTGATCGGCGATGATGCGGGGCTGGTGAATGAACGCGCGGCGCAACTCGTGCGCGCCGTCTCGGGCGATGACCCGCTTTGCATCACCGAGCCCCCGCGCGAGGCCGCGCGCGATGCCGGCTCGCTCGCGGGCGAGGCCGCCTCGGTCCCGCTGATGGGCGGCCGCATGGCGATCCGCCTGCGCGATGCGCGCGATGCCTGGGCGGAGCCGGTGAAGGCCGCGCTGGCCGGGCGGGGGCCTGGCCTCGTCATCATCGAGGGCGCCGGCCTCACCGGCAAATCCAAGCTCAAGGCGCTGGTGGCGGCTGATCCGCGCGGGCAGGTCATCGAATGCTATGCCGAACGCGGGCGGGACCTGACGGCCTCGATCACGCGCATCCTGGGCGAATTGGGCGCGGTGGCCGAGCCCGCCGCGCTGAACTGGCTGACCGAACGCGCCGGCGAGGACCGGCTGGCGATGCGCCGGGCGCTGGAAGTCCTGGCGCTGCATGCCGGGCCGGGCGAGCGTATCGGCGTCGAGGATGCCATGGCCTTGCTCGGCGAGGGCAGCATGCTGGACCTGGACGAGGCACTGATGGCGGCCTCCCTGGGCGAGGTGGCGGTAGCGGACCGCGCCATCGCGAAAGCCTTTGGCGAGGGCGCGAACCCCGTGCAGGTGCTGCGCGCCGCACTGCGCCACACGCACCGGCTGCACATGGCGCGGCTGGCCATGGAGGCAGGCAGCTCAGCCGAGGAAGCAATCAGCGCGCTACGCCCGCCGGTCTTCTGGAAGGCGAAGCCCGCGATGACGCGCGCGCTGGGCCGCTGGTCGGTGGCGCGGCTGGAAGCGCTGGGCGCGGCGCTGCTGCGCGCCGAACGCCAGGCCAAATCCACCGGATTGCCGGATGAGACGATTGCGCGACAGGTGGTGCTGGGCCTCGCGCGGAGCGCGGCCAGGTAATACACGCGGAGCGCGGCCAGGTAATACACGCGGAGCGTGGCCAGGTAATACCAACCGCTGAAAATGCTGACTCGCGTTGATTTTGGGGATTCCCCTTCGGCTGAACTTTCGATTCGCTTGTGTTGTCAGCGATTCGTAGGGGAGGACGGCATGGCTTGGGCGACGTCTTCCAGCAGCAGCGCCAGATGATCGACGGGCAGGCGGGCGGCCTGCGCGGCGTCCATCTCGCGCAGCTGCGCCAGAGTCGTTCGGTTGGTCATGGTGGTCCCGTTCAACGAGGAGGTGCCCGGCTGGGTGGGCGATGCGGGCGGCCGGGCGGGCGCGGGCATCCGCGGCGTTTCGGGCGGGACATTCTGGTCTGCGATCCCTGGCATTACCTGCCGATCCTGGAGCGCAAGCCCGGCGCGCTGCGCAACGGCGTGCCGTTCCGCGAGTGGGATCTGCCGGTCGCCATCCAGACCGTCCGGGACCGCATCCTCAAGCAGCCCCGCGGCGACCGCGGCTTTGTCGAAATGCTGCTGATGGCGCGCGAGGTCGGGCTGGAACCGCTGCAGGTCGCCTGCGAACTGGTGCTGGAGGGCCAGGTCGTCACCGCGGCCGTGGTGCTGAACGAAATGCGCCGCCTGCTCGCACCCGCCCACCCCGCCAGGCTGGCCGTGCCCGACATGCTGCAACTCCAAACCCAGCCGCTCGCCGATTGCAGCCGCTACGATCATCTGCGCGGGGCGAGCCATGTCATCCATTGAACAGCATGGCATTGAAAAACGCGGCACCGACCACGCCGCCCAACTCAACGCGCTGCACCTCCACGGCATGGCCACGGGACCGCCCCAGAAATATGGGCGGCCCGTGCAACCCAAGGCCTGGCTCGACCGCATGATCGAGGCCGAGTTGGCCGATCGCCAGCTCCGCAGCCTGCGCTACCAACTCAAGCTCGCGCGCTTTCCGGTGCACCGCGATCTGATCGGGATTGATTGGGCGGAAACCCCGCTGCCGCAAATCCAGCAATTGGCGAGTGCGGCCTTCACGGAGACGGCGCATAATCTGATCCTGGTCGGCGGCACGGGCACCGGCAAAACCCACCTCGCCACAGCCTTGGGCTGGCTGCCATCCACCGAGGCAAACGCGTGCGCTTCTACAACGCGGTCGATCTGCTGAACCAGCTGGAGCGCGAAAAACAGCAAGGCAGGGCCGGAAACATGACCCGCCAACTGGTCCAGACCGATGCCGTCATCCTCGATGAGCTGGGCTACCTGCCATTCCCCGCATCAGGCGGCGCGTTGCTGTTCCATCTGATCAGCCAGCTCTACGAAAAGACCTCCCTGATCATCACCACCAACCTGTCCTTCGCGGAATGGGTCGCCGTGTTCGGCGACGCCAAAATGACCACGGCCCTGCTCGATCGCATCACACATCACTGCGACATACTGGAAACCGGAAATGACTCCTTCCGGTTCAAGCAGAGAAAGAAACAGCCGAAAATGAGCGGCTGAACTGGAAAATTTGGGGCGCTGTTTGACAGCCCTGACAACAAGCGAGGGCCATGCAAGTCTCTCAGTCGGCCGATTTCGGCTTTTCGGCTCCATCCAAGCCGGTGCTCTCCTCCGTGGTCGAGACGTCAGGCTGGCGGCTTTCCTCGCCCTTCCCCGCACGCTTCTCCTCCCTCGCCGTGGCCTTGGCCTGCTTGGCGCGCTCCCGATCCTTGCGTTCCATGCTGTAGTTGGGCTTTCTCATGATTGGTCCTTGTTCACAGATTCGGCACTATATGGCGGTCGTGGAGGCGCGCATGCCTCCGCAATCCGCTTTGGCGGCCACTTTCGCGCAACCCATGGGGCTATGGTCCGCCAGGGCGGGGCCTGGCAAGTCATCGAGACGCAACGTTCCGCGCCCAATACACCATTTCCCACCCCATGTTGCGCCAATCGCCGCGCGTGCCGCAATCCGGAGGGGCGTCTTGCCGCCCGGTCGGTGCTAGACTGGCCTTCCACTTTGCCCGCCCCCCTTGAGAGACCCGCTCTTGATCGAACAGTATGGCTGGTCCGATGCGCTGCGTCTGGCATTCGAGCCGCATGCGCGGGCCGGACACCTCGCCGGGCGCATCATCGTGCAGCGGCGCGAGGTCAATCTGGTGGCCACCGATCTCGGCACGCTGAGCGCCAGGCTTTCCGGGCGCCTGCGCCACGAGGCGCGGGAGGCGGGGCATCCGGCCGCGGGGGACTGGGTGGCGCTCTCCGCCAAGCCCGGCGAAGCCACGGCCATCATCCACGCTGTCCTGCCTCGCCGCACGGCCTTCGTGCGCCGGGCGGCGGATAGCGTGCAGACATTGCAAGTCATCGCCGCCAATATTGACGTCGTCTTCATCGTCACCTCGATGAACGCCGACCTCAATCCGCGCCGGCTTGAGCGCTTCCTCGCGGCAGCCTGGCAGAGCGGCGCGCGGCCGGTGGTGGTGCTGACCAAGGCCGACCTGTGCGAGCAACCCGAAGATCAGGCCGCCGCGATAGCCACGCTGGCGGCGGGCTGCCCGGTGCTCGTTGTGTCGGCCCGCGAGAGGATTGGCATTGGCGGCCTGATGGCTCACATCACGCCGGGCGAGACCTGTGTCCTGATCGGCTCATCGGGCGTGGGCAAATCCACGCTGGTGAATGCCCTGCTGGGCGAGGAGCGGATGGCCACCCAGGAAATCCGCGCCACCGATGACCGTGGGCGCCACACCACGAGCTATCGCCAACTCGTCCTGCTGCCTGGCGGAGGGCTTCTGCTCGACACGCCCGGCATCCGGGAAGTGGGCCTGGTTGATGCCGAGATGGGTCTGGGCACGGTCTTCGACGATATCGAGCGCCTGGCCCAGGATTGCCGGTTTCGCGATTGCGGTCACAGCACCGAACCCGGTTGCGCGGTTCGCGGCGCGCTGGAGGCGGGCCTGCTGGACGCCAACCGCTGGGCGCATTTCCAGAAGCTGAACCAGGAACTGGCAGCGGCGGAGTTGGCGAAACAGGGGGCGGCGCAGGAGGCCGGACGGCGTCGCCTGGCCGTGCAGCAAAGGACCTATCGCTCCACCAGGAAAAATTTGCGAAACCCCGATTCATGAACCCCGCCAGCCGCGGAGGCGCATGAATTGGCCGGAGCAAGAGCCGGATCATCAAAACCGACCCGCTTGATCCGGATCATGGTGCCGGGCTGATCCTGGCCAGCATGGGCGCGGCGGTCGGGCTCGGCTCGATCTGGAAGCTTCCCTGCGAGGTCGGCGAGAATGGCGGCGGCGCCTTCGTGCTGATCCACCTGGCGGGGTTACTGCTGATCGTGCTGCCCTTGATGCTGGCGGAATTCGCCGTCGGGTGGCGATGCCATGGCCGGCATCAGCCGGTTGGCCGGGGCAGCCGGCTGGGCGCCCTCATGCTGGCCGGCGGCCTTGGTATCCTCAGGCTCTACTCGGTGATCGGCGGGAACAGGGCCACCATTTCGCCAGGCGGCGGGCCGCAGCCTTGGCTCGGCCTGGGTGGTGCCTTGCGCCAGGTCAAGGCAGCCGCATAGCATTGGCCCATAGGCTGGCCCCGTGCCGCATGTCATGCGGATCCGTCTTCAAGCCGGGCAAGCCCAGCCATCCCATGGAGGAATCAATGCCGATCAAGGACATGCTGGTTCATCTCGATGCCTCGCCGGCCTCGGCCAAGCGCCTCGATTTCGCCCTGGCGCTCGCGAAGCGGCATGAGGCGCATCTCATCGGCCTGTTCGTGATTGATGTCGGGCTGCCGGCTTTCGGCGGGGCCGATATGAGCGGGGGTATCGCCACGGCGGAGCTGATGGCGCGCATGCGCGAGGGGGGGCTGACGGCGGCCGCCCGGCAGGAGGCGGCTTTCCGCGAGTTGCTGCGCCGGGAGGGCCAGCTCGGCGAATGGCGCCAGGCCGAGGGCGTGACCCCGGAGATTCTCGCGCTGCATGGCCGCTACGTGGACCTCCTGGTGGTGGGCCAGCCGGAGCCAGAGGCATCGAAGGCGACGGCCGAGGCCGCGCTGTTCTCGACCGGACGGCCTGTGCTTCTCGTGCCCTATATCGGCCCGGCCAGGGGCCTGCTCCGCCATGTGCTCATCGCCTGGAATGGCAGCCGCGAGGCAGCGCGGGCGGTCAATGACGCGCTCCCCCTGCTGGTCAATGCGGAGAGCGTCACGGTGTTGGTCGTTGACCCGCAGACCGGAGCAGCCGGCCATGGCGAGGAGCCGGGGGCCGATATCGCGCTGCACCTCGCGCGGCATGACGTCCCGGTGACGGTCCGGCGCGTTGAGAGCGCCGATGGCGGCGTGGGCGAGGTGCTGCTGAACGCGGCGGCCGATTACAGCTGCGACCTGATCGTGATGGGTGGCTATGGCCATTCACGCTGGCGGGAACTGCTGCTGGGCGGCGCCACGCGCACGCTGCTTCAGGAGATGACGGTGCCCGTCCTCATGTCGCATTAGAGCGGGATGCGTTGAGGCGGAATCGCCGAAAACGTTGAATCCCGCTCTCAGAAGTGGCGAGACCATGAAAGTGAGCGCAAGCGAACGCATCATGGTCTAGAGCATTTTCCGTTCGGAAGGGCTCACGGAAAAAGCTCTAAATCATTGAATTACCAACATTTTTATCCGATCAAACGATTCCGTTTGATCGGATGATGCTCTAGCCGGCCGTCGCTTCACTCCGGAAAGCGGACGGGGTTCGCCCAGGCGCGGCGCCCCTGTGCATCGGCCACCACCACCCGGGCAAAGCCACCCGCGCGCAGCACCCCGAGCGGCAGCCGCGCCCGCGTCTGGCCCAGCGCAACCGATTGCGCGGCGCGCGATGCGCGGCCCAGCACCATGATGCTCGCGGCGGGGGAGCAGGTGACCTCCACCCAATCCTCCCCCCAGGTGATGTCATGGATGGCGGGGCCCTGCGTCGCGTAGAAATGCCCGGCCTTGAGCGCGGCCAGCAGCGCGCCCGGTTCATTGGCCGCCGCCTTCACCATCACCCAGCCCCCAAAGCCGTCGGGCGAATGGAAATGCGCGTCATCCACGGCGATCAGGTTGATGTGCCGCCCCTCGGCCAGGAGTTGGTCGGCGAGATAGACGCCATCGCCCCGTTCGGTCCGCAATTGCGAGGTGTGGTTGTACACCTCCACCGCATGCGCGCCCGGCAGCGTCTTCGCATCCGTCGCCATCAGCCCATACCAGCCGGGATGCGGGATGGCGACGAAGGCGCCGGCCGCGATGGCGCGGGCGGCCAGTTGCGGTCCGCTCTCGCCGGGCGGTGTGGGTGCGAAATCCAGCGGCAGCCCAACGGCGAGAATATGCCACAACTCGCCCAGCGAAGTCGCCGGCGCATGCAGCTCGGCGCCGAGGATCGTGGTGAAGCCCGGGGTCCGGAAGGGCCGCGTATCCACCACCGGGAAGCCGTATTTCGCGAGGAAATGATCGGTGAGGGCGAGGAAATCATACCCCGCCTCGCGATAGGTCGCGCACACAGCCTCGGGCGTGCGCGCGCCGTCCGAGGCATCGGAATGGGTGTGGATATTGCCCTTCCAGAAGCGGCCGGGGGCGGCGAAGGTCACGTCCTGCGGCATCGGCGATCCTCCGGCTGGTGCAAGGGCATGCTGGGCCTAGAGCATCATCCGATCAAACGGAATCGTTTGATCGGATGATGCTCGCAATTCAATGATTTAGAGCTTTTTCCGTGAGCCCTTCCGAACGGAAAATGCTCTAGCGCGCAAAGACCCAGTCATACCCCTCGCCCGCGCGCTTCAGGCGGCCCGCCGTAGGCGTCGGGAAATGGATGGGCAGCAATAGCGTGTCGGTCTCGGCCACTTCCTCGAAGACGCGCTTGCGGCTTTGGGCCGCCGCGTGCGGGTCCCAGCAGAAGATGGTGGAGAGGTTGGGATCAAAGCATTGCAGCTGGTGGTGCATCATGTCGCCCGCGATGATCGCGGTTTGGCCCTTGCTGGAGATCTTCACGCAGACATGGCCGGGCGAATGGCCGGGCGTGAGGATGAGCGAGATGCAGTCATCCAGCGTGAAGCTCTCATCCACCAGCAGCGCCTGGCCGGCCTTGGCGATGGGCTCGCAATTCATCCGCCAGACGCCGCCCGCGCCGCCCGCGCGTTCCTTGCCCTCGCGCTCCAGCGCTTCCCAGGCGGCGTATTCACCCTTGTGGAAGATGTATTTGGCGTTGGGGAAGGTCGGCACCCATTCGCCATCCACCAGCTTCGTGTTCCAGCCGCTATGGTCAATATGCAGATGCGTGCAGAAGACGTAGTCGATATCGGCCGGCGTCAGCCCCTCGGCGATCAACGCGTCCATCCAGGGCTGCTTGGGAAAGTCCATGGGCGCGGCATAGCCCTTATCCTCGCCCGTGCAGGTATCCACGAGGATGACGTGCTGGGCGGTGCGGAGCACGAAGGTCTGGTAGGTGATGACCATCTTGCCGGATGCGTGGTCCAGCACCTCGGGCGCCAGCTTCGCGACATCCGCAGCCTTGGCGGCGCTGTCATAATTGAGGAAAAAATCCTCCGGCCGCCGCCAGGGCCCATCGCGCTCGACGAGGCTGGTGATGGCGACGTCGCCGATTTGCAGGCGCTTCATGTCTGATCTCCGTCTTGGACCATGATGCGTTCGCTTGCGCCCACTTTCATGGTCTCGCCACTGCTGAGAGCGGGATTCAACGTTTTCGGCGATTCCGCCTCAACGCATCCCGCTCTGGACGGCGGCATCCTGAATCGGTTCGGGCAAACGCGCCAGCCAGGCCCGCGCCAGCGCGTCAAAGGCGCTGACCGGCAATTCCTCGGCCCGCCGGTCCCCCGCGATGCCACATTCCGCCAGCAGCGCCTCCGCCCCGCCCAGCGATTTCAGCGAGCCGCGCAGCATCTTGCGGCGCTGGCCGAAAGCTGCGGCCGTCACGCGCTCCATCGCGCGGAACAGCGAGGGCTCGGGCTGTTCCGCATGCGGCGTGATGACCACCACGGCCGAATGCACGCGCGGCGGCGGGCGGAAGGCGCCCGGCGGAAGGCGCAGCCCGATGGAGCAGGCAGCCACCCATTGCGCCAGCACGGCCAAGCGCCCGTAATGCTCGGTCTGGGGCGCGGCGGTGATGCGGAAGGCCACCTCCTCCTGGAACATCAGCGTCAGGCGCTCCCATTGCGCGGCCTGCCGCAGCCAGCCGATGAGCAGGGGCGTGCCGACATTATAGGGCAGATTCGCCACCACCTGGCGCGGCGCGGGCAACTGCCCCACGCCGTCGAACTTCATCGCATCCTGGCGCAGCACGGAAAGGCGCCCCGGATGCGCCTCCACCACTTCAGCCAAGGCGATGATGGCGCGGTCATCCAGCTCGACCGCCGTGAGATGCGCGATCGGCTTGGCCAGCAGGGCGCGGGTCAGCCCGCCGGGGCCGGGGCCCACCTCCAGGACATGCCGCCCCGCGAGGTCCCCGGGCAGCAGGGCGATGCGGGCGCAGAGCACCTCATCCAGCAGGAAATGCTGGCCCAGCGCCTTGCGGGCATCCAGGCCGTATTTTCCAACGACGCCCGCAAGGGGGGTCAGCCCATGCACTCGTTCTGATTCAGGCACGCGTCTCGATCACCGCACGGCGGCGCAGGTCGCGCTGCAACTGGCGGGAGAGCAGTTCCACGCGCTCCCGCAGGATCTGGCTGCGCGCCGCATCTGGCGTGAACTCGTTCATGTTCCGCTGCTCGCGCGAGCAGACCATGAGCAGCAGCACGCCATCGGGCGCGATGACCGGCTGGCTCGCCCGGCCAAGCGGCAGATTGGCCAGCATGCTGCGAAGAGCGGGCGGATTCAGGCCTTCCAGCCGGATCGGCCCGGGATCGGTCGGGCGGTCACCCGAACGGGGCAGCGCATCCACCTGTTCGCAGCCGCGCAGCGTCTGGGAGAGGCGCTGCGCGCGCTCCACCACGGCGCGCTGCTGCTCCGTCGGAGCCTGGGGGTCGAGCGGGCGGTCGAAGGCGGTGAAGACCTGGCGGATGGTCAGCATGGTGGAGAGCTGGTCGGCCCGGCCGCCCTCGCGCCTGGCGCGCAGGGTGACGATCTGGAAGCCACCAGCGACGCGGATGGGATTGCTGACCGCGCCAGCCGGCATGCGTTCCACGATATTGGCCACTTCGGGGTCGAGCCGGTTGAGGCCCACCCAGCCCAGGTCGCCGCCGCCCAGCGCCGTCTGCGCCTGGCTGAACTGCGTCGCCACCACGGGGAAGGCCGAGCCGCGGCGGATCTGGCCGATCACTTCATCGGCGAAGCGGCGCACCTCGGCCTCGTTCGCGGGGTCATCCACGGGCAGGTAGATTTCGCTGACCAGGAATTCGGCACGGGCTTCCTGGGCGCGGCGTGTGGCGATGGCATCGGCCACCTCCTGCTCGTTGATCTCGCCCAGTGGGCCCAGCGCCTGGCGCAGCAGCCGGCCCCAGCCGATCTGCACGCGGATCTGGTCGAACAGCACGCGCGGCTGGATGCCCGCATTGCGAAGCTGGTTTCGCATGGCGCCGGGCGGCAGGTTGTTGCGCCGCTCGATATCGGCGATCGCCTCGGCGATTTCCGCATCGGAGACGCCGATGCGGCGGCGCTGGATTTCCTGGATACGCAACCGCTCATCCACCGCCAGGCGCAGCACCTGGGGCTGCAACCGCGCCAGGACCTCGGGCGCGACGCCCATGCCGACATTCAGCGCGAAAAGCCGTGAGCGGGAGGTGACTTCCGCCTGGGTGATCGGGTCGCCATTCACGACGGCGAGGATGCGGTTGCCGCCCGGCAGAGGGGCGGTGCCCTCCGGCGCTGCCGCGGGGCGCGGTTGCGCCATCGCGCCCGGCGCTCCAGCCAGGGGTACCATGGCGGTGGCCAGGAGAAGCGCCATCACCATCTGGGGAAGGCTCGGCGCGAGTCGGGGGCAGGTTCGGATCATGATGCCTGTGTCTTAGAGCAGAACCGCCCGGGCCGAAATCCGGGCTTCACCCATGGCTGAAGGGGACCTCAGATGGCGCGGAAGAAATAATCGCCGACCGTCTTGAAGCCGAGGCGAACCAGGAAGACGGTATTGCCCACAAAGGGCTCATCCGTGACGGCGTTGCGGGCATAGCGCTTGAGCAGCCGCCCCTCCAGGATGAAGCACTCATCCTCATAGCCGAAGGTGGCGGCCACGATGGCCGGGCGGTCATTGCCGACATCATACCGGACCGAGCCCGAAGCCCGCCAGATGCCCCCCGCCGCCGTCCGATACTGCACCGAGGCGGCGGCCAGCACCTCATGGCGCCCGGTGGTGCTGGTGAATTGCGGCAGCCGGTTGTTGAACAGATAGCCGCCGCTGAGCGTGACATTGGAGAGCGCGCCGACATTGCCCAGGCTCAGGCTCGCCACCGCATCGGTCGCACGGTGCTGCATGCTCTGGCTGTCAAAGCGGCTGCGCGCGATCAGGTCCACCCAGGAGACGGGCGAGACGGTGGTGCGCGTCACCCAGTCCGAGGCGCGGTCATTCAGGCCGACATCGCGCGGGAAGGTGCTGGATTGCGTCGCCCGGAAGGAGCGGCCGACGACGCCTTCCACGCGGCCGCCATTGACGAAGTTCCAGCTGCCGCGCAGCGCCATGTCGGCGCGGGTGGTGCCCTCCAGCCGGTCCCGGCCGCTGTAGCGGCTGAGCTGAAAGAGGTTGGCCTCGCTGAATTCGAAGTCCAGCGCGTCCTCGTTCGGGAAGCGCAATTGCCGGCCAAGACGCGGCCCGGTGACGAGCTGCACCCGCGGCTCGATCATCTGCGTGCCCCATTCCCCGGCTGAGCGGATGAAGGGCATGCGCCAATCCGCCGCCAGCCGGATATTGCCATTGGCATGGACGCCATTGGCCTGGGGCAGCGCGTTGAAGCCGTTATTCTGCTGGTTGCCGGCATAGTAGCCGGTGCCGTCCAACTGGCTGCGGAAGGTCAGGATGTCGCCCAGAGGGCCCTGGATCGGCCGCTCCCAGGTGGTACGGCTGGCCAGGCGCTGGCTGAAGGTGCCGGTCGGCCGGGTCAGGCCCAGGATGCCGACATCGGTGGTCAGGTGGCCGCCCAGGAACTGCTTGCGCGGCGCCACCTCATAAATGCCATTGGGGCCGACAAAGGGGATGGTCGAGAGATTGTCGGTGGTGTTCAGCCCCTGATAGTAGCGCACATCGAGCCGCGCATAGGCTTCCGTGCCCCAGAAGCCCTCGACAAAGGCGGTGCTGGTCAGGACCCGCCGGAATTCGAACCTGTAGGTCCGCAGGTAGCTGTCGCTCGACGCGTAGTTGCCGTCGAAGCCGGCGCGCCAGTTCTCGTTGATGGCAAAGCGCCCGCGTGAGAAGAAATGGCCGTTAAGCCCCGGCGATCCCGCGCCACCACTGGCCGCGCGGGCCGCCTGCTCCTGGTTCATGTAACCGAGCGAGCCCTGCATACGCAATTCGCCATTGTTGAAGCGGCGGCGATATTCGAGCGCCAGGTTGGGCGGCGCCATGCTGCTGATGGTGGGCGTGATCAGCAGGTCCTGGGTTTCGTCTATCGCCCAGAAATAGGGGGTCTGCGCGAAGGCGCCCAGGAAGCGCGTATAGCCGGTGGTCGGGAACAGGAAGCCCGAGGCGCGCGGCGTCTGCGGATCGGGATGGGAGAAGAAGGGCGCGTAGAAAAGCGGAATGCCGCCCACCTGCAAGGTCGCGTCCCGATAGGAGATGCGCTGGGATTCGCGATCCTGCGTCGCCATGCGGGCGCCCATCTGCCACAGGGGCGGGCGCGTCGGGTCGGACTCGCAGAGGTTGCAGGAGGAATACACCGGGCGGCTGATCTCGGTGACGGTGCCATTGGTGCGGCGGGCGCCATTGCCGGCCAGCCGCGCATTCTGCGCCAGGCGGGCGCGCACCTCGGTCAGCACGCCATCGCGGAAGCCGTCGCCCAGTTCCGCTTCCTCAGCGTAGAAGACCTGCCCATCCGCCTCGATGATCTGGACATTGCCCTGCAGCAGCGCCACGCCGGTGTTGCGGTCATAGCTGAAGCTGTCGGCGCGAAGGAACCGCCCGCCCTGCCAGGCCTCGACCCGGCCGCGCGCCACCACGCGCTCGCGCTCGCGGTCATATTCCACCTCCTCGGCCGAGAAGGTGACGGGCCCATCCGTGCCGCCATCCACCACGGGCTTGGCGCCCGGCGCGACCGCGCCGGGCGCCAGGGTGGCCGGCATGAAGACGCCAGGCGCGACCATGGAGCCGGAACGTGCAGGCGCCAGGCCGGACAGCGTCTCGCGCGACATCTGCGAGTCCACCAAGCCCATGGGCGAGAAGCTCTGCGAGGACTGGTCGAAGGAGGGCGCGATCTGCGCCGTGGCCGGCAGGATCATTTCCATCTGCGTCAGGAGCAAGGCCAGCCCCAGGCAGCGCCAGAGGCGTGGGGCGGGGCGCAGGCCCAGGCGCCTGGCCTGCTCGCGCCGCATCACCCGCCGCGCGAAGCGGGGCATGCGGAAAGGGTGCAAGGGGGGCGGTGAGAGGTGGTGCGGGGGTGAAAGGGGCATATGCGCTACCCATCCTCCAGATGCAGCAGCAGCGCCAGGGCCAGCAGCAGCCCGGTCGCGGTGGGCGCCCAGGCTGCCAGCCAGACCGGCAGCGTGCCGGATTCGCCGAATTCGCCGGTGATGCGGTCCAGCACGAACAAACCGAAGCCGGCGGCCACACCGGCCGCGATGGTCTGCGCCACGCCGCCGCGCCGGCTGTTGCGCATCGAGAAGCCGGCCGCGAGCAGCGCCATCGTCATGGCCAGGACCGGCGTGCTGAGCATGGACTGGAATTGCAAGCGGTGCCGCAACGCCGAGAAACCCGCCTGCTCCAGCACCGCGATGAAATCGGGCAAGGCCCAGAAGGACAGCGTGTCGGGCGAGGCGAAGCTGTTCTCGATGCGGTCGGGCGTCAAATCCGTGGCCAGGGTCAGCTTGGCCGTGGGACGGGGCACGCGGTCCGCGCCGAAGACGGTGGCGCCCTCCACTTCCCAGCGGCCGGGCCGCAGCGTGGCGCGCGGCGCCTCGATCCGGGCGATGGCGCCGCCACCGGCCGAGAGCCGCCAGATGGACACCTCGGCCAGGCTGAAATCGGCCAGGCGGTCGGCGCCCAGCAGCCGCGCGGGGCGGCCCGAGATCACCGCCACGCCGCCCGGCTCCAACCCGGTATCGCCCTGCCGCAGCCAGAGCCGCCCGCCGGCCAGCGCCGTCACACCGCCGCCCGCCCGCAGGAAGGAGGCATCGAGGCGCTCCGCCCGCGCCAGCATGGCCGAGGACACCGGCGAGATCGCCGTGATGGCCAGCACGCCGAAGCCCAGCGCCACCGCCAGCGTCCCCGACAGGAAACCCCAGGCCGAAATTCCCGCCGCACGCGCAACAATAAGCTCCGAAGATCGCGTCAGCCGCCAGAAGGCCAGCAACCCGCCCAGCAGGATGGCGAAGGGCATGATCTGCAACCCAACAAAGGGCATGCGTAGCCCCGCGATGGTGGCGACCAGTGCGAAGCCGGCATCGGGCCGGGTCGCGGCGCGGCGCAGCAATTCGATGAAGTCGAACATCGAAACCAGCAGCGTCAGTGCCAGCAGCATGCCCGCCGTGGCCGCCAGGAAGCGGCGCGCCACATAGAAGGTGAGCGTCCGCGCCACGATCATCGGGCGAAGCCGCGCATCTGGTCCGGCACGCCCGGCATGCCCGAGATCACCCAGGCCGAGGCAATGCCCGGCAGCAACGCATGCAGCCAGACCAGCGGGATCAGCGCCGTCTGCCGCGCCGCGAGGTTGCCGATGCTCAGGCCCACCGCCAGCAGCCCCACCATCAGCAGGCTGCCGATGAACAGGTTCAGGCCGCCGCCGAAGCGCCGGAACTGGCCGGAGAGCGCCACCGCCAACGCCAGCAGCGCGAAGGTGACCGCGGTGAGGGGCCCGGTCAGCCGCTGATGTGCCTCGGCCAGGAAGCGGCCGCGGTCCCGCACCGAGACGCCCCCCTCGGGGTTGAACAATTCATCCAGCGTGCGCTCCTGCGCGTTGCGGAAGCGCTGGCCCTCATTGCGGCTGGCGCGGGCGAGGTCGAGGCTGTTCTCCTGGAAAGCGAGCACCGAAAGCCGCATCGTGGTCGTGCCATCGGGCTGCACCACGCGCTCCACCTGCTGCCGCTGGCCGTTGAACAGCGTCACGCGCGGGCCCTGCGGCGTGGTGATGATGCGGCCACTTTCCGCAAGAATGGTGACGGGCGCGCCGCGCTCCCGCGAGTCATGCACCAGGATGCCATGGAGGGTGCCGCCCGCGTCCCGGTCACGGGCATAGACGGTCAATTCCTCGCCCACCGAACTGAACACGCCCTCCTGGAGGAGGAGGCCGGCCATCTGGTTGCGGATCTCGAATTGCCATTCGCGGAAGGCCTGGTGCGAAGCGGGCGTGATCCAGAGGTTCAGCACGAAGCAGATGCCCATGGCGCCCATCGCCACCAGCAAGGCGGGGCGCGCCAATTGCCACTGGCTGAGGCCGGCCGCGCGCATCACCACCAATTCCCGGTCCGAGGCGAGGCGCACATAGGTGAACAGCGTCACCACGAAGGTGGTGATGGGCAGGATCACGCCGAAGAAGCTGGGCAGCAGCAGGCCGGTCAGTTCCAGGAAGACCCAAATGGACAGGCCGCGATCCAGCACGAGTTCGATGAAGCGCAGCGATTGCGTCAGCCAGACCAGCGCCGCCAGCCCGACCGTCACAGCCAGCAGGGACACCGCGAGCTGCCGCATGATGTAGAGGTCAATACGCTTCATACAGGCGCGGTCTTACCAGCCCGTGGTCGGAAGGTCACGCATCGGGAAGCAGCTTGCCGGGATTCATGAGGCCCTGGGGGTCAAGGGCGGCCTTGATCCGGCGCATCGCCGCCAGCTCGGCGCCGCCGCGCCAGGCCTCCATCATGTCGGTCTTGAGGCGGCCGATGCCGTGTTCCGCGCTGAAGCTGCCGCCCAGTTCGCGAACCACCTCGTTCACCACATCCATGATGTCATGGCTGCGCGCCAGGAAATCCACGGCCGACATGGCTTCCGGCTGGGCCAGGTTCATGTGGATATTGCCATCGCCCATATGGCCGAAGGGCACGGGCCGGCTGCCGGGGATGAGGGCCAGGCAGGCCTCCGACGCCCGGCGGATCAATTCCGGGACGGCCGAGACCGGGACGGAGACATCATTCTTCACGCTGGCGCCGGCGCGCTTCTGCGCCTCGGGGTGCTCCTCGCGCAGGCGCCAGATGGCGGCGCGCTGGGCCTCGGATTCGGCCAGCGCCGCATCCTCGACCTCGCCCGCCTCCATCGCCGCTTCCAGCACGCCCTCCATCAGGGCCCGCAGCCCGGCCCCCTCGCGCGAGGCGGAGAGGTCCACCAGCACATAATGCGCGGATGGGGCCGCCCCTGGGGCCGCCCCTGGGGCCGAAAGCGGCAGGACAGCGCCCTCGATATTGGCCAGCACCATGCCCATGCCGATGCCGGACATGTATTCGAAGGCGCGCACCGCGCCCTCATCGGCCGCGCGGAAGCGGCGGAACAAGGCCAAGGCGGCATCCTCGGAGGGCACGGCGCATAGGGCCGTCGCCGTCTCGCGCGCCGCAGGGAACAGGCGCAGCACGGCGGCGGTGATGATACCGAGCGTGCCCTCGGCACCCACGAATAAATGCCGCAGGGCGTAGCCGGTATTGTCCTTTCGCAGCCGGCGCAACCCGTTGATCACGCTGCCATCGGGCAGCACAACTTCCAGCCCCAGCATGAGTTCGCGCGCATTGCCGTAGCGCACCGTGGTGTTGCCGCCGGCATTGGTGGAGAGCAGCCCGCCGATCATCGCCGTCCCCTCCGCGCCCAGGCTGAGCGGAAAGAGCACGCCATGCTCGGCCGCCACCTGCTGGGCGCGGGCAAGCACCAGGCCCGCTTCCACCGTCATCGTCATGTCGGCCGTATCCACCGCGCGGACGCGGTTCATGCGCGCCAGGCTCAGCACCACCTGGCGCGGCCGGGCCTCGGGCGTGGCGCCGCCCACCATGGAGGTGTTGCCGCCCTGCGGGATGATGGCGATGCCGTGCTCGGCGCAGAGCTTCACGCAGGCCGCGACCTCGGCCGTGCTGGCCGGGCGCAGCACCGCCATCGCCTCGCCCTGGTAGAGGCCCCGCCAATCGCTGAGATGGGGCGCGATATCCACGGGCTCGGCCAGCACGCCGGGCGGGCCGAGAAGGGCGCGGAACGCCTGGATCAGGGAGGGTGCGGCAGGATGGGGCAGTTTGTCGGGCATGGGGGTTTATAGCGGGGTCGGGGGGCATCTCCAGAGACCTCCCGGCTCGCGGGCAGAAGTTTTCCCTGCATTCAAAAAAGAGGCCGGAATGTTATTTTACCAACACCGCAATCCTGCTACATATCTCGCCATTGTGTTTGTTTAGTGGAATTCCTCATGGCACCTGGCAAGTTCCTGTCCAGCCTCCTCATCATCGTGGTGTGCGCGGCCGGCGGTTTCGGGGTGATGCATTGGCTTCAGGCCACTCCGGCCCCCGTCACCGTGGCGGCCTCCGTGCCCGGCCCCGTGGTGATCAACCGCCTGAGCGGCTGCCTGGGCTTCAACCAATCCATCGATGAGGCGATCGCGCTGCAGAACCGGATCGGGCATCCCCACAACTCGGCGCGTCTCGCGACGCTGAAGCGCGACTGCACGGTGGATGACCAGGAGCATTATCGCATCGCGCCGCGCTGAAGGCTGCGCCAAGCTTTACCGACGCGGCTCCGCCGCAAGCGCTCCTATTTTCGCGGCTCCGCCGCGCGGGCCAACCGGTCCCGGATCGCCGGCCCAAGCTCCTCGCCCGGCACCGGCATGGCCGCGATGCCGGCAAGCCCAGGCTGGTCCAGCGCCCGCAGACCGGCGAAAAGCCGCGATGCCGCCTCGCGCAGGTCCCGCCCCTCGGAGAGTTGATAGGTCAGCGCGGCCCCCGGCAGGGGCGGGCCGAAGGCCAGCAGCGCCTCATCCGGCGCAACGCTCTGGGCCTCCAGCCGCAAGGGCAGACTTGGCGCATAGTGGGAAAGCATCATCCCCGGGCTGCGGAGCGTCGGCGCCGCCCCCGCACGCAGCGGCAAGGGCCGCCCCACCGACCCGATCACCGCCTCGATCGCTTCGACCGGAACGCCCCCCGGCCGCAGCAGCGCCGCCCCGCCCCCGGCCAGGTCAAGCACGGTGGATTCCACGCCCACGGCGCATTCGCCACCCTCCAGGATGGCCGCGATCCGGCCGGAAAGCTCCTGCAGCACATGTGCCGCGCTGGTCGGGCTGACCCGGCCCGAGCGATTGGCCGAGGGAGCGGCGATGGGCGTCGCCGCGGCCCGCAGCAGGGCCAGCGCGCCCTCATGGGCCGGAACGCGCACCGCCAGCGTGTCCAGCCCGGCGCCGGCCAGCAGGTCAATCCGGCAATCGGCGCGGCGGGGCAACACCAGCGTCAGCGGGCCGGGCCAGAAGGCGGCGGCCAACGCGCGGGCGCGATCATCGGCGTGGACTTCCGCCCAGGCGGCTTCGGCATCCGGGAAATGGCAGATCAACGGATTGAAATGCGGCCTTCCCTTGGCCTCGAAGATGGCGGCCACGGCCTTGCCGTTCCGCGCATCCGCGCCCAGGCCATAGACCGTCTCTGTCGCGAAGGCGACCAGCGCGCCGGCCCGCAGCAGCGCCGCCGCATCGAGCGGGTCGTCCAGCAGTGCGGTCACGCGCCACACCCGATCGTCGGAGGGCGCAGCCCGGAGGCGTGAATCGGTGGCGCAGACATCACCCCCGCCCCCAAGCAACAAAGCCCGGATTGCGAAAGCCCGGCTTGCCGTAGCGCAGCTTCTGCCCGGCCGCATCCACCACCCGCCCGCCAGCCGCCTCCAGCACCGCCTGCCCGGCCGCCGTGTCCCATTCCATGATGCCCGAACTGAGCCGGGGCATGAGGTCGGCCAGCCCTTCCGCGATCCAGGCGAATTTCAGCGCCGAACCCATGCGCGTTGTCCCGCTGATGATGAAGTTCCGGCAAAATGCCTCGGTCGCGGCGGCATCGCGATGTGAGCGGCTATCCAACACATGCAGCCCCTCGGCGGGCGGGCGGCGGGCCTGGATGGGCCGGCGGGCGCCGCCTTCCTCGACCCAGGCGCCCTGCCCCACGATGCCGCCATGGACGCTGCCGCGCGCCGGGGCGGCCAGCACGCCCAGCACCGGGCGGCCCGCCTCGATCAGCGCGATGCAGACCACATACTCATCCCGGCCCTCGGCGAATTCGCGTGTGCCATCCAGCGGGTCCACCAGCCAGAAGCGTTCTCCCACCTCGGGCGCATGGCCCTCGGCGAAGGCCTCCTCCCCCACCACGGGGATATCCGGCGTGGCCAGCAGCAGCCCCTCGGTGATGATGCCCTCGGCCATGCGGTCCGCCGCCGTGACGGGGCTGGCATCGCCCTTGCGCTCGATGGCGAAGCCGGCGCGGCGCACCGTCTCGATGGCATGGGCCGCATCGCGCGCCAGGCGATGGGCGAGCTCCAGGAGTTCGGCATGGGTCATGCGCCGGTCTATCCCCCAGGGCCGGGATGACGCAATGCGAGGGCCGGCCTATCTTGCGGCGAATCATCCATACCGGAACGGGACCCCCCATGCTCGACATCGCCTTTGCCAAGCCCGCCTTGCCGAAAGCCGGCGCGCTGGTTCTTCCCCTGGCCGAGGGCGCGGCGCTCACCGGCCTCGCCGCCACGCTGGATGCGGCGATGGAGGGCGGGCTGACCCGCGCGCTGGAAGCCGCCGCCTTCAAGGGCAAGAAGGGCCAATCCGCCACCTTCTGGGCGCCGCATGGCGGCATCACCAAGCTCGTCGTGATCGGCCTGGGCGAGACCCCGGATGCCGAGAAGACCGGCGGCAGCATGATCCCGATGATCTCGGGCGAGGCAGCCGCGATGGTCGCGACCGACGGGCTTTCCGCCGAACAGGCAGCCAGCCTCGCCATGGGCGCCGCCCTGCGCTCCTACCGCTTCGACCGCTACCGCACCAAGGAAAAGGCCGAGGACAAGCCGAAACTCGCCAAGCTGACCATTGCCACGGTCGATGCCAGCGCCGCCAAGACCGCCTACACGCCGATGAAGGCCGTGGTGGAGGGCGTGTTCCTGACGCGCGACCTCGTCTCCGAGCCCGCCAATATCCTGACGCCGGTGGAATTCGCCGAGCGCCTGAAGGGGCTGGAGAAGCTTGGCCTCGGCGTTGAAGTGCTCGGCCCAAAGGAGATGAAGAAGCTGGGCTTCGGCGCGCTGCTGGGCGTGGCGCAGGGCTCCATCAACGAGCCGCGCATGGTGGTGATGAAGTGGAACGGCTCCGGCAAAAAGAAGATGGACAAGCCGCTCTGCTTCATCGGCAAGGGCGTGACCTTCGACACCGGCGGCATCTCCATCAAGCCGGCCGGCGGGATGGAGGACATGAAGTGGGACATGGCAGGCGCTGGCACCGTCGCGGGCCTGATGGCGGCACTGGCTGGCCGCAAGGCCCAGGCCGATGTCATCGGCATCGTGGGCCTGGTGGAGAACATGCCCGGCCATAACGCCCAGCGCCCGGGCGATGTGGTGACATCGGCCTCCGGCCAGACCATCGAGGTGATCAACACCGACGCCGAAGGCCGCCTGGTGCTGGCCGATGTGATCCATTACGCGATCGAGAAGTTCGATCCGAAATTCATGGTGGACCTGGCCACGCTGACCGGCGCCATCATCGTGGCGCTCGGCCATGAGCATGCGGGCCTCTTCGCCAATGACGAGGAACTCGCCGCGCGCATCACCGCCGCGGGCAATTCGGTGGGCGAGGCCGCCTGGCGCATGCCGCTGGGCGAGGCCTATGACAAGCAGATCAAGTCCGACATCGCGGACATGAAGAATGTGGGCGGCGGGCGTGCGGGCGGCTCCATCACGGCGGCCTGCTTCATTCAGCGCTTCGTGCAGGGCCGCCCCTGGGCGCATCTGGACATCGCCGGCACCGCCTGGGCCACCAAGGATAGCCCAACCATCCCCAAGGGCGCCTCGGCCTATGGCGTTCGCATGCTCGATCGGCTGGTGGCGGATCATTATGAAGGCTGATCCGTGCTGAAGATCCGGCGCGCGCCCTCCAAGGGCGCGCTGCTGCTGCGGCCCATCCTGGAAGGCGGCGCGCCACACGCCTCCGGCTTCGCCGGACGGCCGGGCGAGATGCTGGAAATCTCCCCCCGCGAGCGCTGGATCGGCGCGGCTGGCGCGTCCTCGCCGCATGAATGGGAGTGCGTGGGCGCGGCCTGCATCGCGGCGGCGGGCGAGGCGCCGCGCGTGGCGCTGGATGCGCGCGGACTGCCCGTGCAATTCGCCGTCGGCCTCGGCCTCGGCGCCATGCTGCGCGCCTGGCGCTTCGAACGGCTGAAATCTCGCGACGCAAAGCCCCCCCGGCGCATCGAGTTGCTGGTGGATCACCCCTGCCACCTCGCCGCGCCCTGGGCGCGGGCCGAGGCCGCGCTGGCCGGCGCCGCCTTTGCGCGCGAGTTGGTGGCCGAGCCCGGCAATCACCTGACCCCGCGAGAATTCGCCCATCGGCTGCGGAAGCTGCGCGCGGAGGGGATCGAGGTCACGGTACTCGGTCGCAAGGCCCTGCGGCGGCTGGGGGCGGGCGGGTTGCTCGCGGTGGGCCAGGGCAGCACGCATCCGCCGCGCATGGTGATCCTGCGCTGGAAGGGCTGCTTCCAGGCGCCGCCCATCGCCTTCATCGGCAAGGGCATCTGCTTCGACACGGGCGGCATTTCCATCAAGGGCGCCGCCGGCATGGAGGCGATGCGCGCCGACATGGCCGGCGCCGCCGCCGGCGCCGGGGCCATGCTGGCGCTCGCCCGCCGCCGCTCCCCCTGCCCGGCCGTGGCGGTGCTCGCCATTGCGGAAAACGCCACCAGCGCCCAGGCCTACCGCCCCGGCGATGTGCTGCGGATGATGAACGGCATGAGCGTCGAGGTGGTGGATACCGATGCCGAGGGGCGCCTGGTCCTGGCCGATGCGCTGCACCTGGCAGGCCGGCGCTTCCGCCCGCAGGCGTTGATTGACCTCGCCACCCTCACCGGCAGCGTGGTGACGGCGCTGGGGCATCATCGCGCCGGGATCTTCGGCAATGACGCGGCGCTGGGTGCGGCCGTGACCGCGGCGGGGGAGGTGGTGGGCGAGAAGCTCTGGCCCCTGCCCATAGGCGAGCGGCATCGCGAGGATCTGAAAAGCGACATCGCCGACATCAAGCAATGCGTGCCGGCCGGGCGCGGCCCGCAGCCCGATGCCAGCCACGCCGCCGCCTTCCTGCGCGAATTCGCCGGCGGCCTGCCCTGGGCGCATCTGGACATCGCGGGCGTGGAAACCGCCGAGACCAGCGAGGGCCTGGCCGCGAAGGATACGCCCACCGGCTTCGGCGTGCGCTTGCTGGATGCGCTGGTGGAGCGCCATTTCGAGGACCCGCATCGGCTGTAACCCCGCATGCGCGCTAGGAGAGCAGAAAGATGAAAGCCGTCTGGTATGAAGCGACCGGCCCCGCCCGCGATGTGCTGCTGCATGGCGACATGCCCGCCCCCGTGGCCGGCGCGGGCGAGGTGCTGGTACGGGTCCATGCCTCGGGCGTGAACCCTTCGGATTGCAAGTCGCGCGGCGGCTCCCGCCCCATGACGGCGCCGCGCGTGATCCCGCACAGCGATGGCGCGGGCGTGATCGAGGCGGTGGGCGCGGGCGTGGATGCCGCGCGGGTGGGCAGCCGCGTCTGGATCTGGAACGGGCAATGGAAGCGGCCCTTCGGCACGGCGGCGGAATACATCGCCCTCCCTGCCGCGCAGGCCGTGCCCTTGCCGGAAAATACCAGCTTCGCGGAGGGTGCCTGCCTGGGCATTCCCGCGCTGACGGCGCTGCGGGCGGTGATGCTGGATGGCGGCGTGATCGGCCAATCCGTGCTGGTCGCGGGCGGGGCCGGCGCGGTCGGGCATTACGCCATCCAGTTCGCGAAGCTCCTGGGCGCGAAGCAGGTGATCGCCACGGTGAGCTCAGACGCCAAGGCCGCGCATGCCGTGGCAGCAGGGGCCGATGCCGTGGTGAATTACCGCACCGAGGATGTGGCAGCGCGCGTGCGCGAACTGACCGACGGGCGCGGCGTGGACCGCGTGATCGAGGTGGATCTCGCCGCCAATGCGAGCCTGCTGGCGCGCATCGTGAAGCAGGATGGCATCTGCGTGACCTATGGCTCGGGCGCGGCCGAGATCACGCTCGGCTTCTTCCCGATGATCCTGAGCGGAGCGGCCATCCGCTTCTTCATCGTCTATGAACTCAGCGCCGAGGCGCGGGCGGAATGCGAGGCGGTGCTGGACAAGCTGCTCAGCGAGGGGAAGGTGAAGCACGCCATCGCAGCCACGCTACCGCTGGGCGAATGCGCGGCGGCGCATGAGATGGTGATGGGCGGGGCCGCCATGGGCAATGTGGTGCTTTCGGTCCCGTGACCGAGATCGGCTTCTACCACCTCACCCGCAGCACGCTGGAGCAGGCGCTGCCGCGCCTGCTCGGCCGCGTGCTGGCCTTGGGCCAGCGCGCCCAGGTGCTCTGCGCCAGTGAGGAGAGGCTGAAGGCGCTGGATGACGCGCTCTGGAGTTGTGCCGAGCCGGACTGGTTGCCGCATGGCACGCAGGACGGAGCGTCACACCCCATCTTCCTGACGCTGGAGGATGGCCCGCCGCCCAATGGCGCGCAGCATCTTTTCCTCACCGAAGGCGTGGAAAGCGCGCATCTGGCGCTGTATGCCCGTGCCTTCGACCTGTTCGACGGGAGCGATGACAACGCCGTGGCCGCCGCGCGGCGCCGCTGGGGTGCCGCGAAGGCCGCCGGCCACACGCTCGCCTATTGGCAGCAGGGCGAGCGTGGGTGGGAGAAGAAGGCGTAGCCCCCTTTCCCCATGCCTACTCCATCATGATCCCGGTCAGGGTCGCCATTTCCTGCCAGCGGCGCACCTCGGCCAACTGGAAGGCCGCGAATTCGGCGGGAGGCATGGGTGCCGCGTTCAGCCCCGCATGGGTCGCGCGCTCTGCCACTTCGGGCTGCGCCAGCGCCGCCAGGAAGGCCTCCGCAAGGCGTGAGACGCGCGCCGCATCCACGCCGCGCGGCGCGAAAAGGCCGAACCAGGCATCCACCGCCATGAAGGGCACCCCGGCCTCGGCCGTGGTCGGCAGTTCCGGGAAGCCCGGCACCCGCTGCGCCGCGCCGATGGACAGCGCCCGCAGCCGGCCCTCGCGCACCAGGTTCACCACGCCAGGCCAGGTCGAGACATAGAAATCCACCACGCCGGCCACCGTATCCTGCGTGGCCGGCCCGCCGCCGCGATAGGGCACATGCACCGCATCCATGCCCGAGCGCCGAACGAAGGTCTCCGCGATCACATGGCTTGCCGAACCCGCTTGGGAGGACGCATAGGACACACGCCGCCCGCCGCGCCCCATCTCAATCAGGCCGGCCATGCTGCGTGCCGCGGAATTGGCCGGCACCACGGTCGCGTGGTGCACCGTGGCCAGCCGCGCGACGGGCGTGAAGCTGTCCACCACATTGTAGGGCAGGTTGCGCGCCATCCATTGGTTGGAGGCATGCGTCTGGTTGTGGCCGAGGATGATGGTATTGCCATCCGCCGCCGCACGGGCCGCCGCCTCGGTGCCGATGATGCCGCCCGCACCACCGCGATTATCCACAACGACACTCTGGCCCAGCGCCGCGCCGGCGCGCTCCGTCAGGATGCGGGCCAGGATGTCGGTGCTGCCGCCCGGAGGCGCCGGCACAATGAGACGCAAGGGCGAGGGTTGCGCGACAGCGAGGCTGGGCGCGGCGAGCAGACTGGCGATCAGAAGGCGGCGTTGCATCTGGGTTTCCTCCGGCGATGGAGGGTGTTTAGAGCCTGATCGCCTTTGGGGAAATCACCAAAGGCGTAAATCAGTCTCACAACAAAGGAAAAGCCCGCCCTCAGGCGAAAGCCGCTTCCCGTCGGGCCGGGCGTGCGGGCCAGGATTTCGGCCAGCGTGCCGCGCAATTCGCGCTGTTGCGGGGAGCCGCCGCCTTGGACGAGGCCGGCGGGCAGCGAAGCCCTCTCGCAGCAGGCCATCCTCCTGGGCAGGCAGCATGGCCAGGCCCTCCCCTTCCACCACCCCATCCCGGACGGAGGGCTGCGTCGCGGCGGGCGAGCGGTTGGACCGGGCGCCACCTGGCATGGCTCGGCCCAAAATGATGCAGCAAAGCCACAATGTGGCCCGCAACTGTGGGGAACAGACCACGCCCCATGGTGCGTCCGCCCACGAACCGACTACATTCAATTCATGCGCGAAATACGCCTGTCGCCACGCTTCATGCTCCTGGGGCTGACCCTCCTGACCGCCTGCGCGGCGGGTGGGTCCGGCGTGGCGGATCGTGGTGGCCGCTCGGCGCCGACGCGGGGGGAAGTCGTGGCCGGCGGCAGCGTTTTCGGGAATTATCTGGTCGGCCGCTTCGCTGGCGAGGAGCTGGACACCAAGGTTGCCGCGGATAGCCTCCTGGCCGCGCTGCGGGCCGAGCCGGACCAGCCAGACCTCATCCAGCGCGCCTTCATCGCCAGCCTGCTGGATGGCCGCGCCGATGCGCTGCGCCTGGCGCGACGCCTGCCGGACGATGTCTCGGCGCAGTTGGTCCTGTTTGGCGCCGATGTGGCGGCCGGGCGCTGGGCAGGCGCCGAGGCCCGCGCGCGCGGGCTGAATCGCCAAGGCCCGGTGGTCACTCTGCAACCCGTGCTGCTGGCCTGGAGCCAGGCCGGGCGCGGCCAGACGGACCAGGCCATCGCCACCCTGCGCCTGCTGGCCGAGCAGGGGCGTTTCCGCACGCTCAACGCCCTGCATGCGGGCCTGATCGCCGATGCCGCCAATCGCCCGCGCGAAGCCGAGCGCTTCGTCCGCCAGGCCCTGGCCGACCAGCCCGACCCCACGCTGCGCCTGGCCATGCTGGCCGCCGGCATCCTCAACCGGAGGGGCCGCCCGCAGGAGGCCGTGCGCCTGCTCGACCAACTGGCGCAGTCCAGTGATGACCTGGCGCTTGCGGTGGTGGAGCCGGCCCGGCAGGTGGTGCTGAACCAGCGCGCCATCGAGGGCCCGGCGGATGGCATCGCGGAGGCCTATGTGGCGCTTGGCAGCGCCTTGCGCGGCCAGGGGCTGGAGGAAGTGGCGACACTGATGGCCCGCCTCGCGCTGCGGCTGCGCCCCAATTTCGCGCCGGCCCTGCTGTTGCTGGCCGACATCCTGACCGAGGGCGAGCGCCTGGACGCCGCGCGCGAGACCCTGCTGCTGGTGAGCGAGGGCGACCCGCTCTTCGGCGCGGCACAATTACGCAAGGCCGGCCTGCTCGACCGGCTGGGCCGCGTGGATGAGGCCGAGGCCCTGCTGCGCCAATTGGCCCGGGCATGGCCCGGCGCGGCGCAACCCCTCACCCGCCTGGGCGACCTGCAACGCCGGCGCGGCCGCTTCGCCGAGGCGGTGCTGGCCTATGACGCCGCCATCGCCCGCAGCCAACCTATCCGCCCCGGCGACTGGCCGCTTTTCTATGCGCGCGGCATTTCGCGCGAACGCTCCGGCAATTGGCCGGGTGCGGAGGAGGACCTGCTGCAGGCGCTCGCGCTCTCGCCCGGCCAACCCTTCGTGCTCAACTACCTGGCCTATAGCTGGGCGGATATGGGCGTGAACCTGGAGCGGGCGAAGGCCATGCTGGAAGGCGCCGTCGCGCAGCGTCCGCAGGATGGCAATATCGCCGACAGCCTGGGCTGGGTGCTGTTCCGCATGGGCGATGTGCCCGCCGCCATCACGCAGTTGGAGCGCGCCGTGGAACTGGAGCCGCGCAATGCGACCATCAATGACCATCTGGGCGACGTCTATTGGGCCGCGGGACGTGAGCGCGAGGCGCGCTTCCAATGGGAACGGGCGCTGACCATGGACCCCGAGCCCACGGAAGCGACGCGGCTTCGGATGAAGCTCGACACCGGCCTGCCCCGGCCCGCGGGGCGTTGACATGCCAACGCTGACAGAGGCCGCCCCGGCCAAGGTGAACCTGTTCCTGCACGTCACCGGCCGCCGCGCCGATGGCTATCACCTGCTGGACAGCCTCGCCGTCTTCGGCCCCGCCGCCGACCGGTTGAGCGCCACGCCGGCCGGGGCGCTGAGCCTGACGCTGGGCGGCCCCTTCGGCGCGACACTGGCGGCGGAGCCGGATAATCTCGTCCTGCGCGCGGCGCGCGCCTTGGAAGCACGCGCGGCGCGCGCCTTGGAAGCTCGCGCGGCGCGTGCCTGGAAAGCTCACGCGGCGCGTGCGCTGGGGGCCTATGCCGGCGCCGCGCTGCACCTGGAAAAGCACCTGCCCGTCGCCTCCGGCATTGGCGGTGGCTCGGCCGATGCGGCGGCGGCGCTGCGGCTGCTGAACCGACTCTGGGGCTGCGGGCTGGATGCGGCCGCTCTGGCGCGGATCGCCGCACCGCTGGGCGCGGATATTCCCGTCTGCGTCGCCTCCCGCCCCGCCCGCATGCAGGGCATTGGCGAGGTGATCAGCGCGGCGCCGGGCCTGCCCGAATGCGGCCTTCTGCTGGTCAATCCCCGCCTGCCGGTCGCGACGCCGGCCGTGTTCCGGGCCAGGCAGGGCGCGTTTTCACCACCCGCCACCCTGCCCGCCTCCTGGCCGGATGCGCGCGCCATGGCAACCGAGCTGGCGCGGCTGGGCAATGACCTGGAGGCGGCCGCGCTCTCGCTCTGCCCGGTGATCGGGGATGTGCTGGCGGCGCTGGGCGCGGTGCCGGGCTGCCTGCTGGCGCGGATGAGCGGCTCGGGCGCCACCTGCTTCGCCCTTTTCGCCACCCCGGCCGAGGCGAGTGCCGCCGCGCGATGCATGCCAGCCGAATGGTGGGCGGCGGGCGGCGCGCTCCATGCTTGACGCCACGGCTGCTCTGCCCGGTCATCCCGCGGCCGGCCGGATAGGGCGACGCAGCCTGGCGGCGGCGGAGAGAAGGGCTGGTTGGGGTGCTAGGATTCGAACCTAGGGATGGCGGTACCAAAAACCGCTGCCTTACCACTTGGCTACACCCCAGCCGTGCAGCCCTTTAGCGAGGGGCGGCGGGTTCCGTAAAGCCCCCCTCGGAGGGTGATGTTCCCCTCCCGCACCAGACGCTGCCAGCGGGCGATGCCGGTCCGCAGGATAACGGCCAGCCGCTCGGGCCCGCCAGGCGGGGCCGCTTCCACATTCTGCTGCGCCAGGCGCCGGCCAAAGGCCGGACCCGCCAGCCACTCATCGAAGATGCGGTTCCAGTAGAACGTAACAGGCTGCGGCGTTGGATCACGTGACGGGATTCCTTTTCCAGTCGAACGGCGCCGCCCGCGGCAGGCCGAGGTTTTCACGCAAGGTGGTGCCGGTGAATTCGCGCCGGAACACGCCGCGCCGCTGCAATTCTGGCACCACGAGGCGCACGAAATCCTCATAGGCGCCGGGCATGTGCGTGGCGGCCAGCACGAAGCCGTCGCAGGCCTCGCTCTCGAACCATTCCTGCATCTCATCCGCGATGGATTGGGCCGTCCCGGTGAAGCAGGGGAACTCGCGGATCGTGCCGCGGCCGCTGATCTCGACAAAGTCGCGCATCGTCGGGTTCTGCTTGCCCGAAGTGCTCACCACGCGGTCGCGGATGGCCTGCAAGCCCTTGATTCCGGCCAACTCGTCATCGGTGAAGGCCTCGTCCATGCCCTTGCTGGCGAAGTCGTAATTCAGCACCTCGGAGAGCAGGGCCAGGCCATCCACCGGCCTGGCCAGGCTCTCGATCAGCGCACGCTTCTCGGCTGCCTCACCCTTGGAATTGCCGATGATGGCATAGACGGCCGGGCAGACGCGCACCTTGGCCGGATCACGCCCCGAGGCGGCCACCTGCTCCTTGAACTCGCGATAGACCTTCTGACCCGCCTTGATGTTCTGGTAGAGTACGAAGATAAGATCCCCCCAGGATGCCGCGAAGGCCTTGCCGCGGCCGCTCTGCCCGGCCTGGATCAGCACCGGCCTGCCCTGCGGCGTGCGGGGCACGGTGAAGGTGCCCTGGCTCTGGTACCAGCGGCCCTGGTGGTTGAGGCGCTTCACCTTTGTCGCGTCGGCGAAGATGCCGCTCGCGCGGTCGTTGATGATCGCGTCATCGCCCCAGGCATCCCAGTGGCTGAGGACGATCTCCATGAACTCGTCGGCGCGGTCATAGCGCAGGTCATGCTCGGGGTGTTCGGCGCGGCCCATGTTGTGCGCCTCGCTGTCATTCAGTGAGGTGACGACGTTCCAGGCGACGCGCCCGGCCAGCATGTGGTCCAGCGTCGCGAAGACGCGGGCCACATGATAGGGCTCGTAATAGGTGGTGGAATAGGTGGCGCCGAGGCCGAGCTTCTCGGTGGCCAGGCCCATGGCGGTGAGGATGGAGATCAGGTCCAGCTTCACGACACGGATGCCGTTGGTCACCGCCTGGGCGTGGTCGTGCCCCAGGATGTCCGGCAAAGCGAGCCGGTCATCGAAGAAGGCCATGTGGAAGCGGCCATCCTCCAGGTTGCGGGCGATGCGCTGGTAGTATTTCGGGGACAGGAAATCCTGCATCGTCTCGGGATGCCGCCAGGACCCCGGATAGTTCGAGCAATTCTGCGCCTGAAGGAAGGCGACCAAGGCCATTTCGCCGCGTCGTGACATCAATCCGTTTCCTCAACCATATGCATTCTTCAATCATTCAGGGCTTCGGCGAGCGCCATCACATCCGGCGCCGCATCCAGCCCCATGACGTAATCCAGGATAGGCCGTGCCTGCGTCACGGAAAGCTGACGGCCCGCATTCTCCATGAATTTCCGCTCGACATCGGCCGCCGAGAGCGGATTGCCCTCGCGAGCCGCGATTCATCTCCCCGCGGTAGCGCGGCAGGCAGGCTGTCCATGGCGCTTCTCCCTTTGGACGCAGGATGAGCCCGTCCAGGTCCGGCCGTCAAATGTTCGGACAAATCAATCTGGACGGCGCCGGGCGGCGCGCCTATCAGCGCTCCAACATTCCCGGAGACGCCGCATGACCGCCCCCAGCCGCACCTTCCTCTTCGCCCCCGGCGACCATGCCCGCCGCGCGGAGAAGGTGCTCACCTCCGGCGCCGATGCCTGCATCCTGGACCTGGAGGATGCGGTGGCGATCTCGGCCAAGGTGGCGGCGCGCGCGCTGGTCAATGCCGCGCTGGAACGCCCCCGCACCTGCCGCGGCTTCGTGCGCGTCAACGCCTTCGACACGGAATTCTGCGCGGGCGACATCCAGGCGGTGATCGGGCCGCGGCTCGATGGCCTGGTGTTGCCCAAGCTGGAAGACCCGGCGCAGCTTATCGCCGTGGATTGGCTGATCTCGGCGCTGGAGCGCGAGCGCGGCCTGCCCCATCGCGGCATCGAGATCATGCCCATCATCGAGACGGCGCGCGGCATGGCGGCCCTCGGCACGCTGAGCGCCTGCGCGGCGGGATTGGGCGGGCGCGTGCGGCGCTTCAGCTTCGGCGCGGGGGATTACACGCTCGATCTTGGCATCACCTGGGACCTGGCCGAGACGGTTCTGGAAGGCGCCCGCGAGAAGATGGTGCTGCACAGCCGCGCCGCCGGGCTGGAAGCGCCGATTGACACCGTCTGGATCGAACTGCGCGAGATGGAAGCCTTCACCGCTTCCTGCGCGCGGGGCGTGGCGCTCGGCTTCCAGGGCAAGCTCTGCATTCATCCGGACCAAATCGCCATCGCCAACGCCGCCTTCTCGCCAGCCGAAGCGGAAGTGGCGCGCGCCCGGCGCATCATCACCGCCTTCGCGGAGGCCGAGGCGCAGGGCCTGGCCTCCATCCAGGTGGAAGGGCGCTTCGTGGACTACCCGATCGTGGAGCGCGCGCAGCGCATCGTGGCGCTGGCCGAGCGGATCGCGGCAGCGGGTTCTGCCTGGACTTCCCGGCGCAGCGTCGCGCGATAGGTGAAGCGCGGCGCCGGGTGGCAGCCATCCGAAAGCTCGAAGACGCGGCCATTCTGGTCGAAATACCGGCGGCGGATCATCAGCGCATGCGCCCCCGGCTCCACCTCCAGCAGTCCCGCCTGGGAATCCGGCACGCCCCCCGCCGAGAGGTCCACCTCGACCGAGGAGAGTTGCAGGCCGAAGCGCCGTTCGATCAGCGCATAGACGGAGCCGGGCTGCTGGCCGATCTCGTCAATCACCGCCGCATATTCCACAGGGATATGGACGACGACGAAGCAGATCGGCGCCGCGGTCAGGCGCACACGGCGAATGCCCTCCACCCGCAGCCAGGCATCGCCCTCGGGCGCGCCGGGCACCTCGCTGGCGGGCACTTCGCGCGCGCGCAGCACGGTGAGGCGGGTTTCCTCCGGATATTGCAGCAGCCCGCCGATGCTGGTCAGGTCCTGCACGATGCGGCCACGGCTTTCATGCGCGATGACCGTGGTGCCGCTACCCTGCCGGCGCGCGACCAGCCCTGCCTCCTCCACCAGGCGCAGCGCCTCGCGGATGGTGTGGCGTGAGGCGGCGTAGACGGCGCAAAGCTCCGTCTCGGTCGGCAGCATGCTGCCGATGGCGTGCTGGCCGCCGCGAATTTGCGCCAGCAGATCATCGCTGATCTGGCGGTAGCGCGGACGAGGATCGGCGCCGGAATTGGCGATGTCACGCCTGCTGGTCACGTTGCCCCCAGGATTTCATGCAACCTTGTTAACCGGGCTCCCTCACCAAGGCCAGCAGGGAACGCCAGCGCGGGTCCGTCGCGTCCTCGGCCCATTCGAAGCCAGCCATCTCCGTGGTGATGAGGTGGCGCGGCTTCTCGCTACAGCGCTTCGGTTCCGATAAGTGGCTTTCCTGCCGGTTGATACGCACGTCCTGCTGGTACCGCGGCCTCGCGCAGGGCAGGCGTAGGCCCAACCGGGGTGAGGCCGCGGCACCGGCGTCTTCCTGACGCTGCCAGAACCTGCGGCAGGTGGCCGTGATAGGCCTGTTCGGGCTTTCGCGCCCCCAGACTCGAATGTGACCTTTGTCGGTAGCAGACATCGACATACCGCCCCGGCGAAGCGCGCGCATCGCTCTCGCTGTCATAGGCCGCATTTCTCACGGCAAGTCCGGGCCAGGGCCGAAGCCCTGCGATCCGTGAAGATTGGCTGTTAACCGCCACTTCACGCCGCCCCTCCTATCAGAGCATGATTATCCGCTGAACGAGGTGCGTAAGCATGCCGAACGAGATGACGCCTGCCCAGCAGGATGCGCTGACCGCCGCCATCGGCGCTGCCATGCGCGCCGAGATGCGGCCCCTCTTTGCAGAGCTGAACCGCTTCGTGGATCGCCGGATCGCGGAACTGAGCGCCGAATTGCACGCCAGCGTGCAACTCGCCGACATGAGCGAGGAAAAGATCTCGCGCGAACTGGCGCAGGTGCATGAGCGCATCGCGAACCTTGTGGCCATGCCCGCAGAGGCCAGCCGCAACAGCGGGGTGGAGCTTGAGGCGGTGGTGATGGCCACTGAATCCGCAGCCAATATCATCCTGGAAGCCGCCGAGGCGATCCAGGACTGGATCTCGGGTGGCCCGCGTGACGCCAGCGGGCTGGAAGACCTCGCGGCCAAGGTGAATGCCATCTTCGAGGCATGCAGCTTCCAGGACGTGACCGGCCAGCGCATCCGCCGCGCCATCCAGCATTTGCAGCAGGTGGAGACGATGCTCGAACGCGTCCTCCCTGGCCAGGCGCGGTCGGCCGAGAGCAAGGTCGTGGTCCGCACGCAAATGCAGACCGTGACCGCCGCCCCCACTGCCGCGGACCTTGCCCAGGCGGAGATTGACGCCCTGCTCAACGGCTGAGGCGAAGCGCCCAGACCAGCAGGCCGAGACCACCGGCCAGGGCCAGCATCACCACGGCCAGCGCATTCGCCTCCGGCGTCATGCCCAGGCGCAACTGCGAGAACAGGTAAACCGGCAGCGTGGTGGCGCCGGGGCCGGAGACGAAGCTCGCCAACACCACATCATCGAGCGAGAGGGTAAAGGCGAGCAGCCAGCCGGCGGCCAGGCTGGGCGCGATGAGCGGCAGGGTGATGGTGGTGAAGACCACGAAAGGCCGTGCGCCGAGATCAGCCGCCGCTTCCTCCAGCGCAGGATCCAGCCCCGCCAGCCGCGCCTGCACCAGCACCGCCACATAGGCCATGCCGAGCGAGGCATGCGCCAGCCAGACCGTGACAGCGCCGCGCTGCGTGGGCCAACCGGTCATCGCCTGGAGGCCGACAAACAGCAGCAGCAGCGCCAGGCCCACCACCACCTCGGGCAGCACCAGCGGCGCCCCGGTCAGCACGCCGAAGATGGACCGCCCCGCGAAGCGCCCGTGCCGGGCCAGCACCCAGCCCAAGGCGAGGCCCAGCAGCGTGGCCAGGGTGGCGGCGGCGGCGCCAATGCGCAGCGACAGCCAGGCGGCCTCCAGCAGCCGCTCATTGGCGGCAAGCGCCACGAACCAGCGCAGCGAGAAGCCACCCCATTGGAACGGAACCCGGCTGCCCGAGAAGGCATAGGCCGCCATGAGGGCGATCGGCGCCCAGAGAAACACCAGGCCGAGGATCAGCGCGAACCGCCTCATCGCGCCACCGAGAGGCGCTGGTAGAGCGCGATCGGAGCCAGCAACAGCGCCAGCAGCGCGGTGGAGAGCGCCGCCGCCGCCGGCCAGTCGCGCGTCTGGAAGAACTCGCCCCAGATGGCGCGGCCGAACAGGACGGAATCCGGCGCGCCCAGCACTTCGGGGATGACCACTTCGCCGGCGGCGGGAATGAACACCAGCAGGAAGGCCGCCGCGGCGGCGGGGGCGGCCAGCGGCAGGGTGATGGTGGCGAAGACCGTCCAGCGCCCGGCACCGAGATCAGCCGCCGCTTCCTCCAGCCGCGGGTCGCGCCGTGCCAGCGTGGCCGTGATCGGCAGGATGGCAAAGGGCAGGTAGCCATGCACCATGCCCAGCAGCATCGCGCCCTCGCTGTAGAGCAGCGGCAGCGGCTCGGTGATGAGGCCCGCCTGGATCAGCGTGGCATTGAGCCAGCCGCCATCGCGCAGCAGCCCCACCCAGGCCGCCAGGCGCAGCACGAAGCCGGACCAGAAGGGCAGCAGCACCAATGCCAGCAACGGTGCCTGCCAGCGCGGCGCGGCCGAGGTGATGCCCAGCGCCATGCCAAAGCCCAGCACCAGGCACAGCCCCGCCGTGATGGCGGCCAGGCGCAGCGAGCGCAGCGCCGCGTCCAAGTAGTAGGTGTCGGCGAAGATCAGCCCCCAGGCCTCGAAACTGCCCTGCCAGCCCGTGGCGCCAATGGGCGGAATCACGGGCGGCACGCCGGGTGAGGAGGTGCCGAAACCCATTCCCAGCACCACCAGCAGCGGCGCCGCGACCAGCAGCAGCAGGGCCAGCCAGGCGCCGCTTCGAATCATGCGGAAAGCGGGGCCAGGGCAGCGGCGTCCCAGCCCAGGAAGATCTCGGCACCCGGCTCCGGCAGCGCCGCGCCGCCAGGCAGGACGAGGCGCAGGTTTTGCCCATCCGCATCGGCCAGCACAAGCGCATCGCCGCCGCGAAAGGCGATTTCGGTCACCCGGGCGGGCGTGGCGTTCACATCCGGCAGCGCGGGCAGGATGCGGATGCGCTCGGGCCGCAGCGCATAGGCGGGCGCCGCACTTTCGGAGCGCAGCGCGAAGCGCCCGGCCTCTATCACATTGGCCGCACCCAGGAAGCGCGCCACGGCACGGGTCGCCGGCCGCTCATACAAGTCGCGCGGGGCCGCGACCTGCGCGATGCGGCCGTGGTCGAGTACCGCCACGCGGTCGGCCAGGGCCAGCGCCTCGGCCTGGTCATGCGTCACCATCACGAAGCTGGCGCCGAGGCGGCGTTGCAGCGCGCGCAACTCCAGGCCGGTACGTTCGCGCAGGCCGGAATCCAGGGCGGCCAGCGGCTCGTCCAGCAGCACCAAAGGCGGGCGGCGGGCCAGCGCGCGCGCCAGCGCCACGCGCTGCTGCTGCCCGCCAGAGAGTTGCTGCGGCCGCCGCGCCTCCAGCCCCTCCAGCCCCAGCAGGGCGACGAGTTCCGCCACGCGCGGGCGGGGGTCGCGCTCGCCCGCGCGGCGCAGGCCATAGGCGATGTTCTCGCGCACATTCATGTGGGGAAACAGGGCGTAGGATTGGAACATCATCGCCACGGCGCGCTCGGGCGGCGGCAGGCGCGTGATGTCGCGGCCTTGCAGCCGTATCCGCCCGGCATCGGGGCGCTCAAAGCCCGCGATCAGCCGCAGCAGCGTGGATTTGCCCGAGCCGGAGCCGCCCAGCAGCGCGAAGAACTCGCCCGCGCCGATCTCCAGCGAGAGCGCATCCAGCGCCAGCGCGGTGCCGAAGCGCTTGGTGACGCCCTCGATGGCAAGGAGCGTCACCGCCCCGCCTTGAAGCGCGCCCAGAGCCGCGCCCGCGCCCTTTCGCCCGCCTGGACCGGCGTGCCGGCGACGAAGCTCAGCGCCAGCGCTTCGGCGGGCGGAAACACGCTCGGGTCATTGGCGACCTCGGGCGGAAGCAGCGCGCGCGAGGCCGGGACGGCGTTGGGGTAGCGCACCTGGCGGGTGATGCCGGCCATCACGTCGGGTTGCAGCAGGAAGTTGATGAAGGCATGCGCGGCGTCGGGATTGGGCGCATCGGCGGGGATGGCCAGCATGTCGAACCAGAGCTGCGCGCCCTCGCGCGGCATGACGTAGCTGACCTCATGCATGCGCCGCGCCTCGCGCGCGCGCGCCGCCGCCTGAATGACATCGCCCGAATAGCTGAAGGCGAGGCAGATCTCGCCCGCCGCCAGCGCATCGATGATGGCCGGCGGCGAGGGAATGGAGCGCAGGAAGGGCCGGATGGCCAGCAGCGCGCGCTGCGCCGCCTCCAGGTCGGCGGCGGCCACGGAATCCGGATGCCGCCCCAGATGCCGCAGGATGGAGGGCAGCACATCCACGGCGCTGTCCATCACCGCGATGCCGCAACGCGCGATGCGGCGCGCATGCTCGGGGTTGAGCAGCAGGTCGAGGCTGTCCAAGGGGGCATCGGGCGCCAGCTCGCGGATGCGCGCGGCATTCATGCCCAAGCCCACCGTGCCCCAGAGATAGATCACGCCATGCCGGTTGCCGGGGTCCACGCTTTCGATCCGCGCCATCAGCGCGGGGTCGAGATTGGCGATGTTGGGCAGCCGCGCACGGTCCAGCGGCAGCAACGCGCCGGCGCGGACCAGGCGGTTGAAGGAGGGCTCGCTGGTCGGTACCACGATGTCATAGCCCGAGCGGCCTGCGGATAATTTTCCTTCCAGCGTCTCCAGCGTGTCATAGACATCGTAGCGGACGCGGATGCCCGTCTCGCGCTGGAAGCGCTCGATGGCATAGGGGTCCATGTAGTCGGCCCAGTTGTAGATGTTCAGCGTGGCTTGCTGCGCCTGGGCATTCAGGCCGGTGAGCAGCAAGGCCAAAGTGAGCAGCAATCGGCGCATCGGGCGAACTCCGCTTCGGGGTTCAAAGCCTATGACGCAGGCGGGGCGGTTTCACAATATCCGCTTTTTTTCCTTGACGTTCTTTTTTTGTTCTAGTAAGGAAAGCGGGCCAAGGGGTGAATTGCGTCCAGTCTCGCGCCCCCGCCCGCACCCCCTCCTCCCTTTTCCCGATGCATCCGCGCCACCCGCGCGGCTTGCCGCCCCATGGCTTAGGAGACGCACGCCCATGCCCTTCACCGCAAGCGACCTCGTGCCGCTGATCCAGACCGCGCGCTTCAATCTCTGGCATTATCGCAGCCCCGACCCCCAGGCCACCATCACCACGGCCGGCTATTTCAGCCCCGCCGCCGCGATGCTCCGGGCTGGCGATGTGATGATCGTGCAGTCGGCCGATGCCATGGCCATCCTGCCGGTCCGCAGCAATGCCGCGACGGGGCCGGGCGTCGTGCTCGACGGCGCGGTGACGCCCATCGCGCTCACGCGCTCCATCGCGCAGACGCTGCGGATGGTGCAATCGGCGACCGCCGTGGTGTCCACCATCATCCTGGCGCCGCTGATGGCCGGCATCATCGTCGGCACCTCCATCCCGGTGCAGGCGCAGGTGGTGGGGCCGATCCAGCAGGTGGTGATCACCGTCCGCAACGCGCAGAACCAGATCATCCCGCCCGCGCTGACCGTCAATGTGGACCAGGGCTATGTGACGGCCACGCTGCCCACGCCGCCCGTCGGCACGGGCTACCGCATCCGCATGGAGGATGCGCTGGATACCGGCGTCGTCGCCACTTCGCGCAGCTTCAACATCCTGCCCGATCTCCGCCTCATCCTGATCGAGGATGGCGCGAAGCTGCTGCAGGAGGATGGCGCGGCGATCTCGCAGGGCTGATGCGCCGCGCATTCCGCCCAGGGCGGGCCACCAGCCCCGCCTCCCGCTTTCCCCCAGACCGGACGGAGCCCCATGCCCGATCTCAAGATCAGTGAATTGCCCGCGGCCATCGGCGTCGCGGATGCCGACCTCACGCCCTTCGTGCAGACATCCCCCACGCCCGCCACGCGGCGCGCCACGCTCTCGCAGATGCGGCGCGCGGTGCTGGCCGATCGCGGCGTGGATGTGCGCGATTTCGGCGCCGTCGGCAACGGCACGACCAATGACGCGCCCGCCATCCAGGCCGCCATCAACGCGCTTGGCACGGCGGGCGGCGTGGTGCAGTTCGGCCCGCGCACCTATCGCATCGCCTCGGCCATCGTCATCAACACCAACTCGGTCCGCTTGCAGGGCGCGGGCTTCACCGAGGGCGGCGGTCCGGGCGATGGCACCTGGCTCACGGTGGACCTCACGGGCTTCACGCCCTTCACCTTCACGGGCATCGCCTCCCGCGGTTCCGTGGTGCGCGACATCGCCTTCCGGCAGAATCATACGGCGCTTCTCAATGCGTCCTGGGCGCCGACCAACTACGACTACCTGTTCCGCGTGACGGATTGCCTGGGTGGCGTGGATTTCGACAATGTGATGCTCGCGGGGATCAATCGCGGCATCTTCGTCCGCAATTCGGGCCGCACCGATTTCCGCCGCATCCGCGGGCAGGTCTTCACCACGGGCATCGAGATTGACGAGGGGTATGACACCTCCCGCATCCAGAACCTGCATCTCTGGCCCTTCTGGTCGGCCAACATCAACGTGGTGCGCTGGCAGCAGGTCAATGGCGACGCGCTGATCTTCCGCCGCTGCGATGGCGTCTTCGTGGACCAGGCCTTCGTGCTCGGCTACCGCTCGATGTTCCGCTTCACATCCTCGGCCGCCGGCCACACGCAGAAATTCAGCATCGGCCAGGCCTATGCGGATTTCGTGCGGCACGGAATCTGGGTCGAGGCGCCGGGCACCGATGGCCAGGTGGATGCCATGACGGTGCAATGCGAATTGTTCAACGCGGCCGGCGCGCCGCTGCCCGGCTCCATCGGGATCCACGTCAACACCAATCTCAGCCGCGTGCAGATCGGCTCGCTTCGCATTGACGATGCCGAGGACAACCCGATCCGCATCGAAGGCCAGGGAAACCGCGTGGATATCGGCGCGCTGCGCTGCGTGAACTTCAATCTTCGCAACAATGGCGCGGCCGCCATTCACCTCGCCAATGCGGCGAGCGGCACGCCGAACCGGGTGAATCTGGGCAGCCAACCCTTGCTGGAGGCCGCCAATATCGGCCCGCTCTTCAATGCCGGCAGCAATGGCTCGGTCGGCGTCCAGGCCCCGGCGGGCGAGGCGGCTCGGCCAGGCCTTTCCATCGCCCAGAACGACACCGGGCTGTTCCTGCCCGCGGCGGACAGCCTGGGCATTTCCGTGGCCGGGGCGGAACTGGCCCGCATGGCCAGCGGGACGGCAAGCCTGGGCGCGGCCAGCGGCGCGCATGGGCTGGAGGTGACAACACCCGCCAGCACCGTCAACCGACCCGAGGTGGTGGGCGGCGTGACCGGCGCGCCCAGCCGCACCGGCTGGCGCGCAAAGGGCACGGACGCGAATATCTCGGCCGTCATGCAGCCCAAGGGCACCGGGGCGCTGATCGCGCAGTTTCCTGACCTGGCCGTCTCGGGCGGCAATGCGCGCGGCGCGAATGCCGTGGACTGGCAGCAGTCCCGCACGGCTGCGCTCCAGGTGGCGAGTGGCGCGAACAGCGTGTTGGGCGGCGGCGCGAACAACACGGCAAGCGGCGCTTTGGCTACCGTAGCGGGCGGCGACATCAATGTGGCGAGCGCCTTCCGTGCCACCGTGGGCGGTGGCGGCGGAAATCAAGCCACAGCCTCCCATTCCACAGTGGCTGGTGGCGTGTCCAACACGGCGGTCGGCGGCGCGGCCACAATCTCGGGCGGGCAATCCAACGCGGCAAGCGGGGGCCATTCGTGGATTCCCGGAGGGCAGTTTGCGTCAACGCGCGTTGCCTTGGGGCGCGGGGCATGGGCCTCAAACCGCATTGCGAATAATGGCGACGCCCAATGCGGCGAGCATCCGCTGCTTCGCCAGACCATAGACGCCACAGCCACGCGGCTGACTGCCGACAACGCCGCGCCCAGCGCCGCCAACACGATCAATCTGCCCAACTTCGCCGCCTATTCCGGCACTCTGACCGTCGTTGCCAAGGCCACGGGAAGCAACGCCGCCGCCACATGGCGGGTCAATGTCTCGGCGGTGCGGGGCAATGGCGTGGCGACAACCGCACTCTACGAAGGTGCGGGCACCGCCATCGCACCCACCGCCAGCAGCGGCACCGGCAGCGCGTGGCGTCTCGATGTCGCGGCGGACACGATCAATGGCGGCATTGCCGTCACCGTCACGGGCGCTGCCGCCACCACCATCAACCACTCGGCCCGCTTCGCCAATGTCGAAGCCACGACCGCCAGCTGAGCACAGGAGAATCCCATGGCTTTTCTCATCCCCATCGAGATCAACGACACCGGCGCCTTCGCCGAATACTGGCGCCTGACGCATGTGCAGGTGGACCGCGTGGCCGGCATCGTCGAGGCGCAGCTGCACGGCTTCCACGACGAGGCGGCGCGCCGCGCCGGCAAATCCGCCCTGCAGCGCCTGAACTTCCGCTTCGAGCAGGCGACAATGGAGGACCCCTACACCCTCGCGATCGAGGACCTCTACCGCGCCATCCGCCTGCAGCCGGAGAGCGAGGGCGTGCCCTCGCGCTTCGCCAACGCCACCGACATCTGACCCCCAGCAAGAAGGATTTCCCCCATGAGCTCTCTCACCGATCACGCGAAGAACATCCTCACCCGCGCCCTGTGCGGCCGCACGCCGGTCCTGCCCAGCGCCGTCTTCCTCGGCCTGGGCACGGGCGGCAGCGACCCCACGGGCATCAGCGGCGAGGCGCTGGGCAATGGCTATGCCCGCCAGCGCGTGACCTTCACGGGCACGGGCATGCAGCAGAACGCTGAGGCGGTGCGCTTCACCTTCACCGCCGCCGCCGGCAGCTTTTCGCATGTTGGCCTGTTCGACGCGGCGAGCGGCGGCAATGCGCTGACCTGGTCGCCGCTTACCAGCGCCGTCGCGGTCGCCGGGCCTGGCACGGTGACGATCAATCCGGGCGCCTTCACCATGACGGGCGATTGAATCAGGCGGGTTGACATTCCGGGTGTGAACCAAGCTTGCAACTCGGAGAATGTCAGGCTTATCCTATGCCTCAGTTGAGAGAGAGGATAAGCTGTGAACCCGCTCGACGCCACTCATACCCTGGCGCGCGAAGCCCTGTCCGCAGAGCCTTGCGGCGCTTGTGGCAGCCGCGTGGCCGGGCTTTGCCACGGGCTGGATGCGTCGGCGCTGGATGACATGGCCGCCGATTCGCAACGCTACCACCTGGCGGCGAAAAGCATCATCTTCCGCGAGGGAGATCCCGCGCAGCGGGCCTACTCCATCGTGGAAGGGGTGGTGAAGCTCTCCCGCCTGCTGCCCGACGGCAAGCAGCAGGTGGTGGGGTTCCGCTTCGCCGGCGATATCCTGGGTTACGGCGCGGGCAGGAACTATCCCTTCGACGCCGAAACCCTGACGAACGGGCATTTCTGCCGGATCGAGCGTGGCAGGCTGGATGCGCTGCTGCGCCTCTATCCCCAGATGGAGCGCCGCATGCTCGATCTCTGCCTGCGCGAATTATCCAACACGCAGGATCAACTCGTCTCGGTCGGCCGCCGATCGGCCGAGGCGCGGGTGGCGAGCTTCCTGCTCGGCCTGGCCGAAGCCTACCGGCAACGCGGGCCCCTTCCCGCCGAATTGCCCATGCCAATGACACGCAGCGATATCGGCGATTTCCTGGGCCTGACGCTGGAGACCGTGAGCCGCAGCTTCGCCGCCTTCAAGCGCCGGAAGCTGATCAGGGAGCCTGGGCACCAATTGGTCCGCATCCTGGACATGGACGCCCTGCTCCGCCTGACGGAAGGCGAGACGACGGAGGTCTGAAGCGGGCCTGGCTTTTGGCGCCACAGGCGGGGGGCAGGCGGATTGCATGGCTGCGGCGTCTCTCTCCCAAGGATGCTTGCCCATGAATCGCCGCCAATTGCTTGCCGCCCCCTTGCTGGCCAGCCCGGCCCTTGTGCAGGCGCAACCGGCCTGGCCCAACCGCTCCGTGCGGATCATCATCCCTTTCACGCCGAGCGGGGCCTCGGACCTCATGATGCGACCCGTGGCCGAACGCCTGGAACGGCTGCTCGGGCAATCCTTCGTCATCGATAACCGCCCTGGCGGCGGCGGCGCGGTGGGCGTGGGGGCGGAATCGCCGAAAACGTTGAATCCCGCTCTCAGCAGTGGCGAGACCATGAAAGTGAGCGCAAGCGAACGCATCATGGTCTAATATGCAGGCCATTCGCGCCGGCAGCATGCGCGGCCTTTGCGTCTCCGCGGCGCAGCGCGTCTCCGTCCTGCCCGATATGCCTCACCGCGTGTGAGGCATGGTGGTGGCTGCCCCCCCCGCCACCGCCCTCAGGGCCGCCCGTGTTCCGCTGGTATTCCTGCGGAACAACTTCCATGCCTCGCATATGAAGCAGGTTCCCGCGGCGGATTCTGCAAGCATTCGCCCCAAATCCCGGCCACGAAACGCGCGGCAGGGGCGATCAATTCGGCGCCCTTGCGCCCCATAGGATCAGTCGTTTCGCTGGTATCACCCAGATGATGCCGCAAACTACATAATAGACCAACTGTATTGCCCAATGTCTCTGGATGACGAAATCTCCCAATGCCACCACAATCGCGATATAAACGATAAATCCGACTACGCCGATCAGGAACGCAACCTTGCCTCGTGACATAGGAACGACATGGCCTCCTTTGGCTATTTCGCCCTGGAGCGGGCAAGAAGCTTGCTAAATATTGCCCGAAGGCACTAGGCTTCAAGCTGTTCGAGGGAAGCACAGCGCCAAACACGGTGCCGTTTTCACCCGAATCATCCCTTCGCTCAAAACACAGCAAAGAATCCCGTGACGGAAAACGAACTCAAGCGCCATATCCGGGGCATCCCAGATTTCCCGAAACCGGGAATTCTTTTCTACGATATCTCGACCCTGCTGCGGCATGGCCCGGCCTGGAAGGCGGCGATGGCGGCCATGGCCGCGCGAATCACGCCCTACCAGCCGCAACTCCTGGCAGGCATCGAGAGCCGTGGCTTCCTGCTGGCCGCGCCCCTGGCGCTGGAGCTGGGCCTGGGTTTCATCATGCTGCGCAAGCCGCGCAAGCTGCCAGGCGCCACGGTCGGCCTGGACTACGCCCTCGAATACGGCACGGACCGCATCGAGATGCAGGCCGATGCCGTCACACCCGGGCAGCGCGTGATCCTGCTCGATGACCTGCTGGCCACCGGCGGAACCATGCAGGCGGGTCTTGGGCTGCTGCGTCAGGCGGGCGCGGTGGTGCCCGCCGTGGCCACGATGATCGAGCTCAGCTTTCTGGGCGGAAGGAATCGCCTCGATGTCCCCGTCGAGACTCTCCTCACCTATGACGAGTAGGGTGCCCCCCCTCGAAAAGCTTCGCATCATCCGTGATGCGGGCGGCAACGCCTATCTCGAAGGCGGGGATGTCGCGATGTCCGCCGCGGGGCTGAACGGCGTGCTGGCGCTGGCCATCGCGGCGGCCCCCACGGGCATCACCGTGGCGGACCCCAGCCTGCCAGATTGCCCCCTCGTCTTCATCAACCCCGCCTTCACCAAGATGACCGGCTACCCGGCCGAGGAAGTGCTCGGCCGGAATTGCCGCTTCCTCCAGGGGCGCGGCACCGAGAGGGAATCGGTGCAAACACTCCGCCTGGCCGTCGCCGCCGCCAAGCCGATCACGCTGGAGTTCACCAACCACCGCAAGAATGGCCGCCGCTTCGTCAACGAACTGCGGATGGCCCCGGTGCTGGGCGAGGATGGCAGCCTGCTCGCCTATATCGGCATCCAGCACGATGTCACCGCCCGCAAGCGCGCCGAACAGGCGGCCGCCAAGGCCCGCCGCGCGACTGAGCGCGCCAACCAGGAAAAAAGCGACTTCCTGGCATTCATGTCGCATGAGGTCCGCACGCCGCTGCACGGTGTCATGGGCACGCTCTCCCTCCTGCTCGACACGACGCTGGACGCCGAGCAGCGCGCTTATGCCGAGACGGCGCAGCGCTGCGGCGCCACCCTGCTGCACACCGTCAATGAATTGCTGGACCTCAGCCGCATCGAGGCCGGCAAGCTCGGCATCCATGCCGATCCCTTCTCGCTCGCCGATATCGTCAAGGACGTGCTGGACCTGCTGGCCCCCGCCGCCGCCGAAAAGGGCATCGAGTTCTCCGCCAGCCTGGACCACCAACTGCCCGGCCAGTTGATCGGTGACCCCAGCCGCATCCGCCAGGTGCTGATCAACCTCACCGACAATGCGGTGAAATTCACCCATCGCGGCAGCGTGGAACTGCGGATCGCGGCCCTGCCGGATGGCCATGTGGGCTTCGCCGTCACCGATACCGGCATCGGCATCCCGCCCCGGCTGCGCCAGAGCCTGTTCACCCGCTTCGCCCAGGCCGACCCCGCCGGGGAGCAGATCGGCTCAGGCCTCGGGCTCGCCATCTGCAAACGGCTGGTCGCGCTGATGGGTGGGCAGATCGCGGTGGACAGCACGCCGGGGCGCGGCAGCACCTTCTTCTTTGACCTGCCCCTGGCGCATGTGCCGGAATCGGGCACCCCGCCCCCCCGCATCGCGGCGCAACCCGTGCTGCTGCAGCCGCTGGCCGGCGCGCATGGCCGCATCCTGCTGGCCGAGGATGGCAAGGCGAACCAACTCGTCGCCGCCGCCATTCTCCGCAAGGCGGGCTACACGGTCGAATTGGCGCGTGACGGGGCCGAGGCCGCCGCCGCCGCCGAATCCTCGGATTACGACCTGATCCTGATGGATATCCGCATGCCGCTGATGGATGGCTATGCGGCCACGCGCGCCATCCGCGCCGTGCCGGGGGCCCGCGGCCGCGTGCCGATCATTGCCATAACGGCCAGCGTGATGCCCGGCGATTCCGAGCGCTGCACCGCCGCCGGCATGGATGGGCACCTGCCCAAGCCGCTCGGCAAGACCGAGCTTCTTGCCGCCGTTCGGCGCGTGCTCGATGCCCGCCCCCGCCGCCCGCGCGTGGCGATCCCGGAGGCGGAGCCCGGCGCCATCGCCCCCCTGCTCGACCGCGAGACGCTGGAGGAATTGCGCGCCGCCGTCGGCCCGGGCCGCCTGCCGCGCCTGATCAACGTCTTCACCGCCGAGACAAAGGAGCGCGTGCGCCGCATGCACGCCCTCACCGACCCGATCCGGATCGAGGATGAGGCGCATAGCCTGAAGGCCGCCGCCGCCACCTTCGGCGCCATTGCCCTGCGCGATGCCGCCCACGCGCTAGAGGAAGCCTGCCACACTGGCGAGCCCGCGAATTGGCGCCGCATCCTGGATGTGCTGCCCGGCCTGGCCGATCGCAGCATCGCCGCCTTCCCGCTGGCCCGCACCGATGCGCGCGCCAGGCAGGACAGGGAGCCGAAGGAGCGATAGAGCGGGATGCGTTGAGGCGGAATCGCCGAAAACGTTGAATCCCGATCTCAGCAGAGGCGAGACCATGAAAGTGAGCGCAAGCGAACGCATCATGGTCTAGAGCTTTTTCCGTTCGAAAGGGCTCACGGAAAAAGCTCCAGATCATTGAATCACGAGCATCTTTATCCGGTCAAACGATTCCGTTTGATCGGATGATGCTCTAGCGC
>CAMTUX010000009.1:0-66437 GCA_947084995.1 uncultured Roseococcus sp.
CTTCCGATCTCAAGCAAGGCCGCGCGCTGAGGCGGGGCGGCGGCGATGGCGGGGCCGGCCAGCGCCGCTTCGCGCGCGGCGTCAGTCGGTGGCAGTCCTTCGGCGAGGCACAGCCGGGCCTGCGCCTCGCCCGCCGCCAGGGCCGGGCTGGGCGTCAGCGCGCGGGCGGCGGTGTAGCTCTCGGCCGCGCAGGGCAGATGCTCCCGCGTGGCGGGGCAGGCGGCGCCGGGGGCGCGGCTCGCCATGGCGAGGCCCATGCAGGCTTCGGCGCGGCGGGCATGCAGCCGGGCGCAGGCGGTATGGCCGGGCGTGCAGGCCACGGGCTCGGCTGCGATCGCCGCCGGCGCCGCATGCTCCCAGCGGGCGAGCTGGGCCAGGGGCGGGTCCAGCATCGCGGCCATGGGCGTGCAGCCGGCGAGCAGCAGGAGCAGCGCGGCCCTCATGCCGCCAGCTCCCGCAGGATGGGGGCGGGGTCGGTGCGGCTCTCGCGCAGCTCGGCCAGGAGGAGGGTGAGGGCGTGCAGCGCGGCGCGCGCTTCTTCCGGGCCGTCCTGGGGCAGCGTCGGGCTGGCGCCGCGCTGGCCGAGGGTTTCGGCCACGCGGGCCACGAACTCGGGCGAGAGATCGGCCGTGACGCGTTCATCGAGCAGCGCGTGCCGGAATTCGGCCAAACCCTCAGCCGCCTCGGCCGGATTGGCGAAGCCGGGGAAGCGCGCCCAAAGAAGCTCCGCCGCGTCGGGCCGCAGGCAGGCGTCGAGCAGCTTGGCCAGGAAGCCCGGCTCGGCCAGGCGGGGGGTGAAAACCCGCGCGAAGATGGGCGCCGAAGCCAGACGCAATTCGGCCGAGGCGGGGGTGATGGCGCCGGGTTCGAACAGCGTGGGGTCATGCGGGGCGTCCAGCAGCCGCGCGCGGAAGCGGCGCCAGGCGGCGGCGCCGAGATTCCAGCCCAGGCCGAGCAGCAGGGCCAGCCCCGCCAGCGGCCCACCGGCAGCGGCGGGCAGCAGCGGGGCGGCGAGGCGAAGCAGGGCGGGAAGCGGCCCATCCCGACCCGTGAGCGCGGCGGTCGCGGCTTGCAGGGCGCTGAGATCGGGCAGGCTGCGGGCGGTGGCCAGCGCCTGTTCCGCCTGGGTGAGCAGGGCCTCGGCCTGGGGCGGGATCAGCCCGGCCGGCAAGGCAGGACCAATGCGCCGCACCAGCAGCCGCGCCACGCCCAGCTGTCGTTCCAGGCGGGCCATGGCCTCCGCGGCGAGCGCGGGTTGGGCGGCCTGGGCGGCGGCTTCGCGCGCGGCGGCCTCACTCTGGCGCAGCGCATCATTGGCGCGGGTCTGGCCCTCCAGCGCATCGCCCAGGCGGCGCGCGGCCTGGGCGTCGGGGCCGGTGGAGCGCGCGCCGAAATAATAGCCGAAGACGCCGGCGATGATGCCGTTCACATAGCCGGCAATGGCATCGTTCAGGGCGAGGCTCTGGCTGAACAGCAGCAGCGGCAGGCCGATCACGCCCACGATGAGCGCCAGCAGCGCCCGCACCGTGCCCTCGGGCAGGGCCAGCGGCAGGTCGCGCAGGGCGGCCATCTGCTCGGGCGTGGTTGCGGGGTCCCTGAGCAGGGTGAAGCATCGCGAGGCGAGCCACCAGAGAAAGCCTGCGAAGCCCATGCCCACGGCAAAGACCAGCACGGCGGCGAGGCTGGCGGGCGCGGCATTCAGCGCCCCGAAGCCAAGCCCGGCGAGCTGGGCGGCCAGCAGCACGGCAACGGCTGAGAGGCCGGTGAGAAGGATGGTGAGGGGGGTGATGAGGAAGCTGGGCAAGGGGGAACCTCCGAGCATGGAGGATCATATGTTCTTATTTTGTTCTAATTTGCAAGCAAAAAAGGATTTTGATCCTAGTTCGCGGGCGCAAGGCAGCCTTCCGAAGTGGTCGGTTTGCGGGAGCGTTCCACGACACGACACGGCAAGGCTCAGCGAAGCGGGGCGCCATGCGCCCAACCTCCATCCGGCCCGGCGGGAGGCCGGGCAACCGCCAGTGATGACGACCAGGCTCAGCCCTTCAGGCTGCTGGCTGGTTGCGGGCGCCGCCGAATTGGTTGAGCACTGATCCTGCGGGCCGGTCGCGCCTGGCCAGCCAAGCCGCGCCGGGGCCCTGCTTTCCCCGGCTCGATGTTCAGGCCGGCTGGCGGACCAGCAGCCCCTGGCGATGCATTTCCTCGGCGATCTGGATGGCGTTGAGCGCGGCACCCTTGCGAAGGTTGTCGGCCACGCACCAGAAGGCCAGGCCATGCGGCACGGTCGGGTCCTTCCGCAGGCGCGAGACGAAGACCTCGTCCTCGCCCGCCGAATCCAGGGGCGTGATGTATCCGGCGTCCTCGCGCTTATCGAATAACTGCACGCCGGGGGCCTTGTTCAGCGCGGCCCGCGCCTCGGCCACCGTGATCGGGCCTTCGAATTCCACATTCACGGATTCCGCATGGCCGATGAAGACCGGGACGCGGACGCAGGTGGCGAAGACCTGGATGTCGGGGTCGAGGATCTTGCGCGTCTCGGTCGCCATCTTCCACTCCTCCCTGGTCGCGCCATCCTCCATGAACTTGTCGATATGGGGGATGACGTTGAAGGAGATCGGCTTGGTGAACTGCTCCATGGTCGGCATGTCGTGCACGAAACTGCCCTTGGTCTGGTTGAAGAGCTCGTCCATGCCTTCCTTGCCGGCGCCCGAGACGGATTGGTAGGTCGAGACCACGACGCGCTTGATACGCACCAGGTCATGCAGGGGCTTGAGCGCCACCACCATCTGGATGGTGCTGCAATTCGGGTTGGCGATGATGCCGCGCTTGCGGAAGCGGGCCAGCGCCTGGGGGTTCACCTCCGGCACCACTAGCGGCACGTCGGGCTCCATGCGGAACTGGCTGGTGTTGTCAATCACGACGCAGCCCTGGGCGGCCGCGCGCGGCGCATGGATGGCCGAGATGGCGGCGCCGGGGCTGAACAGCGCGAGATCCACGCCCGTGAAATCGAAGGTTTCCAGGTTCTTGATCTTGAGCACGGTCTTGTCGCCGAAGCTCACATTCTGGCCGGTGGAGCGCGGCGAGGCGAGGGCGAAGACCTCGCTCACCGGGAAATTCCGCTCGGCCAGGATCTTCAGGATTTCGCGCCCGACCGCACCCGTGGCGCCGACGACGGCGAGTTTGTAGGCCATGGAACTTCTCCGTCAGAACAAGGGGGGGATTTACGGCCTGGGCCTGGGCGCGTCCAGCAAAGCCGGCGGCGGCGTTCCAGATCATCCCGCTTGATCGATACGGTCACAACCGCCATGATCCTGTTGCCGGCGCTGGGCCGGTCAAAATTCGGGAAGGAATATCCTCATGGCCTGGAAGACCCCTTGCATCACGGTTGTCTCGCTCGCGCTTGAGATCAACAGCTACGCCTGCGCCGAAATCGGCTGAGGCTGCGGCCCGGGCGGTTGGCCCGGGCCCTTTTCATGTTGCGCGCGATCGTGCTGGGCGCGGGGGCCGGTGGCGGCTTCCCGCAATGGAATTCCGCTGGCCCCGGCTGCCAGCGGGCACGGGCCGGCGACCCTGCGGCCAAACCCCGCAGCCAGGCCTCCCTCGCGCTCAGCGCGGATGGCGAGCGCTGGTTGCTGGTCAATGCCTCGCCCGACCTTCGCGCGCAGATCGCGGCCACGCCCGCCTTGCATCCGCGCGCTTCTCCACTCCGCAATTCGCCCATCGCCGCCGTGGCGCTGACCGGGGCTGAGGTGGATACGATAGCCGGCCTGCTCAATCTGCGGGAACGCCAGCCCTTCCGCCTTTATGGCGCGCCCCAGAGCCTGGCCGTGCTGGCGGATAACCCGATCTTTGGCGCGCTGAACCCGGAATTCGTGACGCGCGAGGTCATGCCCCTCGACCAGGGCTTCGCGCCGCTGGACGGGCAGGGGCGGCCGCTCGGCCTGACCATCGAGGCCTATGCCGTCCCCGGCAAGGTGCCGCTCTTCGCCGAGGGCGCGGGCGACCCCGGCCTGGCCGGGAATGGCGAGGCGGTGGGCCTTGCGATCTCGGCGGGCGGCGCCGCGCTGCATTACATCCCCGGCTGCGCGATGATGACGCCGGCCCTGGAGGCGCGGCTCAGGGGCGCGGCTTGCGTGCTGTTCGACGGCACGCTCTACCGCGATGACGAGATGATCACGGCCGGCGCTGGCCCCAAGACCGGCCGCCGCATGGGCCATATGCCGATGACCGAGACCGTTGCGGCCTTCGCACCCCTGGGCGTGGCCCGGCGCGTCTTCATCCATATCAACAACACCAACCCCGCCTTGCTGGATGACAGCCCCGAGCGCGCGGCGCTGACCGCTGCCGGCTGGGACGTGGCTGAGGACGGCATGGAGATGACGCTATGAGCCTGATGACAGAAGATGCCTTCGAGGCGGCTTTGCGCGGGATCGGCGCCGAGCGGTATCACATTCTGCATCCGTTCCATCACCTGCTGCATAATGGCAAGCTCAGCAAGGGCCAGGTCCAGGCCTGGGCGCTGAATCGCTACTATTACCAGGCCAATATCCCGGCGAAGGACGCCTCGCTGCTCGCGCGGCTGCCCACCACGGGCCTGCGCCGCGAATGGCGCCGCCGCATCGAGGATCATGACGGCGATGCCAGCCAGATCGGCGGCGTGGAGCGCTGGCTGGCGCTGACCGATGGCCTGGGCCTGGATCGCGACTATGTGACCTCGCTCGCGGGGTTGCTGCCCGCCACCCGCTTCGCCGTGGATGCCTATGTGCATTTCGTGCGCGAGCGCAGCGTGCTGGAGGCCGTGGCCTCCTCGCTGACCGAGATGTTCTCCACCAACATCATCCAGCAGCGCGTGGCAGGCATGCTGCGGAACTATGATTTCGTGAGCGAGGAGACGCTGGCCTATTTCAAGCCGCGCCTCACCCAGGCGCCGCAGGATGTGGATTTCGCGCTGGCCTATGTGAAGCAGCATGCTGACACGCGTGAGAAGCAGGATCAGTGCCTGGCCGCGCTGCGTTTCAAATGCGACCTGCTCTGGGCGCAACTCGATGCGCTGCATCTGGCCTATGTGGAGCCGCGCCTGGTGCCCCCCGGCGCTTTCCGCATATGAGCGGCCCGCCGCGCTTCGCCCCCGGCGTTCGCCTCCATGAGGACAAGGCGCGCGGCCGCTGGATCATCATGGCACCCGAGCTCATGTTCATTCCCGACGAGATCGCGCTCGAAGTGCTGAATCTGGTGGATGGCGTGCGGGATGAGGCCGCCATCGTCGCGGCGCTCGCCGAGAAATTCGCGGCCCCTGCCGAGGTGATCGCCGCCGATGTGCGGGTGATGCTGGATGACCTCCAGGCGCGCGGCGTCCTGATTGATGGTTGACGCTCCCCTCGCCCTGCTGGCCGAGCTCACGCATCGCTGCCCGCTGCGCTGTCCCTATTGCTCCAATCCGACGCAACTGACCCGCGCCAGCGCGGAGCTCACCACGGCGGAATGGGCGCGGGTGTTCCAGGAGGCGGCGGACCTGGGCTGTCTGCAAATCCACCTCTCGGGCGGCGAGCCGACGGTGCGGCGGGACATTGTGGAGATTGTGGCCAGCGCACGGGCCGCAGGCCTCTACACCAACCTCATCACCGCCGGCGTGTTGCTGGATGCCACATTGATGGCCCGGCTGGTGGAGGCGGGACTTGATCACGTGCAACTCTCCGTGCAGGACGCGGAGGAGGTGGGGGCCGAGCGCATTGGCGGGCTGAAGGGCGCGCAGGCCAGGAAGCGGGCGGCGGCGGCGCTGGTGAAGCAGGCCGGGCTGCCGCTTACACTCAACGCAGTGGTGCACCGGCAGAACCTGCACAACCTGCCGCAGCTGATCGAGATCGCGTTGGAATGGGGCGCGTCGCGCCTCGAAGTCGCGCATGTGCAGTATTATGGCTGGGCGCTGGCCAATCGCGCGGCACTGCTGCCGACGCGGGCGCAACTGGATGAGGCGACGGGCATCGTGGATGCGGCGCGCATCGCGCATCGCGGCCGGCTGGTGATTGATTATGTGGTGCCCGATTACCACGCCGCCAGGCCCAAGGCCTGCATGGGCGGTTGGGGTCGGCGCTTCCTGGGGGTTTCGCCGGCCGGCAACATCCTGCCTTGCCATGCGGCGGAATCCATCACGGGCATGGTCTTTCCCAATCTGCGCCAGACTTCGCTGGCCGAGGCCTGGGCCGAGAGCCCGGCCTTCAACGCATTTCGCGGCACGGACTGGATGCCCAAGCCCTGCCAGGGCTGCGAGCATGCCGAGCGCGACTGGGGCGGCTGCCGTTGCCAGGCCTTTGCCCTGACTGGCGAGGCCGCGAGTACCGATCCCGCCTGCGCGCTCTCGCCGCATCATGGCCTGCTGGCCGAAGCCCTGGCCGAGGCGGGCGAGACGGGCTTCCGCTACCGGGAATTTTCCTGACCGTTCGGGCCTGAATCACGCCCTGCTCCCGGTTGAGCAATCGGGCGGGCGGGTCTATCGGAATGGTCCATGAATTCGATGTCCCCCCTCAATCAAGGCCCGCTTCCGGCTTACCGCGCCCGCGTGGCCGAGGGCGCCCTCCAGGCCGATCCGGCCCAGGCGCATGCGGCCGAGACGCTGCAAAACCTCTGGCGCATCCTGCGCGGCTATGATCCGCAGCCGACGCAGCCCGCGCCGCGCGGTCTGCTGGGCCGGCTGTTTGGCGCCAAACGGGGATCGGGCGACCTGGCCGCACCCCCCGGCACGCCCGAGGGGCTGTATCTGGTGGGTGCCGTGGGCCGCGGCAAATCCATGTTGATGGATTTGTTCTTTGAGACGGCCGAGGTCCCGCGCAAGCGCCGCATTCATTTCCACGCCTTCATGCAGGAGGCGCATCAGCGCATCCATCGCTGGAAGCAGGCCCATCCCGGCGCGGATGATCCGATTCCCCCTTTGGCCCAAATGATCGCGGGCGAGGCCTCGCTGCTCTGCTTCGACGAGTTCCAGGTGCATGACATCACTGATGCCATGATCCTGGGCCGGTTGTTCGAGGCGCTTTTCGCCCGTGGCGTCGTCGTCGTCGCCACCAGCAACACTGCGCCGCAGGATCTGTTCAAGGGCAAGCCGGGGCGGGACGCCTTCCTGCCCTTCATCGCGCTCATCCAGTCCCGCGTGGAGGTGCTGCACCTGGAATCCGCGCAGGATTACCGGCGCGAGCGCATTCGCGGCATGCCCACCTGGCACCATCCGATGGATGGGCGTGCGGAGCGCGCGCTGGATGCGGCGTTCCTGGAATTGACCGGCGCCGCCCATGGCGCGCCCACCAGCCTGCAGGTGCTGGGCCATCCGGTGCCGATCGCCCAGGCGGCGCGCGGCGTGGCGCGGCTGGAATTCGAGGAGATCTGCGGCCGCGCGCTCGGCCCCGCCGACTACCTGGCCATCGCCACGCATTTCCACACACTGGTGCTGGATGGCATCCCGCGTCTGGGGCCCGAGAACTTCGACCGGGCCCGGCGTTTCATCACCCTGGTGGACGCCTTGTATGAGCATCGCTGCAAGCTGGTCGCCTCGGCGGAGGCCGGGCCGGACGAGCTTTATGAGCGGGGCGACAATGCCGCGATGTTCGAAAGAACCGCATCACGTCTCATGGAAATGCAAAGCCAGGAGTATTTGGGCTTGCCTCATCTCCCCTAACGTAATACGGCGTAACATCTGATACGGAAACGGGGGTTTCATGCGCTCATTGATCGGTGGCTTGCTTGGCCTATGCCTGAGCCTTGCTTTCATGCCGCAAGAGGCTTCGGCCCGTACGGATGCGCGTAGTTCCGCTCAATCCTCCACCTCCGCCCGCAGCACGGCTGCGACGCGCCCAGTAGCAACGCGCGCCACCCCACCCATCCAGACCGGCCGCCGCGCCACGGCCGCTGCGCCGCGCCAGGCCCTTGCCCCGCGGGCCACGACTTCCAGCCGCACCAGCCAGTCGCGCCACGCGGCGGCGGTTCCCTATGCCCGCCAGGCGGCCTTGCCGACCCGAGGCCTGCGCCAGACGGCAGTTGCGACCTGCACCACCCGCAATGGGCGCCGCAACTGCGCACCTGCGGCGACACGCACGGTCGCCATGCGCTGGACCGGCGGCCTCGCCCCGGCGGCGATGAGCCAGGCGGGTTGCCCGGATGGCACCATCGCCACCATGGCGATTGGTCATAGCGACATCACGCGCTGCGTCCCGCTCTGAGGGGCGCGACCGCCAGGCTGACATCACCGGATTTCGATCCGGCTCGCGCCCAGGTTGATCACCCGCTGGCAATTCGCCGGCTGCCCTGCCTGGGTGCAATTGAGCAAGAAGACTTCCACGCAGACGCCGGCCAGGCTTTGCGCCACCATTGCCGCCTGGCTCCGCTCATTGGCGAAGGTGGCGACGCGGCTCGTTCCTGAATTGGCGATGTTGCTGCGCCCGACCAGTTCCCCGGCCGTGCCGCAGGTGCTGATGTAGGTGTCCGTCACCATGCGCGCCTCGCCGGTCGCGCGGTTTGCATTGATCATCACCTGATAGACGCGATTGCCGCCCGGGATATTAATACGGACGGCGCAGCGCACCTCATTGGCGCGATGCGGCTCGCATGCACCCGAACCAACCTGGGCCGAGGCGGGCATCGCTGTCAGCAGGGCCATTCCCAGGCTGGCCAGGGGCAAGGTGCGGATCATGGGGCTCTCCATCCCGGTGTTGTCACGGGAGGATTTTTAGAGCGACCGAAGCCCGGTTTTCAATCAGGCAGCGGCGATGCTGCCGATAGACGCCGCCGATTCCGCGCCGGATCGTTGCGGGTATTTCCAAGGATGCTGCGACGCGGTAACTGTCCGCCGGCTTGGGAAGGCAAAGGAAACTCAAATGGCCCGCAATAAGATCGCCCTCATCGGCGCCGGCAATATCGGCGGCACTCTCGCTCACCTCATCGGCCTGAAGGAACTGGGCGACGTCGTGCTCTTCGACGTCTTCGGCGGCGTCGCGGCCGGCAAGGCGCTGGACATCGCGCAGTCCAGCCCGGTGGACGGCTTCGACTGCGCGCTGAGCGGCGGCAGCGACTATGCGGCGATCGCGGGTGCGGATGTCATCATCGTGACCGCCGGCTTCCCCCGCATGCCTGGCATGAGCCGCGACGACCTGCTCACCAAGAATGCCGGCGTGATGGCGACCGTCGCCGAGGGCATCAAGACCTACGCCCCCAACGCCTTCGTCATCTGCATCACCAACCCGCTCGACGTCATGGTCTGGGCGCTGCAACAGAAGTCTGGCCTGCCGCCGCATATGGTGGTCGGCATGGCCGGCGTGCTGGACAGCGCGCGCTTCCGCCTGTTTCTCGCCGAGGAGTTCAAGGTTTCGGTCGAGGACGTGACCGCCTTTGTGCTGGGCGGTCATGGCGACACCATGGTACCGCTGACGCGCTACTCCACCGTCGCCGGCATCCCGGTGCCCGACCTCATCAAGATGGGCTGGACCACGCAGGAGCGCATCGACGCCATCGTGAACCGCACGGCCAATGGCGGCGGCGAGATCGTGAAGCTGCTGGAGCGCGGCTCGGCCTTCTACGCGCCCGCGGCTTCCGCCGTGGCCATGGCCGAGAGCTACCTGAAGGACAAGAAGCGCGTCCTGCCCTGCGCCGTGATGCTGAACGGCGAATATGGCATGACCGATTTCTATGTGGGCGTGCCGGTCGTGATCGGCGCGGGCGGCGTGGAGAAGATCGTCGAGGTCGAGTTCCTGCCGGAGGAGAAGGTCGCCTTCGCCAAGTCCTGCGACGCGGTGAAGAAGCTGGTCGAGGACTTCAAGGCGCTCGGCGTCTGAGGAATGCGGGTTGCCGTCATCGCTGATGTGCACGGCAACCGCCTCGCCCGATCTGCTGATCGGGTGGGGCGATGCGGTCTCGGGGCCACTCTGGCCGGCGGAGCCCATCGAGATGCTGGCCGCGAGCGGCGCCATCGCGCCGCGCGGCACTCATGACCGCTGGATGGCGAACCGCCCGCCCGAGAAGCTCGGCACCGTGGACGCCTTTGCCCATGCGCGCCTCTCCGCAGCGCTCGGCGCCCTGCTGGTGGTCTGGCGCGGCGAGGGCATTTTGGCGATGCACGCCCTGCCCGAGAACGACCTGACCTACCTGATGCATGAATCCACCGGCCACGGCATCCGCGAGCGCGTGCCGGCCGAGGCGGCGGCCATGCTCCCCAAATCCGCCGGAGAGAGCCTGGTGCTGGCCGCCCATACCCATCGCGCCCATGCCATGCTGTTGCCCGATGGGCGGCTGGTGGTGAATCCCGGCTCGGTCGGGCAGCCGGCCTATGCCGACACCACGCCCTTCCCCCATGTGATGCAGGCGGGCACGCAGCATGCGCGCTGGACGCTGCTGGAGCGGCGTGGCGGCAACTGGCGTGTCAATTTCCACGCAATGGATTATGACTGGCACGCTGCCGCGTCCGAGGCGGCGCGCCACGGCCGGGAAGACTGGTCGCGCGCACTCGCCACTGGAATTTTGAGCTGACCCCGAGGAACACCCGAGCATGAACATCCACGAATACCAGGCGAAGGAGCTGCTGCGCCGCTACGGCGTGGCCGTCCTCGAAGGCTATGTGGCCTGGAATGGCGATGAGGCCGAGGCGGCTGCGAAGAAGCTGCCGGGCCCGATCTACGTCGTGAAAAGCCAGATCCATGCCGGTGGCCGCGGCGCCGGCCGCTTCACCAATGACCCCGACGGCAAGGGCGGCGTCCGCCTCGCCAAGTCGCCTGAGGAGGCGCGCGCCGCCGCCGCGGCGATGATCGGCTCCACGCTCGTCACCAAGCAGACCGGGGCCGAGGGCAAGCTGGTCAGCCGCGTCTATGTGGAAGCCGGCTGCGACATCGCGCGCGAGCTGTATCTCTCGCTGCTGGTGGACCGCGACAGCTCGCGCGTCGTCATCATGGCCTCCACCGAGGGCGGCATGGAGATCGAGGAGGTGGCCGAGAACCACCCCGAGAAGATCATGAAGGTGGCGATTGACCCGGCCTCGGGCATTTCGGGCTTCCATGGCCGCAAGCTGGCCTTTGGCCTGGGGCTTGAAGGCAAGCAGGTTGGCAGCTTCGTGAAGTTCGTGGAGGCCATGTACAAGGCGTTCCTGGAACTCGATTGCGCCATCGTCGAGATCAACCCGCTGGTCGTCACCAAGGCCGGCGATGTGGTCGCACTTGACGCCAAGGTGAGCTTCGATGACAGCGCGCTGTTCCGCCACAAGGACCTGGAAGCGCTGCGCGATGACAGCGAGATGGACCCCAAGGAACTGGACGCCACCAACCACGATTTGAACTATGTGGCGCTGGATGGCGAGATCGGCTGCATGGTGAATGGCGCGGGCCTGGCCATGGCGACCATGGACATCATCAAGCTCTACGGCTCCTCGCCGGCGAACTTCCTCGATGTCGGCGGCACCGCGGATTCAGCGCGCGTGACGGAAGCCTTCCGCATCATCACCTCGGACGTGAATGTGAAGGCCATCCTGGTCAACATCTTCGGCGGCATCGCCAAGTGCGACATGATCGCGACCGGCATCGTCGAGGCGTCCAAGAACCTGGACCTGAAGGTGCCGCTGGTGGTCCGGCTTGAGGGCACGAATGTGGAGCTGGGCAAGAAGATCCTGGCGGAATCGGGGCTTGCGATCATCGCGGCCGACAACCTTGCCGATGCGGCGCAAAAGGCCGTTGCGGCCGTTAAGGGGGCCTGAGCCATGGCCATTCTCGTTGACAAGAACACCCGCGTGATGACGCAGGGCTTCACCGGCGCGCAGGGCACCTTCCATGCCAGCCAGGGCATTGCCTATGGCTCCACCTATGTGGGCGGCGTGACGCCGGGCAAGGGCGGCACCATGCACCCCACGCTGAATCTGCCGGTCTTCAACACGGTGGCCGAGTGCAAGGAAGCGACGAACGCCAACGCTTCCGTCATCTATGTGCCGGCGGCCTTTGCGGCGGATTCCATCCTGGAAGCCATTGATGCCGAGATGCCGCTGATCATCTGCATCACCGAGGGCATCCCCGTGCTCGACATGGTGCGGGTGAAGCGCGCGCTGGATGGCTCCTCCTCCATCCTGATCGGGCCGAACTGCCCGGGCGTGATCACGCCCGATGCCTGCAAGATCGGCATCATGCCGGGCCACATCCACCGCCGCGGTTCGGTGGGCATCGTCTCGCGCTCCGGCACGCTGACCTATGAGGCGGTGGCGCAGACCACGGCGGCCGGCCTCGGCCAGTCCAGTTGCGTGGGCATCGGCGGCGATCCGGTGAAGGGCATGGACTTCATTGACGTGCTGGAGCTGTTCCTGGCCGATGACGAGACCAAGTCCATCATCATGATCGGCGAGATCGGCGGCCAGTCCGAGATCCAGGCCGCGGAATTCCTGAAATCCGAGAATTTCGGGCCGGGCAAGCCGAACAAGCCGGTGGTGGGCTTCATCGCTGGCGCCACGGCCCCTCCGGGCCGCCGCATGGGCCATGCGGGCGCGGTGATTTCGGGCGGCCGGGACACGGCCGAAGCGAAGATGACGGCCATGGCCGAGGCCGGTATCCACATCGCCGACACCCCGGCGAGCCTGGGTTCGACCATGGTTCGCGCGCTGAAGGGCTGACCCGCCCCAATGGACGCAAGAAGGCCGGGCAGCGAGCCCGGCCTTTTTTGCGGCAATTTTGTTCCTCCAGGGGGCGATTTTCCTCAACGCTCCCATGCGGCGAGGGGCTGCCCCTGGCCCGGCCTTAGGTCTATGTTCGCGGGAATCCGCGCAGCGTCGGGCTGAAGCAGGATCGCCGTGAACACGAAAGGGCCGGGCCGCCGCAAGACGCGCCCGTGGAAAAAGAATGGCCGGAGTGGACATCCTCGCAAGCGCGATGAACGGGGCCAATGCCGCCTATCTCGCTGATACCTATGCGCGATGGGTCGAGAATCCAGGCTCGGTGGACGCATCCTTCGCCGAGCTTTTCGCCGCGCTGAACGATGATTCCCGCGCCGTCCTGACGGATGCGATGGGCGCCTCCTGGGCGCCGCGCCCGCGTGGCGGCTTCGCCCCGGTCGAGGATGTGAAGCCCGCCGCCAAAGGCGCGCCGGCCCCCCAGCGCTCGACCGACCCCGAGGAAACCCGCCGCGCCGTGCTGGACAGCATCCGCGCGCTGATGCTCATCCGCTCCTACCGGGTGCGCGGGCACCTGGAAGCCAGGCTCGATCCGCTGGGCCTGCAAGTGCCGCTGCAGCACCCCGAGCTGTCCAGCAGCTTCTGGGGCTTTGCCGAGTCTGATCTCGACCGACGCATCTTCATTGACAACGTGCTGGGGCTGGAGACGGCCTCCGTGCGGGAGATCATGGCGCGCGTCCGCGCGACGTATTGCGGGCCGATCGGCGTCGAGTTCATGCATATCCAGGATCCGGACCAGAAATCCTGGATCCAGCAGCGCGTCGAGGGCGCGCCCTGGGTGAATGGCTACACCTCCGCCCAGAAGCGCCAGATCCTGCGGCAACTGACCGAGGCCGAGGGCTTCGAGGCGTTCTGCGCCAAGAAATATGTCGGCACCAAGCGCTTCGGCCTGGAAGGCGGCGAGAGCACCATCCCCGCCCTGCAGACCGTGATCGAGACCGCGGCGCGCGAGGGTGTCAAGGAAATCGCCATCGGCATGGCGCATCGCGGGCGGCTGAACGTCCTCGTGAACGTCGTGAAGAAGCCCTACATGCAGGTCTTCTCCGAGTTCAAGGGATCGAGCTTCAAGCCGGATGACGTGCAGGGTTCGGGCGATGTGAAGTATCACCTCGGCACCTCCACCGATGTCGAGATCGATGGCCGGAAGGTCCATCTCTCGCTTCAACCCAACCCCTCGCATCTGGAGGCGGTGAACCCCGTCGTCGCCGGCAAGGTACGCGCGCGGCAGGACATGGCGGGCGATGTGAAGCAGCGCACCAGCGTCATGGGCATCCTGCTGCATGGCGATGCCGCCTTCGCCGGCCAGGGCCTGGTCTATGAGACGCTGGCGATGAGCCAGCTTATCGGCTACCGCACCGGCGGCACGATCCATATCGTGACCAACAACCAGATCGGCTTCACCACCGTTCCGGCGCATGCCTATTCGGGCCTTTATTGCACGGACGTCGCCAAGGCCATTCAGGCGCCGATCCTGCATGTGAATGGCGATGACCCCGAGGCGGTGGTCTGGTGCGCCCAGCTTTGCGCCGAATTTCGCATGCGTTTCCAGGCGGATATCGTGCTCGACATCGTCTGCTACCGCCGCCACGGCCATAATGAGAGCGACGAGCCCGCCTTCACCCAGCCCACCATGTATAGCCGCATACGCCAGATGAAGACGACGCGCACACTCTATGCCGAGCGCCTGGCCGCCGAGGGCTCGGTCACGGCCGAGGAGGCGCAGGCCATCCAGGACGCCTTCAATGCCAAGCTGGAAGACGCCTTCGAGGCCGCGGCCAACTTCAAGCCCAACAAGGCGGATTGGCTGGAAGGCCATTGGTCGGGCCTCAAGGCCGTGGGCGGCACGGAGGAGGTCGAGAAGTTGCACGACACCGCCGTCAGCCTCGACACATTGCGCGAGGTGGGCGCTGCCCTTTGCCGCGTGCCGGCCGATTTCAACGCCAATTCCAAGATCATCCGCCAGCTCGAAGCCAAGAAGACCGCGATCGAGACCGGCGAGGGCCTGGACTGGGCGACCGGCGAGGCGCTGGCCTTCGGCACGCTGCTTCTGGAAGGCCACCGTGTCCGTCTCTCGGGCGAGGATGTGCAGCGTGGCACCTTCAGCCACCGCCATTGCGTGCTGGTGGACCAGAATGACCAGCGCGAATACGCGCCGCTTAACCACATCCGCGAAGGCCAGCCTCGCTTCGAGGCCTTCAACTCGCTGTTGAGCGAAGTGGGCGTCCTCGGCTTCGACTATGGCTATTCGCTGGCCGACCCCAGGACGCTGGTGCTGTGGGAAGCGCAATTCGGCGACTTCGCCAATGGCGCGCAGGTCATCATTGACCAGTTCATCGCCTCGGGCGAGACGAAGTGGCTGCGTATGTCCGGCCTTGTGATGCTGTTGCCGCATGGCCACGAAGGGCAGGGGCCGGAGCACTCCTCCGCCCGGCCGGAGCGCTATCTGCAACTTTGCGCCGAGCGCAACATGCGCGTCTGCAACTTCACCACGCCAGCCAATTACTTCCACGCGCTGCGCCGCCAGTTGAAGGCGAATTACCGCAAGCCGCTGGTGGTGATGACCCCGAAGTCGCTGCTGCGCCACAAGCTCGCCATCAGCAGCCTGGCCGAATTCGGCCCCGGCTCGGCCTTCCGCTATGTGATCCCCGAGATGGAGGCGATCGCGCCGGAGGAGAGGGTGAAGCGCGTCGTCCTCTGCACCGGCAAGGTCTATTATGACCTGCTGCAGGAGCGGCGGGACAAGGGCGTGAATGATGTGGCGCTGATCCGGCTGGAGCAGCTCTACCCCTTCCCGGCCAAGAGCCTTGCCGCGGCACTCGCCCCCTACAAGAACGCCGAGGTCATCTGGTGCCAGGAGGAGCCCGGGAATATGGGCGCCTGGCACTTCGTGGATCGTCGGATCGAGAAGGTGCTCAAGGGTCTCGGCGGCACGGCGAAGCGCCCCGAATTCGTGGGCCGCGAGGATGCGGCGAGCCCGGCCACCGGCCTGGCCAAGGTGCACCAGGCCCAGCAGGAGGCGTTGGTGCGCCAAGCCCTCGGTCTTTGATCAACTTCCCGGGGCGTCACCACCTGACGCTCCGGGCCAAAATGGCGTAAAATGAGTTCCAGGAAAAAGCGGAAAACCATGGCAACCGATATTCTCGTGCCCACCCTGGGTGAAAGCGTCAGCACGGCGACCGTCGCGCGTTGGCTCAAGCAGGCCGGTGAGGCCGTTGCCGCCGATGAGCCGCTCGTCGAGTTGGAAACCGACAAGGTCACCGTCGAGGTGAACGCCCCCGCCGCCGGCGTCCTGGAAGCGATTGCCGCGCAGACCGGTGCCGAGGTCGAGCCCGGCGCCGTGCTTGGCAGCATCGCCGCCGGTGCCGCCGCCAAGCCGGCCGCGCCGCCGACCGCCGCCGCCAAGCCCATCGGCACCGGTGGTGGCTCCGTTGCCGCGTCCGAGGTGCATGGCGCGCTCCCCGGTGGTCACGCCCCCATGCCCGCCGCCGCCAAGTTGATGGCCGAGAACAATGTGACTGTCGCGCAGATCGGCTCCGGCTCCGCCAAGGATGGCCGGATCGCCAAGGGCGATGTGCTGGATTTCCTCAGCCAGCCCGCCGCCAAGTCCGCCCCCGCTGCCGCCAAGCCCGCCCGTGGCCTGGAAGCCGGCGAGGAGCGCGTGAAGATGACGCGCCTGCGTACCACCATCGCGCGCCGCCTGAAGGAAGCGCAGAACACCGCCGCCATGCTCACCACCTTCAATGAGGTGGATATGGGCGCGGTCATGGCGATGCGTGCCGAATACAAGGATCAGTTCGAGAAGCGCCACGGCGTGAAGCTCGGCTTCATGTCCTTCTTCGTGACGGCCTGCGTCGCCGCGCTCAGGGAATTCCCGGCCGTCAACGCCGAGATCGAGGGCGATGAGGTCATCTATCGCAATTTCGTCCATATGGGCATCGCGGTGGGCGGGCCGTCGGGCCTCGTCGTGCCGGTATTGCGGAATGCCGATGAGATGGGCTTCGCGAAGATCGAGAAGTCGATCGCCGATTTCGGCAAGCGCGTGCGGGACGGCCAGCTGAAGCTGGAGGAGATGGCGGGCGGCAGCTTCACCATCACCAATGGCGGCATCTATGGCAGCCTCATGTCCACGCCCATCCTGAACCCGCCGCAATCGGGCATCCTGGGCATGCACAAGATCCAGGACCGGCCGATGGCCATCAATGGCAAGGTCGAGATCCGACCGATGATGTATCTGGCGCTCTCCTATGACCACCGGATCGTGGATGGCAAGGAAGCCGTCTCCTTCCTGGTGCGCGTCAAGGAAGCCCTGGAAGACCCCCGCCGCCTGATGCTGGGGGTCTGAGCCATGCGCTCACGCGAAGGCCAGCTCAGCGACAACCGCCCCATCTCGCGCACCCGCGTCGAGAAGGAAAAGCAGCTGCGCGACCTCAAGGAAGTGCTGGCGGGGATGAAGTCCCACGCCACGCCGGCCCTGCGGGATTCGGTGAAGGCGAAGATCAAGGAATTGGAGGCGGATCTGGCGCAGCCGGCGCCGCCGCCACGGGATCGCAGGCCGCCTCGGCGGGAGTTCTAGCAGCCTGTCGGATTGGAACTTTTCATGTAATTTTTTACCTGCGATTGGCTGCGCTCCGGAAATCTTCGGTCTTTTTTGGGCGCAACGGGGTCACAGCATTACGTTTGAAGCTGTTTTTTGGCCTGAATCCGACAGGCTGCTAGAGCATCATCCGATCAAACGGAATCGTTTGATCGGATAAAGATGCTCGTAATTCAATGATTTAGAGCTTTTTCCGTGAACCCTTCCGAACGGAAAATGCTCTAGAGCGGGATTCAACGTTTTCGGCGATTCCGCCTCAACGCATCCCGCTCTAACGGGGGGGGGCGCCACCCCCCTCAGATGAGGCGGGCTTCGCGTAGCGCGGCTTTCAGCGCTGCGGGCATGTCTCCCATTCCGGAAGCTGCGGCGTCCTCCACCACATCGGGGGGCGCGTCTTGCGGGGGCAAGTATCGCCAGCCCTGGAAGGCCTTGGTGGCACGGGCCTCCACCATTACGAGCTTCGGGTCCAGCACCAGGCCGCAGCACGCCGTCCCATCGCCCCAGTCATCCTCGATGATGTCCAGGATGCGTTGGCGCACCTGCAAAAAGCCGCTCACCACCCAATAGATGCTGCCGCCCTCGAGGATTTCCTCGCGGCGCTTGGGCGTCATGCGCGTCTGGTGGCGCAGCGGCGGGTCCATCGTCGCGCGCAGCTTCTGGATGGCGTGCAACTGCGCCACATCCTTGGGGCCGACGGCGAGTTTCAGCATGTGCAACATCATCCACCCATGTGGCCATGGGGTGGAGTCGGGCAAGGGCGATGATTACGAAAGCGGCGCGTTTGGCCCCGGCGCGGCGGCCAAGGCGCGATTGCCTTGCGTCCGCATGCTGGCATAGGCCACCTGGCCGAAATCCTGGAGCCGCCTTTCCACTGCCTGGAAGGCTGAACGCTCCCGCGCCGAGAGGGGCGCATCCGGCGTGTGGGTTCGATGCGCGAGATACCGTGCCAACATGCCCGAGCCACGGCGATGCGCGGCGGCGACCATGCCGCCCTCGGTCAGCGTTATCTCCTCGCCATTCAGGCCGCGCACCGCGGCACCCTGGCGGGTCATCACTCCATTGCGCTCCAGTTGCACTTCCACCCGGCGCAGGAAATGCGACATGGCGGCCTCCTGCGCGGCGGGGCTGGCCAGGAAATCGGCCTCGCTGCGGACGCCATGGCGCTGGGCCAGCGGTGTCCACCCGGCCTGGGCGTTCCTCCAGCCGAGGTCGAGCAGGCTGTTGGGCAGGAATTGATAGCGGCCCAGCGCGCCGGAACTCGTGTTCCGCAAGCCATAGCCATCCCGCACATGCTCCGCGCTGCGCTCGGCCTGGGCGATGCGCTGGCGGAATTCAGGATTGGGCGCCGTCTCCCAGCTGCGTGGGCCTACGCCGGAAAGCGCCACGCCCCGGACGCGCGGCGCAGCCTCCTGCGCGCCGGCCAGGGCCACGGCGAAGGTGCCGGGCGTGGCGTGCCGCGTGCGTGGGGCGGAAGGCGAGGGGGCGGGGAGGGCTTGCAGCGGTTCCACGCTGCGCGGTTTAACCGCCGAAGCTTTACAGACTCTAAATCCAGCGCCGCGTGCGGGCGAGGTAATCCGGGTAGCTCTCGGGGAAGCGGGCGCGCAGATAGGCTTCTTCCCGCCGCACCACCAGCAGGTCCAGCGCCAGGAACACCGTGCCGACGGCCAGCCAGGCCCAGAGCGTGCCCCAGCTCAGCGCCACGCCGGCCAGGAACAGCACGAAGCCGAAATAGATCGGGTTGCGGCCCAGCCGGTAGGGGCCGGTGCTGACAAAGGCTGTGTCGGGCTTGTCCGGCCGCGGGTCATTTCCGGCACGAAGCAGCATCAGCAGCGCCCAACCGACCCAGCCCATGGCGAGGAAAATCACCATGCCGCCCAGCGCCGCGGCGGGCGGCCCGAGTTGCACGGGCAGCAGCCATTGCAGCACCCAGGCCAGGATCAGCGCCCCCACCACGATGACGGGCGGCGGGACGCGCACATCAGGCCCGCGATCTTCAGGCATCGGTGGTCTCGGGCAGCTTCATCCAGCCGGGAATGCGCGGGCGCAGCGAGGCTTGGCCGCAGCCCAGTACAGCGCCCAGCGCCGAAAGCCGCAGCAGCGCCATGCCCCGGCCCGCCTGGCCGGAGCGCATCTCGCCCACCTCCGCGCCATCCAGCGTGACTGGCGTGCCGCGCGCGGGCAGGGGGCCTTCGATCTCCACCGGCACCAGGCGGCGCTTCACCAGCCCGCGATACTTGGTCCGCGCGGTGAGTTCCTGGCCCATGTAGCAGCCCTTGGACCAGGAGACGCCGTGCAACTCGTCGAAGCCCGCTTCCAGCAGGACGGAATGCTCGGACTGCATGTCGCGCGAGCCATCGGGCAGGCCAAGCGCCAGGCGATGCGCGTCGTAATCCTCGCCCGTCGCGTCGGTCGGGCCGGGCGTGGCGGTCGGCCGGCGCCAGCCGGCCTCGGGCAGGCGTGGATCGGGCGTGGCGCCTTCCGGCATGGGGGTGCCGCCCCAGCCCGCCTGCACCACCCAGCCCGGCAGCGCCGCCATGGCCACCTTGGAGCGCAGGCGGAAGCGCAGCAGCTTGGATGTCAGCATTTCGGTCTGGGCGGCCTCGGCGTCGAGCAGCAGGCGGTCCGGCTCGGCCGTCAGGAAGAAATCGGCCAGCCACTTGCCCTGCGGCGTCAGCAGCGCGGACCAGATGCCGTGGCCCGGCGCGGCGGCCGCCACGTCGTTGGAGATGAGGCCTTGCAGGAAGGCGATTCGGTCCTCGCCCGTCACTTCAAGGACGGCGCGCTCCTGTAGATTTGCTATCGGCATATATTGCATGTGGCGGTTTCCCCCAGGGGGTTCAAGCAGGGGGTTCAAGCGCCGCCGATTCTGCTAGAGGAGCGCGGGTGCGTATCCTGTTCATCACCTCCACCCGCATCGGCGACGCCGTGCTCTCGACCGGCCTGCTCGACCACCTGCTGCGCGAGCATCCGGACGCGCGCTTCACTATCGTCTGCGGTACCGTGGCCGAGGGCGTGTTCACGCACCTGCCGGGGCTGGAGCGGATCATTCCCGTCACCAAGCGCCGTTGGTCGCTGCATTGGCTGGAGCTTTGGCGGCAGGTGGCATTTCGCCGCTGGGACCTGGTGGTGGACCTGCGGGGCTCGGCCATCGCCTGGCTGCTCTGGACCCGAAGGCGCGCGGTGATGCAGGGCGGGCGCCGCGCCGGGCACCGGCTGCTGCACATCGCGCAAACCCTGGGTGTCATGCCCGCGCCGCGCCCCGTCGCCTGGTTCGGGCCGGCGGAGGAAGCCCGCGCCGCCAGGCTGCTGCCCGGCGGGCCCTGGCTGATTCTCGGCCCCACCGCGAATTGGCGCGTGAAGATGTGGCCGGCGGAGCGCTTCATCGCCCTCGCCCTGAAGCTCGCCGCGCCGGACGGTCTTCTGCCGGGCGCGCGCCTTGCCATCCTGGGCGGGCCGGGCGAGGACGAGCGCCGGATGGCCGCCCCCGTGCTCGCCGCCCTGCCTGATGCGGTGGACCTCGTCGGCCAGCTTTCGCTGCCCGAGGTGGCGGCGGTGCTGGCGCGGGGTGGGCTGTTCATCGGCAATGATTCCGGTCTGATGCACCTCTCGGCGGCGACCGGCGCGCCGACGCTGGGCCTGTTCGGCCCGACGCCGGCCAGCGAATACGCCCCCATCGGCCCGCGCGCCCAGGCCGTGCTGGCCAAGGGGCCGGCGGCCAATACGCCCATGCAGCGCCTGGCCGTGGATGCGGTGGTCGAGGCGGCGGCGCGCGTCCTCGCCCCGATGCCCGCATGAGGCTCTCGGCCCTCATCGTCGCGCGGAATGAGGCGGCGCGCCTGCCGGCCTGCCTGGCCGCGCTCGGCTTCGCGGATGAGATCGTGGTCGTGCTGGATCGCAGCACGGATGCCAGCGCGGAAATCGCCCGCGCGGCCGGCGCCGTCCTGCTGGAAGGCGAATGGAAGCTGGAGGGGGAGCGCCGCAACGCCGGCATCGCCACCTGCACGGGCGACTGGATCCTGGAGGTGGACGCCGATGAGCGCGTGCCGCTGGAACTCGGCACCGAAATCCGCGCGCTGGTCGCTCGCAGTACCGCAGCCTTCCACCGCGTCCGCATCGACAATTACGTCGGCGAGCGGCTCATTCTTCACGGCTGGGGCGGCAGCTTCGGCACCACGCTGAAGCCCATCCTCTTCCGCCGCGGCGCCAAGCATTGGCGGGCGCAGCGCGTGCATCCCGGCCTCGACTGGACCGGCAGCGAGGGCGAGCGCCTGACCGGCCATGGCATCCGCCACGAGGTGGATCGCGACATCTCCGACATGCTGCGAAGGCTGGACCGCTACAGCAGCGCCAAGGCGGCGGATTTGCTGGACCAGGGCGATATCGGCACGCTTGGCAACAATGTCCGGCGCTTCATCTCCCGCAGCTTCAAGTGCTTCGTCGCGCGCAAGGGCTACAAGGAGGGCGGTTGGGGCCTGCTGATCGCGCTTTGCGCGGGGCTGTTTCCGCTGCTGTCCCACCTCAAGGCCAGGCTGGAGCCGGAGCGGCACCGGTCTTGAGGCCCCGCGCTTGAGAATCGTGCTTGCCAATGAAGGGCCACGCATTGAGGCCAGCGCCATCGGCCAGCGGCCACTGGGCGGCGTGGAGACGGCGGTGGCGCTGCTGGCGCAATCCTTCCAGCGGCGCGGGCATGAGTTGATCCTGCATTTCGAGGGCGAGCGCGCGGCGCTGCCCCCCAGCGCCGATCTGGTGATCGCCACGCGCGTGCCGCGGCTATTCGCCGAGTTGCCGCGCGGGCGGCGGGTGCTCTGGCTGCATAATCCGGCGGGCTACCTTGGCAAGCTGCGCCATGCCTGGCCCCTGCTGCGCGCCCGGCCGGCGCTGGTCACGCTCGGTCCCCATCATGCAGGGACGGTGCCGACCTGGCTGCCGGGGTTGCGATCGGAGATTCCGCTGGCCGTCGCGCCGCCTTTTGATGTCTCGCCGCCGGCGCGCATGCCGCCGGCGCCGGTCGCTGTCTTCACCTCCAGCCCCTTGCGGGGCCTGGATGAACTGGCGGGGCTCTGGCCGCGCATCGGCGAGGGCGAACTCCATGCCTATTCGGGGGCCGCGACCTATGGTGGCGATCCGCGCCTCGCGCAGCGTGCCGCCCCCATCCTGGCGCGGGCCGAGGCGGTGCCTGGCGTGCGCCTCTTCGCCCCGCTGCCGCGGCCGGAATTGCAGGCGCGGCTGATCCAGGCGCGCTGCATGCTCTACCTCGGCGATCCGGGCGAGACTTTCTGCCTCGCGGTGGCTGAGGCGCAGGCGGCGGGGCTGCCCTGCGTCGTGATGGATCGCGGCGCGGTGGCCGAGCGGATCGAGGATGGGCTGACCGGCGTGGTGGCGCGCAGCGAGGCCGAATTCGTCGAGGCCGCGCAGGCGCTGCTGCGCGATGACGTGTTCTGGCTGCGGATGCACCGCGCGGCGCTGGCGCGTGGCCCAGGCCCGAACTGGACGGATGTGGCCCAGGCCTTCGAGGCGCTGGCGTGATTCGCCTCGCCAACATCATGGCCGGCGCGCCACAGGGCGGGGCCGAGGCCTTCTATGAGCGCCTCACCCTCGCCCTGCATGGCGCGGGGGAGCAGGTGCTGCCCGTGATTCGCCGCGATGCCGGCCGCGCCGCGCGCATCGCCGCCGCATCGCCGGTGCAACTTCGCTTCGGCGGCGCGCTGGACATCCTGACGCCGATGCGCCTGGGCCGCATGCTCGCCGATTGGCGGCCCCGCGTGGCCATGGCCTGGATGAACCGGGCCGCCGGGATGACGCCGCGCGGCGATTGGACGCTGGTGGGGCGGCTGGGCGGCTATTACGACCTGAAATACTACCGCCATTGCGACCATCTGGTGGGCAATACGCGCGACCTGCGGCGCTGGATCATCGCCCAGGGATGGCCCGAGGCGCGGGTGCATCATCTGCCCAATTTCGCCACGGATTTCGCCGGGATCCCGGCGGCGCCGCGCTCCGGGGGGGGGCATCTTCTGGCCATGGGCCGGCTGCACCCGAATAAGGGCTTCGACACGCTGATCCGCGCCCTGGCCCTGGTGCCCGGGGCGCGTCTCAGCATCGCGGGCGAAGGCCCGGAGCGCCGCGCGCTGGAAGCCCTGGCGCGCGAGGTCGGCGTGGCGGAGCGCCTGACGCTGCTGGGCTGGCGCCAGGATACCGGTGCCCTGCTGGCCGATTGCGACCTTTTTCTCTGCCCCTCCCGGCACGAACCGCTCGGGAATGTGGTGCTGGAGGCCTGGTCCGCCGCGCGCCCGGTCATCGCGGCCGCCGCCCAGGGCCCAAGCGAACTGATCGTGGAGGGCGAAACCGGCCTGCTGGTGCCGGTGGACGAGCCGGAACCCCTGGCGGCGGCCACCCGCGCCCTGCTGGCGGACCCCGCCCGCGCGGGAAACCTGGCCGCCGCCGGGCGCGCCCGCTACGAGCGGGACTTCGCCGAGGCGCCGGTCCTCGCGCAATGGCGCGAATTCCTGCACAAGGTGCAGCGATGAGGAATCGATAGATGTGCGGCTTGGCCGGCCTCGCCCTGCGCCCCGGCGCCAAGCTGCCCGAGGGCGCGCTGGATGCCATGGTGGCGGCCCTTGCCCATCGCGGGCCGGATGGCTCGGGCCTGCATGTGGCGGGCGGCGTGGCGCTGGCCCATACGCGGCTGTCCATCATTGACCTGGTCACGGGCGACCAGCCGCTTTTCGTGGGCGGCGCGGCACTGGTCGCCAATGGCGAGATCTACAATTACCGGGAACTGCGCGAGCAAAACCAGATGCTCTGCGCCACGCAGTCGGATTGTGAGCCGCCGCTGCACCTCTACCGGCGCGATGGCCTGGGCTTCGTGGATGCCCTGCGCGGCATGTATGCCATCGCCCTGCATGACCGGCCGGCGCGGCGGCTGATCCTGGCGCGCGATCCCTTTGGCATCAAGCCGCTCTACATCGCCGAATCCGATTTCGGCATCGCCTTCGCCTCCGAGCCGCAGGCATTGATCGCGGGCGGCTTCGCGGCCCCACGCATCCGGCCCGAGGCGCGGGATGAATTGCTGCAACTGCAATTCACCACAGGCGCCGAGACCATCTTCCAGGGCATCCGCCGCCTGCTGCCGGGCGAGAGCATCACCATCGCCGATGGCAAGATCGTTGAGCGCCATCGCCGCTTGGCCCTGCCGGAAGGCCCGCCCGAGACGATCAGCGAGGAGGCCGCCCTCACCCGCCTCGATGCCGCACTGGAGGAGAGTGTGCTGCTGCACCAGCGCAGCGACGTGCCCTATGGCCTGTTTCTCTCGGGCGGCACGGACAGCGCCGCCATCCTCGCCATGATGACCCGGCTCAACGACAAGCCGGTGAAGGCCTTCACCGCCGGCTTCGACGTGAAGGGCGCCGTCGATGAACGCGCCGCCGCCCGCCGCGCCGCCGAGGCCGCGGGCGCCGAGCATGTCGAGGTGATGGTGGATGAGGCGATGGTCTGGCGGCATTTGCCCGAGATCGTGGCCTGCATGGATGACCCGGCGGCCGACTACGCCATCATCCCCACCTGGTTTCTGGCGCGCCGCGCGCGGCAGGAGGTGAAGGTGGTGCTCTCGGGCGAGGGGGGCGACGAGATTTTCGGCGGCTATGGCCGCTACCGCTCGGCCATGCGGCCCTGGTGGCGCTGGGGCCGGGCGATGCGCGCGCGCGGCACCTTCGACCGGCTGGATGTGCTGCGTAGCGAGCCGCGCTTCTGGCGCGACGGCATCGCGGCGGCGGAAAGCGATGCGGCGCTTGGCGGGCGCACCCGCCTCCAGGCCGCCCAGGCGTTGGACGTCGCCGACTGGCTGCCCAATGACCTGTTGACCAAACTGGATCGCTGCCTGATGGCGCATGGCGTGGAGGGCCGCACGCCCTTTCTCGATTCCGGCGTGACGGCGGCCGCCTTCCGCCTGCCCGATGCCCTCAAGGTGCGCGACAACCAGGGCAAATACCTGCTGCGCGAATGGCTCTCCCGCAACTTCCCCGCCAGCGAGCCCTTCCGGCCGAAGCAAGGCTTCACCGTGCCAGTGGGCGCCTGGATCGAGCGCCGGGCCGATGTGCTGGGGCCGCTGGTGGCACGCCAGGCCGGCGTGGCCGAAATCTGCAAGCCGGGCCGGGTGGAGCACATCTTCCGCCATGCCGGCGAGAAGAAGCCGGGTGCCGCCGCCTGGCACCTGCTGTTCTACGCGCTGTGGCACCGCCGGCACATCGAGGGCGTGGCGGCCAAGGGCGATGTGTTCAGCTACCTGGACTGAGGCTACCCGCCGATGTTCAGGACGGCGTCGCGCATCCGCGCCGCCTGGAATTGCCGCATGAACAGCCAGGCCATCGCCGCGATCCAGGCGGTGTTGAGCGCATAGGCGGCCAGAAAATTCCCCCAGGCCCCGCGTCACCCCCGCCTGCGGATTTCACTGGCAGCGCGGCCCGTGGCCATGTCCAGTTCGGCAGCATCACCGATGCGGGGGGGCGTCATCCGGGCCGACCTGCCGCCGCCGATCCGCGGTTCAAGCGTGGCGCGCCGGCCCGGCGCGCCCCGATGCGATCCATGCCGCAGCGCGACATCGAGCATGTGAAGTCATCCCTGATATGAAAGCCGGACGCAGTTCGGGCTTCGCCGTCTCGTGCTCGATGACGGACGGGGGAAGCGCCTAGAGCTTTTTCCGTTCGGAAAGGCTCACGGCAAAAGCTCTAGATCATTGAATTACGAGCATCTTTATCCGATCAAACGATTCCGTTTGATCGGATGATGCTCTAGGCCTCGCCTCCCCGGTGAATGGGGAGGGGAGGGGGCACGGCGTTCCCTTTTAATCGGCTTGCGCCGGACCAGAACAATATCAACATATCCTTATGTCGCAGAAAGTCAACCGTGAATTTTGACCTGGCGCGGGGGCAATGCTCTGCCGCCCTGCTTGCTCCGCCCCTTGCAGGGGTGCTGGCGATCTTGCAAACCCTGCTCGCGCAGGGGAACCTCGGCCGCCGCCTCGCCATGGAGCGCCGTCGGGCGGGTCTGAGCCGCACCCGACTTGCGCGCCGCGCCGGAAGCGTCAGATTGCGCCCCTCGTCCATCGGAGATTTCCATGCCTCATTACGATCTCATCCTGCGCGGTGGCCAGGCCGTGTTGCCCTGGGGCATCGAGCCGCTGGATATCGGCGTGCGCGACGGCCGCATCGCCGCCATGGGCAGCCTGCGCGCCTCCGAGGCGACGCAGGAGGTGGATTGCCGCCATTTGCATATCCTGCCCGGCCTGATTGACGCCCATGTCCATCTGCGCGAGCCGGGCGACCCGGCGGTGGAAACCATCGCGACTGGCACCAGGGCCGCCATCCTGGGTGGGCTGGCCGCCGTGTTCGACATGCCCAACACCGCGCCCTCCATCACGGACAGCGCGCAGTTGGCCTGGAAGCGCGGCTATGTGGCCGAGCACGCCTATTGCGACATGGGCATCTATGTCGGCGCCTCGAAGAAGAACATCGCCGACCTCGCGGCGCTGGAGGCGGAAGACAATGTCTGCGCGGTGAAGGTCTTCGCCGGCTCATCCACCGGGGATTTGCTGATCGAGGATGATGCGAGCCTGGAGGCGGTGATGCGCTCGGGCCGCCGCCGCATCTGCTACCATTCGGAGGACGAGTTTCGCCTCCAGGCACGCAAGCCCGACTATACCCCAGGCATGCCGCACCGGAAGCACATGGAGTGGCGCGATGTGGAATGCGCCATGCTGGGCACGAAGCGCCTCATGGCCATCGCCCGCAAGACCGGCCGCCCCGCGCATATCCTGCATGTGAGCACGGCCGAGGAACTCGCCTACCTGGCCGATTTCAAGGATATCTGCTCGGTCGAGGTTTTGCTGAACCACCTGACCCAGACGGATGAGGCCTATGACCGCCTGGGCGGCTATGCCGTGATGAATCCCCCCATCCGCGACCAGCGCCACCTGGAGGCCGCCTGGGCCGCGATCCGCAACGGCATGGTGGATGTGGTGGGCAGCGACCACGCGCCGCATTCCCGTGCGGCGAAGGAACGCCCCTGGCCCGCTACGGCCGCCGGCCTCACGGGCATCCAGACCATCGTGCCCATCATGCTGGATCATGTGAGCGCCGGCCGTCTCAGCCTGATGCGGCTGGCGGACCTCATGTGCGCCGGCCCCGCGCGCGTCTATGGCGCGGTGAATAAGGGGCGGCTGGTCGTGGGCTATGACGCCGACTTCACCCTGGTGGACATGGCGAAGTCGCGCGAAATCACCAATGATTGGATCGTCAGCCCCTGCGGCTGGACGCCCTTTGACGGCCATCGCTGCCAGGGCTGGCCGGTGGGCACCATCATTCGCGGTCATATCGCGATGCGCGAGGACGAAGTGCAGGGCGGCCCGGTCGGCCGTCCCGTCAACTTTCGCTGAACGGCTCACCGGGCCGGGGCGTCGTCCCCGGCCCTCGCATCTCCTTGCCCCGTCACCGAGGGATTGGTGCCCTGGATCACGCCCCTGATGGAATTCCTGCGCCAGGCGCGCGGGTGAGCCTCGCCAGCGAATTCACCCCCCTGGCCGGGCTGGCTTACGGCGACGCGATCTCCTTCCAGTGCCACCCCGAATTCACCGCGGATTTCTGCGCGGCCCTGCTGGAGGCGCGGCGCGCGGTGCGTGGCCCGGAGACGGACCGCGCCTTGCAATCCCTGCGCGAGCCGCATGATTCCGCCCTGATGCAACACTGGATCGGGCGTTTCGTGGAGGGATGAGGCTCTATGGCTCGCTCATCGGCTCAATGCGACGCAGGTCGCGCGGCAAGCCGGGCCACCAGGCCGCCCGGCTTGCATCCTGCGCCGCGTTCAGCGCCACCGGGCCATCCACCACGCCGCGCTGCATGGGAATGCTGGCCGGCCGCGTGATCCAGCAATCCACCTGGCCGCGGCTGCGCGTGCAATAGGGCGGCGGGCCGGGCGGCGCCTGTTCTGGCGCGCAATAGGAGAGGCCGCGATCCATTCGCACGATCGAACAATCCCGCCCGCTCAATCCCGAGATGACGATATCCGGCACGCTGCGCCCCACCAGCGTGACGGAGGCCAGATTGACCGCCGCCCCGGCGGTGAGGCTCGCCGCGTCGCAGCCGGGCAGGGCGAGCAGGACCAGGACAGGCAGGAGGGCGCGCATGCAACCCAACAACACCCGCGACGCTTAACGCCGTGCAAAGATGCTGCCTGCCGTGTGATTCACGCGGTGATTTCACCATGGCGGCGGATGCTCTATACCCCCTGCTCCCTGTATCCCGATCCCTGAATGCTGAAGGCCCGCGACCTTGCCGGATTTGATTGATGAAGTGGATGAGGAACTTCGCGCCGAGCGCGCGAAGAAACTCGCCCAGCGCTATGGCGGCCTTGCCACGGGCGTCCTCCTCCTCGCCATCGCCGGCGTTGGCGGCTGGGAAGGCTGGCGCTGGTATGAGGGGCGCCAGGCCGTCCAGGCCTCCCAGGGCTTCCTCGCCGCCTCGCGCGATGCGGCGGCCGAGGGCGCCGATCTGCGCGCCTTGGCCGAGCGTTTCGCGGGCATCGCCCAGGCTTCGCCGGCCGGCTATCGCACGCTGGCGCGGCTGCGCGCCGCCGCGCTGCTGGCCGAAACGGACCAGTTGGAAGCGGCGCTCGCCGCCTGGGAGGCCCTGGCGCGTGATAAAGAGACGGATCAACTCTACCGCGACCTCGCCACCGTGCTCTGGGGCCTGCATGCCCTGGACCGGGGTGATGCCGCGATGATCGAGGCGCGGATGGGTCCGCTCGCCGTGCCCGGCGCGCCTTGGCGGGCCTCCGCGCAGGAGGTTCTGGCGCTGGCGGCGCTCAAGCGCGGCAACACCGAACAGGCCCGCGGCGCCTTGCGGGCGATGCTGGCCGATGCGACCACGCCGCAAGGCCTGCGGGAACGTGCGGGCCGGTTGCTGCAAGGATTGGGAAGCTAGATGGAACACGCCAATTTCACCCGGATGGGCCGCCGTGCCGCCCTGCTGGGCAGCGCCACGCTCCTGGCCGGTTGCGATACCATGCGCGACTGGTTCGACAGCGCCCTGGGCCAGAGCAAGGTGCCGCTGACCGGGGAGCGTATTGCCGTGATGGCGGCCGAGCGCGGCCTGAGGCCCGACACTTCCGCCCAGAGCCGCGCCTTTTCGCTGCCCGTGCCCGTGCTCAACACGGAATGGGCCACGGCCGGCGGCAATGCGGGCCATGCGCCCGGCCATCTCTCCCTGCCCAGCCCGATCGGCGAGGTGTGGCGCGCTTCCATCGGCTCGGGCACCAACTACCGGCAGCGGCTGACCGCGGCGCCGCGCGTGGTGGGGGATACCATCTACACCGTGGATGCCTTTGGTTGGGTGACAGCGCTGGATGTGGCGCGCGGCAACCGCCGCTGGCAGACCGACACGCGCCCCCGCCGCGACCGGGACGGCGCGGTGGGCGGCGCCCTGGCCTTCGCCAATGACACGCTCTATTGCGCGACCGGCCTGGCCGAGATCATGGCGCTCGACCCGGCCACGGGCAGCATCCGCTGGCGCGCGGCGCTGCCGGCCCCGGCGCGCGGCGGGCTGACCGTCGCCGGCAACCGCGTGCTGGTGCCCACCATCGAGAACCAACTGATCGGCCTTTCCGCCGAGGATGGCGCGCGGGTCTGGACCTTCCGCGCCACCCCCGTGCAGGCCCTGCCGCTCGGCCTGCCCAGCCCCGCCGTGGAAGGCGATGTCGCGGTGGGCGGCTTCCCCTCGGGCGAGATCGTCTGCTTCCGCATCGCCGATGGCCGCGTCCAATGGAGCGAGAGCCTGGGCACAACGCGCGGCGGCGTTTCCATCGCCGATATCGGCGCCATCACCGCGCTGCCGGTGATTGATCGCGGCCGCGTCTTCGCGGTCGGCATGGCCGGTGCCGCCACCTCGCTCGATTTGCGCTCCGGCCGCCGCGTCTGGGAGCGCGAGATGGGCGGGACGCAGACGCCCTCCGTCGCCGGGGATTGGGTCTTCGCCCTGTCCCGCGCCGGCGCCCTGGTGGCGATGACGCGCGATGAGGGCCTGGTGCGCTGGATCACCCAGCTGCCGGTCTTCGCCAATGAGGCGCGCAGCCGCGATCCCATCGCCTGGGGGCCGCCGGTTCTGGCGGGCGGGCGCCTGCTGATCACGGGCAGCCACGCGCAACTCTTTGAAGTGAACGCCGAGAATGGGGAAATCCTCACCCGGCTCCGCATCCCTGGCGGCAGCAGCCTGCAGCCGGTGGTGGTGAATAACAGTGTCTATCTGCTGACCGATGGCGGTTCCGTCGTCGCTCTGCGAGGGGTTGGATGATGATGGTTTCGGTATCCTCGGGCCGCGGGTGGCCCCAATCCCATGGCGAGTGAACGGGAGATCGAACGCGGCAGCCAGTATCGCCACCGCGACACCTCGGCGCTGCCGGTCGTGGCCATCCTGGGCCGGCCGAATGTGGGGAAATCCTCGCTGTTCAACCGGCTGGTGGGCCGGCGCCTCGCCATCGTGGATGACACGCCCGGCGTGACGCGGGACCGCAAGGAGGCCGAGACGATGATGGCCGGCCGCAACCTCCTGCTGGTGGATACCGCCGGCCTGGAGGAAGCCGCACCCGAGACGCTTTATGGCCGCATGCGCGCGAGTTCCGAGGCGGCGCTGGAGCAGGCGGATGTCGCGGTCTTCGTGGTGGATGCCAAATCCGGCATCACGGCCTCCGACCGCGCCTTCGCCAATTGGCTGCGCCGCGCGCGGCGCCCGGTCATCCTCGTCGCCAACAAGGCCGAGGGGCGGGGCGGCGCGCAGGCCGCGATGGAGGCCTATGAACTCGGCCTGGGCGACCCGATCGCCGTCTCGGCGGAGCATAACGAGGGCATCGCCGGCCTCATGCAGGCCATCGCCGAGCATCTGCCCGAAGCCGAGCCCGAGCCCTTCGAGGGCGATGCCAAGCTGCTGCGCCTGGCCATCCTGGGCCGCCCGAACGCAGGAAAGTCCACCCTGCTGAACACGCTGCTGGGCGAGGAGCGCATGATCACCGGCCCCGAGCCCGGCCTGACGCGCGATGCCATCGCAGCCGCCTGGCAGGATGAGCATGGGCCGATCCGCATCGTGGACACGGCCGGCATGCGAAAGCGCGCCCGCATCAACCACCGCCTGGAGGAGATGAGCGTCGCTTCCTCGATCTCCGCTCTGCGCGAGGCGGAGGTGGTGATCCTGGTGCTCGATGCCCAGCTTGGCCTGGAGGAGCAGGATATCCGCATCGCCCGCCTGGCCGAGCGCGAGGGCCGCGCCGTGGTGATCGCGTTGAACAAGTGGGATGCCATCGAGGACCGCGCCGCCGCCCGCAATCGCGTCTCGGACACGCTGGAGACCTCGCTCAACCAGCTGCGCGGCGTGGAAGTGGTGCCGATTTCGGCGGCCACGGGCGCGGGGGTCGAGAACCTGCTCCCCGCCGTCCGCCGCACGCATGAGCGGTGGAATCGCCGCATCGGCACCGGCGCGCTTAATCGCTGGTTTGCCACCATGCTGGAACGCCACCAATTGCCGCTGGTGGACGGCAAGCGCCTGAAGCTGCGCTACTGCACCATGCCCAAGGCACGGCCGCCCACCATCGTCATCTTCGGCACGCGGGCCGAGCAATTGCCGCTCGATTATCAGCGCTACCTGTTCAACGGCTTCCGCGAGGAATTCGACATGCCTGGCGTGCCGATCCGCCTGCAATTGCGCGGCACGGAAAACCCCTACGCCGAAGAGACGGACTGACGCATCAGCCAGGGCTGAAAGAATGTACCTTGCCAGCTCTTGCCCTGCCGCCGTGACGGATCTCGCAAGGCCCTGACAGATCGCGCAGGAAACGCCGCCGCGGCGTCCCGGCGCGATCCTTTGCCCCAGATGCGCGTTTAGAATCGGATCGAAACCTGGGCGATCCCTCCGATGCGCGCGAAAATTCGAACAGCCGCCACCTCCCCGCGCATTCTGCGCGCCTGGGCTTCATGCCGCGTGGTGGCATGCGCCCTGGGCTTGTCCATCGTCGTCACGCTCGCGGCGCCCGCCCTGGCGGGCAACGAGTCCATCGAGGCCTTCGAGGAGGTCGAGCTTTTCGAGGCCCATGGGGTGATCGGCACATTGACGCTTCCCGCAGGCGCGCCGGATCTTCGCACGGCGGCCATCATCATCCTGCGGGATGCGAACGGGCCTGATGGCTTGGCAGGGCTGTATGTGGAGCAATTATTGGGCGCGAATTTCGCGTTGCTTGAGGTGTTGCTGGCCGAGCGGATGAACCTCGAGGCGCTGATGAACGCGCTGGCCGCGCATCCCCGCATCCTGGGAAACCATCTGGGCGTGATGGGATTTGGCGCGGGCGCGCGACTGCTGGCGCAATGGCCGGGCCGGGCGCGGGCCCGGGCGTTGCTGTATCCCGGCTGCGCCTCGCTCCGGGCTGCGATGCCGAATGAGGCCGTGCTGCTGATGCATGGCGATGCGGATGGCCTGCATGCCAGCCAGCCTTGCGGCCAACTCGCCACACGGCCCGGAGCGACGGCGCGAGAGAGGCAGTGGCGCGTCCTGGCGGGCGTCGGCTACGTCTGGGATCTTCCCGCCTTCGCGGGCGAGGGCGCATCCATGCGGCCCGCGCCCGATGGCTCGGGCCGCATCGCCGCCACGAATCATCCGGCGATGGCTGCGATTTCGGCAGCGCAGGTTGCGGGCTTCTTCGCGACCAACCTGCTCGGGCCAGCACGGTGAGCCAAGCGAGGTCGCTGGCCGGCGGTAGTCGCCTTGGCCGATCCTGGTCCTCATCGCTTCCGGCGAAGCGCCCGAGAGCATCATCCGATCAAACGGAATTGTCTAATCGGATAAAAATGCTTGTTAATTAATAATATAGAATTTTTGCCGTGAGCCCTTCCGAGCGGCAAAAGCTCTCTAGCAGGCTGTCGGATTGGAATTTTTCATGTAATTTTTTGCCTGCGATTGGCTGCGCTCCGGAAATCTTCGGTCTTTTTTGGGCGCAACGGGGTCACAGCATTACGTTTGAAGCTGTTTTTCGGCCTGAATCCGACAGGCTGCTAGACGCGAAACCGGCGCCGCAGCACATCCCGCGGCGTTTCGCCGAAGCGGCGCCCAAAGGCCAGGTTGAAGCGCGATGCATTGGTGAAGCCGTAGCGCCGCGCGACGAGGCCGATCGTCACATCATCGCTGGCCCGGCTCAACTCGGCATTCACCTGCTCCAGCCGGATGGCTTGCAGCGCCGCCAGCGGCACTTGGCCCCGGAATCGTTGGAAGACGGCGTTGAGGGTGCGGATGCTGCATCCCGCCGCGGCCGCGATATCGGCGACGCGAAGGGGGGTGGCGCAATGCGTGCGCATGAATTCCTCGGCACGGTGGACATAGCCGGGCATGACGGTGGCGGTGCCGGCCAGGAGTTGATCGGAGTAATTATTGGGCGCCCCGCGCAATGCCAGCGTGATCAGGAAATCGGTCAATGACGCGAGCGCCACGGCATTGCCGGCCACGCCGTCCGGCCGTTCGAATTCCTGGATCAGGAAGGCGAGCTGCCATTTCAGACTGGCCGCCAGCCCCTGGCTCCACTCCATCTGCGTCCGGAATTCGAGCGGCTGGCGCAGCCGGGCGTCCAGCATGTGCTCCAGCGCCGTCTCCATTTCCTTGAGGTTGATGGAGACATGGGTTCGCGCGCTATCCTCGTTCGTCAGCATGCGCGTCTGGTGGCGGAGGCGGATCACAAGGCCCTGCGCCGCCGAGCCCCTGGTGGTCGCCTTGCCATCCACGACGTCCATCTCGCCCGACAGCACGGTGGTGAAGCCGATATAGGTGCTGTCCTCGCCCTCATGCAGCACCTCCGTCGGGAGACGACTATAGCCATGGCATGCGATGATCGCGCCGGCGCTGCGGATGGCGAGGCTCAGGATGGGCGTGTTGAAGCGCGTCTGTGCCAGCGCTGGATCCAGCAGCCGGTACCTGTAGGTTCGGCTTTTGGCCGGGAAGGGGGGGCCGGCCCGCATCTTGTGCTCGAACTCCTCCGCACCTCTGGCGGTGACCACGTTGAAGGTTTCGGGCCGGGCAGCCTCGGTGGGGAGTGGGGAAAGCGACAAGGGCTGCTTCTTTGCGTTTCGGGGCACCCGTGGCTCTCCGTCGTCGAACGGTCAAGACAGGACAAGCACCCTGGAACCTTAGGTGACGTTGCGAATTTGAATCAAGGGGCACCCATCCCATTGTCCCTTCGAGCGATCCCGGTCAACAAGCAAGCCCCATGGCGGCCATCAGCGAGATCCCGCTGCGCGCCCGCAACCTCGCCTCCGGCGCATGCCGCGCGGCGGCTCAGGACCTGGGACTTCAACATCATGGGAGACGCGCCGACCAGCGCGGAGATCATCGCCCTGCTGATCAGGCCTGCTTCCGATAGGCGCCCATGAGGCACCGCTCGGGGTAGTCCAGGCCGCTGGCATTCAAGCTGCGCCATGCGGCAAGCCCCGGCATGCTCAGCACCCCGAAACGGGCGGTGCTGCGCCTATCGGAGAGCGTCTGGAAGCCAGCCTCGGCCAAGTCGGCGGAGGATGTGAGCGCGGCCAGCCTGCCGCGCGTGTTCATGCGGTATTCGGTGGGGAAGGTGTCCTTCTCCTCGCCCTGCCAGAGCAGTCGTTTCGCCCAATGGTGGAAGGCCATCGGTGTCACCGCCGCGACCAGCGATGCGGGCGGACCGCTTGTCCGGCATGTAGATCACGACATGGCCGCCTGGCTTGCAAAGCTTCGCGAGTGCCGCCACCGCCGCATCGGGGTCCGCGATGTGCTCCGCCGGCATGGGCGGGGCGATCAGGTCAAAGGGGTGGGGCGCGTCGCACTCCTCAAGCAGGCACTTGGCGCGGTGGTGCAGGTAGGGGATGTCGTCAATATCGTCGCTTGGACGGTCTGCCAGGGCGCGGGAGGCGGGCTGGTTGGAGGGAAACAGCGCTGTGCCGCAGCCCAGATCCAGTAATCATGCAGGGGCGCCACCCGCCCGGGCCAGCATGGGCGTGGGATGCGCGCCCCACCCCCTTCCCCAACCAGCGCCGAGCACGCAGTATCCGCGTCGAGAAGCGGCGATGCGCGCCGCGCAACATCCATGCCGGGTGCGCCCCTTCTGAGGTGCGAAGCCAAGCCGCCGAGGGCGGCACCCGGCGCTTGAGGGCAGGAAACATGATCAACAAGATCGTCAACACGCTGGCCGAGGCGCTTTCGGGCGTGAAGGATGGCAGCACCGTCCTGATCGGCGGCTTTGGCAGCGTGGGCCAGCCGGATGCGTTGATCGAGGCGCTGATCGAGCAGGGTGCGAAGGGCCTCACCTGCGTCGCCAACAATGCCGGCACCGGCCGGGTCGGCCTGGCCCGGCTGATGGAACTCGGGCGCGTGGAAAAAATCATATGCTCCTTTCCGCGCAGCGCCGGCAGCGTGGTCTTCGAGGAACTGTATCGCGACGGCAAGATCGAGCTGGAGATCGTCCCCCAGGGCACGATGGCCGAGCGCATGCGCGCCGCCGGTGCCGGCATCCCCGCCTTCTACACCGCCACCTCGCACGGCACGCTGCTGGCCAAGGGCAAGGAGGAGCGCGAATTCGATGGTCGCCACTATGTCATGGAACGCGCGCTCAAGGCCGATGTGGCGCTGATCGAGGCCTGGGAGGGGGATCGCTGGGGCAACCTGACCTACAATCTCTCGGGCCGGAACTTCAATCCGGTGATGGCCATGGCGGCCGATCTCACCATCGCCCAGGTGCAGCACATCGTGGAACTTGGCGCGATTGACCCCGAGAAGGTCGCCACGCCTGGAATTTTTGTGAATCGCCTGGTCCGTGTGGACCGTGGTGAAGGCTGGGTTTAGGCTCGGAACAAGAGGAGAAAACGTCATGACGAGCTTCAGCCGGACCGATATGGCCGCCAAGGCCGCCGCCGACATCCCCGAGGGTTGGGTGGTCAATCTCGGGATCGGGATGCCGACCCTGATCGCCAATGAAGTGCCGCTGGAGCGCGAGGTCATCTTCCAGTCCGAGAATGGCGTGCTGGGCATGGGCCCCGCCCCGGAAAAGGGGAAGGAAAACCCCTGGCTGATCAATGCCGGCAAGCAGATGGTCACGCTGCGTCCGGGCGGCAGCATCTGCCACCATGCCGACAGTTTTGCGATGATCCGCGGCGGGCATATCGACCTGTGTGTGCTGGGCGGTTTCGAAGTGGCCGAGAATGGCGACCTCGCGAATTGGGCCACTTCCGAGAATGACAACGCGCCTGCCGTGGGAGGTGCGATGGACCTCGGCGCCGGGGCCAAGCGGCTCTGGGTGGTGATGGACCACATGACCAAGGATGGCCGCCCCAAGATCGTCGAGCGCTGCGGCTATCCGCTGACCTCGCTGGGTTCCGTCAGCCGCGTCTATACCAGCCTGGCCGTGCTGGATGTGGTGCATGGCCTGGGCTTCGTCGTGCGCGACATCGTGCCGGGGATGAGCCTGGAGGAACTCCAGTCCAAGAGCGGCGCCAAGCTGCATGCGCGCTCATGAGCGGCGTCTCTCCCTTCGCCGATGATCGTGCCGAGAGCATCGAGATGATCCGCGATTCCGCGCGCGGATTGCTGGGTGCCGACATGGCGCGCATGCGAAAGCTGCGCTTCACCGAGCCGGGCTTTGATGCCGCCCTGCTGCGCCAGATGGGCGAGGCGGGCTGGATCGGCCTCGCCGTGGCCGAGGATGCCGGCGGCACGGGCCTGGGCATGGCCGAGATGGTGGCGCTGGCCGAGGAATTGGGCCGTGCCTGCGCGCCCGAGCCGTTGATCGGCTGCGCGCTCTCCGCGCATCTGCTGGCGGCGGCGGGCGAGGCGGATTTGCTCGGCCAACTCCTGGCGGGTGAGGCGGTGGTGCTGACTGCCTGGCAGGATCGCGCGAATACGCTGGCCCTCGCCGGCAGCGTGGACGGGGCGCGCGGCTTCGTGCCGGGGGCCGCGGGCGCCACGCATATCCTCTGGCCGGTGGAGGAGGCTGGGCGCATCGCGCTGCATCTTCTGGCGCGGGACCAGGTGGAGATCACCACCGAGGCCACGCAGGATGGCGGCCATCTTGGCACTGTCAGGCCTTTGCCGTTCAGCGGCCACGGCCCTGGCCAGCACATCGCCGATGACATCGGCGCGGCCCTGGCCGAGGGGCTGGACCGCGCGGCGCTGGCCACGGCCGCCGCCCTGCTGGGCGGTATGGAGGCGGCCTTTGCGATGACGCTGGATTACCTCCGCACGCGGCAGCAATTCGGCAAGATCATCGGCACCTTCCAGGCGCTGCAACACAAGGCGGCGGATGCGAAGATGCAGATCGCACTCACCCGCGCCGCCGTCGAGCAGGCGGCCGCCGCACTGGATGAGGGCGGGGCCTCCTACCTCGTCAGCCGAGCCAAGGCGCGGGCGAGCGAGGCCGCGATGCTGGTGAACCAGGCCTGCGTGCAACTGCATGGCGGCATTGGCTACACCGATGACTACGATGTAGGCCTGCATCTGCGCCGCGCCATGGTGCTGGTGCCCGCCTTTGGCGGCGCGGCCCTGCATCGCCGCCGCTTCATGGACCTCTCGCCGGAGTTGGAAGACGCATGACCGACCCCCAGATGAACATCCTGGAGGAGCGCCACGGCGCCGTCCTGGTCCTCACCATCGATTATCCCGCGCGGCGCAACGCGCTGGCCGTGCCGCTGCGCGAGAAGCTGGAGCAGGCGCTGGAACGCGCCAGCGTGGATGGCGTGACGCGCGCCATCGTGCTGACCGGCAGCGGCGGCGTGTTCTCGGCCGGTGGCGACATCTCGGGCATGAATGTCGAGACGGCGTTTGACGGGCGGGACCGCATGCGCCGCACGCATCGCCTTGTGCGCCTGATGGCGCGCGGCAACATCCCCATCGTCGCTGCCGTCGAGGGCTGGGCGGTGGGGGCCGGCCTCTCCATGGCGCTGCTTTGCGACACCATCATTGCCGCCGATGATGCGCGTTTCATGGCGGGCTTCCACAAGATAGGCCTGATGTCCGACATGGGCATGCCGGCCACGCTGCCCGCCCGCATCGGCGTGGGCCGCGCGCGGGACATGCTGCTGCACCACACGCAATATCTGGGGCCGGACGCGCTGAAGATCGGCCTGGTGGATTACGTGGTGGCAAAGGGGAAGGCGCTGCAAGGCGCCCTGGAAAAGGCGCAGCACCTGGCCGCCGAGGCGCCGCTGCCCATCGCCTACACCAAGCAATGGTTCGCCGATGACCTGGAGCGCGCCTTGGCGCGTGAGGCCGATTTCCAGGCCGCCCTGTTTGTCACCGAGGACCATAAGGAAGGCCGCGCCGCCTTCCTCGGCAAGCGCAAGCCAAGCTTCACGGGACGCTAGACCATGATGCGTTCGCTTGCGCTCACTTTCATGGTCTCGCCACTGCTGAGAGCGGTATTCAACGTTTTCGGCGATTCCGCCTCAACGCATCCCGCTCTAGAGCTTTTTCCGTTCGAAAGGGTTCACGGAAAAAGCTCCAGATCATTGAATCACGAGCATCTTTATCCGGTCAAACGATTCCGTTTGATCGGATGATGCTCTAGTGGCGCGAAGCTGAAGTTCGCGCCACCAACTCGTTGTTTTTGCAGCGTGCCGACCGTTCCGAGCTTCTCCGGCTGCGCCTGCGAACTTCGGAACCGGCACATTAGGGCCTGATCGCCTTTGCTGATTTACCAAAGGCGCGAATCAGTCCCTCAACAAAGGCTGAAGACATGAACGCCATCACCGGCCGTGAGCCAGACGACCTGAACGCCCTGCCCGACGAGGCGTTCCGTCTGCATATCCGCCACTGGATCGAGGCCAATTACCCGGCCGAAATCCGCAACCCGGAAAAGCGCCTCCATTGGGAGGAGAACAAGGTCTGGTATTTCAGACTGGCCGAAAAGGGCTGGCTCTGCCCCGGCTGGCCGCGCGAATATGGCGGGCTGGGCCTGGCGCCCGCCAAGCAGATCATCTTCACCGAGGAACTGGAGCGGCACGGCTGCGCGCGCAGCAATGACCACGGCATCATCATGCTGGGGCCATTGGTGATCCGCTACGGCACCGAGGCGCAGAAGCAGCATTTCCTGCCCAGAATCCTGAGCGGCGAGCACATCTGGTGCCAGGGCTATTCCGAGCCCAATTCCGGCTCGGACCTCGCCAGCCTTCGCACCGAGGCGGTGGATGCGGGTGGCCACTATGTCGTCAACGGCCAGAAGACCTGGACGACGCTCGCCTCGGACGCCAACTGGATCTTCCTGCTGGTCCGCACCGACAAGACGGCCAAGAAGCAGGAGGGCATTTCCTTCCTCCTGGTGGACATGAACACGCCCGGCATCACCGTGCGGCCCATCATCAACCTCGAAATGCATGACGAGTTCTGCGAGGTCTTCTTCGACAATGTGAAGGTGCCGAAGGAGAACCTGGTCGGTCAGCTCAACAAGGGCTGGGACATGGCCAAGGCGCTGCTCAGCTTCGAGCGTATCTACCTGGGCAGCCCCCGGCAATCCGCCTATGCGCTGACCCGCCTGCGCCAATTGGCCGAGCGGATGGGGGTCGCGGAGGAGCCGCTTTTCGCCGACCGCTACGCACGCCATCGCTGCGACCTGGAGGACCTGAAGGCGCTCTACAGCCGCTATGTCGAGGTGCTGAAGCAGGGCCGCCCGCTGGGCGCCGATGTGTCGCAGCTCAAGGTCATCCAATCCGAGCTGTTCCAGCGCATCACCGAGACGATGCTGGAAGTGGCGGGCGAGAATGCCGGGCTGTTCGGCCCGATGGAGGGCAACCGGAATCTCAATCCCGGCGCGCTCTACATCCAGGCGCGGCCGACCACGATCTATGGCGGCACCAACGAGATCCAGCGCAACATCATCTCGAAGAATGTCCTCGAACTGCCAGGATGAATCCCACCTGGTATTTCGACCTCATCTGGCCCTGGGCGATGAGCTGTTCCGGGGTGCCGACACCATGCCCATGGCCGAGGCTTCCCTCGCCTCTCCTGCCCTGTTACAGCGCGGCGAAATGGCCCGCCTCGCCACCTTGCCGATTGGAATCGAGCGGCGGCGCGGTTGACCTGACGGATCTCTGGCGGAAGGATCAGCCGAGCTTTGAAGGAATCCGCGATGACCGATCTCTGGCGACTGGATGCGACCGAAACGGCGCGCCGCGTTCATGCGAAGGAAGTCTCCGCGCGCGAGGTGACGCTCTCCGCCCTGGCCCGCCTCGATGCGGTGAATCCCCGTCTCAACGCAGTGGTCCAGTTCCTGCCGGAGGAAGCGCTGGCCGCCGCCGATGCGGTGGATGCGCGGATCGCCCGCGGCGAGGATCCGGGGATGCTGGCGGGCGTACCCGTGACGATCAAGGTGAACACCGACCAGGTCGGCTTCGCGACCACCAATGGCCTGAAGATCCAGGCCAATGCCGTGGCGACCGAGGACAACCCGCTGGTCTCGAATTTCCGCCGGGCGGGCGCCGTCATCATCGGGCGGACCAATACGCCGGCCTTCTCGTTGCGCTGGTTCACCAACAACGACATTCACGGCCACAGCTATAACCCGCGCGACAAGGGGCTGACGCCGGGTGGTTCCTCGGGTGGCGCGGCTTCCGCCACGGCGGCAGGCATCGGCGCGATCGGGCATGGGACGGATATTGGCGGCTCGATCCGCTACCCGGCCTATGCCTGCGGCATCCATGGGCTGCGGCCGACGCTGGGGCGCATCCCGGCCTGGAATCCCTGCCTGCCCGAGCGCGATATCGGCGCGCAACTCATGGCCGTCAGCGGCCCCATCGCCCGCAGCATTCGCGACCTTCGCCTGGGCCTGGCCGCGATGAGCGCGGCCGACCCGCGAGATCCGTGGTTCGCGCCCGCCCCGCTGGAAGGCCCCCCCGCGCCGCAGCGCGCGGCCCTCTGCGTGGCGCCGGATGGCATGAAGGTAGCGCCCGTGATTGTCGCCGCCCTGCGTGACGCGGCCGAGCGCCTGCGCGCCGCCGGCTGGGAGGTCGAGGAGATGGCCAGCCTGCCGCCCCTTCGCGAGCCCGCGCGGCTCCAGGCGCAGCTGTGGCTGTCCATGCTGCCGCGCGGCGGCATGGCGGCGGCCGAGCGGGAGGGTGAGGCCTGCTCGCTCGCGGTCTATGGCCATATGCAGGCGCTGACGCCGCCGCCCGGCCTGGCCGAGTACCAGGATGCGCTCACCGCACGGCTGGGCTTCCTGCGCGCCTGGAACCGGTTCTTCGAGCGCTATCCCGTGGTGATGATGCCGGTTTCGGGCGAATTGCCCTTCGCGGACCAGGCGGACCAAGGTGGCGCCGAGGCCTTCTCGGCGATCATCGAGGCGCAATTGACCCAGGTTGGCCTGCCCTTGCTGAGCCTGCCGGGCCTGGCCGTGGCGACCGGGCTTTCCGGCACGGCGCCGATCGGCGTGCAACTCGTCGCCGGGCGCTACCGCGAGGATCTGCTGCTGGCGGCGGGCGAGGCCATCGCTGCGGCGGGCGCCCCGCCCGCGCCGATTGACCCGAGCTGGGCATGAAGCGCGCTTTCCTTCTGCTGCCCCTGCTCGCCGCCTGCGCGGGCGAGGGGGGCGGTTCCCTCACCGCGCTGGGCTGTGGCGGTGAGGTCCGGCTGCACAATGTCGGCGCAATGGCGATCGAGCAGGCCTATTTCAGCCCAGCCGGGCCGGGCGGCAATTGGGGGCGGGACCTGCTGGCGCCCGATACCTTGCCGCCGGGTGGGGAGCGGGTGGTTCAGGCCACGCCGGGCCGCAACGCGGTGCGTATCGTCTTTGCCAATGGCCGCGCCGCCGAAATGCCGGCCATGGATGTCTGCGCCACGCCCAGGCTGAGCATCCAGCCCACCGGGCTGCTGGCGAGCCGATAGAGCCTGATCGCCCTCGGTGGCTTCACCGGCGGGTTCAAATCAGTGCCAGGGGCGCGCTGCAAGTGCCCTGCGCTCCCGCGCGCCAGGCCGCCGTGATGAGGCCGCCGTGATGAGGCCGCCCTTCCGAGCGCCGGGCCTGAAGCCCTGCCGCCGGATCAGATCTTGCGTGCGAGGGTCGGGATTTCTTCCCGGAGCCGGAAGCGCAATGCGGACCAGGTCGCGTCCAGCGCCACCTGGGTGACGGGCAGCAGGCCCGCCTGGGTCAGCGGTTCCCAGCCGTGCTCGCGATCAAGATCGGAGCGAACGGGTCCGGTCTTCTTTGGATAGGCGAACCAGAGCCGGCCGCCGACGCCGTAGAGGTCGAGCGCTCGCGCCGCGACGCGGCCGAGCGAGGCGCGGTCCGGCGCGAAGGCGAGGATCAGTTCGGGCTCCGAAGCCGAGGTCGCGGGCAGGCCATGCTTGAGGCCCGCGGGCGGCTCAAGGACAGCGCAAACCATGCCGGGCTTGAAGCCGAGCTTGCGGGGAATGGTGGCTTGAATGGCAACGTCAATCAGTGGTCAATCCGGCGGCGCGAGCCACCGGCCCCCAAATGGAATCTTGCGCGCGAATAGTGGCCGCCAGTTCCGATCGCGTGCCCCCGATGGGTTCCGCCGAAAGGGCTCGCAGCCGATGCACCACGGAAGCGTCACGTGCCACCGCCATGGCCGCTGCCTCCAGCTTCGCCAGGACGGAATCCGGGAGTCCGCGAGGCCCCATGAGCGCCAGCCAGACCTCGGCTTCAAAGCCGGGGACCGTCTCGGCAACTGTCGGGGCCTCAGGGAACAGCCCAGACCGGGTCCGCGAGGTTACGGCAAGCAGACGTACCCGGCCTTCCCGCACCAATGGCAATCCAGTGACAGCGGCTTCCACATAGACCTGTACGCTCCCGTTAAGCAATTCCGGAAGTGCACCGGCCAGTCCGCGAAAATGCACGAAATCGCAGCGCGCTCCAACCGAACGGATCAATAATTCCAACGCGAAATGCTGCGCCGTTCCAGCGCCTGGAGTGCCGCAAGTGCTTGGCCTTGCTTTTAAAATCTCCAAAAGATCGGGGAGCGTCCGGACCGATTGGCCAGGTGCGCTGAGGACCAGCAGGGGCAGCGATGCAAAGCGGCTGATGGGGGTCAGGTCTGCTTGTGGGTCATAGCCCATTTGCCTGGACAAATGCCGGTTCAGCAGCAGAGTTGACGCGGTGACGATTCCCAGCGTGTTTCCGTTGGGGGTGGAGCGCGCCACTTCCTCGGCGGCGACATTGCCGCGCGCGCCGGTACGGTTCTCCACCAGCACGGGGCGATTGAGCTGCTGGCTGAGGGTCTCGGCGAAGATCCTCGAAACCTGGTCCACGCCGCTGCCAGGCGGCAGGCCGATCAGCAGGCGGATCGGCTCCCGGCCATCCTGGGGTGCGGCGGGTTGCGCCCGAGCCGGCGCCAACATGACGAGCAGGCCGGTTGCGAGGCAGGCTCCCCGATATAGCAGGCGCTGAACCGAAATCACGCTTGGATCCTACCCGGATGGCATGCTGGACTGATCACGCTGCCAAGTTTGGCAGGAAAACATTGCCAGATTGAGACTCACACTCGCGGCAGAGACAAAGCGGGTCAATCCACTTTTTGTGGCATTCGCTGCTCGATGCGCCATCGTAGCGAGTGGGCGGCCGGCCTGCATCCGAAATACCGCGCCCCGCACGCCCCTTTGCGTGCCCCTCGGCGGATTGACGCAACTGCGAGGAGACGCCTAGAAGTCTCCGCAAGAACCAAGGTTTGAGGTTGATTTCTCATGAACGCCGAAGGCGTGAAAGCGACACGGGCATGACCGATCCACGTGAGGCGGGAATGATCGCGCGGCGCTCCGACGGAACGGTTATCCGCCGCCCACTCTCCCCGCATCTGCAAGCCTATGACATGATGCAGATGACCAGCGCCCTCTCCATCATGCACCGCATCACCGGTGCCGCCTGGTCGGCTGGCACGCTGCTGCTGGTCTGGTGGCTGATGGCCGCCGCGACGGGCGAGGCCGCCTTCGCCACCGTCCAGTGGTTCCTGGGCTCCTTCCTCGGCTTGCTTGTGCTGTTCGGCCTGACGGTCGCCGCATGGTACCACACGCTGGCCGGCATCCGGCACCTGGCCTGGGATGCGGGCTTCGGCTTCGGGCTTCCGGAGATGTATCGTTCGGGCCGCCTGGTGCTGATTGGCACGGCGGTCATGACGATCCTGACCTGGCTCCTCGCCTTCGTGTTCCGGGGCTGACGCAGATGGCCAAGGACGGCATCACCCAGACCTCCCTCCGCACGCCGCTCGGGCGCGTGCGCGGCATGGGTTCGGCGAAATCGGGCACGCATCATTGGTGGATGCAGCGTGTCACCTCCATCGCGCTGCTGCCGCTGACGATCTGGTTCGTGATCAGCATGGTCAGCCTCGCCGGCGCCTCCTACCTGGAGACGCTGCTCTGGATCGCGCAGCCGCTGAACGCCGTGCTGATGATCATGCTCATCGGTCTCACCTTCCATCACATGGCCTCGGGCTTGCAGGTGGTGGTCGAGGATTATGTGCGGGACGAGTTCAAGCGCCTGGCCTTCGTGCTGGCCATCAAGGCCGCGGCCCTGCTGATGGCGCTGGCCAGCGGTTTTTCCGTGCTGCGGATCGCTTTCGCGCTGTAACGCGCCAGGACGGGGCTTGCGGTTCCGGCGGAACCACCAAGCTCCAGCTGTAGAGGCCGGATCATTCCGGCATGACATATCGCCCGGCCGAGGCCGGTGCATGAGCGGAGCGGACCGGGTCGCATGAACGCCATCAGCAAGCCATCCTTCGGGGCCTATCGGATCGTGGACCACACCTATGATGTGGTGGTGGTCGGTGCCGGTGGCGCCGGGCTGCGCGCCACCTTCGGCATGGGGGCTTCCGGCCTCAAGACCGCCTGCATCACCAAGGTATTCCCGACGCGCAGCCACACCGTGGCGGCCCAGGGTGGCGTGGGTGCCGCACTCGGCAACATGGGCGAGGATGACTGGCGCTGGCACATGTACGACACCGTGAAGGGATCGGACTGGCTGGGCGATCAGGACGCCATCGAATATATGTGCCGCGAGGCCATTCCCGCCGTCATCGAGCTTGAGCACTACGGCGTGCCCTTCAGCCGGACCGAGGATGGCCGCATCTACCAGCGCCCCTTCGGCGGCCACATGCAGGATTACGGCAAGACGCCCGCCATGCGCGCCTGCGCCGCGGCCGACCGCACCGGCCACGCCATCCTGCACACCCTGTATCAGCAGTCCCTCAAGCATGGCTGCGAGTTCTTCGTGGAGTATTTCGCGCTCGACCTCATCATGGATGATGAGGGCGTCTGCCGTGGCGTGACCGCCTGGAACCTCGAAGACGGCACCATCCACCGCTTCCGCGCCCAGAAGGTGGTGCTGGCCACGGGCGGCTATGGCCGCGCCTGGTTCTCCTGCACCTCGGCCCATACCTGCACCGGCGATGGCGGTGGCATGGTGCTGCGCGCCGGCCTGCCCCTGCAAGACCAGGAATTCGTGCAGTTCCACCCGACCGGCATTTATGGTGCCGGCTGCCTCGTGACGGAAGGCGCGCGCGGCGAGGGCGGCTACCTCACCAACTCCGAGGGCGAGCGCTTCATGGAGCGCTACGCGCCGACCGCGAAGGACCTCGCCTCGCGCGATGTCGTCAGCCGCGCCATGTCGGTGGAAATCCGCGAGGGGCGTGGCGTCGGCCCGCTGAAGGATCACATCAACCTGCACCTGGAACATCTGGGCGCGGATATCCTGCATGAGCGCCTGCCCGGCATCTCCGAGACGGCGCGCATCTTCGCTGGCGTGGATGTCACGAAGGAGCCGATCCCGATGCTCCCCACCGTTCATTACAACATGGGCGGCATCCCCACGAATATCCACACCGAGGTGCTGCGCCCGACCCGCGCGGATGAGGATGCCATCGTCCCCGGCCTGATGGCCGTGGGCGAGGCCGCCTGCGTCTCGGTGCATGGCGCGAACCGCCTGGGCACCAACTCGCTGCTCGACCTCGTGGTGTTCGGCCGCGCCGCCGCCCATCGCGCCGCCGAGACGATCCGCCCCGGCGCCTCGCAGCCGCCGCTGCCGCCGCGCGCTGGCGAGAGCAGCCTGGACCGCTTCGACCGCGTTCGTCACGCCAAGGGCAGCACCGGCACGGCCGAGCTCCGCCTGGCCATGCAACGAACCATGCAGACCCATGCCGCCGTCTTCCGCACCTCCGACCTGCTGAAGGAGGGCGTGGACAAGATGAAGGGCGTGCATGCCGGCATGAGTGACCTCAAGATTGCCGATCGCAGCCTGGTCTGGAACACCGACCTGGTGGAAGCGCTGGAGCTGGACAACCTCGTTGGCAATGCCATGACCACCATCGTGGGTGGCGAGGCGCGCAAGGAAAGCCGCGGCGCCCACGCCCAGGAAGACTACCCGGACCGCGATGACGCGAACTGGATGAAGCACACCCTGGCCTGGATGAATGAGAAAGGCGAGGTGAGCCTCGATTATCGCGGCGTGAAGATGCGGACCCTCACCAATGAGGTCCAGGTCTTCCCGCCCAAGGCGCGGGTGTATTAGGCCATGGCGACGTTTACTCTCCCCAAGAACTCCACCGTCACGGGCGGCAAGACGCATAAGGCGCCGGACGGCGCCACCAACGTCAAGGCCTTCAAGATTTACCGCTGGGATCCGGATGATGGGGCCAACCCCCGCACCGACACCTACGAGATCGACATGGACAAGTGCGGTCCCATGGTTCTGGACGCGCTCATCAAGATCAAGAACGAGGTGGACAGCACGCTCACCTTCCGGCGTTCCTGCCGCGAGGGGATTTGCGGCTCCTGCTCGATGAATATTGACGGGCTGAACACGCTGGCCTGCCTCAAGCCGATTGATGAGGTGAAGGGCGCTGTCCGCATCAGCCCGCTGCCGCATCTGCCGGTGGTGAAGGATCTGGTGCCCGATTTGAGCCAGCTCTACGCGCAGTATCGCAGCATCGAGCCCTGGCTGAAGTCCGAGACCCCGCCCCCGCCCGATGAGGAGCGCCGCCAATCCAAGGAGGAGCGCGCCAAGATGGACGGGATGTGGGAGTGCATCCTGTGCTTCTGCTGCTCCACCTCCTGCCCCAGCTATTGGTGGAACGGGGACCGCTACCTTGGCCCGGCCATCCTGCTCGCCGCCTATCGCTGGATCAGCGATAGCCGTGACGAAGCGACGGGCGAGCGGCTGGATAATCTGGAAGACCCGTTCCGCCTCTATCGCTGCCACACCATCATGAACTGCACCCGGACCTGCCCGAAGGGGCTGAACCCGGCCGAGGCGATCGGCAAGATCAAGACGATGATGGTGGCCCGCCAGGGCTAACCGGCGCGGGCCTGCCTGCATCGCGGGCAGGCCGTGACGTCCCGGCGCTTCTCCATCTCCATTCTCTATGGACAGGGCCATGTAACCTTCGTCATGCTGCGGCACCAAGCCACAGCAGGACAGGGATATCGAGCATGGATCGTCGGAGTTTTCTGGGCGCGACGGCCGCAATCGCGGCAGCGCCCTCCATCGCGCAATCCCAGGCTGCGCGCACCCTCAAGATGGTGCCCCATGCCAACCTGACCGTGATGGATCCGATCTGGACCACGGCCTATATCAGCCGCAATCATGGATTCCTGGTCTGGGACACGCTCTACGGCCTCGATGACCAGTATCGCCCGCAGCCGCAAATGGCGGAGGGCCATACCGTCGCCAATGACGGCAGGCTCTGGACCTTCACGCTTCGCGACGGCCTGCGCTTCCACAATGGCGAGCCGGTGCGCGCGGCCGACTGCGTCGCCTCGCTGGCGCGCTGGGGTCGGCGTGACGCCATGGGAGCGCGCCTCGCCGCCCTGACCGAGGAGATGGTGGCGCTGGACGATAAGCGCTTCACCATCCGCCTCAGCCGCCCGTTCGGACTGATGCTGGACGCCCTGGCCAAGCCCACCAGCAACGCCGCCTTCATCATGCCCGCCAGCATCGCGGCGACCGATGCCTTCACGCAGATCCGCCCCGACCAGGTGATCGGCAGCGGCCCCTTCACCTTCAAGCGCGACGAACTCGTCTCCGGCAGCCGCGTCGTCTATGAGCGTTTCGCGGGCTATGTGCCGCGCTCGGGTGGCACGCCCTCCGGCACCGCCGGCCCCAAGATCGTGCATTTCGACCGCGTCGAGTGGCACATCATGCCCGACTTCGCGACGGCCGCCGCGGCCCTGGCGGCCGGCGAGATGGATTGGTGGGAGACGGTGACGCCGGACCTGGCGCCCATGCTGGCCCGCAATCGCAACGTGTCGGTGGTGCAGCCCGATCCCCTGGGTTCCATCGCCGTGATGCGCCCGAACCACCTGCATGCGCCGATGAACAACCCGCGCTTCCGCCAGGCCCTGCTGCGGGCCGTGGACCAGGCGAGCTACATGACGGCCTTCATGGGGCCTGATCCGGCAGGCTGGAGATCCGGCGTGGGCGCCTTCACCCCCGGCACGCCGCTGGCGAGCACGGTCGGGCTGGAGGTCTTCGAGCGCAACATGGATACGGCCCGCCGCATGATCCGCGAGAGCGGCTATGCCAATGAGCGCATCGTCCTGCTCGGCACGACCGACATCGCGAGCCTCGCCGCCTGGTCGCAGGTGGCAGCCGACATGTTCCGGCGCCTCGGCGTGAATATTGATTTCCAGTCCATGGATTGGGGGACGGTGGTGCAGCGCCGTGCGCGGCAGGAACCCATCGAGAATGGCGGCTGGAGTGCCTTCTGCACCAATTGGGGCGGCTTGGATCACCTGAACCCGGCGGGGCATTTGATGCTGCGTGGGCAGGGGCGTTCCGGCTTCATCGGCTGGCCCGAGAGCGCCCGGTTGGAATCCCTGCGAGACGCCTGGTTCGAGGCGCCGGATCTGCCGTCGCAGCAGCGCATCAGCGCCGATATGCAGCGCCAGATGTTGGAGGACGTGCCCTATATCCCGCTCGGCCAGTTCTTCCAGGCGCTGGCGCATCGGCGCAACCTGACGGGCGTGCTGCAGCCGGGCGGCATCCCGCTATTCTGGAACGTCCGGCGGATCTGAGGGGGCTTTGCCCGATCACTCCCCGGCAAGGGCCTGGACCCTTGCCGGGGAGTGCGAGGGGCAGAGCCCCTCGCGGAGCGTCCTTCTTCAGGCTGTCCGGTCGGTATTCCCCGCCGCATCCAGCGCCGCTTGCGCCGCCGCCAGCCGCGCCACCGGCACGCGATAGGGCGAGCAGGAGACATAATCCAGCTTCACCGTCTCGCAGAACTGGATCGAGGCCGGATCGCCGCCATGCTCGCCGCAAATGCCAAGCTTTAGACCCGGCTTCACCCGCCGGCCCTTCTTTGCCGCGATCTTCACCAGGGCGCCCACGCCTTCCGGATCAATCGAGACGAAGGGATCCTTGGGGATGATGTTCTTCTCGACATAGGCCGGCAGGAACTTGCCGGCATCGTCGCGTGAGAGGCCGAAGGTCGTCTGCGTCAGGTCATTCGTGCCGAAGCTGAAGAAGTCCGCGGATTCGGCGATGGAATCGGCGGTCAGGCAGGCGCGCGGCAGCTCGATCATGGTGCCGACCATGTATTCGATGGTGGTGCCGGTCTCGGCGAAGACCTGGGCCGCGATACCCTCCACCTGGGCGCGGGTGATGTCGAGCTCGCGCTTGCTCATCACCAGCGGGATCATGATTTCCGGGATGGGCGCCGTGCCGGTTTCCGTGGCGACCGCGATGGCCGCCTCGAAGATGGCGCGGGCCTGCATCTCGTAGATCTCGGGGTAGGAGACGCCAAGGCGGCAGCCGCGATGGCCCAGCATCGGGTTGGCCTCCGAGAGATCGGCGGCGCGGCGCTGCATGGCTGCCGCCTCCACGCCAAGGCCCAGCGCCACTTCGGCGATCTCCTCATCCGTGTGCGGCAGGAATTCATGCAGCGGCGGGTCGAGCAGTCGGATCGTGACGGGCAGCCCCGCCATGATGCGGAACAGCTCGGTGAAGTCGCTGCGCTGGAAGGGCAGCAGCTTGGCGAGTGCCGCGCGGCGGCCTGCCTCATGCTCGGCCATGATCATCTGGCGCACGGCACCGATGCGGGCGGGGTCGAAGAACATGTGCTCGGTGCGGCAAAGGCCGATGCCCTCCGCGCCGAACTTGCGCGCCGTCTCGGCATCCAGCGGGGTTTCGGCATTGGCGCGCACCTTCATGCGGCGCACCTTGTCGGCCCATTCCATCAGCTTGGAGAAATCGCCTGAAAGCTTGGGTTCGATCATGGCGACCGAGCCGAGGAACACCTCGCCCGTCGCGCCATCCAGCGTCACCACATCGCCCGCGCGGATCACATGGCCGCCGGCGGAGAGCGCCTGGGCCGCGTAATCCACCGAGATGCCGCCAGCGCCCGCCACGCAGGGCCGGCCCATGCCGCGCGCCACGACGGCCGCGTGCGAGGTCATGCCGCCGCGCGTGGTGAGGATGCCGCGCGCCGCGTGCATCCCGTGGATATCCTCGGGGCTGGTCTCGATACGGACGAGAATGACGCTCTCACCCTTTTGCGAGCGGATCTCCGCCTCATCCGAGTTGAACACCACCACGCCGCAAGCGGCGCCTGGCGAGGCGGGCAGGCCCTTGCTCAGCAGCTTGCGTGTCGCCTTGGGGTCGAGCGTGGGGTGCAGAAGCTGGTCGAGCGAGCCGGGGGCGACGCGCTTGATGGCCTCCTTCTCGTCAATCAGGCCCTCGGCGCACATGTCCACCGCGATCTTGAGGCTGGCGGCGGCGGTGCGTTTCCCGTTGCGGGTTTGCAGCATGTAGAGCTTGTTCTGCTGCACCGTGAACTCGATGTCCTGCATGTCCTTGTAGTGCTTTTCCAGCACGGCGCGGACGCGGACCAGCTCCTGGTAGGCGGCGGGCATCACCTGTTCCATGGGCTTCTCGCCGGGCTTGGCGCGCAGGCTGGACATGGGCTGCGGCGTGCGGATGCCGGCCACCACATCCTCGCCCTGCGCGTTCACCAGGTATTCGCCGTAGAACATGTCCTCGCCCGTGGACGGGTCGCGGGTGAAGCAGACGCCGGTGGCGCAATCCTCGCCCATATTGCCGAAGACCATGGCTTGGACATTGACCGCCGTGCCCCAGCTCGCGGGGATGTCATGCAGGCGGCGATAGGTATTGGCGCGGGTGTTCATCCAGGAGCCGAAGACGGCGCCGATGGCGCCCCAGAGCTGCGCCTCGGGGTCCTGCGGGAAGGGCTTGCCGGTGGCTTCGGCCACCACATCCTTGTAGCCGGCCGCGACCAGCTTCCAGTCATCGGCGGTGAGTTGGGTGTCCTCGGCCACGCCGCGGTCGAGCTTCACGCCCTCGATGATGTCTTCGAAGCGGTGATGGTCCACGTCCAGCACCACGGCGCCGAACATCTGGATGAAGCGGCGATAGCTGTCCCAGGCGAAGCGCGCATCGCCCGATGCGCGGGCCAGGCCTTCCACCGTCCGGTCATTCAGGCCGAGGTTCAGCACCGTGTCCATCATGCCTGGCATGGAGACGCGCGCGCCGGAGCGGACGGAGACGAGGAGGGGTTTTTCGGTATCGCCGAATTTCAGGCCGACCGCTTGCTCCACGAGGCCCAGGGCCGCCTTCACCGATGCGACGAGATCAGCCGGATATTGCTGGCCGTGGTCGTAGTAGTAGGTGCAGACCTCGGTCGTGATGGTGAAGCCGGGCGGGACGGGCAGGCCGATGCTGGCCATTTCCGCCAGGTTGGCGCCCTTGCCGCCCAACAGGTTTCGCATGTCGGCGCGGCCTTCATTGTGCCCGGCGCCGAAGCTGTACACCCATTGGGTCATGCGGTTTTCCTCTTAGGATTCGATCTTGGAGAGATCCGCCACGGCATCCATGGCGGATCTCAGTCGGGATAATAGCCGCAAACGGTTGCGGCGTAGAGACGGGTCCGCATCGTTCACCATCACATGCTCGAAGAAGGCATCCACGGGGGCGCGCAGGGAGGCGAGGGTGGCGACGGCGGCGGTGAAATCCTCCGCGGCAAGCGCTGCGGCAACTTGCGGCTCGGCCCCGGCCAGGGCGGCGTTGAGCGTGACTTCCTGCGGGAGGGTGAGCAGGGCTTCGTCCACCGGGCCGGTATGCGGGCCGTCCTTCTTTTCCTCGATGCGGAGGATGTTCTGCGCGCGCTTACAGGCGGCCAGCAGATTGGTGCCGTCCTCGGACTCGACCAGGGATTTCAGCGCCTCGGCGCGGGCGAGGATACGCAGGATGTCGTCATCCTCGCCGATGCTGGCGGTGACGAGGTCATGGCGGGCACCTTCGGCGCGGAGCTGGACGCGGAGACGTTCGAATACAAAGAAAACAATGTCTGCCGCCGCGACATCATGGGCTCCCAGCGGTCCCATATGGCTGAGATTGCCCGTCCCGACGATGCGTGCGGATACGCCCGCCAAATCGAGTTGGACGATGTGCGATGCCTGGTGGACCATCCGACGTAGCGAGATGCTGAGGCTATTCTCTCGCAACAGGCGGATCACACCCAACGCCGCGCGCCTGAGCGCATAGGGGTCGCCGCTGCCTGTAGGCTTCTCATTGATACCAAAAAAACCTGCCAGATGATCCAGCTTGTCGGCCAGCGCCAGCGCCACCGCGACGGGCTCCGTCGGCACCTCGTCAGTCGGTCCCAAGGGTCGGTAATGCTGGGCCACGGCATCCGCCACCCGCGCATCCTCGCCCTGCAGGCGCGCGTAATAGCCGCCCATCACGCCCTGCAATTCGGGGAATTCGCCCACCATGCCGGAAGCGAGATCGGCCTTGGCCAGCCGCGCCGCGCGCTCGGCCAGGCCCGCATCGGCGCCCACCATGGGCGCGAGGTGAGCCGCCAGCTTCGCAATCCGTTCCACCCGCTGCGCCTGGGTGCCGAGCTTGGCGTGGAACACCACGCCTTCCAGCTTCGGCAGGAATTCTTCCAGCTTCTGCTTGCGGTCCTGTTCCCAGAAGAAGCGCGCATCCGAGAGCCGCGCCCGCAACACGCGCTCATTGCCCGCCACCAGTGCCGCGCCGCCATCAATGGCCGAGATATTGGCCACCAGCGCGAAGAAAGGCGCCGGGCGGCCATCAGGGTGGCGCAGGGAAAAATAGCGCTGGTTCACCCGCATCGAGGTCCGCATCACCTCGGGCGGCAAATCCATGAAGGCATCGTCAATGCGGCCCAGCAGCGGCACGGGCCATTCGACCAGCCCGGCCACCTCGGCCAGCAGCCCCTCATCGGGGACCACTTCCAGGCCCTGGGCTGCGGCCAGCGCGGCCACGCCCTCGCGGATCAGCGCCATGCGCTCGGCCGCATCCACGATGACGCGGTCGGCGCGCAGCCGCGCCACATAGTCGGAAAAATCCTTCACCGGGAAGGCGCCTGGCGCATGCACCCGATGCCCCTCGGTGACATCGCCTGCCACCAGCCGATGCGCCGCATCCTCGCCACGTGCCAGCGCCACAGGCACCACCCGGCCATCCAGCAGGCAAAGAATGCGCTGCAAGGGCCGCACCCAGGTGAATTGGCTGACACCCCAGCGCATGGATTTGGGCCATGGGAAGGTCCAGAGCAGGTCCGGCAGCGCCTTGTGCAGCAGCGCCTCGGCCGTGATGCTCTCGCCTGGCTTCATGAGGACGAGGAAGCCGTTCTGCTCCAGCAGCATATCGGCCGTGGCGTTGTGCTTCTTGAGGAATCCGGCCAGCGCCTGCTCGGGCGCGCCGATGCGTGGGCCGCGTTCCTCCTTGGCGGGCGTCTCGGCCGAGAGCGCCATCTCCGCGACAAGGCCGATCCGGCGCGGGCCATGGAAGACGCGCGGCTCACTGGCGAGCAGCGGTGCCAGCGCCGGCTTGATGATTCGGGAAAAATCCTCGGCGGCGCGCGCCTGCATGCGCGCGGGGATTTCCTCGGTGAGCAGTTCGATCAGCAATTCGGGCATGATTCAGGCCTTGCCTTCAGCGCGCGTCAGCGCCTGGGTCATACGCAACGTCGTGAACCCGCCCGTCATGCCGCGGCCCCTTCGAGCCAGCTTTCGCAGCATGCCTTCGCCAGGTTGCGAACGCGCCCGATATAGGCGGCGCGCTCCGTCACGCTGATCGCGCCACGCGCATCCAGCAGGTTGAAGCGATGGCTCGCCTTGATGCAATGGTCATAGGCCGGCAGCGCCAGGCGCTGCGCGACGAGGGCGTGGCATTCCTGCTCGGCTTCCTCGAATTGGCGCTTCAGCAGGGCGATGTCGGCATGCTCGAAGTTATGCGCGCTGTATTCGCGCTCGGCGCGGAGGAAGACGTCGCCATAGGTCACGCCCCCCTGTCCTTCAGGGAGCCCGTTGAAATCCAGGTCATAGACGTTCTCGACGCCCTGGATGTACATGGCCAGGCGCTCCAGCCCGTAGGTGAGTTCGCAGCTTGGCACCTCGCATTGAATGCCGCCGACCTGCTGGAAATAGGTGAATTGCGTCACCTCCATCCCGTCGCACCAGACTTCCCAGCCCAGGCCCCAGGCGCCCAAGGTCGGGCTTTCCCAGTCATCCTCGACGAAGCGAATGTCATGCAGCGCCGGGTCCAGCCCCAATTCGCGGTAGCTGCCGAGCAGTAGTGCCTGCGGGTCGCGCGGGCTCGGCTTCATGATGACCTGATATTGGTAATAATGTTGCAGACGGTTCGGGTTCTCGCCATAGCGGCCATCGGAGGGCCGGCGCGAGGGCTGCACATAGGCGGCGCTCCATGGCCCGGGGCCGAGGGAGCGCAGCGTGGTCGCGGGGTGGAAGGTGCCCGCGCCCATTTCCATGTCATAGGGCTGGAGGATGAGGCAGCCCTGCGCCGACCAATAGCGATGCAGGGTCAGGATCATGTCCTGGAAACTGAGGGGCTTTTTCGTCATCACGCGAGGTTCATAGCCGCACCGCGCGGCTTTCGGAAGTTAGCGCTTCACATCCGGAAAAAACCGCACGCCCGGCCTGGCCGGCCCGCCGCCCAGGCCCACGGGCGCGCCATCCGCCCGCCAGCAGGAGGCACCCTCCATCACGCCTTCCGCATGCAAGCGGATCGCCCCCATGCCGCCCGCCACCACAGGCACGGTCAGGGTTTCGTGCCCCATGGCCGCAAGGGCCGCATGGGTTGCCTCGCCAAAGGCGGGCTCCAACTCCAGCGGGCCGCCCATGGTCCAGGCGCGTGGCGCTTCCACCGCCTCCTGCGCGGACATGCCGTGATCCACCAGGTTCATCACCGCCTGGAAGGTGGAGGCGAAGATCCGCAAGCCGCCCGGCAGCCCCAATGCCGCCCAGGGCCGGCCATCACGCCGCAGGATGAGCGGCGACATGGAGGTGGTGACCCGCTTGCCCGGCTCGATGGATTGCGCCAGGCCCGGGCGGGGGTCGAACAGGGCCATGTAGTTGTTGGGGATAAGCCCGGATTCGCGCAGCAGGATCTTCGCGCCGAACAGGCTGTTGATGGTGTGGGTGCAGCAGGCGATCCGGCCTTCATGGTCGGCGACCGTGATGTGCGTGGTGTTCGCGCTCTCGCGGTTGGCCAGCCCCGCTGCCCAACTCTTGGCGCGCGTCAGGTCCAGGAAGGCGCGCCGCTCGGCCGCGTATTCCTTGCTGATCAGCTTCGCCACCGGCACCTTGATGAAGGCCGGGTCCGCCGTCGCCACCGCGCGGTCGGCGAAGGCCATCTTCAGCGCCTCGGCGATCAAATGCAGCGTCTCTGGCGTGCCGAAGCCGCTGGCGGCGATGTCATAGGCCTCCAGCAGGTTCAGCATCTGGAGCACATGCACGCCGCCGGCCGAGGGCGGCGGGGGGCCGAACACTTCCACGCCGCGATAGATGCCGCGCACCGCCTCGCGCCGGATCATCCGGGCCGCGGCGAGGTCATCGGTGGTGATGATACCGCCCTTGCGCGCCAGGTCATGGCTGGTGGAGGTGCCGAGGTCGCCCTGGTGCAGCGCATCCGCGCCTTCCTCCGCGATGGCGCGCAGCGTATCGGCCAGCGGCCCGTTGACCAGCCGCGCGCCGGGCGGGAGCGGCGCACCATCAGGCAGAAACAGCCGCGCCATGCCACCATCCAGGCGCAGATCGGCCGCCGTCTCCTGGATGCATTCGCTCAGATAGCCGCTGACTGCGAAGCCGCGCCCGGCCAGGCGGATGGCAGGCGCGACGACATCGGCCATGGAGAAGCGGCCATGGCGCTTCAGCGCCGCCTCCCAGGCCAGGAGGTTGGCCGGCACCGCGACGGATTGGCCGCCGAGATCCTGCTTGCGCGGATCCCGCCCTTCGAACATCTCGGGCCGGGCGGCAAAGGGCGCGCAGGCCATGCCATCCAGAACCTCATGGGTGCCGTCCGGGTGGGCCAGGTGCATCAGGCCACCGCCAAACAGGCCCACCATCATCGGCTCGCACACCGAGAGCGCGAGGAGGGCGGCGACGGCCGCATCCACCGCATTGCCGCCCTCCGCCAGCATCTGCGTGCCGGCGGCGCTGGCGGCCGGGTGGTTGGTGACGACCATGCCGCGCGCGCCGGTGGCCGGCTGCCTGGCAGGGCTGAAATGCGTGCCCGCGCGGGCTTGCCAATCGCTCATGGCCCGGAGGCTCGCGCGATGCGTCCCCCGCCGCAAGGGTCCGCGCACGCCTCAGAACGCGCGGGACAGCCCGGCATGGACCGCGCGCCGCGGCAGGAATTGCGGCGCGCCGACCCCGATGCCCGAGCCATCGCGCAACTGCACGGTCTGGTCGGCCAGGTTGATCAGGTCCAGCCGGGCGGTCCAGGCGCCGCCATCATAGGCACGGAATTGCTGGGCGAAGCCGAGATTGACCGTGGTGTAGGCTGGCTGCTTCTCGGTATTTCCCAGGCGATGAGCGGATCATAAATGGTGTGGCCGGTGGTCTGCGGGATATCCGCCATGGAGATGCCGTGGCGCAGCACGCGTTCGTCGCCCATAATTTGGGCGCTCGCCTCCATGCCAGGCCATAAAAATGGCAAAATGGCGCTTGTTGCGGCGCCAGTCAGGGCAAGAAGATCACGAGGCGAGAAGGGGTTGGATGACATTCAGGGCAAATCCCGGCTGTTGCTGCACCCAAGGCAAAGCAAGACCAGGGCCAGCCCCTTACCCGAAGCGGGAAATCCAATTCACCAGCCCGGCACTCGCCCCCAGCAGCACCAGGGCCAGCACCGGGTGGCCCATCTTGGGCGCGCGCGTGCCGGCGGGCATAGGCTTGCTGCCGCGCATCATGGCCTGCACCAGATCATGCCCGAGGCTCACCCGGTACCAGATGATGGCGGCGATATGCAGGACGATGAGCACGCCGATCACGTTGATCAGCCGGATATGGATGAAGCCCGCGCGCTCGCTCCAGGCGCCGCTCACCTCCTGCGCCAGGGGGCCGCGGGTGAAAATCTGGTCATCGGTGAAAAGCCCCGTCACGGCCTGGGTCAGCAGCAGGCTCAGCATCACCACCACCATCCAGCCGCCGGCCGGGTTGTGGGTCATCTCGCGGTCCGGACCGACCTCTCGCCGCACCTGCCCCAGATGCTTGAGCGCCGCGAAGGGCGAGCGCAGGAAGGTCAGGAACCGCGCGGGCTCCGAGCCGACCAGGCCCCAGAGGATGCGAAAGATCACCAGCGTCAGCAGCGCGTAGCCGCTTCGCATGTGCCAATCCATGTTGTGCGAGCGCGCGGTGAGGTAGGAGACGGGGATGAGGATCACGATGGACCAATGCACCAGCCGCACCCAGCCATCCCAGATCTTCACGCGCGTTTCCGTCATGCCGAACTCCGTTCGCTTCGCGACGCAGCATAGCGTCGGGCCGGGGGAGTGATGCAAGCTGCGGGCATGCTTCCCGATTCGATGTCCGAGGCCGCGGCACCGCTTGCGGCGCTGGCGCTGGCCCTGATCTGGGCCAGCCTGTTCCGCTGGCGCAAGCGCCCGATGACGGCGGGGCTTGGCCTGGCGCTTGGCGCTTTGCTGGGCGTCACGCTGCTCCTGGGCGTGGTGAATGCCTCGCCCCGCCAATTGGCCGAGCGGCTGCCGATCCTGGCCTTGGCCGCCACCTTCCTGGCGGCCCCGCTTGCCTGGGGGCGGGGCGGCTGGCTTGGCGCGGCGCTGGGGCTGCTCGCTGCCGGGTTCACCGGCTGGTGGATGGCCGGCGGGCCGATGATCGAGGCCGATCTGCTGCGTGCCGCGCCCGTGCTGCTGGCGCTGCTGCTGCTCGTGCCGCTGGTGCAGTTGGAGGCGGCGCCGCCCTGGCGCGGCACCCTGGCGGCGGCGGCGCTGCTGGCCGGGCTTCTGGCTTCCGGCATTCCCGGCCCCTGGGTGATGCTGGCGCTGATCCTGCTCGCCGCAAGCCTGGGCCAACAGGCGGCGGGCGGCGGGGTGATGGCGGATCCCGCCCGCCTGCCCTTCGCCATGCTGCTGGCGGCGCTGGTGGCGGGGCCGATTTTGGCGCGTGGGGCCGCGGCGGATTGGGCGGCGGCGCTGGCGCCCCTGGCCCCGCTGCTGTTGGGCGCCAGGCTTGGCGGCCGGCTCAAGGGGTGGCGCGGGCCGGCCCTGCTGCTGCTTCTTGCTGGCCTGCCGGTGGCGGCGGCCTGGGGCCTGGCGCGGCTCGGCTGAATCCCTCGTCAGGCGGTTCCTGCCGCTGCTAGGCTCCCGCCCGCAACACCAAGGACGCGACCATGCCCGACGGAAATCCCCCGCAGATCGGCCGCTTCGGCAGCGGTCAGGCCGTGCGCCGCATAGAGGATCGCGCGCTGTTGGCGGGGCAGGGGCAGTTCACCGATGATTTCGCCCCGGCCGGCGTCGCGCATATGGTCTTTCTGCGCTCGCCGCACGCCCATGCCCGTCTGGCTTCCATCAGCACCGAGGCGGCGCGCGCCATGCCCGGCGTGGTGGCCATCCTGACCGGGGCCGATCTCGTCGCGGCCGGGGTGAGGCCGCTGCTGGTGGCCCTCCCCTTCAAGCGGCCCGATGGCTCACCGCTCACCGCCCCGCCGCGCGACATCCTGGCCACCGGCGAGGTGCGCTTCGTGGGGGAGGCGGTGGCCGCCATCATCGCCGAGACGCTCGGCCAGGCGCGGGATGCGGCCGAGGCGGTGGAAGTGGATTACGAAGAATTGCCGGCGGTGATTGGTCCGGGCAATGCGGCGGCCACGGGTGCGCCGCTGGTCTGGCAGGGGGCGCGGGGCAATCTCGTGGCCGAAAGCCGCTATGGCGATGCCGCCGCCGCCGAAGCGGCCTTCGCCAGCGCCGCGCATGTGGTGGCGCTCGATATCGAGAATCAGCGCCTGGCCCCGGTCTCGATGGAGCCACGCGTGGCGCTGGGCGAGTATGATTCCGGCACGGGCCGCATCACCTTGCGCCTGTCCAGCCAGATGCCCTCAGGCGTGCGGGATGCCATCTGCAAGGAATTGCTCGACATCCCGACCGACAAGCTGCGCGTCCTGGTGGGCGATGTGGGCGGCGGCTTCGGCATGAAGACCGGCCTGAATCCGGAGGAGGGCGTGGTCGCCTTCGCCGCGCGCATGCTGAGCCGCCCGGTGAAATGGGCCGCGACGCGGATGGAGGATTTTCTCTCCGCCCTGCATGGCCGTGCGACCGAAAGCCGGGCGGAAATGGCGCTGGATGCGGCGGGCAAGGTGCTGGCCCTGCGCGTCCGCACCCTGGCCGACATGGGCGCCTATCCGCGCAATGCCAGCGTGGCCATCCAGTTGCTGGTGGGGCCATGGGTTTCCACCAGCATCTACGACATCGCGCTGGTGGATTTCAGCTTCCAGGCGCTGCTGACCAACACCGCCCCCACCGGCCCCTATCGCGGCGCCGGCCGGCCCGAGGCGATCTATCTGCTGGAACGCCTCTTCGACACGGCCGCCCGCAAGATGGCGCTGGACCCGGCGGAAATCCGTCGCCGCAACATGATCGCCCCCGGCCAGATGCCCTACAAGAACGCCATGGCGATGACCTATGATTCGGGCGCCTTCGAACGGATCATGGACCAGGGCCTCGCACTGGCCGACTGGAGCGGCTTCGCCGCGCGCGAGGCCGCCTCCAAGGCCAGGGGCCGGCTGCGTGGGCGCGGCATCGCCACCTTCCTGGAATGGACCGGCGGGAACGTGTTTGAGGAGCGCGTGACCATCGCGGTGAAGGGCGATGGCTGCATCGAAATCTATGCCACCACCCAGGGCATGGGCCAGGGCATCGCCACCAGCTACGCGCAGCTCGCCGTGGATGTGTTCGGCGTGGAACTGGAGCGCATCCAGGTGGTGTTCGGCGATAGTGACCGCGGCAGCGGCTTCGGCAGCGCCGGCTCGCGCTCGTTGTTCACCGCGGGCTCGGCCGTGAAGGTCGCGGCCGACAAGACGGTGGACGAAGCGCGGGACTTGGCCGCCGAGGCGCTGGAGGCCGCCAGCGCCGATATCGAATACCGCGCCGGCGCCTTCACCGTGGCCGGCACCGACCGCAGCATCGGCCTGTTTGAGCTGGCCGCGCGCCAGCCCGAGGGGCGCATCTTCATGGACAGCACCAGCAGCGTCTCCGGCCCCACCTGGCCCAATGGCTGCCATATCTGCGAGGTGGAACTCATCCCCGAGACGGGCGAGGTGGTGATCGCCAGCTATGCCTCGGTCAATGATGCCGGCCGCGTGGTGAACCCGATGATCGTGGAAGGCTAGGTGGTGGGCGGCGCGCTGCAAGGTATCGGCCAGGCCATGTGCGAGCATCTGATCTACGACGCCGAGACCGGCCAGCCGCTGACCGCGAGCTTCATGGATTACTGCCTGCCGCGTGCCGACATGGTGGCGGATTACGCGACGAAGCTCGACCCCAGCATCCCCTGCCTGACCAACCCGCTGGGCGTGAAGGGGGTGGGCGAATTGGGCACGATCGGTGCCACACCCGCCGTGATGAACGCGGTGGCCGATGCCCTGGCCCGCAACGGCCGGACCCAGGCCGCGGATACCATTCGCATGCCGCTGACGGCGCCCCGGCTCTGGGAAGCGCTGAATGCCTGAGGGTTCAGCGCGCCCCCACGCCTTCCAGCTGGTCCAGATAGGGGTCGATGGCCATGGCGAAGCGCACCATATCGCCCAGCAGGGCCACGGCCGTGTTGCGCGGCGGCCCCGCCGTCTCGACCGCGATGCGGTGATCGGCGGTGAGGCGCATCAGCCAGCCCTCGGGCATGCGGGGCGGGAATTCGGCCACTGCGCGGGCGGTGAAATGGCGATCCGCCCCGCGCTCGGCCGTTGAGGGGATGCGCCCGGCCAGGATTTGCAACCGCAAGGCCCCATCCTGCATCAAGGCCTCGCAGGCGCGGCCCCGCCAGGCGAAGTGGATCGCTGGGCGGAGGCCGGGGGCGCGCGGCGACAGCGTGCCATCGGGCGCCACGGCGAAGGGGCCGAGCGTCAGGAGGGGGGAGGCCGGGGGGGAGCGATTCATCATGCGACTCATAGCTTGCCGCGAAAGAGTGAACGGAGGATAAACCCGTCAATGTCCCTCGCGAACAGCCTCTCCCTCGTCCTCGCCCCGCCGCACCCGGCCGGGCGTCCCTTCATCTATGCGGGCGCCGGCGTGGCGCTGCTGGGAGGCTTGATCCTCGGCCCCTGGCTGTTCTGGATCGGCGCCGCCTTCGCCGTCTTCTGCCTGTATTTCTTCCGCGACCCCAAGCGCGTGCCCCCCGCCCGGCATGACCTCGTGCTGGCGCCGGCGGATGGCAAGGTGGTGCTGGTCGGCCCCGCCATCCCCCCGGCCGAGCTGAATATGGGTGCCGAGCCCCGCTGGCGCGTCGCGATCTTCCTCTCCGTGATGGATGTCCATGTGAACCGCAGCCCCGTGCATGGCCGCGTGGCGCGGATTTCCTACCGCCACGGCAAGTTCATGGATGCCAGCATGGAGAAGGCCTCCGAGGAGAATGAGCGCAACGCCCTGCGCTTCGAACTGCCCGATGGCCGGGACCTGGCCTGCGTGCAGATCGCGGGGCTGGTTGCGCGGCGCATCGTCTGCACCACGCATGAGGGCGACAGCCTGATGGCGGGCGAGCGATTCGGCATCATCCGCTTCGGCAGCCGCACCGACGTCTATCTGCCGCATGGCGTGAAGCCGCTCGTGCTGGTCGGCCAGACGATGATCGGCGGCGAGACCATCCTGGCGGAACTGGCGTGACCAAGCCGGGGCTGCGCGGCCGGTTGACGCGTTTCCAGGCTCAGCGGGTGCGGCCGCGCTACCGTGGCCCCTCCTTCAACCGGCTGATCCCCAATCTGCTCACCATGATGGGCCTCTGCGCCGGCCTCGTGGCCATTCGCTTCGGGCTGGAAGGCCGATTCGCGCAGGCCGCCGCCTTCATCGTGGCGGCGGGCGTGATTGACGGGCTTGATGGACGGATCGCGCGGCTGCTCAAGGGCACGTCGCGCTTCGGCGCGGAATTCGACAGCCTGAGCGACTTCCTGTGCTTCGGCGTGGCGCCGGGGCTGATCCTGTATCTCTGGACGCTCCAGAATGCGGGCCCGATGGGCTATATCCCGGGCATGATGTTCGCGGTGTGCAGCGCATTGCGGCTGGCGCGTTTCAACGCCGCCAGCATCGCCGAGCCGGGGGCTGTGCCCATCGTGAAGCCGGCCTATGCGTACAACTTCTTCACCGGCGTTCCCGCCCCGGCCGGGGCGGGCCTCGCCCTGCTGCCGCTCTTTGCCTCGCTCGGCTTCGCGGAATGGGGCTGGGTGGGGCTGGCCGAGGCGGTGCGGCACCCGATCTTCAGCGCGGTCATGCTGTTCCTGGTGGGTGGGCTGATGGTCAGCACCGTGCCCTCCTGGTCCTTCAAGAACTTCAAGGTCCCCTCGCAGATGGTGCTGCCACTGCTGCTGGGCACTGGCGGCTACATCGCCTTCCTGGTGACGGAGCCCTGGGCGGCACTCTCGCTCGGCGGGCTGATGTATTTCGGCATGCTGTATTTCTCCGCGCGCTCCTTCGCGCGGCTGAAGGCGGAGGCCGAGGCGATGCGTGAGTCCGAGCCACTGCCCCAGGCGGGCATGTGAAGCTTCTCGGCGCCGAGATCGCGGCCGGGCCCTTCACGGCCATGCCGGATGGCGCCTTCGGCCTCTGCCTCGACCCGCACGCCCCCAACCGCGACGTGGCGGCGCTGACGCTCGACATCATGGATTTCGGCCTGCCGGACCCCGCAGCCCTGGCGGTCACGCTGGATGCGCTGCGCGCCGCCATGGCGGCCGAGCCGGGCCGATTATTCTACATTGGCTGCCGGGCGGGGCTGGGGCGCACGGGGACGGTCCTCGCATGCCTCGCTGCCGAAGCGGGCGTGGCGGGCGATCCGGTGGCCTGGGTGCGCGCTGAGCATGATGCCCGCGCGGTGGAGACGCCCGCGCAGGAGGAATTCGCGCGGGGCTGGGCCAAGCCTTGAGGCGGCGACCAAGGCCCGCTTCGGCCTATGGATCCAGCATCAAGCCGATCGGTACCATCTCCGCGATCACCCGGCCGGTGAATTGCGTGAGAATGGCGCGCGCGGCCGCAAGCGCCTCGGCGGGCGGCTCTGGCGGGCGGGCCAGATGGGGTTGCAGCGCCGCCGCCTCTGTCGCGGCGCCGGTGAGCACCCGGTCGCGCAGGGCCTGGATCTTGCCCATGGCCATCATGGGCGACAGCGAGGCGTAGAGCGGCGGCAGCAGCGCCGGCCAATTCGCCAGATGCAGGTAGAGTGTCGGCACCACGCCGCCCTCATGCCCATGCAGGGCAGCCAGGGCCAGGACCTCGCGCCGCGTCTTCTCGGGCAGGGCATCGAGGCGGGGCAAGGGCGGCGGGGCGGGCAGCATGGCGGGCAGGGCGCCCGATGGCGCCGGCGCATCGCCCTGCTTGCCGCGCAGCAGCGCCGTGAGCACGATCAGGTTGCTGAGATTGCCGCGGTTGTAGAGCCGGGCGAGTGCCGCCACCTCGCCGCCCAGAGGCAGGCTGGGCAGGGGCGTCAGGGCCGCCACCACACGCCCGGTCGCCGCGGGAAGCAGCGGCATGGCGGGGGCCACACTCTCCCACGCCCAGGGGAGGACGCCGGGGAGCGTGGCGAAATGCCGCCAGATCAGGTTGACCATCGGCAGGCCATAGGCCGCCCGCAATTGCGTGTAGATGGCAGCCACTTCGGGCGGCGCATCGGCCTCGCGGATTTCGGCCAGGCTCACTTGCGGCGTTTCTCCACCAGCACGCCGGCCTGGTGCAGCTTTGCGATCTCGTCTTCCGAGAAGCCGAGCCGCGCCAGGACTTCCTGCGTGTGCTGGCCGAAGCGGGGCGGCGCCGCGCGGGTGCCGCCGGGCGTGCGGCTCAGCTTGATCGGCGTGCCGAGGCCCACGAAGCCGTCCTTTTCCGTCACCATCTGGCGATGGGCCGTGTGGGCCGCGGCCATCGCCTCATCCACGCCCAGCACGGGCCCGGCCGGCAATCCGGCTGAAAGCATTCTTTGGCATAATTCATGCCCATCCTCGCCGGCGAAACGCGCATTGAGGATCTCGGTCAGTGCCGGCTTGTTGATGACGCGCTGGCCGTTGGTTTTGAAGCGTTCATCCTGCCAAAGCTCCGGCAGGCCGAGGAATTCGGAGAATTTCCGGAAGGTCGGGTCATTGCCGCAGCCCACGAAGATCTCGCAGGTCCTGGTCGTGAACTTGGCATAGGGCGCCAAATTGGGGTGCGGATTGCCGGTGGCGACGGGGCGCTTGCCATTGAGGAAGAAATTGGCCGCATGCGGGTGCAGCAGCGCCATGCCGCAATCATGCAGCGTCATGTCGCAATACTGCCCCTGGCCGGATTTCTCTCGCTCGACCACGGCCATCAGGATGGCGATGGCGCTGAACAGGCCGGTCGCGATATCCACGATGGGGGTGCCCAGGCGCGTGGGCCCGCTATCCTCGGTGCCGTTGATGGACATGAGGCCCACCATGGCCTGGAGGATGGCATCATAGCCCGGAAAGCCGCCCAGCGGCCCGGTGGCGCCAAAGCCCGAGACGCGGCAATGGATCAGGCGCGGGAAGCGCTTGGACAGCACGGCCTCATAGCCCAGGCCCCATTTCTCCATGCTGCCCGGCTTGAAGTTCTCCACCAGGATGTCCGCGCCTTCGAGCAGGCGCATGAGCACCTCACGCCCCTCGGGCTTGGAGAGGTCCAGGCCCACGCTGCGCTTGTTGCGATTCACGCCGACGAAATAGCTGGCATCGCCATCGGCGTTGAACGGGGGGCCCCAGTCGCGCACCTCATCGCCCTGGGGCGGTTCGAGCTTGATGACCTCGGCACCGTGGTCGCTCAGGATCATGGTGCAGTAGGGGCCGCCCAGCACGCGGGTGAGGTCCACGACGCGCAGGCCGGACAGCGCGCCCGGTCCGGTGGCGTTGCCCGCGCCGCTCGGCACGGTGCTGGCATTGGCTGGCATGTCCATGATCTTTCTACTCCCTGGCGGCGGCGCAAGATGCGCCAGCGGCGGCATTTTGTCGAAGGGGGACGGGATGCGGAATCCTAGCCGCTCTTATTCATAGCGTTGGTGGTTGAGAGGCGCCTGACGGCTGGCCGCGAGGCGGCTTCGCGTGCGGCGCCCCCCGAGGTGGCGCGGCATGCGGTGATGAGGGTTGGTGGCAGGCGCTGGGGTTTGCGGGAGGGGCGGAACTGGGGCGTAGGCCCCTTCGGCTATGGCGGTTGCGGCTGGAAGCCGAGTGCGATGCCGCGGAAGAGATCGGCGTCGGGGCATGCAGCGGCGAATGCGATGCGGACGCGACTGGCGGTTTCGGTTAACGCGGTCTGCCGAGGCGAAGCCGTCCCGGAAACCGAGCACGAAATTGCGTTCACCAAGTTCGTGCGCTTCGTGAAGGCGCAGCGGGAGCAGGCCGCCGAAGATGCCCGCCGGAAAGCTGAAGCGGGGACACAGACTGTCGAGGATGAGCCCGGCCAGAAGGCATACCCCTCACGCCTCGATGGTGCTTTGGACGGCGCAGCGGAGTGGGCTTCGAAGAACGGCTTTCGGATTTAGCAGCCTGCGCGGCTTGGCATTGCTTGCGTCGTTCTATTCGCCTCGCAGCCCAGGGGCGCCTGGTAGCATGGGGGTCACAGGGCTCGTTGGCCGGCGACGGGAGAGGGGTGGTAGATGCGTGTGATGCCCCTGCGTGATGCCAGGGACGGCCTTGCCGCCGTTGTCGATCAGGCCGCCAGTGGCGAGCCCA
>CAMTUX010000010.1:0-40092 GCA_947084995.1 uncultured Roseococcus sp.
AGCCTGTCGGATTCAGGCCGAAAAACAGCTTCAAACGTAATGCTGTGACCCCGTTTCGCCAAAAAAAGACCGAAAATTTCCGGAGCGCAGCCAATCGCAGGCAAAAAATTACATGAAAAGTTCCAATCCGACAGCCTGCTAGAGCGGGATGCGTTGAGGCGGAATCGCCGAAAACGTTGAATCCCGATCTCAGCAGCGGCGAGACCATGAAAGTGAGCGCAAGCGAACGCATCATGGTATAAGCCGCCTCAGGCGCTGCCGAGCAAACCCTCGCGCAGCGCCTGCCAGCTTGGCTGATCCGGCGCGCAAATCAACCCACCCGCATGCTTCCAGGGGGAATAGGCGCTGCCGTCGAATTGCGCGGCGTGCCCCCCGGCTTCCGCATGGATCAGCACGCCGGCCGCATGATCCCATGGCATGAGCTTATTATAGACCAGGGCGTGCAGCCCGCCCGTCGCGGCCAGCCGGTATTCATGCGCGGCGCAGCGGAAATTCAGCGTCCCCGCCAACTGCGCGAGACGCGGCAGGAGATGCGCCTTGCGCTCGGGCGGCAGGTAGCCCCAGGAAATGGCGCCAACCATCCCGCCCAGGGGCTCCGGCGCCGCCACGCGGCAATCCATCCGGCTGCCGGAGGGCGTCTCGACCCAGGCGCCCTGCCCGCGCAGCCCGATGACGGTGTCATCGCCCATGGGGTCATGAATCCAGCCCGCGATGGTTTCGCCCTGATGCACGGCCGACACCATCACGCCAAACAGCGGCACGCCGGCCGCGAAATTAGCCGTGCCATCCACCGGGTCAATGATGAAGCAAAGCTCGGCATCCAGCATGCGGGCCAGCAGCATCGGCTCCGCCGCGACCGCTTCCTCGCCCATGATCAAGGCGCCTGGGAAGCGCACCGAAAGCTCCGCTGTCAGGACGCGCTCGGCGGCCTCATCGGCTTCCGTGACGAGATCCAGCGGGCTGGACTTCGTGCGGATATCGCCGCTCGCGAGCTTGCGGAAGCGCGGCAGGATCTCGGCCCGGGCCGTCTGCCGCAGCAGGCCGGCCAATTCGCTCGCCTGCGCGGCCGAGAACTTCACGAAAGCAGGCCGAAGCGCGCTCGATTCGCGGGCGAGATCCGCACCGTCAGATGGATGGCACCATCCACCTCCTCACGCTCCAGCACCTCGCCATGGCGATAGAGCCAGGCCAGGCGGGAGCCGTCCTCATTTGGCAATTCGAAGCGCTCCGTCACCATGGTCTCGGAGAGGCGCGCGTCGAGGGTGGCGCGCAGCACATCCAGCCCCTCGCCCGTCAGGGCGGAGACAGCGAGGCCATCAGCCGCGCGCGAGGCCACGGCCTCAGGCCCGCCCAGCAGGTCCGCCTTGTTCAGCACCTCGATGCAGCGGCCACGCCAGCCGCCATCCAGCGCGGCATCGGCGCCCTCTGTCATTTCATCCAGCACGGCGTTCACGTCATTGCGCTGCGCGATGCTGTCGGGATGCGCCACATCGCGCACATGCAGGATGATGTCGGCCGCCGAGACCTCCTCCAGCGTGGCGCGGAAGGCTTCGATCAGCTGCGTCGGCAGGTCGCTGATGAAGCCCACCGTGTCGGAAAGGATGGCATGCCGCCCCGAGGGCAGCGTGATCTGCCGCATCGTCGGGTCCAGCGTCGCGAAAAGCTGGTCCTGCGCGTAGACGGCCGCCCCGGTCAGCGCGTTGAACAGCGTGGACTTGCCGGCATTGGTGTAGCCGACCAGCGCGATGACCGGGAAGGGCACGCGCTCCCGCGCCTTGCGATGCAGGCCCCGCGTGCGGCGCACCTGCTCCAGTTCGCGCTTCAGCTTGATGATGCGCTCGCCGATCAGGCGGCGGTCGATTTCGATCTGGCTTTCGCCGGGGCCGCCCAGGAAGCCGAAGCCGCCGCGCTGCCGCTCCAGATGCGTCCAGGAGCGAACAAGCCGCGTGCGCTGGTATTCCAGATGGGCGAGTTCCACCTGCAGGCTGCCCTCGCGCGTGCGGGCGCGCTCGCCGAATATTTCGAGAATGAGACCGGTGCGATCAATGACCTTGGCGCCCCAATCCCGCTCCAGATTGCGCTGCTGCACGGGGGTCAGCGCCGCATCCACGATGACGAGCGTGGCCCCCTGCTCCTTCAGCGCCTGATGCACCATCTCGACCTGGCCCTGGCCCAGCAGGGTGGAGGGCCGGCGCTGGCGCAGCGGGTGAATCGCCGAATGGACGATGGTCACGCCGATGGAGGCAGCCAGGCCCACGGCCTCGGCCAGCCGCGCCTCGGCCGCGCGTGGCAAGCCGCCCGTGGGCGCGAATTCCAGGACGTTCGAACGCTGGGTGCGTTCGAAGGGCAAAATCACGGCGGCGCGGGTCGGCGCCGCCGCGACATCTTCAATCTTCGCGGGCAGTGGCCGGCTCCCGTGACATGGTCAGCGTTGTCTCGCGCAGCGGCGCGCCAGCCGCAGGCGGGTTCGCCACGGCGCCAGGGGCCTGCGGGTCGAACAGCATGATCGGCGCACCGGGCATCACCGTGCTGATCGCGTGCTTATAGACCAGTTGCGTGTGACCATCCCGCCGCAGCAGGACGGAAAAATTATCGAACCAGGTAATGATACCCTGGAGTTTCACCCCGTTGACGAGGAAGACCGTCACCGGAGTTTTGCTTTTGCGAACGTGATTCAGGAACACATCCTGCACGTTCTGGGATTTCTCGGCCATGAAGGCCTCCTTCTTGTTTTTCGTCGCGGGCAGTCCTTACCGAGGGATTGCCCGTCGCCTTGCCTGTGGGGAATGTTGAGCGTCCCGGATCACTTGTCCAGAGCGTGCAACCGGCCCGCGAGTTGCACGCCATCCGTGAAGACCAGGTCAGGGGCACAGGCGGCAATTCCGCCATCATGCCCGGCATCGCCCAGCAAAACCGCCACGCAACCAGCCGCACGGGCCGCCTGCATGTCGAGCGCCGTGTCCCCGACGTACCAGATATGCGGGCCGGCCGTCAGCCCCATTTGGTTGAGCGCAAGATGCAGCGGCGCGCCGGAGGGCTTGTCGGCCACCGCATCGCCAGCACCCACAAATATCCGGAAGCGATGGCCCCAGCCCAGATGCTCGGCCTCGGCACGCAGCAAAGCCCCCTGCTTGTTGGACACCACACCGAGCGGGAGATGCGTGAGGCGGTCCAGCATGCCGATGGTCTGCGGCAGCGGGCGGATCACCTGGAGATGCAAGCCGCGCACGGCCTCGTAGAAGATGTCGCGCGCGCGTTCCCACTCCGTCCCGAAATGCTCGGGGAAACTGTCGCGGAGGGATTTGCGGACATTGGCCAGCACCTGCTCCCGCGTCCAGGCCGGCTTGCCGAAGGCGGCGAAGGCCGAATTCAACCCGGCCTCGATGGCGGCCCAGCCATCAATCAGCGTGTTGTCCCAGTCGAACAGGATCGCCTCGGGCGCCCGGGTCGCAAGGTGGCCAGCCAGCGGGCTCATGCCGCATTCCCCAGGCCGGCATGCACATGGCGCGAGAACACGTCAAACAACCGCCGCGTCACGGGGCCGACCTTGCCATCGCCCACATCATGGCCGTCAATCTTCACGATCGGCTTCACGAAGGAGGTGGCCGAGGTGAGGAACGCCTCCCGCGCACCGCGCAATTCCTCCAGGCTGAATGCCTCCAGGCTGTAGGGAATGCCATGCGCCTCCATCTCGGCGATCAGCGCGCCGCGCGTGCAGCCCGGCAGGATCACCTGGTCCAGATGGCGGGTTCGCAGCACGCCCATCGCGTCCACGATCCAGAAGGAGGTGGCCGCCCCTTCCGTCACCATCCCGGTCGTCTCATCAAAGAGGATGGCCTCGGCGGAGCCTGCCTCGCGCGCGGCCTGTCGGGCCAGCACATTGGGAAGCAGATTCACGCTCTTGATGTCGCGCCGCGCCCAGCGGAGATCGGGGTGGGTGATGGCCGTGATGGTCCAGCGCTCCACATCCTTCGGGTAGGGCGCGATGTGCCGGATGGTGACGACGAGCGAGACCGGCACGGGAAGCTTCGGGAAGGCGTGGTCGCGCCGGGCCACGCCGCGCGTCACCTGCATGTAGAGCAGGCCATCCTGCACCCGGTTGCGGCGCGCCACCTCCATCAGCACCAGGCGCAGCGCGGCGCGCGGCATGGGCATCGGCAGATGGATTTCGCCCAGGGAGCGCTCCAGGCGGTCGAGGTGCCGCTGCTCGTCAATGAAGCGGCCGCGATAGAGATGCACCACCTCATAGATGCCGTCACCGAACTGGTAGCCGCGATCCTCGATATTCACCGAGGCCTCGCGCTGCGGCAGGTAGGCGCCATTCACATAAGCGATTTTCGACATTCGGCCCTTCTTTCCGGGGCTAGGTTACGCGGTCCCGGCGGCCCTGTCTTCCGCATGCACGCCAAGGAATTTCAGCTTCCGGTGCAGGGCGCTGCGCTCCATGCCGACAAAATTGGCAGTCCGGCTGATATTGCCGCCAAAGCGCAGCAACTGCGCCTCCAGATACTGGCGCTCGAAGGCCTCGCGCGCGTCACGCAGGGGCAGGGTCATGATCTCGCTGGAACGGTCCAGCCGCAACATGGAAGGCGCGGTGGAGACGATTTCGGGCGGCAGGGATTCGGCGCGGATGGGCGCGCCCGAATCGCCGGGCGCCATGATCAGCAGCCAATCAATCAGGTTGCGGAGCTGGCGGACATTGCCGGGCCAGTCATGGGTTTGCAGGGCCGCGATGGTGTCCTCGGCCAGGGCGCGCGGCGCCAGGCCGGAACTCTCGATCGAGTGAATCATGAAGTGACGGGCCAGTGCCGGCACATCCTCCCGCCGCTCCCGCAGCGCGGGCATGCGCAGCGGCACGACGGAGAGGCGGTAGAACAAATCCTCGCGGAAGCGGCTGGCGGCAATTTCCGCCTGGAGGTCACGATTGGTGGTGGCGATGACGCGCACATCCACCTTGACCCGCGTGGCGCCGCCGATGCGCTCGAAGCCCTGTTCCTGAAGCGCGCGAACGATCTTCCCCTGCGTCTCCAGCGGCATGTCGGAGACTTCATCCAGCAGCAGCGTCCCGCCATGGGCGCGTTCCAGCGTGCCGGCGCGGCGGGGCTGATCGCCTCGGGGCTCGACGCCGAACAACTCCTCCTCGATCCGGGCCGGGTCCAGCGTGGCGCAATTCAGCGCCACAAAAGGCCCATCCGCCCGGCGTGAGCGTGCGTGCAGCATCCGCGCCGCCACTTCCTTGCCGGTGCCCGGAGGCCCGCTGATCAGCACGCGGGAATTGGTCGGCGCCGCACGCTCGATCGCGGAGCGGATCTGCGCCATGGCGGGCGAGACGCCGATCAATTCGGCTTCCGAGCCGGCGCGCAGCCGCAGGTCGCTGATCTCGCGCTTCAGCTTTGCCGCCTCCAGCGCACGCGCGACGATCAGCAGCAGGCGGTCGCTCTTGAAGGGCTTCTCGATGAAGTCGAAGGCGCCATTCTGGATCGCTTGAACGGCCGTCTCGATGTTGCCATGGCCCGAGATCATCACGCAGGGCACATGCGGCTCCTCGCGATGCAGGGCATCGAGGATGCCAAGCCCGTCCAGCCGCGAATTCGCCAGCCAGATATCAAGGATCACCAGCGAGGGCCGGCGCGCGCGGAAATGCGCGATGGCCGTATCCGAATTATGCGCCTGCCGCGTTTCATAGCCTTCGTCGGAGAGGATGCCGTCAATCAGTGAACGGATATCCGGCTCGTCATCCACGATCAGAATGTCATGCGCCATGGCGAAGCTCCCTCATCTCACGCATGGCGGCGGGAGCTTCCGCGGGTAACGCATCGACCTCCATCTCAGGAAGGATGAGTTCGGCGCGGGCGCCACGGCCATCCAATGCATCACCCAGCCGGATGCTGCCGCGGTGATCTTCCATGATCTTCTTGACGATCGCGAGACCAAGGCCGGTTCCCTTTGTTTTATGCGTTACATAGGGTTCGGTGAGCCGGTCTCTTTCATCGCCGGCAGGAAGACCAATCCCGTCATCCTCGACCGCGATGATCAGTCGCCCCGCATCGGAGGACAAGCCCACGCGGATATGGCCGAGCGGCCGGGATGAGGCAAGGCCCTCCTCCTCGTCCCGCTGCACCCGCATGGCGATGGCGTCCGCCGCGTTGTTCAACAGGTTGGTCAGGGCCTGGTTGATCAATCGCCGGTCACAGGCGGCAAAAAGCTTTCGCTCCGGCAGCTCCGTGATCCAGGCGATTTCCGGACGGGATTGCTGTTGCAACACCAGGGCTTCCAGCACCAGGCGCCCCATATCCTCGGGCCGGATCACCGGTTGGGGCATGCGGGCGAAGGCACTGAACTCATCCACCATGCGGCCGATATCGCCCACCTGGCGCACGATGGTGTCGGTGCAGGCGGTAAAGGTTTCCGGATCATGGGTGATCTGCTTGAGATAGCGCTTCTTCAGCCGCTCGGCACTGAGTTGGATGGGGGTCAGGGGGTTCTTGATTTCATGGGCGATGCGCCGCGCCACATCCGCCCAGGCGGCCTGGCGCTGGGCGGTGAGCAGGGCGGAGATGTCGTCGAAGGTCAGCACATGCCCCTGGCCCTCCATCTCCGGCGAGAGCCGGGCGAGAAGCGTCTTGCGCTCATTGGGCGGCCCGATACGGATTTCCGCGGTCCGCGTCGTGCCGGGATGGGCCAGCAAACTGGCGAATTCCGGCGCGACTTCGGCCATCGGACGGCCGATTTCGCGCTCCAGGTCTATCCGCAGCAGCAGGCTGGCGCTGCGGTTGGGCAGGTTCACGCGCAATTCCTGGTCAAGCCCGACGATACCGGCGGAAACCCCGCCCAGCACGGCCTCGGTGAAGTTCTGCCGCTCCGCGATCTGCCGATATGCCTCCAGCAATTCGCTGCGCTGGCCGGCCAACTGGTTGGTCATGCGGTTGAAGGCGCGGCTCAGGCTGCCGATCTCGTCATCGCCATCGCCCTCCTCCACGCGCACCGAGAGATCACCCCCACGCACGCGCTCGGCGGCCGTGATGAGGCGTGAGATCGGCCCAGCCAACTGGTTCGCCAGCACCAGGCCCACCAGCACCGCGGCCAGCAGCACCAGCAGCGAGCCGATGGCGAAGATCATGACGAAGGTGATCTGCAAGCCCTCGCGGTTGCGATCTATGGATTGATAGGCCGTCACCGCCTGCTCGGTGCGCTGCATGTGCTCCAGCACGGAGGAATCCACCGGCCGGCCAATCATCAGTTGCAGCCCGGAGGCGGGGGTCAGCGCGATGATGGCGCGGACGCGATTTTCCTCCTCGACCGCCACGACCGCCACCTCGCCGCCGGTCGCGATCTCGATCGCCCAATCGGGCGGGGGCGAGAGCATGAAGGCGGAACTCACCCCGGCATGGGCGACGATGCGGCCCAGCAGCGGCTCGAACACCACGGCCTCGGTCAGGCCGCGCGCGCCGGCCTGGGTGGCCAGCACGCGGGCGAAGGCCAGGCTCTGGTCGGGCAGCAGGACCACGGCGCGGTTCAGGTCATTGGCCATGACCAGCGCATCGGCGCGAATATTGTTCTGATGTTCCTCGAAATAGGCCCGACTCGCCATCAGCGAGGCCTCAAGCGCCGTCCGGACGCGATCACTGAACCAGGCCTGGATGCCCAGGTTGAAGAAGATGGCCGAGAAGCCGGCCAGCAGCATGGCCGGCACGATCGCGACCACGGAGAACAGCAGCACCAGCCGCGTATGCAGCCGCGAGCCCGCCGAGCCGCGCCGCCGCTCCGCCCAGACCCGCACCAACTGCCCGGCCAGCGAGGCCAGGAGCAGCAGGATGATCGCCAGGTTGATGAGCACGAGGCCCACCACCTGCCCCGGCCGCGTCGGCCCCAGCGGGCTGCCATCGGACAGCACCACGAAGGTCAGGATGCCCATCACCAGGGCGCCCACCGCAAGCCCCAGCGTCACCCCCCGGCCGAGCAGCATATCGGCAATGCGCCGCAGCAGGGGCACACGGGTTGACTTGGACATGTTCAGGGGTCGCTCATGACAAGCCGCGCACGACCGGCAATTCCAGGTCCCGCAGCTTCTTTCGCAGCGTGTTGCGGTTCAGCCCCAGCAGCGCCGCCGCCTTGATCTGATTGCCGCGCGTGGCGCTGAGGGCCAAGCGCAGCAAGGGCCGCTCCACCTCGGAGATGACGCGGTCATGCAGGTCCCGGATGGGGATGCCGTCCTTGTGGGCGGCCATGAACAGCTTGAGGTGGCGCTCCACCGCCTGCTCCAGCGTCTCGCTCGAACGCGGGGCGCCGTCACTCGGCGCCTCGGCTTCGGCGAGTTCGGCGGCGACCGCCTCCTCGCCGATGGTCTCCTGCGGGTAAAGGGCCGCGAGGCGCCGCATCAGGTTTTCCAGCTCACGCGCATTGCCGGGCCAGGCATGGCGCTTCAGCCGCTCCAGCGCCTCATTGCTGAGCGACTTGAGCGGCAGGCCCGAGGCGCGGGCGCGCTCCAGGAAGTGGCGGGCCAGCAGGGGGATATCCTCCGTCCGCTCGCGCAGGGGCGGCAGGCGGATGGGGACCACATTCAAGCGGTAGAACAAATCCTCGCGGAACAGGCCGGCGCGGATCGAGGCGCGGAGATCCCGGTGTGTCGCGGCCACGATCCGCACATTGGCCTTGACCGGCTGCCGGCCACCGACCGTGGTGAACTCGCCTTCCTGGAGCACCCGCAGCAGGCGGGTCTGCGCCTCGGCCGGCATGTCGCCGATCTCATCCAGGAACAGCGTGCCGCCGGCCGCCTGCTCGAAGCGGCCCACGCCGCGCGTCAGCGCGCCGGTGAAGGCGCCGCGCTCATGGCCGAACAGCTCGCTCTCGATCAATTCGCGCGGAATGGCGGCCATGTTGATGGCAACGAAGGGCCCCTGCCGGCGCTTGCCGTAATCATGCAGCGCGCGGGCGATCAGTTCCTTGCCGGTCCCGCTCTCGCCCGTGACCATGACGGTGAGATCCGCCGTGGTGAGGCGCGCGACGGTGCGATAGATGTCCTGCATGGCCGTGCTGCGGCCCACCAGGGGCAGGCGCTCGCCGGGCTCGGCCTCCTCATCGGGTGGCGTGGCATTCGCGGGTTGGGCCAGGGCGCGCTCGACGACGCTGAGAAGCTCCTTCAGGTCGAAGGGCTTGGGCAGGTATTCGAAGGCGCCGCGCTGCGCCGCCTTCACCGCCGTGGTGAAGGTGGATTGCGCCGACATCACCACCACCCGCAGATCCGGGCGGATGCGCTTGATGCGCGGCAGCAGGTCCAGCCCATTCTCATCCGGCATGACGACATCAGTCACGACCAGATCCCCCTCTCCATCCTCCACCCAGCGCCAAAGCGTGGAGGCCGAGGAGGTTGCACGCACATTGTAGCCGGCGCGCGTCAGCGCCTGGGAGAGGACGGTGCGAATCGCGCGGTCATCATCGGCGATCAGGATGGTGCGGGATTCGGTCATTCGTCGCTCTCATGGGCCGGTTCGCCCGGGGGTTGGGCCGGCAGGGACAGGCGAAAGGTGGTGCGGCCGGGGCGGCTGTCGCACTCGATCAGGCCACCATGATTGGCGACAAGCTTGGCGACCAGGGCCAGGCCAAGCCCCTGCCCGCCCCGCTTGGTGGTGACGAAGGGTTCGAACAGGGTGGAACGCAGCGCCTCGGGGATGCCGGGCCCATTATCCCGCACGATGACCTGGAGTGGCAGGTGGACCCGCTCGCTGCTGCCCGGCACCGCGATCCGCACGCCGTGGTGATAGGCGGTGGCGAGGTGGATTTCGCCAGCGCCCCCGGTGGCACCGCCATCGCTGAGTGCCTCGGAGGCGTTCTTGACCAGGTTGAGCAGGATCTGGATCAACTGATCCCGGTCGCCCCAGACGGCGGGCAGCGAGGGGTCATACTCCTCCACCATGCGAAGATGGCAGGCGAAGCCGGATTGCGCGACGCGACGCACATGGTCCAGCACGGAATGGATATTCACCGCCCGCCGCTCGATCGGGCGGTCGGAGAACATTTCCATCCGGTCCACCAGGTTGCGGATGCGGTCGCTTTCTTCCTGGATCAGCAGGCAAAGCTCGCGGTCGCCCTCCGAGGCGCCCTGTTCGAGAAGCTGCGCCGCGCCACGAATGCCGGAGAGAGGGTTTTTCACCTCATGCGCCAGCATCGCCGCCATGGCGGTGGCGCCACGCGCCGCGCCCAGGAAATGCAGTTGCCGGTCCAGCATGGCGGCCGTGGAGCCATCCTGCAGCGTCAGCACCACGCCATCGGGCAGGTCTGGCATGGGGGCGCCATAGACCGACACCCCGTGGCGATGCAGCCGCGGGCTTTCCAGCGTCAGGTCGTGATCGGCAACCGGGCTGTCCTGGAGGCGAATCTGGTGGAGCAGGGCAAAGAGGCGGTGATCCGGGGGGAGCAATTCGGCCAGTTGCACGGACATGAGCGTCTGTTGGGATTGCTGGAAGAACAGCTCAGCCGCCGGATTGACGAAGCGAAACCGATCCTCGCCATCCAGGACGATGGCCGGCATGGGCAAGGCCAGAAGGATGGCGGCGCTGTCGGGCGGCGCAAGGCCACGCGGGCGGCGGGCCAGGGCGGCCACCCGGCTGATCACGCCGCTCATGCCGCCACCTGCCAGGGCGCGGGCTCCGCGCCGCGCTCGATCAGCGGGCCGTAGAAGCCCATGATGAGCGATTCCGCCGCCTCGCCCATCTCAACGCGGTTCACCTGGGCGCGGAACTCCGCGCTACCCGGCAGGCCGCGCGAATACCAGGCGACATGCTTGCGGGCCATCCGCACGCCCACCCCCTCGCCGTGATGCTCCAGGATGGCGCGGTAGTGCCGCAGCAGGATGGCGAGTTGCTGCTCCAGGCTCGGATCGGGCAGGCGTATCCCATCCTGCAGGAAGGCGGCCACCTGGCGCGGGAACCAGGGGCGGCCATAGCAGCCGCGCCCGATCATCACCCCATCGGCCCCGGCGCGGGTCAGCGCATCCAGCGCATTGTCCACGGTCACGATATCGCCATTGGCGATCACCGGGATGCTGACCGCCGCCTTGACCGAGGCGATGAAATCCCAATCCGCGACGCCGGTATAAAGCTGCTGGCGGGTGCGGCCATGGATGGTAACGAGCCGGATGCCGCATTCCTCGGCGATGCGCGCGAGCCTGGGCGCGTTCAGGCTCTGGTGGTCCCAGCCCATCCGCATCTTGAGCGTGACCGGGACGCGCACGGCCTTCACCACAGCCTCCAGAATGGCCGCGGCCCGCAACTCATCGCGCATGAGGGCCGAGCCGGCGCTTTGCCCGACCGCGACCTTCTTCACCGGGCAGCCAAAATTGATGTCCACGATGGCGGCGCCACGATCCACCACCAGCCGGGCCGCATCGGCCATCACCGCCGGATCGCAGCCGGCAAGCTGGACCGAGGATGGGCCACCCAACTCATCCCCCAAGGGGTCGGTGGTGTCGCACATCTTCAGGCTTTGGCTGTTCTCGCGGATCATCGCGGCGGAGGCGATCATCTCGCTCACCACGAGGCCAGTGCCTTCGGCGCGCGCCAGGCGGCGGAAGGGCAGATCCGTGACGCCGGACATGGGTGCCAGGATTACCGGCGTTTCTATGGTCACATCGGGCGCAAGCACGATGGGCCGAAGGCGTTTGCTCATCATTTGGGCAGACATACGCAAAAGCCGCCCTCCCGTCCACGCCACCCTTTCAGCCGACGAGATTTTCCTGCGCTGAATTCCCTGCCTGGCGGATATGGCCTATTCGTGAGGCATCATGATCGCTGCACTTCTCCTGGCCGCCGGGCGCGGCGAGCGCTTCGGCGCACCGCAACCCAAGCAATATGCACTTCTGCTTGGCCGCCCCGTCCTGCGGCTGGCGGCCGAAGCGCTGCTGGCGGGCGGGCATGTCCAGGCCCTCCAGCCGGTCTGCGCCGCGGGCGAGGAGGGACGCGTGGCCGAGATGCTGCAAGGCCTGCCGCATTTGCCCCCGGTGATCGGCGGCGCCACGCGCCAAGCGAGCGTGAAGGCCGGCCTGGCCGCGCTGGCGCCCATTCGGCCCAGCGCGGTGCTGGTGCATGACGCCGCGCGGCCGGTAATTCCCGAAGCCACCATCCCCGCGCTTCTTGCCGCGCTGCAGAGCCAGGCCGGCGCCATTCCCGCGCAGCCTGTGTCAGACACGCTCAAGCGCGGCGATGGCGGCCTGATCGGTGAAACCGTGCCCCGCACCGGCCTGTTCCGCGCCCAGACGCCGCAAGCCTTCCGCTTCGAGACATTGCGCGCCGCCCATGCGGCCGCCCAGGCCGAGGCCACGGATGACGCCCAGTTGCTCGAATGGATCGGCGAGACGGTGGCCCTGGTGGCCGGCCATGAGAGCAACGTGAAAATCACCTTCCCGGAGGATCTGGCCCGCGTGGAAGCCACTCTTTTGCCGCGGCTGCTGCCGCGCATCGGCACCGGCTATGACGTGCATCGCCTGGTGCCGGGACGCCCCCTCATCCTCTGCGGCGTGACCCTGCCGCATGAGTTGGGCCTGGATGGGCATTCGGATGCCGATGTCGGCATCCATGCCCTGTGCGACGCGATCTATGGCGCGCTCGCCGAAGGCGATATCGGCCGGCATTTCCCGCCCTCGCAGGTGAAGTGGAAGGATGCGGATAGCGCGCAATTCCTGGTCCATGCGATGGGCCGCGTGGCGGCACGCCGCGCCATTCTGGTCAATGCCGATGTCACGCTGATCTGCGAACAGCCCAAGATCGGGCCCTATGCAGGCACCATGATCGCGCGGCTGGCTGAACTCATGGGCGTGGAGACGCGCCGAATCGGCGTGAAGGCCACGACAACGGAGCGCCTGGGCTTCACCGGCCGCGCCGAGGGCATTGCCTGCCAGGCGGCCGTCAGCCTGCTGGTGCCCGACTGACAATAAAAGGGCCTGGCGAAAAAAAACCGCCCCTTGCGAGGGCGGCCAAGTCGAGGTTGAGGAAGGCAAAGCTGCCGGGGCTGCAACAGCGCCCGACGCCCTGGAAATGGGTTGCGGCCACCTGCTTTCAATGACCCTTTCGATAACGCATCGCATAACAGAGGGGAAATATATTGCAACTCCGCAACATCGACGAGATCGCCTGAAGCATTGGCGCGGCAAAGCACCATGGCATAATCTGGCCAGAACCAGAGGAAAGCTGCCATGACCACATCGCAACATGACGCCGCCATCATCGGCTGGGCCCATAGCCGCTTCGGCAAGCTCGAAGATGCCCCCGATGCCGAGGCGCTGATCGGCCTCGTCGCGCGCGAGGCCATCGCCGATGCGGGGCTGGAGCCGCATGAGGTGGATGCAGTGTTCCTCGGCACCTTCAATGGCGGCTTCCAGGCGCAGGATTTCCCCTCCTCCCTCGTCTTTCAGGCCGTCCCGGAGCTGCGCTTCAAGCCGGCGACGCGCTTCGAGAATGCCTGCGCCACTGGCACCGCCGCCATCCATGGCGCACTCGATTTCCTGGACGCCAAGCGCGGCCGCGTGACGCTGGTCATTGGCGTGGAGAAAATGACGGCGACACCCGGCCCGCGCGTGGGCGAAATCCTGCTCTCCGCCTCCCACCTCAAGACCGAGGCGGGCATCGAGGCGGGCTTTGCCGGCGTGTTTGCCCGGATCGCGGAAGCCTATTTCCAGCGCCATGGCGACAGTTCCGACGCGCTGGCGGCCATCGCGGCCAAGAACCACGCCAACGGCGTGGACAACCCCTATGCCCAGATGCGCAAGGACCTCGGCTACGAGTTCTGCCGCCATGAGAGCGAGAAGAACCCCTATGTCGCGCGCCCGCTGAAGCGCACGGATTGCAGCCTGGTCTCGGACGGCGCGGCGGCGCTGATCATCGCCGAGCGCGATGTGGCCGCCACTGCCCGGCGCGCCGTGCGCTTCCGTGGCACGGCCCAGGTGAACGACTTCCTGCCCATCGCCCGACGCGACATCATTCGCTTCGAGGGCGCGCGCGAAGCCTGGGCGCGGGCTTTCGCCGCCTCCGGCCTCACCCTCGCCGATCTCTCTTTCGCCGAGACGCATGACTGCTTCACCATCGCCGAACTCATCGAATATGAGGCGATGGGCCTGGCGCCGGAAGGCCAGGGCAGCCGCGCCATCCTCGAAGGCTGGACGCGCAAGGATGGCCGCCTGCCGGTGAACCGTTCCGGCGGGTTGAAATCAAAGGGGCATCCGATCGGCGCCACCGGCGTTTCCATGCACGCCCTCGCCGCCATGCAGCTCACTGGCGAGGCTGGCGCGATGCAGCTTCCCCGCGCCGACATTGGCGGTGTGTTCAATATGGGGGGCGCGGCGGTCGCGAATTACGTGAGCATCCTCGAACGCATCTGACACGGCGCGGGGAGGCGCGCCCATGAAACTGGATGATGAAGGCGAGAGCCGGAAGCTGGAGCCCCGCCAAGGGCAAAGGGTGCTCAAGACCGGCCTGCCAGGCCGGGATGCGAGTGCCAGCATGGCGAGAAGCTGAGGCAAGTCCCGCGCCTCAGAGCGTGGCGCGGCCCTCCTCGACGGCATGGCACGCCACCATCGCGCCGCCCGCCGGCTTCATCACCGGCACCTCCGCCTTGCATCGCGCATTGGCCAGCGGGCAACGCGGATGGAAGGTGCAGCCCGGCGGCGGCGAGATCGGCGATGGCACTTCACCCCCCACCGGAATGCGCTGCCGGCCCGTCATTTCCAGGTCCGGAATGGCTTCCATCAGGGCGCGCGTATAGGGGTGGCTTGGCGCGCTGAAGAGCGTCTCGGCCGGCGAAAGCTCCACCAGCTTGCCGAGATACATGACGCCGATACGGTCACTCACCTGCCGCACCACGGCGAGGTTGTGGCTGATGAAAAGGTAGGTCAGCCCGAGCCGGGTCTGAAGTTCCTTCATCAGGTTCAGGATTTGCGCCTGGACCGAGACATCGAGCGCCGAGGTCGGCTCGTCGCAGACCAGAAATTCCGGGTTGGACGACAATGCGCGCGCGATGGAAATGCGCTGCCGCTGGCCACCCGAGAATTCATGCGGGTATTTCTGGCCATCGAGCGGCGAAAGCCCCACCTGGCTCAGCAATTCGCCGACGCGGGTGAGGATGGCCTGCCTGTCGCTCATGAGGCCAAAGGCGCGGATCGGCTCGGCCACGATGTCCACCACCCGCCAGCGCGGGTTGAGCGAGGCATAGGGATCCTGGAAGATCATCTGCATGCGGCTGCGCTGCTTGGAATCCGCCCGCGCCAGGGAGAGATCCTGGCCGTCGAACATCACCCGCCCGCGCGTGGTGCCATAAAGCCCCACCACCAGCCGCGCCACGGTGGATTTGCCGCAACCGCTTTCCCCGACCAGGGAGAGGGTGGTGCCCTTGGCGATATCGAAGGAAAGCCCATCCACGGCGCGCAGCGTGCGCTTGCCCTCGCGCGAGACGATGCGCTGGATGAGCGGCTTCGAGACGTCGAAATGCCGCGCGACGTCCTGCGCGGAAAGCATCGGCGTGTCAGCGGCATGGCAGCGCGGCTGATTCACGCCCTCGCTGGCGCCCGGCCTGTCAGACATGGCCAGCGCCCTCCGCATAAAGCCAGCAGGCGGCGCGGGTGGTGCCCGCATCGAGCAATTCCGGCCGCTCCACACGGCAGCGTTCGAACACCTCGGGGCAGCGCGGATTATAGGCGCAGCCCTGGGGGATGGCCGTCAGGCGCGGCATGGCGCCGTCAATCTGCTGCAAACGCTCCACGCGACGATCAAGCGGCGGGATGCTGCCCATCAGCCCCTGCGAATAGGGGTGGCGGGCATGGCGCACCACCTCCCGCACTGGGCCGATCTCGCCGATGCGGCCGGCATACATCACGGCCACGCGGTCAGCCGTCTCGGCGATCACGCCCATGTCATGGGTGACGAGCATCATCGCCGTCCCCTTCTCCCGCGCCAGCGTCTTCAGCATGGCGATGACCTGCGCCTGGATGGAGACATCCAGCGCCGTCGTCGGTTCATCCGCCACGATCAGCTTGGGTTCGGCGCAGAGAGCGAGGGCGATCACCACGCGCTGCCGCATGCCGCCGGAGAATTCATGCGGGTAGCTGTCAATCCGCTCCCGCGCGGCGGGGATGCCCACGAGTTCCAGCCAGCCTATCGCCTTCTCGCGCGCCTCGCCGGGGCCGATGGGCAAATGCGTCGTCATCGTCTCCACCAGTTGGCGGCCAATGGTGTAGAGCGGGTTCAACGTGGTCAGCGGGTCCTGGAAGATGGCGCCGATCTGGCGGCCGCGGATCTGGCGCATCTGCTCATAGGGCAGGTTGTCGATCCGGCGCCCCTCCAGGAGGATTTGCCCCGAGGCGATGCGCCCCGGCGGCTCCAGCAGGCCGATGATGGCGGCCCCTGTCATGGATTTCCCGGCGCCCGATTCACCCACCACGCCCAGCACTTCGCCCGGCGCGATGTCGAAGGAAACGTCGTCCAGCGCCACCAGCGTGCCGCGCCGCGTGGGGAACTCGACGCGGAGATTCTTGACCTGGAGAAGGGACATCAGCGCAGCCTCGGATTCAGCGCGTCGCGCAGCCAATCGCCCAACAGGTTCACGGAGAGCACCATCACGATCAGCGCGATGCCCGGGAAGATGGTGATCCACCACTCGCCGGAGAACAGGAAGTCATTGCCGATGCGAATGAGGGTGCCGAGCGAGGGCTGCGTCGGGGGGACACCCACGCCCAGGAAGCTCAGCGTCGCTTCCGCCAGGATCGCGAAGCCCAGGTTCAGCGTGGCGATGACCAGCACGGGGGACATGACATTGGGCAGCACATGGCTACGCATGATCCGCAAGGGCGAGAGGCCGATGACCCGCGCCGCCTGCACATATTCCTTGTTGCGCTCGACCAGAGTCGAGCCCCGCACGGTGCGGGCGAATTGCGGCCAGTTGGAAATGCCGATGGCGAAGATGACGACGAACAGCGCCACCTCGCTATGGGTTTCGCGCGGCAGCGCGGCGCGCACCACGCCATCAATCAGCAGGGCCACCAGGATGGAGGGGAAGGTCAGCTGGATATCGGCGATACGCATCAGCAGCGCATCCACCTTGCCGCCCAGATAGCCGGCCAATAGCCCGACCGTGACGCCCACCAGCGTGGAAAACACGACGGCCGCAAAGCCCACCAGCAGCGAGACGCGGGCACCATACATGATGGCCGAGAGCATGTCCCGCCCCTGGTCATCGGTGCCGAGCGGATAGGCGCGGTCACCCTCCGCCTGCCAGACCGGCGGCTTGAAGGCGTCCATGAGTTGCAACGAGGCGAGATCGAAGGGGTTGTGCGGCGCCAGCACCGGCGCCAGCACCGCGCCCGCGATGCAGATGAAGGCCACGATGGCCGAGATCACCGTGACGGGAGAGCGCGTGAAGCTCCACCAGATGTCGGAATCGAAGAAGGCTTTCATCTCAGTGGCCCTTTCCACGGCCGACGCGCAGCCTCGGGTCCACCGCGTAATAGAGCAGGTCCACCACCAGGTTGATGGTGACGAAGACCAGCGCGATGAGCATCAGATAGGCGGCCATGACGGGAATATCCGCGGCCCCCACGCTCTGGATGAAGAGCAGCCCCATGCCGGGCCACTGGAACACCGTCTCGGTCACGATGGCGAAGGCGATGATGCCGCCCAACTGCAACCCCGCGATGGTGATAACCGGCACCAGCGTGTTCTTCAGCGCATGGCCGAAATTGATGGCACGGTTCGGCAGACCGCGCGCGCGGGCGAATTTCACATAGTCGGTCCGCAGCACTTCCATCATCTCCGAGCGCACGAGGCGCATGATGAGCGTCAGCTGGAACAGCCCGAGCGTGATCGCCGGCAGGATCAGCGCCTTGAGCCCGGACCAGGTGAAGAAGCCCGAGGACCACCAGCCGAAGCGCGTCACTTCGCCCCGCCCGAAGCTGGGCAGCCAGCCGAGCCAGACGGAGAAGGTGAGGATCAGCAGGATGCCGATCAGGAAGGTCGGCAGCGAGACGCCGATCAGGCTGAAGGTCAGGAAGAAGCGGCTCAGCCAGGAATTGCGATAGAGGCCGGTATAGACACCCATCGGCACGCCGATCAGCAGCGCCAGGAATGCCGCCGTCAGCGCCAGTTCCAGCGTGGCCGGGGCGCGCTCGGCGATGAGTTCGGCGACGGGGCGGGAGAGCCGGTAGGAAAGGCCGAACTCACCCTGCACCGCATTGCCCAAGAAGGTCGCGAACTGGATAAAGAAGGGCTTGTCCAGCCCCAGGTCACGCACCAGCGCCTCACGCTGGGCCTCGGTGAAATCCTGGCCGAGCATGATCGCCACCGGATCGCCCACATAGGCGAACATGGCGAAGCTGATGAGAGAGACCACAAACATCACAGGCAGGGCCTGGAGAATGCGGGAGACGATGAAGGAGAACATGTCGGCTCAGTTCACCACCGCCCAGCGGAAATAGGGCTGGTTATTCGCCATGTGCGGGATGGCGAGCGTGCTGCGCATGGCCCAGGGGATCATCTGGTGGTGCAGCGGGATATGCGGCACGTCCTCGCGATACAGGCGCAGCGCCTCGCGGATCGTGGCCTGGCGCGCCTCGCCCGTCTCGACCTTCATGCGCTGGATCAGCACGTCCATCGCCGGGTTGGAGTAGCGGCCATAATTCCAGATGCCATCACCCTGGGCGCCGTTGCGCGTGGCGAGCAGAGACTGGAAGGAATAGAGCGCGTCCAGCGTGGGAACGCCCCAGCCCAGCATGTAGATGCTGGTGTCGTCGCGCTGGATCTTGGCGAAGAAGGGCGCCAGCGGCATGGAGTTCAGCCGCGCCCGCACGCCCACCCGCGCCCACATGGCGACGATGGCCTGGCAGATCTGCTCGTCATTGATGTAGCGGTTATTCGGGCAATCCAGCGTGATCTCGAAGCCATTGGGGTATCCGGCCTCGGTCAGCAGGGCGCGGGCGCGGGCCTGGTCATAGGGCAGGCGCACATCCTCCTCGCGCGCATAGCCCTGAACCTGCTCGGGGAATAGCGTGCCCGTCACCACGCTCTGGCCGCGCATGGTGGTGCGATGGATCGCCTGGATATCAATGGCCTGATACAGCGCGCGCCGCACCCGGACATCGCGCAGCGGGTTGCGGCCGCGCACGTCGGAATAGAGCAGCTCATCGCGGGCCACATCCATCGCCAGGAAGATGGTCCGCACCTCGGGTCCTTCCAGAACGCGCAGGCCCTGGGAGGTCCGCAGCCGCGCCAGATCCTGCAACGGCGGGTCCATCACGAAGTCGATCTCGTTGGAGAGCAGCGCCGCCACGCGCGTCGCGTCGCTGGCGATGGGGCGGAAGATGATCTCGGTGACGTTGCCGCGGTTGCCGGGCACCTGCCAGCCCCACCAATCGGCATTGCGGACCAGCACGGTGCGCACATCGGGCTCGCGCGATTGCAGGCGGAAGGCGCCGGTGCCGTTGGTGTTGCGCGTGGTGTGCATTTCCTCGCGCTGACGGGTGTTCTGCGGGCGGGCCGCGTTGTTCCGCTCGGACCACGAACGCGACATCATATAGACCGAGGCCAGCTTGTTGGGCAGGATCGGGTCCGCCGCCTTGGTGATGATGTCCACCGTCAGAGCATCCACCGCCACCGCGCGCTCGATGGTGTCCACGAAGATGCCGAAATTGCTGGTGGGGGCGAGCGCGCGGGTGATGCTGAACACCACATCGTCGCTGGTGAAGGCCTCGCCCTCATGGAATTTGACGCCGGGGCGCAGCGTGAAGCGCCAGCGCGTCGGCTCCTCCTGCGACCAGGCTGTGGCGAGGCCGGGCTCCAGGCCGAGTTGCTGGTTACGGCTGATCAGGCTGTCATAGATCTGTTGCAGCACCATGGTGACGGTGCCGACATTCTGGCTGTGCGGGTCCATGGTGTTGGGGTCGCCACTCGCGGCCCAGCGCACGGTCCGCGCCTCGGCAACACCCACCATCAGCGCCGCGACCAGGGTCGCGGCGCGCAACAAAGCCAGCATCCGAACTCTCCCGAACCCAGGCCTTCGCGGCCCGAAACAACCGCTATACGGGCGGATGCGCGTCGGGGGAAGCCTTCTCCGCCCGGCCGCTCCCCCACTCCTTGATGAGCGTATAGCCGAGCGCCAGCATCACCGGCCCCAGGAAAAGCCCCAGGAATCCGAAGGCCAGAACGCCGCCCAGGGCGCCCAGGATGGTCAGCAGCAGCGGCAGGTCGGCCCCGCGGGAGATCAGCCAGGGCCGGATGAAGTTATCCACCGAGGAGATGCCAAGCCCGCCGTAAAGCAGCATGAAGACGCCCCATCCCAGGCTGCCCGTGGCAAAGAGCCAAATCGCCGCCGGAATCCAGACCAGCGGCGCGCCGACCGGCAGGATGGAGATCACACCGGCGATGACCCCCAGCAGCACGGGCTGCGGCACGCCCGCCACCCAAAGCCCGAAGGCCGTCATGAAGCCCTGCACCACCGCGGTGCCGAGCAGGCCAAAGACCACGCCCCGCGTCACATTGCCGGTCAATTCCCACAGATGCGCCGCCCGCTCCCCGGCCAGGCGCTCCAGCAGGGCGTAGGTGTGCCGCGCCAAGGCGGGGCCGTCCTTATAGATGAAGAAGGCCAGCAGGATCGCGATGAGCATCTCCGCGATGCCAGAAAGCAGGGCCAGAAGCACGGAAAGCCCCATTTGCGCGATGGTCCCCGCATAGGGCCGCAGCGACTGGACGAGGTGCGAGGTATCGCCGGCGAAGGCCTGCCACCAGTTGTTCAGGGACTCGCCAATGACGGGGATGAGGAGGAAGGTGGCGGAAAGATCGGGCAGGCCCTCGCTGACGACCCGTTCGATCCAGTTGCGGATGCCTTCGATATCCTCGCGCTTGACCGGGGTGGCGAAGATCAGCGGCAGGCCGATCAGCAGGAACTCGGCCGTCACCATGACGGCGGCGGCGGAACCGGGGCCCAGTTTCACCCGGTCGGTCAGCACCCGGTAGGCCGGCCAGGTGCAGAAGACGAGGATCACCGCCCAAAGCAGCGCCGAAATGAAGGGCCTGAGCACCAGGAAGCAGCCCGCCGCCAGCGCCCCGGCCGCGACGAAGCCCACCAGCCGGGCCAATTGTTCCTTCGTCTCCATCATCCACCCTTTGCCGAGATGCGCTGGAAGACTGTAGCATGGTTGCGTGAACATCCTGGCACCACCCCGGCCGCGCCTCTCGGTCGAGATCGTCTTCGATCTCGTCTGCCCCTGGTGCTACCTGGGAATCCGCCGGTTGCTGCGCGTTCTGGCCGAACGCCACGACCTCCAGCCCGACCTGCAATGGCGCCCCTTCCTGCTCAACCCCGAGATCGCCCCCGGCGGCATTCCCCGGCAGGATTGGCTGGCCCGCAAGTTCGGCGGCGAGGATCGCGCCCGGCGCCTGCATGGAACCATCACGGAACTCGGCCGTGCCGAGGGGATCAAGTTCCGCTTCGACCTGCTGCGCCGCATTCCGGCCAGCCTGGACGCCCACCGCCTGCTGCGCTGGGCCGCCCGCCAATCCCCCGTGGACCGCCTGGCGCAGCGTCTTTTCGCCGCCCATTTCTGCGAAGGCCTCGATATCGGACAGCACGCCACCCTGGCGATGATCGCCGGTGAGGAAGGCTATGACGCGGCCGCCGTGCTCCGCCTGCTCGGCGGTGCGAGCGAGACGGAATGGGTGCATCTGGAGAATCTCCGCGCGCATCGCCTGGGCATCAATGGCGTGCCCTGCTTCCTGATGGATGGCGAGCACGCGATTGCCGGCGCGCAAGAGCCGGAAGTCCTGGAGAGGTTGATCGAAGTGGCGCTGGCTGGCGGCTGACCCGGCCGGTCAGGCCGCCCGGGCCTGCTCCACCACCCGCACGAGGTTCGCCACCAGCCCCCGCGCCGCCTTCACGCGGGCGTCAAACGGCAATTCCCGCAGCAGGGCGAGCTTGTGGTCGGGCCGCAGCGACACCAGCCCCTTCTGGCTCGTCACCCAGGTCACCAGCCCGGCCGGGTTGGCGAAGCGGTTCTTGTGGAAGGCGATGACAACGCCCTTGGGCCCCGCATCCACCTTCTCCACCCCCGCCGCCCGGCATTGCAGCTTGAGACCCACCACCTGGAGGAGATTCTCCACCTCGGGCGGGATCGGACCGAAGCGGTCGGCGAATTCGGCGGCGATGGCCTCGACCTCGGCTTCCGTCTCCAGCCCACCGATGCGGCGGTACAGCCCAAGGCGCACCGGCAATTCCTGGACGTAACTCTCCGGGATCAGCACCGGCAGGCCGAGGTTGATCTGCGGCGTGAATTTTCCGTCCGTCTCGCGCGCGCGCTTCGAGCCGGCGCGCAGATCGGCCACCGCCTCCTCCAGCATCTCCTGGTAAAGCTCGATCCCGACCTCGCGGATCTGGCCAGATTGTTCCTCGCCCAGCAGGTTGCCGGCGCCGCGAATGTCGAGATCATGGCTCGCCAAGGTGAAGCCGGCGCCAAGATTGTCCAGCGTCTGCATCACCTCCAGCCGCTTCTGCGAGGTGGGGCTGAGGCGGTGATGCGGCGGCCAGGTGAGATAGGCATAGCCGCGCTGCTTGCCGCGCCCGACCCGGCCGCGCAGCTGATAAAGCTGGCCCAGGCCGAACATGTCCGCCCGGTGGATGATCAGCGTGTTCACCGCCGGCATGTCCAGGCCGGATTCCACGATGTTGGTGGCGAGCAGGATGTCGTATTTGCCGTCGCCGAATTCGGTCATCACCTGCTCAAGCTCGGTCGGCGCCAGGCGGCCATGCGCCTGCACCACGCGCGCCTCGGGCGCCACTTCGGCCAGGCGCTCATACATCTTCGCCATATCCTCGATGCGCGGGACGACGACGAAGATCTGGCCGCCGCGGAAGCGCTCGCGCTGCACCGCCTCGCGCAGCACCAGGCCATCCCAGGGCATGATGAAGGTGCGGACGGCCAGGCGGTCCACCGGGGGGGTCGCGATCACGCTCATCTCCCGCACGCCGGAGAGGGCCAGTTGCAGCGTGCGCGGGATGGGGGTGGCGGTCAGCGTCAGCACATGCACGCCGGCTTCCAGCTCCTTCAGGCGTTCCTTGTGCTTGACGCCGAAATGCTGCTCCTCATCCACGATGACGAGGCCGAGATTGTCGAAGCCGATGCCCTTGCCCAGCAGCGCATGGGTGCCGACGACGATATCCACTTCGCCCGCCGCAAGCGCCGCCTTCACCTGGTTGGCTTCCTTGGCCGTCACCATGCGGGAAAGCTGCGCCACCTTGATGGGAAGCCCCGCGAAGCGCGTGGTGAAGATGCGGTGATGCTGCCGCGCCAGCAGCGTGGTGGGCACAACCACCGCCACCTGGGAGCCGGACATGGCGACGGTGAAGGCCGCGCGCAGCGCCACCTCGGTCTTGCCGAAGCCGACATCGCCGCAAATCAGCCGGTCCATCGGCCGGCCCGAGGCCAGATCCTCCAGCACATCGGCGATGGCGCGGGCCTGGTCGTCGGTTTCCACATAGGGGAAGCGGGCGCAGAATTCGTCCCAGGCGCCTTCGGGCGGCGCCATCATCGGCGCCTCGCGCGTCTGGCGTTCGGCGGCGATGCGGATCAGCGCGCCGGCCATGTCGGCGATGCGCTGCTTGGCCTTGGATTTGCGCGCCTGCCAGGAGGCGCCGCCCAGCTTGTCGAGCGCGACACCGCCGGTCTCGCTGCCGAAGCGGCTGAGGATTTCGATATTCTCGACCGGCACGAACAGCTTGTCATTGCCGTCATAGATCATCCGCAGGCAGTCATGCGGCGCGCCGCTCACCTCGATGGTGGCCAACCCGTCATAGCGGCCAATGCCGTGATCCTGATGGACCAGCAGATCCCCCACCTCGATCTGGGTGGCATCGGCGATGAACTGGTCGGCGCGCTTCTTCTTGCGGGCGGGGCGGGCGATGCGCTCGCCCAGCAGGTCCTGCTCGGCGGTGATGGAGAGTTTCTCGGCGGTGAAGCCGCGCTCCAGCCCCAGAATGCCGACGCCGATGGTACCAGGGGTGAGGCGCTGGAAGGCGTAGTAATCCTCCACCGGCTCGGCTGCCACGCGGTTCTCGCGCAGCAGCGTGACCAGCCGCTCGCGCGAGCCGCGGGTCCAGGCGGCGAGCATGGGCGCTCGGCCGCGACCACGTTCCGTCTCGGCATGGGCGGCATAGGCGGAGAAGAGGTTTTCGCCGGCCTGGCGGATTTCGGTGAAAAGACGCCCTGCCCGACCGCCGGCATCGAAGCCCTCGGCGCCATCGGGCTTATGGAAGGGCGAGAAATTGAACTGCTTGCCCTGGGAGAGCATGGCATCCCAGCCGGCACGGTCGAGGTAGAGCCGGGCGGGCGGCGCGGGGCGATAGGGCACCTCGCCCTCGCTCAGCCGGGCCGGGATGCGGCGGGCCTCATAATGGTCCTGGATCATTTCCAGGCGGGCAGCGAGCGCCTCCTCCGCCTGGCTATCCAGGCTGATGGAAGCGCCCGGCAGGTAGTCCAGCAGGGTTTCCATCGTGGCGTGGAACAGCCCGGCCCAATGCTCCATCCCCGGATGCCGGCGGCCCGCGCTGATCGAGGCATAGAGCGGGTCTTCCGCCGCAGCATTGCCGAACAGATCGCGATAGGCGGCGCGGAAGCGCTCGATCGAGGCGGGGTCCAGGAATACCTCGCCCACTGGGCGCAGGGTCAGCCGGTCCAGATGGGCGCCGCTGCGCTGGGTGCCGGTGTCGAGGCGGCGGATGCTCTCGATCTCGTCGCCGAACAAATCCAGCCGCAGCGGGTCGGCCTCGCCCGAGGGAAAGAGGTCCAGGATGCCGCCGCGCACCGCATATTCGCCCGGCTCCATGACGGTGCCGGTGCGGTTGTAGCCATTGCCCTCCAGGAAGGCGGTGATCTGCTCGATGCCGGCCCGCCCACCCTTGCGGAGCAGCAGGGCGGAATTGGCGAAAGCGGTGCGCGGCGGCACGCGCTGGATCAGGGCATTCACCGTGGTCAGCACGATGCGCGGGCGCGTCGGCGGCGCCGTCAGTTCCGCCAGGGTGGCGACCCGCTCGGCGATCAGTTCCGGGTTGGGCGAGACGCGGTCATAGGGCAGGCAGTCCCAGGCGGGCAGGCGCAGGATCTCGGCCTCGGGCATGAAGAAGGCCAGGGCATCGGCCATGCGGGCCATGCGGGCATCGTCGCGGCAGACATGGAGCACCGGCTCCTGCGTTTCGGCGCGGCGCTGGCGCAGCAGCAGCGCGTCATAGCCTTCCGGGGCACCATAGACGTTGAGGGCATTGCCGCGCGGCCGCTTCACGCTCCGCTCCCCTGGATCGCCGGCCATGCTCACTTCAAATGATCCGGCATGCCCGCCCCCGGCGCGGCGCTCTCCGCCACGATGCGGTCAAACAGCGGGCCGCGCGCTTCGGGCGGGATGGGGCGGCGGCCGGAGAACCAATCGGCCAGGTCCACATCCGGCATTTCCATGATGGCTTCCAACTCGTCCAGCTCATCGGGCGAGAGCGCGCCGATATGCCGGCGAACAAAGCCGCCCAGCATCAGGTCGCACTCCTTGGTGCCGCGATGGAGTGCGCGAAAGAGCATGCGGCGTTGCCGATGCGGGAGTTCGGGGGTTGTGTCAGGACTCGTCACGAGTGGCATATAGGCCCCTGTGAGCCAGAGTGTCAGCCTCTCCAGCCTGTTTGATCCACTCGAAACCCTCACGGGCGTCGGGCCGAAGCGGGCTGCGCTCATCGCCAAGGCCTGCGGCGGCCCGCGAATCCTGGATCTTTTGTTCCATCTGCCTGATCGAATTGCCAGCCGGATGCGGATCAGCCATCCCGCCGAAGCGCAGCCGGACACCGATGCGGTGCTGCGCGTCACCGCCATTGCGATTCGCAGCGCCCAGAGCCGCGCCACCGGCCGCCGCTACTTGGAGGTGCGGACGGCCGAGGAAGTGACGCTGCGCTTCATGCAATCCAACCTCGGCTGGATCGACAAGCTGCTGCCACGGGGCGAGGCGCGCTGGATTTCCGGCCGCATCCGCCCCGAGGGCGATGGCTGGTCCTGCATCAGCCCCGACATCGCCGCCGACGAAGCCGCCTTCCCGAGCCTGGAGGCCATCTGGGCGCTGACCGATGGCCTGAAGCGCGGGCACATGGCGCCCGCCGTCATGGCCGCCCTGAAACGCCTGCCCGAATTGCCGGAATGGCAGGATGCCCCCCTGCTCTCCCGCGAGCGCTGGCCCGGCTTCGCCGAAGCCCTGCGCGCCCTGCACGCGCCCCAAGCCCGCCCTGATGAGAAGCCCTGGGAACGCCTGGCCTATGACGAGGCCCTGGCCGGGCAATTGGCGCTGGCCCTGCTGCGCCGCCGCAACCGCGACGCTCCGGGCCGCGCGATGGAGGGCGATGGCAGCCTGCGCGCCCAGGCGCTGGCCGCCTTCGGCCATGCCCCCACGCCGGATCAGGCGCAGGCATTGGCCGAGATCTCGCGCGATATCGCCGCCCCCCGCCGCATGCTGCGGCTGCTGCAAGGCGATGTCGGCTCGGGCAAGACGCTGGTGGCGGTGCTGGCCATGCTCCAGGCGGTGGAGGCCGGCGCCCAGGCAGCGTTGATGGCGCCCACGGAAATCCTGGCGCGGCAGCATTTGCGGACGCTGGAAAAGCTTTGCCCCGTGCCCGTGGCCTTGCTGGCGGGTTCGGTGAAGGGCGCCGAACGCCGCCGCGTGCTGGCGGGCTTCGCCGATGGCTCGATTCCCATCGCCATCGGCACCCATGCGCTGTTCCAGCAGGGGGTGGAATTCCATGACCTGGGCCTGGCCGTGGTGGATGAACAGCATCGCTTCGGCGTGGCGCAACGCCTGGAACTCGCCGGCAAGGGGGAGCAGGCGGATATGCTGGTGATGACCGCCACGCCCATCCCGCGCAGCCTGCAACTCACGCAATGGGGGGAGATGCAGGTGAGCCGGATAGCAGGGAAACCCAAGGGGCGGCAGCCAATCATTACAGCGGTAGTGAAGGCGCAGCGCCTGGAGGAGGTTTGGGAGCGGCTCCGAATTGCCATACGGCGTGGTGAGCGCGCCTATTGGGTAGTACGCGCAATTTCGGGCAACAACGAAAACGACGATAGCGTGGCCGCAGAGACGCGCTTTGCTGAATTGAACGCGCTCTTTCCGGGCCGGGTCGGGATTGCGCACGGCATGCAGGAGATGGAGGTCAGGGAACGGTCTTTGGCTGAATTTGGTACCGGGCGGACAATGATACTTGTAGCCACAACCGTGATCGAAGTTGGCGTGGACGTGCCAGAAGCTACCATCATCGTTATTGAGCAAGCTGAACGGTTCGGCCTTTCGGCACTTCACCAGCTGCGCGGCAGAGTAGGCCGTGGTGATAAGCCTTCCTACTGCGTACTTTTGTATTCGAGCGACTCAGAGAGAGAGAAGAAGCGGCTCAGCATCCTGCGCGACACGGAGGATGGCTTCGTCATCGCCGAGGAAGACCTTCGGCTGAGAGGTGGCGGCGAGGCGCTGGGCACCCGCCAGGCCGGCCAGGCGCAATTCCGCCTGGGCCTGCGCGGCGAGGATGAGGCCAGCGCCCAACGCGCCGCCATCCGCCAGAATGCGCTGATCGAGACGGCAGCAGGGGATGCCGAGGTGCTGCTGACGATCGACCCGCATCTGTCCTCCCCGCGCGGGGTTGCGGCGCGCCAGCTTCTGCGGCTGTTTGACAAGGAGGGCACCGTGGCGCTCCTGGCCGCCGGGTGACTTGAATTCCCTGCCAGGTTTTTTAAATCGGCTGCCGAACCGGGAGACCATCGCTTGACCGCGTCAAATCAAAAGGATGGGCTGATCGAAATCGAAGGCCTGACCAAGCGCTTCGGCGGTTTCACCGCCGTGGATGATGTGAGCTTTTCCGTCCAGCGCGGCGAGGTGGTGGGCTTCCTCGGCCCCAATGGCGCCGGCAAATCCACCACCATGCGAATGCTGGCCGGCTTCATGCTGCCCAGCGAAGGCACGGCGCGCATCTGCGGCGAGGATGTGGTGCAGCGCCCCGTGGCGGCCAAGCGCCAACTCGGCTTCCTGCCCGAGGGCGCGCCCACCTATCCCGAAATGAGCGTCGCCGATTTCCTGGCCTTCTGCGCCCGCATCCGCGGCTTTTCCGGCGCCGAGGGCCGCGCCCGCGTGGATCACGCCATGGCGCTGACCCAACTGGAAGGCGTGCGGCTGCAACCCATCGAGACCCTCTCCAAGGGTTTCAAGCGCCGCGTCGGGCTCGCCCAGGCGCTGCTGCACTCGCCCCCGGTCCTCGTGCTGGACGAGCCGACCGATGGCCTGGACCCCAACCAGAAGCATGAGGTGCGCGAATTGATCCGCGCCATGGCGCCCGAGAAGGCGATCATCATCTCGACCCATATCCTGGAGGAGGTGGCCGCCATCTGCACGCGCGTCATCGTCATCGCGCAGGGCCGGGTGCTGGCCGATGCGACCCCCGCCGCACTCGTGGCCGATGGGCGCAGCATGGAGGAAGTGTTCCGCTCCCTGACCTTGGGAGCAGGCGCATGAGCCCCGCCCTCACCGTCGCCCGGCGCGAATTCTCCGCCTATTTCGCAACACCCGTGGCCACCGTCTTCATCGTGATCTTCCTGGTGCTCTCCGGCGCGCTGACCTTCACGCTGGGCGGGTTTTTCGGGCGTGGCCAGGCGGATCTGATCCCCTTCTTCAGCTTCATCCCCTGGCTGTTCCTGTTCCTCGTCCCCGCCCTGACCATGCGCCTCTGGGCCGAGGAGCGCCGACTGGGCACCATCGAATTGCTGCTGACCCTGCCGATCACGGCGGCCCAGGCGGTGGTGGGAAAATTCCTCGCCGCCTGGGCCTTCTGCGCCGTGGCCCTGCTGCTGACCTTCCCGCTGGTGCTGACCGTGAACCTGCTGGGCGAGCCGGATAACGGCGTCATCCTCACCGGCTATCTCGGCTGCCTGCTGGTGGCGGGCGCCTATCTCGCCATCGGCTCGGCCATCTCGGCCGTCACGCGCAACCAGGTCATCGCCTTCGTGCTGGCCGTGGCGGTGTGTTTCCTCTTTGCCGCCGCCGGCTCCCCGGTGGTGACGGAGTTCCTCTCATCCAAGCTGCCGGCATTGGCCGAACTGGCCCGCGCGGTGAGCGTCTCCGAGCGGATCAACGGCTTCACCCGTGGCGTGATCTCGGCGAAGGACTTCATCTTCTTCGCCAGCTTCATCGGCTTCTGGCTTTTCGTGAATGCCGTCATCCTCGAACACAAGAAGGCGGATTGAGGCCATGCGGAATCGTCGCCTCACCTTCTCGGCCCTTGGCGTCCTGGCGGCCCTGCTGCTGGCGCTGGGCGTGAACATGCTGGCCGACCGGCTGCTGGGCGCGGCCCGCGTCGATCTGACCCAGAACCAGCTCTACACCCTCTCCCCCGGCACGCGGCAGGTGCTGGGCGGCTTGCAGGACCCGATCACGCTGCGGCTGTTCTATTCCCGCAAGCTGGGCGCCGAGGCTCCGCAATTCGGCGCCTATGCCGAGCGCGTGCGGGAGATGCTGCGCGAATATGTCGCAACCTCGGCCGGCAAGCTGCGGCTGGAGATCTTCGACCCCGAGCCCTTCTCCGATGTGGAGGACCGCGCCATCGCGCTGGGCATGCAGGGCGTGCCGCTCGATCAGGGGGGCGAGCAGGTCTATTTCGGCCTCGCCGCCAGCAACCAACTGGATGAGGAACGCACCATCCCCTTCTTCCAGCCGGAGCGCGAACGCTTCCTGGAAGCCGATCTGACGCGGCTGATCTTCGAGCTGTCCAACCCCACCAGGCCGGTGCTGGGCGTCATGTCGCCTTTGCCGCTCAATGGCGACCCGCGCGCCATGATGCTGCGCCAGCCCGCCCTGGCGCAGCCCCAGGTGGTGATGCGCCAACTGCGCGAGAGCTTCACCGTGCAGGACATCGCCTTCGACGTGCAGGTGATCCCGACCGAGGTGCAGATGCTGCTGCTGGCCCACCCGCAGGACCTCCCGGAGGCCGCGCAATACGCGGTGGACCAGTTCGTCATGCGCGGCGGCAAGCTTTTCCTGATGATTGACCCGCATAGCGAGATGCAGGCCTCGCGCCCCGCCCCCGGTCCTTCAGGTTTGGGCGGGCGCGCGCCGGCCAACACCGCCTCCGTCCTGCCGCGCCTGCTGGAAGCCTGGGGCATCGAGGCGCCGGCGGATCGCGTCGTGGTGGATCTGCGCGGCGCCTGGCGCGTGCGGGCCGCACCGACTGAGCGCGTGCAGGCGGTGGATTATATCGCCTGGTTCAACCTCCAGGGTGACAGCGTGAATCGCCAGGAGGTGGCGACCGCGCTGATCGAGCAGGTGACGGTGGCTTCGGCCGGGTATCTCGCGCCGCGCCCCAATGCCGGCATCGAGTTCATTCCGCTGCTGACCAGCTCGCCGCAATCCATGGTGGTGGATGCGGCCAAGGTACGCAATGACCCCTCGCCCACGCGCATCCTGGCCGATTTCCGGGCCGATGGTGAGCGCCGCGTCATCGCCGCGCGGATTCGCGGCAACCTCCGCAGCGCCTTCCAGGAGGGCGCGCCAGCACCCGCCGAGGGTGTGGAACGGGCGGCCGATTTCCCCGCCCATCTGGCGCGCAGCAACGGCCCCGCGAATATCGTGGTGGCGCATGACAGTGACATACTGGAGGACCGCTTCTGGGTGCGCGTGCAGGAATTCTTCGGCCAGCCCGTCGCCACCCCCTTCTCGGGCAATGGCAGCTTCGTCGTGAATATCGCCGATACGCTGGCGGGCTCGGATGCCATGATCAGCCTGCGTTCACGCGGCGAATCCCAGCGACCCTTCGAATTGGTGGAGGATATCCGCCGCCAGGCCGATGCCCAGTTCCGCCAGAGCGAGCAGCAACTGACCGAACGGCTGCAAGCCACCGAACGCCGCCTGCGCGAACTCCGCCAGGGCACCGCAGGAGAAGGCGCGCGCAACACCAACCAGACGGTGATCACCGCCGAACAGCGCGCCGAAATCGACCGCGCGCGTGAGGAAATCGCCAATACCCGCCGCCAACTGCGCGCGGTGCAGTTGGAACTGCGCCGCGACATCGAGACGCTGGAGACCTGGCTGCGCCTCTTCAACATCGCCTTCGTGCCGGTGCTGCTGACCATCTTCGCGGTGGGCATCGGCGTGTTGCGCTCTCGCCGCCGCGCCAGGGCCCGCGCATGATCGGCAAGCGCGGCCTTGCGGTGCTGGGTGGCGCCGCGGTGGCGAGCCTCGGCGCCGCCTTCCTGGTGCGCCCCGAAGGCGAGAGCCGGGGGCAGATCACGCCTGGCACGCTCGCCTTTCCAGGCCTGGCCCCCCGCCTCATCCCGGCCAGCCGGATCGAGCTGCGGCGCGGCCAGCAGGGCACCACGCTGATCCGCCAGGGCGATGCCTGGGCCATCGCCGAGCAGCAAGGCTACCCGGCCCGGCCCGAGCGCGTGCGAGAGCTGCTCACCGGCCTCACCGAATTGCGCCTGATGGAGGAACGCAGCGCCGACCCCGCGCTCTGGCCGCGCCTCGGCGTCGAGGACCCTGCCGCAGCCGGCAGCACGGCCACGCTGCTGCGCGTGCTGGATGCGGCGGGGGGCGTGGTGGCCGAAATCGTGCTCGGCCGCCGCCGGGTGCGGAGCCGGGGCAACCTCCCCGAGAGCATCTATGTCCGCCGCCCCGGCGAGGCCCGCGCCTGGCTGGCCGAAGGCCGCCTTGGCGCCGATGCCGACCCGTCTCTCTGGCTCAATCGGGATCTCGCAACCCTGGCGCCCGCCCGGCTGCGCCGCGTCGAAATCGCCCGCACCGGCCAGCCGCCGCTGGTCCTGGCCAGGGCGGGCGAGGTGGATGCGCCGCTCGACATCATCACGCCCCAGGATGCGCCGGTGGCCGACCGGATCGCGCTGGATGAGGTCGGCCGCGCCTTCGACATGCTGAGCTTCGTGGAAGTCCGCACCGCCGCCCCTGGCGAGGCCCTGGGTGAGGCGCGCTTCCACTTTACCGATGACGTCACCATCACCGTCTCGCCCCACCGCGATGGCGAGTTGTTCTGGGTCCGTCTGGCCGCTTCGGGCGGGGAGGAGGCGCGGCAATTGCAGGCGCGCTTCCAGGGCTGGGCCTTCCAGCTCGGCCTGTGGAAGGAGAAGGCCATGATCCCGCGCCTGGAAGACCTCGTCGTTTCATGACGGGGCGCGAATACCCCGACCGGCCCTGGATCGGCATCGGCGTGATCGTCTTCCGGGGCGAGGAGGTGCTGCTGGTACGGCGCGGCAAGGCACCGCGCACCGGCTCCTGGTCGCTGCCCGGTGGCGCGCAGCATGTCGGCGAGGGCGCGCAGGAGGCGGCACGGCGCGAATTGCTGGAGGAGACCGGCATCACCGTCGGCCCGCTGCTGCTGGCCGATGTGATCGATTCCGTGACACGCGATGACGCGGGAGAGATCCGCTTCCACTACACCATCGTGGATTACTGCGCCGAATGGGTCGCGGGCGATGCGGTCGCGGGCGATGACGTGAGCAACATCGCCTGGGTCCGCCCGGAAGACCTGTCGAAATTTGCCCTGACACGCGAAGCCGCGGCGGTGATCGCCCTCGCCCGCAAGCGCCTTGCCGAAGCCTCGCTATAGGTCGCAATCTCCCGCGAAAGATCGGGAGGCTTCACCCGATGCCCCTGGCGGCGCGGTGGAGATTCCGGGCCGTGTCCTGGCCGGGCGCCGGCGTCGTGGTCGAGAATCGTGGCGGGGCCGGCGCATCGGCGCCGATGCGCCGGCCCCTTCATGACCTCACGACTGCCCTTCAACCCGCGCACCGACCTCGCGCCGACCAGCCGGATCACCGATGGCACCAGGCGGCACGCCGCCGGAGCAACAAGTGCCTGAATTGGTCCCGGCGCGATCAGGCGGGAAGATTGTCAATCAGCCGCACCTGGCCAAGCCAGGCCGCGCCCAGCACTCGCCCCGGCTCATCCAGGCGGCTCATCCCGGCGAAGTCGCTGCTGCGGCGCAGGGCCACGTAATCCACCTGGCGGAAGCCCGCCGCATGCAACCGGGCCTCGGCCTCCGCGCAGGCTTCTGCCGCCGCGGCGCCTGCCCGCAACCGCTCCACCACATGTTGCAGGGCCGCGTGCATCGCCGTGGCCTGCTGCCGCTCCGCCGCGCCGAGATAGGCATTGCGCGAGGAGAGAGCGAGGCCATCCGGCGCGCGAATGGTGGGAACGGTCTCGATGGTCAGCGGCAAGGCAAGGTCGCGCACCACCTGCCGGACCACCATCACCTGCTGCCAGTCCTTCTCGCCGAACACCGCGACATCGGCGGCGCAAAGCCCGAATAGCCGGGTGCAGACCAGGGCGACGCCCGCGAACATCTGCGGCCGGTGCGTGCCCTCCAGCCCTTCGGCCGGGCCGCGCATGGTAATGCTGGTGGCGAAGCCGGGCGGATAGACTGTCTCGACACCCGGCGCGAAGAGCAGGTCGCACCCCGCGGCTTCGAGCTTGGCGATATCGCCCGCCTCGTCGCGCGGGTAGCGGCCCAGATCCTCATGCGGCGCGAATTGCGTCGGGTTGACGAAGATCGTGGTGATCACGCGCGGGGCGAGTTGCCGCGCGCGCGCCACCAGCGCCAGGTGCCCCGCATGCAGGTAGCCCATGGTGGGAACGAGGGCGATGCGATCGCCCCCGCTCCGCCAGCCCTGGGTGGCGGAGCGAAGCTCTGCCGCGTCCCGGATCAGGCGCATCGGGCGGCCAGCGACATGCCGATCGGCGGCACCGCATCGGCCGGCAGCGGGCTGACATAAGCGCCGCCCGCCCGCGCCGCGTGATCGGCCTTGGCGGCGGCGATGATCTCGGGCTTCAGCAGCGCATCCACCGCCGTGCCCGCCATCACCTTGGCCACATGCACCATGCCCTTATGCGCGTGCGGCAGCTTGCCCTGCGCCGTCGCCTGCCAGGAATGCAGCGGCGTGCCGATGGCGTGCGTCGCACCCCGCGCCTGCACCGTGGGCACCACCCAGGAGACATCGCCCACATCCGTGCTGCCGATCATCGGCGCGCGCCTGGAATCCAGCGGCACGATGCTGTCGGGCAGCGGGTTGTCGGTGCGCGGCATGCCCACCTTGCGGAAGGCGGAGGCGATATCCTCCTCCGACAGGGTCGCCTGGAATTCGGCGGCGCGCTTGCGGTCCTCGGCGTCGAAGGGTGGCGGGCCGAGACGGTCCAGGCTGTCCTGCATCAGCTTCTCCAGCGGCGTATTGCCGAGCAGGTTGGAGACGGCTGAGATCACCTGCGTTTCCACGCGGGTTTCCGTCATCAACGCCGCGCCGTCGGCGATCTTGCGAACGCGTGCGACCAGGCTGTTGAGGTCCTTCACATCGGCGGCGCGAATCAGGTAGCGCACCTTTGCTTTCGCCTGCACCACATTGGGTGCCACACCGCCGGCATCGAGATAGGCGTAGTGGATGCGGCTCTCGGAGGGGATGTGCTCGCGCAGGTAGTTCACGCCGACCGACATGAGCTCGACCGCGTCCAGCGCGCTGCGGCCCAGATGCGGCGAGGCGGCGGCATGGCTCGCGCGGCCATGGAAGGTGAAATCAATGCGCGTATTGGCGAGCGACAACGGCTCATTCACGCTGGCGAAGCTGCCGGGATGCCAGGAGATGGCGATGTCCACATCGTCGAACAGGCCGGCGCGGGCCATGAAGCCCTTGGCGGCGCCGCCTTCCTCGGCCGGGCAGCCGTAATAGCGCACGCGCCCCTTCATGCCGTTGGCCTTCAGGTAGTCCTTCACCGCGGTCGCGGCCAGCAGCGAGGCCGCGCCCAGCAGGTTGTGGCCGCAGCCATGGCCATTGCCATCGCCCGGCACGGGGCTGTGCGTGGTGGCGCCCGCCTCGTTGGACAGGCCCGGCAGCGCGTCGAACTCGCCCAGGATGGCGATGACGGGGCCGCCCTCGCCCGCTTCGCCCATCATGGCGGTCGGGATGCCGGCCAGGCGCTCGGTCACGCGGAAGCCTTCGGCGTTCAGATAGGCGGTGTGTTCGGCGGCGGATTTGTGTTCGCCATAGGCGAGTTCGGGCATGCCCCAGACGCGGTCGCTCAGCTCGATCGCGGGCTGCGCCTTTTCATCCACAAGGCGCCAGACGGGCTCACTATTCTGCATGGTCAAATTCCGGAAACGGGTGGGATCGTCTCGGCGAAGGCGGGCCGAGCCATCATGGATTCATACCATGACGCGAGCGCCTGGCGCCCCTCCCGCCAGCCGAAAACCATATGCCGGCGGTCGCAATATCCAAGCCCGCAGGCCAGCGCGATGGCCTCCACGGAGTACGGCGCGTGGGCCGCGAGGTCGAGCGCATCCAGGATGCGATTGGCCCGCAGCCGCTCCAGCGCCTGGAAGCCGGGCGAGCGTTCGTGCTCCGGCCGCCTGAGGTCGCGATTCCAGGCCGCGATGCCGTCCATGAATGCGAGCGCCTGGCCGAGGCGCGAAAGAGCGGCGGCCTCCGTCGGCAGCCAGCCCAGCCGCGCCAGGATCAGCGGCGTCTCGCAAACCAGCGTCCCGCCATCCAGCAGCGCGGGCACGCGCCCGGCCGGGTTATGCGCCAGTTGCGGCGCGGCGGGGTCGCGCAGCGGCGTCTCGACCTCGGTGAGAAGCCCGCCGCGCTCGCGCGAGAGGATGCGAAGGATGCGAGCGAAGGGGCTGCCCGGCGCAATGTAGAGGATCATCGGCCCAGCGAGAGGATATGCGCGACCAGGACATCCAGTTCCGTCTGGCTGAGTTGCCAGTTCGGCATGTTGGCGTGCGGGGTTTGCAGGAAGACGCGCAGGCCGGTTTCCGTCGTCGTGGGGCGCGCCGCGATGCCCGGAAAGGTCGGCGCCACATCGGTCGCGAGGGGTGGCATGTCGCGCGAGACGATGTGGCAGCTGGCGCACCATTGCCGCGCGACGCGCAGCCCCTCGCCCGCCATGGGTTGCTGCCCCTGGGCGGCGGCGGTGCCGGCGAGAAGGGCGAGCGGGATCAGGTATCTGAGCATGTGTTACTCCTCCAGCGCGCATGCTGCGCGGGAGAAGCCTTTTCGGCAACGGAAGGTATCCAATCCAGCCGGATCGCCCACGGCGGCCAGCCGGGTGGCGGCGAGGGTACCGAAGCGCGGTGCGGCTGCGGGCGGGGGCCAGGGGGTGGTCACAGCGCGTCTATAGCGCGGGCCAGCTTCACATCCCGCGCGGAAAGCCCGCGCGGAAAGCCCGCCCGCATCATGCGTGGTGAGCGTGATGTCCAGCCGGTTATAGACGTTGGACCATTCCGGATGATGGTCCTGCGCTTCCGCCAGCAGCGCCACGCGGCACATGAAGCCCCAGGCCTGGTTGAAATCCCGGAAGCGGAATTGCCGATGCAGTGCATCACGCTCCGGCATCACCCGCCATTCGGGCAGTTCATCCGGCAGCGCCGCGCGTGCGGCATCATTCAGGACCTCGATCATGCGCCTCTCCCCTTTCCCTTTTCGGCGTGGCAGAACGGCCCATGCGCCCAACAACACCCCCCAGCCTCGAAGACCTGATGGAGATGGCCGAGGATGCGCTCGCCGCAATCCCCCAGCCCCTGCGGGACATGGTGCGCGGCACCGCCATCATCGTGGAAGAGGTCCCGGAGGACGAGATCGTGACCGAGCTTGGCCTGGAAAGCCCCTGGGAATTGACCGGGCTTTACCGGGGCACGCCGCTCACGCACAAATCCACGATGGACACGCCGGCCGAGCCCGACACCATCCTGCTCTATCGCGAGCCCATCCTGCTGGAATGGATCGAGACGGGCGAGGACCTGTTCCGCCTGGTCCGCAACGTGCTCGTGCACGAGGTGGGGCATCATTTCGGCCTCTCGGATGAGGATATCGAGCGGCTTGAGACCGAGGATTAGAGCATTTTCCGTTCGGAAGGGCTCACGGAAAAAGCTCTAAATCATTGAATTACGAGCATCTTTATCCGATCAAACGATTCCGTTTGATCGGATGATGCTCTAGAGCGGGATGCGTTGCGGCGGAAGTTCGATCTGATGGTCGCGTTGGATGGCTTGCAGCGTCTCGATCTCGATCAGCGTCACCTGGCGCTCAGGCTGCGGCTTCTTGCTGTAGGTGCCGCGGCCCGTGGCGTATCGGTCGCCCTCGATGCCGAGGCCCGCGATGAGCCTGGCCTCCTGCCATTCCCGCATCTCGGCCGCGGCCTGCTCGGTGACGTGGATGGCCGGGAGGTGGCCGGCCCAGGCGCAGATGTTCAACACAAACCCCCTCAGGCAGCCTCACGCCCGAACAAAGTGCGGTACATGATGCGGTAGATATCCACATTATCCATTGTGCCGGCCTGGCTGATGAGTTCCGCATTGCGCCCCACGCCGCGCACGAGGATGCCGCCCGAAACATCGGTGAGCGTGGACCAGGCGATGGCGAAGGGGTGCCGCATCCCGGCGCGGTCCGGCGCCGAGAGCCAGGCAGTTGTGCCGGTGCCCGCCTGGCCATCCAGTGGCGCGCCGTTGCGGTCGCGCTCTGGCAGGTTCACGCCCTCGCGCAGGATCTGCTGCTGGCGCCCCGGCCCGATCACCTGCATCCCGCCGGCATCCGAATCGCAGGTGGTGAGCATCAGCGTCTGCGGGTGGGCGGCGACGAAGCGGCGGAATACCCCGATGGCGGCATCGGCGCGGGTGCCGGCCTCGATGGAGCCCGGCGCGTTGTTCACATTGCCGAAATTATCGGTGCCTTCCTCCTCGGCAACGAGCAGGAAGCCATCCGGCGCACGGGCCAGGATGGCCAGTGCCGCCTCGCTCATCTCGGCGATGCTTGGGGCGGTGGCGAGGTAGTGCGGCAGGTTCTCGCGCGCCAGCGTCTCCTCGTTGCGGTCGTGGAAGGTGTGGTCATGGGCGAAGATGCCCCAGAGCTTGCTGGTCCCGGCCGGCACCGCGGCCAGTTCCTCCCTGGTGAAGACCACCGTGTATCCCTGGCCGCGCAGCCGCTCGATCAGGTTCAGCCCATCCTCGCGCGCGCCCTCGCCATGGCGGCCCTGGGTGCCGCGCGGCAGATACCAGCGCTCGCCGCCCGCCAGATGCACCTGCACGCCCGAGCGAGTGACGAGATCGGTGATCTCGGCCAGGCTGTTGCGGCGAATGGTGCTGGCAACGAAGGCCGCCGTACCCGGCTCATAGGCCGCACCTGAATTCACCAGGCCCACCCATTTGCCGCGTGAGAGCGCCTCCTTCGCAATCGAGCCCTCGAAGCCAGAGAGGCTGCGGATGGCCGTGCTGCCATCCATGCCGAAGCTGTCGGCCTGCACGCGCACGCCAAAGGCATGGATGGTAGCGCCACCATGCGAGGTGCCGGTCAACCCATCCTTCATGTGGCCCAGATAGACGGCGCTATGCGGCAGCCGATCCCACTCCGTGCGCCCGTCGGGGCCGAGCTTCACCATGCGAACCGCGCCCCAATGGTTCACGCCGAACCCGTCGGGGTGGAAGAAGATCACATTGGCGGCGGGGGTGGTACCGGCTGCCGGGGCCTGGGTTTGCGCCACGGCCGGCAGCTGCGCGGCAAGGGCAAGCGTGGCGGTGGAGACAAAAAGGTGACGGCGATCCATGGCGGGCTCCCTGCTCGGATGGCGGGCAGTTAATGCTGGCCAGCCGGCTTGGCCAGAGACAAGCGTGTTACACTCGCCGCGCAGCACCCGGCAGGATCACCGCGGCACGGACCGGACGGCGAAGCAGCCGGCGATCTCCGCCAGTGCTGCCAGCGCCAGGATCGGCACGGAGATCAGAGTTGGCGCAGCGCTTCGCAGACGCGCGCCACGGCCGCATCGCCCAGCTCGGGATACATCGGCAGGCTGAAGACCTCATGCGCGGCACGGGCGGTCTCCGCGCAATTGGCCGGGCCGAGGGCGATGCGGCCGGCATAGGCGGGCTGGACGTGCACCGGCACGGGGTAGTGGATCCCGGTGCCTATGCCCTGCGCCTTCAGGGCCGCCATCAGCCTGTCGCGATGCGGGTGGCGTAGCACATAGAGGTGGAAGACATGATGCGCCCCGCCCCGGCGATGCGGCGGGGTCAGCGCCGTGCCGGCCAGCGCCGCATCATAAGCGGCCGCGATCTCGCGCCGGCGGTCATTCTGCCGGTCCAGATGCTGGAGCTTCACGCGCAGGATGGCGGCCTGCACCTCGTCCAGGCGCGAATTCACGCCCGGAAGGTCGCTGATGTAGCGCTGCTTCCAGCCATATTGCCGGATCGCCGCGATCCGCGCCGCCAATTCGGCATCCGGCGTGGCCAGGATGCCGCCATCGCCCAACGCGCCGAGATTCTTGGTGGGATAGAGACTGAACGCCGCCGCATGGCCGATGGTGCCAAGCTTGGCGCCGCCCAGGCCCGCGCCGTGGCATTGCGCGCAATCCTCGATGAGGAAGACGCCCGCATCGTCGCAGGCCTGCTTGATCGGCAGCAGGTCCACCGCCTGGCCATAGATATGCACGGGGATCACGGCACGGATCGGCGGAAGGCCGGGCGGCGGGTCGGCCAGGACGGAGGCCAGTTCGTCCGGGTCCATCGTGTAGGTGTCGGGGTCAATGTCGAGCAACAGGGGCGTCGCCCCCACCATCTCGATGGCGGCGACGGTGGCAACCGCCGTATGGCTGACGGTGACGACCGTGCTGCCCTCGCCAATGCCCATGCCGCGCAGAATGAGCATGATGGCATCCGTGCCATTGGCGCAGCCCACCGCATGCATGCTGGGCGCGCCCGCCTGGTTGCCGAGCCAGGCGGCGAATTCGGCCTCGAAGGCCTCGCCCTCGCGGCCCAGGATGTACCAGCCCGAGGCCAGGGCGCGCGCGACAGCGGCGTCAATCTCGGGCTGGAGGGCACGGTAGCCGGCGCCGGGGTCGGCAAAGGGAAGAATGGCAGGGGCGACGTTCATGGGCGTGGCTCTTTGTGGCTGGCCGATTCAGACCTTGGGGCCATGCGGCCCCGCGGTCATCGGCGGCGGTAACTTGGCTGGCCGATTCAGACCTTGGGGCCATGCGGCCCCGCGGTCATCGGCGGCGGTAACTTGGCTGGCCGATTCAGACCTTG
>CAMTUX010000011.1:0-47746 GCA_947084995.1 uncultured Roseococcus sp.
GTGCGGGTTTCCGGAACGCGGGTGGAATAGAACGGGATGCGTTGAGGCGGAATCGCCGAAAACGTTGAATCCCGCTCTCAGCAGTGGCGAGACCATGAAAGTGAGCGCAAGCGAACGCATCATGGTCTAGAGCTTTTTCCGCTCGAAAGGGCTCACGGAAAAAGCTCCAGATCATTGAATCACGAGCATCTTTATCCGGTCAAACGATTCCGTTTGATCGGATGATGCTCTAGCCTCCCCCGCAACCAGGGAGGACAGCCACATGCACATCACCCCCATCGCGGGTGCCGAGGCCGTGCCCGATGCCGCCGGCCAGAACCTCTGGCACGCCGACCCGGCCTTTGCCCGCCTGCTGCCGCTCTACCTCCAGCCCGAACTCCTCGCCGTGATGCTGCCGCAACTTGAGCGCCTGGGCGCGCTTGCCGGTGGCGAGCTGGACGCCCTGGCCGGCACGGCGGATCGCAACCAGCCCCAGCTCATCCATCGGACCCGACGCGGCGAGGACGCGCAAAGCGTGGAGTACCATCCCGCCTATCGCGAGATGGAGCGCCTGGCCTTCGGCGAATTCGGCCTCTCCAGCATGAGCCACCGCGCCGGCGTCTTCGGCTGGCCCACCCCCCTGCCACCCGCCGCGAAATACGCGCTGACCTTCCTGTTCGCCCAGGCGGAATTCGGCCTGCTCTGCCCGGTCAACATGACCGACAGCCTGGCCCGCACCCTGCGCCGCTTCGGCAGCCCGGAACTGGTGGAGCGCTACCTCCCGCTCCTCGCCAGCCAGGACATGGACGCGCTGCATCAGGGCGCCATGTTCATGACCGAGCAGGGCGCCGGCTCCGACATCGCCGCCACCGCCGTGACGGCCGAACCCGCCAATGACGGCACGCATCTGCTATACGGCGACAAGTGGTTCTGCTCGAATCCGGATGCCGAATTGGCGCTGGTGCTGGCCCGGCGCGGCGGCGGAGCTTCGGGCCTGAAGGGCGTGGGCCTGTTTTTGCTGCCGCGCACGCTGCCGGATGGATCACCAAACAGCTACCGGATCGTGCGCCTGAAGGAAAAGCTCGGCACGCGCTCCATGGCGAGTGGCGAGATCAGGCTGGAGGGCGCCCGCGCCTGGCTCATCGGCGACCCCGAGGCCGGCTTCAAGCAGATGGCCGACATGGTGAATTCCTCACGCTTGTCCAACGCGGTGCGCGCGGCAGGCATGATGCGCCGCGCAATGACCGAAGCGATCTTCGTCGCGCGCAACCGCCGCGCCTTCGGCAAGCGCCTGGTCGAGATGCCGCTGATGCGCCGGCAACTCGCCAAGATGCTGCTGCGGGCCGAGCAGGCGCGCGCCATGGTCTTCACCACCGCCGAGGCGCTGCGCCGTTCCGATGCGGACGAGGACGGCGCCTATGCCCTGCTGCGCATCCTCACGCCGCTGGTGAAGTTCCGCGCCTGCCGCGATGCGCGGCAAGTCACGGGTGACGCGATGGAAGTGCGCGGCGGCTGCGGCTACATCGAGGAATGGCCCGAGGCGCGGCTGCTGCGCGATGCCCATCTGGGCAGCATCTGGGAGGGGACAAGCAACATCATCGCCCTCGACGTCCTGCGCGCGAGCGAGCGTGAGGGCGGCTTTGAGGCACTGACAACGCTGACCCAACGGCTCCAGGCCGAAGCGCCGCTGGAGGGGTTCGGCCCCGCCTGGACCCGCGCCGCCACGTTGCTGGAACGCGCGAAATCCGATCCCGCTTTGGCCCGCGCCGCGGCCAGCGCGCTGTATCACCTCACCAGCGCCGCCACCCTCGCATGGGAAGCGGCCCGAACCGGCGATGCGAACCGCGCCGCCCTGGCCCGCATGGTGCTGACGCACCGCGTCCTGCCACGCGATCCGCTGGGTGAGGCGGACCCCGATGCGGCGCTGCTGCCCGGGCTGCTGGAAGCCGCCTGAGACAACCTCAATCCACGCGGATATTGCGCGCGCGGATCACCTGGCCCCAGCGTTCGAATTCCTGCGCGGTGAAGCGTTCCATCTCGGCCTGGGAATTGCCTACCGCGACCAGCCCCGCCGCCGCCATGCGGCTGATCACGCCAGGGTTGGAGACGGCCTCGCGCACCGCGGCCCCCAGACGCTCCTGGGCGGCGGCCGGGGTGCCGGCGGGGACGGCGATGCTGCCCCAGCTTTGCACCGTCGCCTCGCCGAAGCCGGTCTCGGTGAAGGTGGGCAGGTCCGGCAGCACGGCGATGCGCTCCGGCCCGCTGGTGGCCAGCGCCCGGATGGCACGCGCGCGCACCTGCCCGATGGAGGAGGCCGGCTGGTCCAACATCACCTGCACCGTGCCATTGACCAGGTCCGACATGGCCTGGCCCGAGCCGCGATAGGGCACATGCACCATCTGCGTGCCGGTCACCGCCATGAACAGCTCGGTGAAGATATGCGTGCCCGACCCCACGCCCGAGGTGGCGAAGCTGAGCTGGCCCGGCCGCGCCCGCACATGCGCCACGAATTCCTGCAGCGTCTGCGCCGGGATGGAAGGGTGCACCACCACGATCACATCCGTGGTGAATATCTTGGAGAGGATCACCAATTCGCGGCGCACATCCACCGCGCGCATCAGCCCCAGATGCGGCGCCTGGGTCATCACGCCATTGGTCGCGACCAGCAGCGTGTAGCCATCGGGCGCCGAGCGCGCCGCCGCTTCCACGCCCACCGCGCCGCCGGCGCCGGTGCGGTTCTCGACCACGACGGCCTGGCCCAGGGTTTCGCTGAGCCGCTCGGCGATCACGCGGCCGCCCACATCGGTGCTGCCACCCGGCGAGAAAGGCACGATCAGCCGCAACTGGCGCGTGGGCTGCCAGGGCGCTTGCGCGGCCGCAGCCACGGGCAATAGTGCGGGGGTGGCCAGCAGGGAGCGGCGGGTCAGCGTCATCCGGCGGTTTCCTGAATTCAAACGGCGGCGAAGGCTTCCGCCTCCACCTCGACGACGAAGCGCGGATGCGCCAGCGCGGCATGGGAATAGCGCGAGGCGGGGGCCGCCACGCCGGGCGGGTTGGAGAAGGTGATCATGTGCGCGGCAACTCCTCACGGCCAACCGCCGCCGGGGGGGCGGCGGCGCTGTCCACGATATAGGGGCGCAACGCCCGGCGGATCTGGAATTCGAATTCCGTGTTCAGGTCGAACATGGTCTGCCGCAGCAGGCTCTCCGCCCCGGCGCGCCGTGCGGCCGCCGTGCTCTCGATGTTGCGCGTCCGCTCGGCCGAGGCCTCGGCGAAGCCCAACCGGCGGTCATTGCCATCCAGGATATCCACCCGCGCGGTGAGCTGGCAGAGCAGGCGCTCGCCCGGGTCGCCGGCGAACAGGCCGCTGCCGGCCGGGTTGCGCGTGCGGATGATCTGCGCTCGCGTCACGCTGAAGCGGGCGCGATGCTCGGTGCCGAAGGCCGCCAGCCGGTCCCGGCCCATGATCCGCACGGCCTCCACCGGGGTGGGCTGCAATTCCCGCCCCGCATCATTGGGGCCGGAGGCGGGCACCCGGTCCTCGATGTCAATGCGCGCGACATCCAGCCGAATCTGCGTCAAATGCCGGTAGGCGATGGGCGGGCCATCGCCTTGCGGCGCGGGCGGCATGGAGGCGCAGGCGGCGATGCTCACCGGCAGAAGAAGCAAGGCGCGCCGAGGATGCGGCATGGCGGATTCCTTCGGGGTTCAGGCTTGGGTGCCGCGAATCGTATCGCGGCCGAAGCGAAAGCCATAATTGCAGAATTCGCAGGTCATGGTGATGATTCCGGCCTCGGCCATGTGATCCAGGTCAGGCTCCAGGAACCCTTCCAGCACATTGGCGAGGCGCGAGCGCGAGCAGCGACAGCCATAGGCCAGCGCGCGAGACTGGCCGACAGCCAGCCCCTCCAGCGCGAAAATCCGGTGCAGCAGCGCCTCTGGCGGCAAGGCGTCATCGAGCATTTCCGCCTCGGTCAGCGTATCGGCCAGCACGACGGCGGTGCGCCAGGCCTCCTCCTGGGCTTCCTCGTCCAGTTCCTCGCCGATGCCGCCCTGGCCTGCCACGCGCTCCATGATGAAGGCGCTGGCGCGCCAGCCCTTTTCGGTGCGGGCGCAGGCCAGGCGCAGATGGCTGCGAAGCTGCTCGGAGGTCGCGAAGTAATTGCCCGTCATTTCCGTGAGGTCGGCACCCTCGATGCCGACAATGCCCTGGTAACGCTCCATCTCATCGCCCTGGTCGCAGGTAAAGGCGAGGTAGCCGCGGCCCAGCAGGGCGCGGGCGGAAGGGTTCCTGCCGTATTGCGCGAGCCTTTCGGCATCGGCGCGGATGTAGCCGCGCAATTCGCCCTGGTCGGTGCAGTCGCTCACCAGCATGGAGATCGGCCCGTCGCCCTTGGCCTGGATGGAGAAGCTGCCGCGATATTTCAGGGCAGAGGCGAGGCCCGCGGTCAGGGCCAGCGCCTCGCCCAGCAGGCGCGTCACGGCATCGGGGCTGGCGTGGCGCGTCAGCAGCGCAGCGGCCAGCGGGCCCAGGCGCACGAGGCGCCCACGCACCGGCTTGCCATCCAGGTGGAAGGGAGTGACGCCGCGCGGCACGACGATATCGGGCACGGGCGGGCGGTCATGGTCGAGGAAGTCGGGGGTCGGTTGGGTCACACCCTCGAATTAGACCAGACCGGCCCGACTTGCGAGGCTACACCTTGCGAGGCTACACCTTGCGAGGCTTACCCCAGGACCAGCACCAGGATTTGCACGATGGCGGAGATGACCAGCAGGATCAGGATGATCCCGCCCATTTGGCCCGGATGCGGCAACTTCACGACGCTGCCATGGCGTTGCGGCGCGACAAGGGCGGGGGGGATTGGGTCACCCGGCAAAACTATACCAAGCCAAGCCACTTTGCGAGGCTTATCCAAGGCCAGCAGCAGGATGTGAACCATGGCAAAGACAACGGGCGGGGTCAGCAAGGCCCCGCCCGGTTTTCTCTGCCGCCGGCAACGTCAAGAGGGCCGCTTCAAGCGGCCATCGCATTGCGGCGCATCTTGGGCGGCTTCACCATCATGGCGCGCAGCAACTGCTTGAGTTGCTGGCGGTCAATCATGGGGAAGCGAGCCAGCACGTCGGCCTCATGCGCCTTGGCTGCGACCAGCAGGTTCTTCACCATCTGCTCGCCAAGGGGCAGCAGTTGGATGCGGACCACGCGGCGGTCCCGCGTGTCGGGCATGCGCTTGACGATGCCGTCACGCACCATGCGATCCAGCAGCTTGGTCATGGTCGGCTGTTGCAGCAGGCAGGCCTCGGCCAGGCCGGTCACCGTCTCGCCCGGGCTGCCCGAGAGGGTCGCGAGCACGCGCCAGACCGGGACGGAGACGCCCTCCTTGCGAAGCTTTGAATGAAACTCCGAAGACAGCGTGTGCGAGGCCCGCGCCATCAAATACAATAGATAGTCGTCCACGAAACGATCGGTTCCAGCGGTTTCCATAATTTCCTCGAAATCATCACTTGTGGCCGAGAATGTCATCCTGTTTCGCGGGCATGCAATTACGGGGAAATACGGATGCCTGACATATGAAAAATCATATGTTATCCTTCGCGGAGATGGAGGTCGCGATGTCCCTTTCTCGCTTGGAACCCGCCTGGATATCGGCCTTTGAGGCCGTGTTCCGCCGCTGCAAGCTGGCCGAGGGAGACCTCGCCTGCCTGCTGACCGAGAGCCGCTCCCGCCCCCTCAACATCGCCCTGGCCGAGGCGGCCTTGGCCAGAATCGGGGCGAAATTCATCCAGATGTCCCTCCCGACACCGGCGCAGACGGCCCCGGTGCCGATTCGCTCCACCGGGGCATCGCGCGCCATCGCGGCGCACCCCGCGGCGCTCGCGGCTCTCGCCGCCTGCCCCTTCATCGTGGACCTCACGGTCGAGGGCCTGCTGCATGCGCCGGAACTCAAGCAGATCCTGGCCGCCGGCAGCCGCGTGCTCATGGTCAGCAATGAGCACCCCGACGCGCTGGAGCGCCTGGTGCCGCAGGATGCCGACGAGGTCATCGCCAAGGCCGCAGTGAAGCGCGCCCGCGCGGCCAGGCACATGCATGTGACCTCCGCCGCCGGCACTGACCTGCATGTGGCCATGCAAGGCGCGCCCAGCGTGGGCGTCTGGGGCTGGACGGACCGGCCCGGCACCATCGCCCATTGGCCAGGCGGCATTCTCGTGGCCTTCCCGCGCGCAGGCTCGGTCCGGGGCCGCCTCGTGCTCGATGCGGGCGATGTGAACCTGACCTTCAAGCGCTACATCGAGCGCCCCGTCACGCTCACCATCGAGGCGGACCACATCACCCGCATCGAGGGCAAGGGCGCCGATGCCGAGATGATGCGCCGCTACCTCGCAGCCTGGAATGACCGCGCCGCCTATGCCGTCAGCCATGTCGGCTGGGGGTTGAACCGCGCCGCCCGCTATGAGGCGCTGAGCTTCTACGACCGCGAGGACACCAACGGCACGGAGTTGCGCGCGGTGGCCGGCAATTTCCTGTTCAGCACGGGCGCCAATGAATTCGCCGGCCGCTTCACGGACGGCCATTTCGACATCCCCGTCTTCAACACCACCATCTCGCTCGACGGCGAGGATGTGGTGCGCGAGGGCGTGCTGCTGTGACGCCCATCCTGCTGTTGCACGGCATTGGCGGCCGCGCCGCGCTCTGGGCGGCCAGCCTCGCGGCGCTCGCGCCGCGCCGCGTAATCGCGATGGACATGCCCGGCTATGACGGCACGCGCCCGGCGCTGGATGGCTTCGAAGCCCTGGCCGATGCGGCCGTGGCGCTGCTGGACGCGCAGGGCGTCGCGCAGGCCGATGTGGTGGGGCATTCGCTGGGCGGGATGATCGCGCTGGAAATGGCGCTGCGGCACCCCGCAAGCGTGCGGCGCCTGGTGATCGTGGCAAGCTCGCCCGCCTTTGGCAGCCGCGACCCGGCCTTCCGCGAGAGCTTCCTCGCCGCCCGGCAGAAACCGTTGGATGCGGGCATCGGCATGGCAGGCGTGGCGGCCGCCCTGGTGCCCGGCATGCTAGGCCCCCTGGCCGATCCCGCCGCCGCGCCTGCCGCCATGGCCGCGATGGCCAGCGTGGATGAGGCCGCCTATCGCGCCACGCTGGCGACGCTGACCAGCTTCGACCGCCGCCCTGACCTCCCGCGCGTGACGCAGCCGACGCTGCTCATCGCGGGCGAGGCCGACCAGACCGCCCCGCCCCGCGGCATGGCCCGCATGGCGGAAGCAATGCCCGATGCGCGCCTGCTGGTGATCCCGGGCGTGGGCCATCTGCTGCCGCTGGAGGCGCCCGGCGTCTTCCACGCCGCGCTGCATGAATTCCTGAACTGAAGGGAAATTCCGATGGACACGCAAATCCCGCTGCCCGCCGATGCGCCGATCTTCGACCCGCGCGGCTTCCGCCTCTCACCCTTCGAGGCGGATCTCTGCGCCCGCGCCCAGGAATTCGGCGCCCGTGTGCTGGCGCCGCGCGCCGCCCGCTGGGACCGCGAGGCGAGCTTCCCGACCGACAATTACGACGACATGCGCCGCGAAGGCTGGCTGGGCATCTGCATCCCCAAGGCCGATGGCGGCATGGGCGCCGATTTCCGCGCCTATTGCCTGGCCGCCGCCGAATTCGGCCGCCATTGCGGCGCCACGGCCTTGACCTGGAACATGCATGTGTGCAGCACGCTCTGGACCGGGCTGCTGACCGATGACCTGGAAATGGATGCGGCCACGCGCTCCCTGCACCATGACCGCCGCAAGCTGCATTACGAGAACATCCTGCGGCGCGGCGCGATCTTCTCGCAGCCCTTCTCCGAAGGTGGTGCCGCGGCAGCCGGTGGCGTGGCTTTCGGCACAACCGCCACGCCAGTCGAGGGCGGCTTCCGAATCAACGGCAAGAAGATCTTCGCCTCGCTCTCCGGCCATGCCGATTACTACGGCATCCTCTGCACCGAGGTGCATGGCGCGGAAAAACTCTCGCGGCGGGATACGCTCTACCTCGCCATCCCGCGCGATGCGCCCGGCGTCATCGTCGAAGGCGAGTGGGACCCGCTTGGCATGCGCGGCACGGTCAGCCGCAACCTGGTCTTCAGGGATGTCTTCGTCCCCGTGAGCGCCGCGCTGATGCCGCCTGGCCTCTACTTCCAGGCGGCCTCGCGCTGGCCGCACATGTTCATGACGCTGACGCCCACCTACATGGGCCTGGCCCAGGCCGCCCATGACTTCACCCTGCGCTATCTGCGCGGCGAGCAGCCGGGCGCGCCGCCCGTGAAGCGCCGCATGTATCCCACCAAGCAGATCGCGCTGGCCGAGATGCGGATCATGCTGGAGCAGACCAAGGCGCTCTGGTTCCAGACCATCAGCGAGGCGGGGCCGGACCCTTCCAAGGAACAGATGCTGCGGGCGCTGGCCGCGCAGAACACGGTGATGGAAAACGCCCAGGCCATCGCCGCCAAGGCGGTTCGCACCTGCGGCGGCCAGGCCATGCTGAAGACCCTGCCGCTGGAGCGCATCTATCGCGACAGCCGCTGCGGCAGCCTCATGCTGCCCTGGACCGCGGAGCTCTGCGTGGACCGCATCGGGCGTGATGCGCTCTATGAAAAGGGCGAGACGGATTGATGGAGGGCTTCGACCTCGCCTCGCTGATGCCACTCACGGACGCCGAGGAATCGCTGCTGCGCGGCGAGGGAATCCGTGCGGGAGACCGCATCGGCTGGATCGGCCTGAACCATCCGGGCATGCTGGCTTGCCTGCTGGCCTGCGAGCGGATCGGCGCCGTGCTGGTGCCGCTCAACTGGCGCCTCGCCGGCGAGGAACTGCAATGGATCGCGCAGGATGCAGGCATCGCGCTGCTGCGCGAGGGGCCGCCCTCCGGCGCCGTCACGCCGCGTGCCATGCCAGGCGCTGACGCCTGCGCGGCGCTGCTGATCGGCTATACCTCGGGCACCACGGGTCGCCCCAAGGGCGCCATGCTCAGCCGCGCGGCGCTGCATGCCAATGCGGAGAATGCACGGCGCATCTTCGAGATCACACCGGCGGATCACGTCCTGACCGTGCTGCCGCTGTTCCATGTGGGCGGCCTGAACATCCAGACGGTGCCCGCCTTGCTGGCCGGGGCGCGCGTCACCCTGCTGCCGAAATTCCACCCGGATGGTTTCTTCGACGCGGTGGCGCGGCTGCGTCCGACGCTCACCCTGCTGGTGCCGGCTGTGATGACAGCGCTGATCGGGCATCCGCGCTGGGCCATGGCCGATCTCTCCTCGCTGCGATCCGTCGGCGCCGGGTCCTCGGAAGTTCCGCTGTCGCTGATCGAGGCCTTTCATGCGCGCGGCATTCCCGTGCAGCAGGTCTATGGCTTGACGGAAACCAGCCCCATCGCCATCGCGCAAACGCGCGAGGAGGCATTGCTGGCGCCAGGCTCCATCGGTCGCGCCGCGCCAATCTGCGAGGCACGCATCGCGCTGCCCGATGGGAGCGCGGCGCCACCGGGCCTGGCCGGTGAAATCCAGATCCGTGGCGCCAATGTCATGACCGGCTATTGGCGCCGCCCCGATGCCACCGCCGAGGCGCTGCATGAGGGCTGGTTCCGCACCGGCGATGTCGGCCACCAGGATGCCGAGGGCCGCTTCTGGTTCACCGACCGGCTGAAGCGCGTGATCATCTCGGGCGGCGAGAACATCTATCCGGCCGAGCTGGAGCGCGTCCTGGCCAAGGTGCCGGGCCTGCGGGAATTCGCCATCATCGGGCGGCCCGATCCGCGCTGGGGCGAGGTGCCGGTGGCCGTCATCGTGGCCGATGCGGATTTCAACGAAGCGGTGATCGCCGCGCATTTCGAAGCGAAGCTGGCGCGCTTCAAGCATCCCCGCGCCGTGCTGCGCCTGCCCGCCCTGCCGCGCACCGCACTCGGCAAGGTGCAGGTGGAGCAGTTGCGCGCGCTTACGCAAGCCGGTTAGAGCGGGATGCGTTGAGGCGGAATCATCGAAGACGTTGAATCCCGCTCTCAGCAATGGCGAGACCATGAAAGTGAGCGCAAGCGAACGCATCATGGTCTCGCCGCGCGCCTGCGCTCATAGGCGCGCGCATGCAGCGCCGCCGCGTCATGGATCGCGGTCTGCACGCCGGCCCGCGCCGCCGCCGCCGCGAGGAAGCCCAGGATATGCTCGCCCTCGATGCGGTTTCCCGCCTCGATGTCGCGCAGCATGGAGGTGGCGTAGGCGCTGGCGGCATCGCTGAACAGCGCGCGGTATTCGGCCATGAAAGCCTCGGGCATCGGGTGGCCGTGATGGGCGGCGATGGCGGCGTTGCGGGCCAGCACCTCCTGCAACCACGCACTGCCACCCGCGCGCACGATCTCGCCCAGATTGGCGCGCATCAGAACGGTGCCGATGGCGCTGGTGCCCAGATGCACGAGCTTCTCCCACAGGCGCTGCGCGATGTTCGGCACGGCCATCGCCGCCATGCCACGCGCCTGGGCGAAGCCCGCTTCCAGCGCCGCCACGCGCGGGCTCATGCTGCCATCCATCTCGCCGAAGGTCAGCCAGCGCCAGTCATTCAGCTGCTTCACCACGCCGCAGGGCGTCAGCGTGGCCTGGATTTTGCACAGCCCGCCCAGCACGCGTTCCGCGCCGAAGCGCGCCTGGAGCGTCTCGATGTGGGAGAGGCCGTTCAGCACGGGCAGGATGGCAGTGCGCGCATCCATGGCGCGCGCGATGCTCGCCATCGCATCCTCCAGGTCATAGGCCTTGCAGGTGAGCAGGATGACGTCCCAGCCGGGTTGCAGCACCTCGGCCGTCACGGTGCGGACCGGCAAGCGGGCATCGCCGAAGGGGCTTTCGATGACGAGGCCTTCCGCCGCCAGCTTCGCCGCGCGGGCGGGGCGCAGCAGGAAGGTCACGTCGCCACCGGCCTCGGCCAGCCGGCCGCCGAAATATCCGCCCAGCGCGCCTGCCCCCAGCACCAGAACCCGCATGTGACTTTCCTTTCCAATCCCGACATATGCGCGTTACACCCGGCCCCTAGGCTCGGGAAGTCATGCGCCGCACACTCGCCCTCCTGTTTCTGAGCGCCGCCCTGCTTGGCGCGGGCTATGTCTATGGGCGGCCCGCCATGGCTGCCCTGGGGCTCGGCTGGCCTGCGGGCAGCCAGGCGAGCGGCCCGCGCCTGAGGCTCGCCAGCGTGGATCGCGGACCGATCACCGCCGTGGTTTCGGCCACCGGCACGGTGAACCCGCTGGTCACGGTCGTTGTCGGCAGCCAGCTTTCCGGCCTGATCCGGGAGTTGCCCGGCGATTTCAACCAGCGCGTTGCCGCGGGGCAAATTCTGGCGCGGCTGGATACGCAGCAACTGGAAGCCGCCCGCGCCGCCGCCGCCGCCGAAGCGCTCTCCGCCCAGGCCGTCGTCGCCGTCGCCCGCGCCCAGGCCGAGCGCGCGCAATCCGATGCCGTGCAGTCCCGCGCCGCCATCGCCGCCGCGCGTGGCGAGGCGAGCCGCGCCGAGGCGCTGCTGCGCGATGCCGAATACGAGGCCCGCCGTACCGAGGAACTGCGCCGCTCCGCCGTCGGCACCACCCGCGATGCGGCGCGCGCCGGCTTCATCGTGGATGGGGCCCGCGCCAATGTCGCGATCCAGCAGGCGCAGATCGCCCAGGCCGAGGCCAATATCATCTCGGCCGAGGCGACGGCGCGCACCGCCCTGGCGCAAGTGGAGGCCGCCACCGCCACGGCCGAGCAACGCGCCGCGCAGTTGCGCCAGGTGGAAGTCAGTCTCGGCTTCGCCTCCATCCGCAGCCCGATTGACGGCATCATCGTCTCGCGCAGCGTGGATCTGGGGCAGACCGTCGCGGCCTCGCTGCAATCACCCACTCTGTTCACCATCGCGGCCAATCTGAACGAGATGGAGCTCTGGGCGACGGTGGATGAGAGCGATATCGGCCGCATCCGGCCCGGGCAGAACGTGGCCTTCACGGTGGCCGCGCATCCCAGCGTCAACCTGCGCGGCACGGTGAAGGAAATCCGCCTGAGTCCGACCACGGTGAACAACGTCGTCACCTATACCGTCGTCGTCACGGCGGCAAACACCGATGGCCGCATGCTGCCTGGCATGACGGCGACCTTGCGCATCATCACCGATGAACGCCCCGATGCGCTGCGCGTGCCCAATGCGGCGCTGCGCTGGCGGCCCGCCGGCCCAGCGCAGGGCCAGGCCGCGGCCACGCCCGCCAATCCGATGGAAGCCGCCCTGCGCGAGATGACCGACCTGACGCCCACCCAGCGCCAGGAAGTCGAAGCCGCGGGGCGCGAAATGCGCGAGCGCATGGCCGCCCTGCCCGCCGACCCCGAGGCCCGCCGCCAGCAGGCCCAGGCCGCCCGCCAGCGCCTGCAATCGCGCCTCAACGCCGTCCTCACGCCAGAGCAACGCGCGCGCCTGGCCGCCGCGCGGGGCAGTCGGCCGGCGGGTGGCGCCGCCGGCACCGTGCATGTGGTGGAAGGCGACGGGACGCCGCGCGCCATCGCCATCCGCACCGGCCTGACCGATGGCAATGTGACCGAGGTGCTCAGCGGCGACCTCACGCCCGAGATGCAGGTGGTGCTCGGCACGGAGCGTGCCGGCGCGGCGCCCGCCCGCGGCCCCACGGCCAGGCCGCTGTTTTGACCACGCTGATCGAGACGCGAGACCTCACACGGCACTACCCCTCGGGTGAGGGCGTGGTGGCAGCGCTGGAGGGGCTTGACCTCGACATTCAACCCGGCGAATTCGTCGCCGCCATGGGGCCATCTGGCTCGGGCAAATCCACCTTCCTCAATCTGATCGGCTGCCTGGACCAGCCCACGCGCGGCCGCTACCGCCTGGCGGGTGAGGATGTGGCGGCCCTGCCACCGGATCGCGTGGCGGCGCTGCGGGGCGAGCAGATCGGCTTCGTCTTCCAGTCGTTCAATTTGCTCCCGCGCTCGGACGCGCTCGCCAATGTCGAGATGCCGATGCTCTATCGCGGCCTGCCGCGCCGCATCCGGCGGGAGCGCGCGGCCATCGCGCTGGAGCGCGTGGGGTTGGCGGCGCGGATGCACCACACGCCCTCCCAGCTTTCAGGCGGGCAGCAGCAGCGCGTGGCCATTGCGCGCGCCTTGGTGAACGGCCCCGGCCTGCTGCTGGCCGATGAGCCGACCGGCGCGCTGGACAGCCGAACGGGGCTGGAGATCATGGCGCTGTTCCAGGCGCTGAACCGCGCCGGCGTCGCCATTCTCTGCGTGACGCATGATGCCGATGTGGCCGCCTTCGCCAGCCGTACGCTGCGCTTCCGCGATGGCCGAATGATCGAGGATGACCGCTACCAGCCGGTGGATGCCGAGGCCATGCTGCGGCAAAAATTCCAGTGAACGCGCCGCATCCCAAACCCGCGCCGACGGCCCGTTCCGTCGCCCCCCTGCCGCCGCTGCCGCCCGGCCATGCGGGGCTTTCCATGGCCGAGGCCTTCCTCGCCGCCCTGGCCGCGCTGGCCGCCAACAAGCTGCGCGCGGCACTCACCGCGCTGGGCATCTTCATCGGTGTCGCCGCCGTCATCGTCACCGTGGCGGTGGGGGCGGGGGCGCGGCAGCAGGTGCTGGCGCAGATCCAGTCGCTCGGCGCCAATCTCCTTGTCGTATGGGGTGCCAATCTACGGCTGGGCGGCGTTTCGCTCGGTGCCGGGCAGCGACCCAATCTGAGCTGGGACGACGCACAGGAAATCCCGCGCCAGATCGCCGCCGTGCAGGTCGCGGCCGGCACATCGCGGCAGCAGCAGCAGGTCGTTGCCGGCAACCAGAACTGGTCCACCACCATCGTCGCGACCGACCCTGACTACTTCATCGCGCATGACTGGGTGATCTCAGAGGGCCGCTTCTTCACGCAGGAGGAGAGTCTCTCTGGCCGCAAGCTCGTGCTGCTCGGCGCGACGGTCGCGGAAAACCTGTTCGGTGATGAAGACCCGGTGGGCCGTGAAATCCGCATCCGCGCCACGCCGTTCGAAGTGCTGGGCGTGCTCGGCCGCAAGGGGCAAAATCCGATGGGGCAGGATCAGGATGACGTGGTCATCATGCCCTTCTGGACCGCCCGGCGCAGCGTGATGGGGGCATCGCGCGCCTTCGCCCGCTCGGTCGGCACCATCAGCGTCAAGGTGCATGAGGGCGAGAGCATGAGCGATGTGGAGGAGGAGCTTCGCCAATTCTTCCGTCAGCGCCACCGCGTCGCCGCCAATGAACCCGACACCGTCTCCATCCGCAACCTGAGCGAGATCGCCGCCACGCGCGATGCCTCGGCGCGCACGCTCTCGCTGCTGCTGGCCGCCGTCGCCGCCGTCTCGCTGCTGGTGGGCGGCATCGGCGTGATGAACATCATGCTGGTGAGCGTGACCGAGCGCACGCGCGAGATCGGGCTGCGGCTGGCCGTCGGTGCCCGGCGGCGCGACATCCTGCGGCAATTCCTGCTGGAGGCCGTGCTGCTCGCGCTGCTGGGCGGCGCGGTGGGCGTGCTGGTGGGAATCGGCCTCGCGCATTCCCTGGCGGGGCTGGCGGGCTGGCCGGTACTGATCCAGTGGGATGCGGTGGCGCTGGCCGTCACTGTCTCGGCGCTCACGGGGCTGTTCTTCGGCTATTATCCGGCGCGGCGCGCGGCGAGCCTGGACCCCATCACGGCACTCCGCCACGAGTGATCAGGCCAGCTTCTCGACCCGAGTGGGCCAGCAGCCGGTCCCATCCACGATGCGCGAGAGCGGGATGCGTTGAGGCGGAATCGCCGAAAACGTTGAATCCCGCTCTCAGCAGTGGCAAGACCATGAAAGTGAGCGCAAGCGAACGCATCATGGTCGAATGGGCTGGGCCGCCACGATCATCCACGCTCGTCGCGCACAAGCATTGGGCGGCGGGGGTGCCCATGGGCAGGCAGCGAAAATGGCTCATGCGCGGGGGGTAGTCCGGCAGCGCGCGGGGCGCCTTCCGCCCCTTGCGACAACATGCAATCGCCGCGCCATCAGGGTTGACGGGCGAACCGGGCCAAGCGGAGGCCGGCATTGCTCATCGCAGCAATTGCTGCATCCGGCCCAGCATGCCGCCCGGGTCGGACCCCGGCTCGGGCGGCGCCACGGCGCTGCCGGCGGGTTGCTGGCGGCGCAGGCGTTCGGTGGCAGCGGTGGTGTCGCTCAGGCGCAATTCGGTGGGCTGGGTCGTGGCGCCCGTATTGCTGCCGAGGCCAGCCATGCGAAGCAGGGCGCGCTCGGCCACCGGCAATTCCTGCGCGGCGCGGGCGGCATCGGCGCTGCGGGGCGCGCAAATCAGGCTGCGCCCCTCCAGACCGCAGGGCATTTCCAGCATGGGGTTGGTGCCGAAGCGCAGCTGCGCCGTGCCCGCCACGGCCAGCAAGCCGCGCGTGATGCTCTCCAGCGAGAGGTCCCGCGCCGTCACCGCCGGCAGCAGCCGCCCACCGCGATCCAGGATTTCGAAGGCCAGGCCCACCCCCATGCCGGGCCGTTCCACCCAGTCGCGATGGCGCAGGGTGCAGGCGGTGCGGTCCGTCATGCGGTCGGTCACGCAGGCCAATTGCCATGGGCCGATGGCCTCGGGCGCCGGCTGTGGCGCGGCTGGTTGGGCCAGCGCCGCGAGGGGAAACATCATCAGGGCGACGGTAATGCGTTTCATGGAGGTCAGCCTAGCAGGAAGATGGAGATGGACATGCACAGGATCACCCTGGCCAATGGCAGTTCCGTGGCGGCACTCAGCCAAGGCTCCTGGCATATGGGGGAACATGCGGCGCCCGACGCCGCCTTCCCGCCGCAAGCGGCCTTTGGTGATGCTGTGACGCGCTCCCAGAAGCGCGATTGCAGCCGGAGGAAGATCCGCGTCTCGTCCCAGTTGGCCGCCTTGTCGTAGCGGAAGCCGGCACCGAGATTGATGCGCTGGGTAATGGCGTAATTCATGTCGGCCCGCAGCCCACCCACGAAATTCTGCTGGTTCTGCGTGGGGAAGCTGGTGAGGATCGGCAGCGGGCTGCTCGCCGCGCGCGCCACAAGCTGGCGCTGGAGGGCCGGATCATTGGCGAAATAGGGCGTCGCTTCCTGGCGGAAGACGGCATAGCCGGCGGAGGCGCCCAGCCGGTAAGTGAAATCGCCCGAGCGGCCACGGAAATCCACCGGCACATTGAAGGCCGTGTAAGTCTGCGGACTGAAATAGCCGCCGCTGCCAAAGGTGAAATTGCTCTGGTTCCGGTCAAAGCCGAAATAGACGAGGTCGGTGCCGATGTTCAGATCGCCGTTCGCGCTGCGGATCACCGGATAGGAGAAGCCGGCCCCGCCCTCGATGCGCGCATTGCTCGGCACATTCTGCCCCTCGAAGACCGAGTAGCCGACGCCCGCATAGATGTAGCCCGGCCCAAGCGGCAGCTCGATCTGCGCGCGGCCGCCCGTGCGGACCACATTGCCCCAGTTGCGGCCGCTGAACTGGTCCCGCTGGCCGGCCCAGGAGAGCAGGCTGTCCTCGACCGAGCGCCGCTCACCTGTCAGGCGAATGCGGGCCGTGCCGATCTGCGGTGCCACCTCGATGCCGCCCAGCAGGGTGGAGGTCGGGAAGCCAAGCGGCGAGGCACCGACATCGAAGCGGAATGCATCGCCGCGCCGATAGGTGACGCCAAGCGCCACACCCGCCGCCGTGCTGCGGGAATTTTGCACGGCGTTGTGGAGCGAGCCCGTGCCGAAGCGTTGCTGCGTGCTGGCATCCATCCCCAGCGTGCCGGAATCCAGCGTGACGGCGGTGACATTGGCCGTCATCCGGCCGCCAATGCCGGGCAGCGTCACCTCGGCCTCCAGCGGCGCGCGCAGGTCCAACAGGCGATCCAGGCCCGAACTGCCCGAGCGTTGCCGCAGATTGCCGGCAAGGGTGGCGCGCGGCGCATCGCGCTCCTCCAGCGCGGCCAGTTCCTGCGCGATTTCACGCGTCAGGCGATCCGTCGGCTGGGTCGGCGCCCCCGCCACCACGGGCAGGGGAGCGGCGGCGCCGGGGCGCAGGAAGGGGTTGGGCTGGCCGCCCGGGGCTGCCGCCACGCCGGTGGGCGTGGTGCCGGCGGCGATGCCAAGCTCCGCCCGGCGCTGCGCGGAGGCGGTCTCCAGCGCGCGGCGGGCGCGATCGGCCTGGTTGAAGGCCAGCGCCACGCGGGCATCGAGCAAGGTCATCCGGCTTTCGCGCGGGAATATCTCTTGCCCTTCGGCCAGCAGCGCCTCGGCGCGGCTGCGCTGGCGGAGCGCGATGGCGGCATCAATCGCCCCCTGCCGGGCGTCGAAATTGCGTGGGTTGCGCGCCAGCATCGCCTCGGCGATGCGTTGCGCCTCGCGCGGGTCCCGCGCGCCCTGGTAGAGCCGCGCGAGAGCCAGGTTGGCGTCGGTGTTCTCGGGGTCCCGCTCCAGGGTCGGGCGCAGGCGCTCGAAGGCCAGGGCCTGGTTGCCCTCGTCATTCAGCCGGTCGGCCGAGCGGACGGCGATGCCCGCGCGCAGCGCGGCCACGTCCCGCCTATGCTCGGGCGTCAGGGTGGCGACGCCATCCAGTTGCTCGGCCAGCGCGAGCGCCTCCCCATCCAGCCCGGCGCCGAGCAAAGCGCCGGCGATGGCGAGGCGGCTTTGCGGCCCGGCCATGCGGTTGGCGGCCTCCCCCACACGCGCCGCCTCGGCTGCGCCGAAGCGGTCATTGGCCTCGCCAAAGGCGCGGATGACGGCGGCGGCCGTGCCGCCGGTCGGGTCCGGGCGGGCGGCGATGGTGAGCAGTTGCACCCGCGCATCGGCCGTGGTGCGGCCCAGCCCGCGCGCCGCGCGCTGCACGTCGCGCTGGGTGCGGATGCGCGATTGCAGGCGGGACATATCGGCGCTGCGCGCGGCGGGCGGGATGCGGTTCAGGTAATTCTCGGCATCCGCGATGCGGCCTTCCTCATCGGCGAAAAGTGCCGCGGCATAGAGGCTGTCGGGGCGGGGATCGCCGATCACCACCTCCTCCAGTGTGGTCCGCGCCGGCACCAGCTGGCCTTGGCGGCGCAAGGCGCGGGCCAGGTCGAGGCGCAGCCAGGGGTCATTCGGCGCGGTGGTCAAGGCCTGGCGCAGCAGCGCCTCGGCCACGAAGGGGTCGGTGGCGCGTGCCGCCTCGGCGCGCAGTTGGCCCCCCGGACCGCTCGGCTCCGTGGCGGCGCGCTCCCCCCTGGGTGGTGCGGCTTCGGCGATGCGCGGCAATTCGGAGAGGCGGCCTTGCGCGCGCAGCGCCTGGGTGAGGCCTTCGCGCGCCGGGGCGAAGCCGGGCCGGCGCGCAAGGGCGGTGCGGAAACGCTGCTCCGCCGCCGCCGCGTCATTGCGACGCAGCGCGATCTGGCCGAGCAGGATCTCGACATCCGTCCGGTCCTCGACGGTGCGGCGGGCGGCGCTGCGGGCGATGGTGTCGGCCGCGTCCACATCGTTGCGGCGCAGTGCCGCGCGAGCCTCGGCCAGTTCCAGCCCATAGGCCGCGCCATCCAGCGCGCCTTGCCACTGCGCCGCGCGGCTTGGATCGGCGGCGATGGCGCGTTCGAGCAATTGCCGCGCCTCGGCCGGGCGGTTTTCGCGCAAGCGGACGATGCCAAGGCCCCCCAGCGCATCGGCGTCACGCGGATTGGCGGCGAGCGCGGCCTCGAATTGCCGGGCGCTGTCACGCAGGCCGGCCGCGCCGCCGGTCTCCAGACGCTCGAAACCTTCCTGGCGCAGCGCGGCGCCGGGGTCTGGCCGAGGGGCGGCGGCTTGGGTGGCGGCCTGGGCGGCCAGCAGCGCCTGCCGCAGGTCTGGGTCATTGGGATGGCGCTGGAGATAGGCCTGGATCAGCGGCGCATAAGCGGGGTCGTTCGCACTCCAGATCAGCGCCTGGCGCCAGGCGCGCCGCGCCTCATCGCCCACTTCCGGCTCATTGACCAGGGCGCTGAGCCGGCGGATGCCATCCTGCCGGGTCGCTGGCTGGAAGGTCAGGGTCTGGGCGAAGCTCAGCCGGGCGCGCGGTGTCGCGGTCGGGCTTTCGGCCAGGCGGGCCAGTCCGCGCCGGCCTTCATCGGCGCCGGCCTGGGTTCCGGCCAGGACGGAGAAATACTCCTGCTGCAAGGCAGGAGGCGGGCCGGCCTGGCCGAAGGCCTGCCGATAGCGGGCGGCGGCTTCCTCATTGCGGCCCTCCCGCGCGAGGCGTCGGGCTTCCTCGATCGCGTTGCGGTCCATGCTGACGGCGCGGAGGGCGGTCTCGGCTTCGATGCGCTGTTCCTCGGTGCCGCCCGCTTCGCGCAGGCGGATGGTGAGGCCGGCCGCACCCGAGCGATTGCCACGGGCTGCCTCGATCCGGGCGGCAAGGGCGAGGGCCTGGGTGTTGCGCGGCTCCACCGCCAGGGCGCGCTCGATGGAGGATGCGGCAAGGTCAAGCCGTTCCAGCCCGAGCCAGCGTTCGGCCTGGCGGATCAGTATGTCTATCGGCCTCGCAGCCGAACTCGCCGCCGAACTCGCCGCCGATACCAGCCTGGCGGGAGCCTCGGCGCCCAGCGGTTGCGTCTGCGCGGCCGCGGGGACCACGGCCACTCCGCTGAGCAGAAAGGCCACAGGCACACCACGCATCACACCACTCCCCCGGAGCAACAGAATCTCATGAATTCGTGCGCGCACGCAACCTGGAAAGCGCGCGCCGGCGCAAGATCCAGAAGAAAGGCAAGCCAATCAGCGCGGCCGAACCCAGCATGAGCAGCAACATCCGTTCCGGCCGCTCCCCCAGCCAGATCTGCGGCAGCATCCACCAGGGCAGGCTCCCGACCGAATAGGGCACGGCGGTGCGGAAGCTTTCCACCCGCCCGCCGGTCAGCACCACGAGATCGCCCTGGATGCGCGGCGCCAGCACGGAGTCGGTCAGGGCGGCCACCATCTGGGTGATGGCGGCGGGGGTGACGCCCGTGATCGCCACGACCGAACGCCCCGATTGCAGCGGGCTCTCACCACCCATCAGCGCGGCCATCCCCTCGCCCGAGCCCGCATTCAAAAGGGTGCTGGCGCGGCCACGCTCGGCGCTGCCCGGCGCATCGAGGAAGATGCCTCGGATATCCTGCAGGACGCTGGGGGCGGCCAGCGTCAGGCGCTCGCCCTCGATGCGAAGCGGCGCGTCGCGGAACAGGGTGGCCAGCGCCGGCTGGCGGCCCAGCGTGCCGATCACCAGCAGATCCCGCTGCGAGACCGAGGGCAGGCCGGCCGGCGTGACCACCTGGATGCCAGTGGAGGCGAGCCCCACCGTCGCGGCCAATTGCCCCACCACATCGAGGAAGGCGCCGAGTTCCAGCGGATTGGCGCGCTCGGGCAGCACCACCGCCATGCCCGAGAGATCGGCCATGCGGGTGAAGGGGAAGCCGGAGGAGGCGAAGAAGCCCAGATTGGGCATGCGCGCATACCGGTGGCCACGCCGCAGATCCACCGTGCTGCCCGGCTCGATCGCGGCGCGCAAATCGGCAGGCACGGCCACGCAATCGCCGCGCGCCAGCGGGCGCATGTCGAAGCGAAGCTGCAACTCATCGCGGCCGAGCACGAGGTAATGCGGAATTTCCAGGCGGCCCGTGCGCGTGGCCGAACTGAAGCCGAATTGCTCGGCCAGCCAGTCCGCGGCGGCGGTCAACGGCGGAATCCATTCGGGATCGGCCAGCCGGAAGGAGCGCAAATAGGCGCCCGAGAACGCCGCATCGAGGCGCGATGAAGCGACATCAATCACCGGCCCGCCAGGCGAACGATATTCGACATGCACGGGAAAGCCGCGGTTGCGCCAGGTGACGAGGTCTGGCGCGGTGCGGACGGGAATGCGGATCGGCCCCGGCGAATAGCCGGCCGATTGCAGATCATCCCGCGCCACCAGGCTTCCCAGGGTGACGGGCTGGTCGGTGCGGATCCAGCGCGGCGCGTCATAAGGCTGGCGGGGCGGGATGGTCGGCGGCACGACGCGGGCAATCTCGCCCGAGAGGGTGGCGCGGCCGGCCACCATGGCCTGGGCGGCGGCGACGAGGTCAGCCTCGCTGCGGCCGGCGATGACGAGCAACGTGCCGAAGGCGTCGGTCGGATTGGGCAGCAGCGCCAGGGTCGGCCCATCCAGGCGGGGCATGTTCAGGCCGGGCACGGAATCCACGCCCATGGCCAGCACCACGGCGTCGCCGCGCTCGGGCAGGCCGCGCGAGACGGGGAAATTCGCCCCCCGGTAATCCGCCTGCACCGAGAACCAGGAGGCCGCGATGGCCGCGGCGCGCAGACCCGATGGCCCCAGCGTCTCGGGCAGCACCATCGGCACCGTCACCACGCCCGAGAGGACGCGGCGATCAAAGATCGGCTCGGGCAGGCGCGACAGATCCCGCGAGGGGGGCAGGCGCTCGATGCGGAGCTGGAGGGTGGAGAGATCGGAGACGGTGGCCCAGAGCAGGCCCGAGAGCGGGTCATTGCATTCGGTCGTGTAGCGGCCGGCGAAGCGGAAATTCAGCCGGTTCACCTCGCTGAAGAAGAGCGGGTCGAGCGGGAATTCCAGCGGCCCGAAGCTCTGCCGCCCCGCATCCATCGGGATGGTGCCTATGAACTGCTCATTCAGCGTGATGGCGATCTGACTGAGTGAGGGAATGAGCGCGGGTGAGGCGCCACCCGCCACCGTCACCCGCGCCTGGGTCACCACCTCATCGCCACGCAGCCCGAACAGCACGCCCTGGAGGTCATTCGTGCCGCGCAACTGCATCGGGCCGGAGATGCCCATTTCCCTCAGGCTGCGGGTGACGATGCGCGCGCCGGGCGGCAGGTCATCGCCACCGGCTGGCAAGAGCGTGAAGGACGGGGGCATGAAGGGCGGGGGCATGAAGGGCGCGAGCGACGCGGCGCTGGGCGATGCGGCCGGGAGGGCCGGCGCCGGCTGGGCAATGGCCGGACTCGCGCCCAGCAGGGCCAGCGCCAGCAGGGCCGCCGTGGTGGCCGGCGCCGGCTTTGGCACATTGGCGGCGGGCGGCGGCGCGGCCTGGGGCCGGCGCGGCGCCACCACATCCGAGACGCGCGGCGCCTGCGGCTTGGCGGCTGCGGCCACCGGCTTGCCGGCACGCAGGATGCCAAAGCGGTATTTGCGAAACACGGCATCGGCCGAGGCGAGCACGACAGTCCAGAGCGAGCGCAGCGGTTTATCCTCGGGCCAATGGTCCCAGTAGAGCCAGGCGTCGGGCCGGCCAAAGAAGGCGCGCACCACGCTGGCCTCGTCGGCCAGGGTTTCGATGATGAATTCCAGATAGACCTCGTTGCCGTCCCATCGAATCACCTTGGCGCGCAATTCGATGGTCTCGCCGCCCGTCTCGAAGGCGACCGTCACCTCATGCCCTTCGGCCACGCCCAGCGCGCGATCCACGATGAGCCGCGCGCCCGAGAGCGAGAGATTGGCGCTGTGCGTCGGCAACCGCTCGCCCGTGGGCAGGATGAGTTCGCCCGGCAGGTCGGCCTCGACGCGGGCCCGCACGCGGGATTGCTCACGCTCGCGCCCCACGGCCACGCTGCCGGCGAGCGGAATGAGGCAAAGCCCGGCCCAGATGGTGTTCAGCAGGTAGGCGCGGCCTTCCAGGCTGCTCAGGTCATGCGTGAAGCTGCCCCAGACCCCGATGGTGAAGCCCACGGTGAGCAAGGCCAGCATGATCAGATTGGGCAGCACGGCGCGGAAATCGAGATAGCCCGCCTCCAGGATGCCGCCCTTGTCCGTCACGTTGAATTTTCCCTTGGAGGGATCCCACAGGGTGAGCACCGTGACCGACAGCAGAGGCACCGCCAGCGAGGCCTCGTAGATTTCGGACCAGAAGGAGTGGCGGTGCTTGCCGTTCAGCCGCGCCGTTGTCGCCACCGCATGGAACATGTGGCTGCCGGCATAGGCGATGATGGCGACGGGGCTGGCGGCGATGACGCTCTCGCCGAAGAACAGGAAGGCGAGCGGCGAGGTGAGGAAGATCACGCGCGGGAAGGCAAAGAGGAAGCCAAAGCCCGCAATGAAGTAACAGAAGCGCTGCATCCATTTCAGGCCGGGCGCAAACAGCGTGTTCTCCGTCCGCATGATCTGCAGCATGCCGCGCGCCCAGCGCAGCCGCTGGCCGATATGCAGGGCGAGGCGCTCGGTGGCCAGGCCGGCGGCGAGCGGAATGCGGATATAGGCGGTGTGCCAGCCCTTCTGCTGCATCTTGAGCGCGCAGTGGCAATCCTCGGTCACGGTCACATGCGGCACGCCGCCCACTTCCTCCAGCGCCTCGCGCCGGATGACGGCGCAGGAGCCGCAAAAGAAGGCGGCGTTCCAGAGGTCAGACCCCGGCTGGATCGCGCCGTAGAACAGCAGCCCCTCATTGGGCACCAGGCGCTGGCGCACCAGGTTCCGCTCGAAGGGGTCGGGCGAGTAGAAATGGTGCGGCGTCTGGACGAGCGCGATGCGCTTGTCGCGGATCAGCCAGCCCAGCGTGAGTTGCAGGAAGGCGCGGGTGGGCGCGTGGTCGCAATCGAAGATGGCGATGTATTCGCCGGTCGTGTGGCGCATCGCGTGGTTGAGGTTGCCGGCCTTCGCACCCTTGTTATCGGGCCGGATGATGTAGCCGCAGCCGCATTCCTCGGCGAAGTCGCGGAATTCCGGGCGGCGGCCATCATCCAGGATCCAGACGTTCAGCTTGTCACGCGGGTAGTCCATGTTCATGGCCGCGAGCACGGTGGGGCGAACGAGGTCCAGGCTCTCATTATAGGTGGGGACGTAGATATCCACCGTGGGCCAATCATCGGGATTGATCGGCATGGGCACGGGCTTGCGGTCCAGCGGATAGCTGGTTTGCAGGTAGGAGAGCGTCATCAGCGCGCCGGCGAACAATTCCGCGCCAAAGAGCAGCGTGCCCAGGATGGATTGCAGCGCCGTCTCGAATTCCAGCGTCTCGGTCGCGCGCCAGAACAGATAGCGCGAGGTGATCATGACCGAGAGCACCACCAGCACCAGCCCCACCTTGCGGGACTTGTCGCGGTTCAGGACCATGAACAGCGCGATGCCGCCCAGCGTCAGCCAGACCTGGCCTTCCTCCGCCATCGGCACGGTGATGAAGAAGAAGGCGCCGAGCAGCCCAAGCAGGATCGCCGTGATACGCAGGAAGCGGGTGTTGCGCGGCACCTCCCGCGGGAAGGTCTGCACATATTCCGAGAAGCGCGCGCCGCTCACAACCGGCCCCATTCATTCAGCGCGGAGAAGCCAGCCGGCTGGGTGCCGGGGCTTGGCAGCTTCACGCGCTTGACGATGGCATCCGTGAGCAATTGGAGATCCTCGCCGGCACCTGGCTCCCCATGCAGCAGCATGCGCTTATCGGCCAGGGCCTCGGCCAGTTCCTGGTCCCGGCAGATGGCACCGATGAGGCGGTTGCCCAGCGCGTTGCGCGCCATGTCGAAGACCGCATCCGAAAGCGGCTCGGCCTCATCCACCTGGTTCAGCACCAGCACCGCGCGATCCGCGGCGCGGGCGCCCATGGTGCCACGGCCCAGGAAGCGGTTATTGGCGATTTGCGGAATGATGGCCGCGCTCCCGGCATCGGCGAGCAGCAGGATCACCATGAGGTCGAGCAGGGGCATCAGCGCGGCCAGCGCCGCATTGGGTCCGGGCGGCGAGTCCAGCACGACGATGAGGCCGGGGACGGCCAGCATTTCGCGCACCGGCTCAGCCAGGCGCTGCGGTTCCGTGCTCAGGAGCTGGGCCATTTCCAGGGCGCGCAGCGGGTCCACCGGGCCATAGGGCAGCACGCGGACGCCATGTTCGGTCTCCACCAGCACATCCCGCCAGGCCGGGCGGGAGGCGAGGCGGGACATGAAGCAGCGCTCCTCGCGCAGGCTCACGCCCAGGTGCAGGCGCAGCGCGTTCTGCGGATCAAGGTCGATGGCGATCACCTTGTGGCCGCGCTGCGCCAGCAAGGCCGCGACATGGGCGGCGACCGTGGTCTTGCCGACACCTCCCTTGGGTGAGGCAAAGGCGAGCAGGGTCATGCGCGCTTCCCGGTACGGGCGCGCGTCCGGCGGGCTGGCAGCACGCCCGCGATGTCGTTCAGCAGGGCGTAGCGGCGCGCGGGCGCTGCCTCGGCCGGGGTTTCAACGCCGCGCGGGACATTCGCGACCGGGGCGGGTGCCGCCCGCTTTGGCCGGGCCGTCGCCTCGGCCGCGAGTTCCGCGAGGCGGCGCATGGCGGTGCCGGGCGGCTTGGCCAGAACTTCAGGCTGCACCAGAGCCTCAGACTGCACCAGAGCCTCGGGCTGCAAGGGAGGGGCCACCACCGGCGGCGCAATCCCCATCGCTGGGATGGGGGGAGCAAGCCGGGCTGGCGCTTGAGCCACCGGCTCCGTCATGAGGGCAGGCGCAAGCATTGGCGCGAGGATCGGTGAAGTTGCGGCCGACCCTGCATCGGCAGGCAAGGCGTCAGACGGCGGCACGGGGGGCGGCGCGATCTCGGCCTCGGGCGGCGCTTCGGGCAAGGCGGCAGCGGGCCGCGCCTCGAAGACGACCGGCGGGAAGGCGATATAACGGATGCCACGCATCGCGCAGGCCGCCATCACGGATGCGATTTCTCGCTGCAAGCTTGCCTGTTTCCCTCTCGCCGAATGCGGCGCGTCAGCCCTGTTCGGTCTGAGCTTAATCGCATCATCATCAGTTTGCAGCACGCGAAACAGATTCGCGCCAGTTGCATACCCTCCAGACGGCGACGCAAGCGGCCTGGGGGGCATCACGGGGCGCGATTCTACCCCACGGCGCTGCTGCGGGCCTGAGTCTACCCCCGGTCAAAAGCGGCGCAGGAAATCCTGGATCACCCCGGCCACGGCGCCCGCCTGTTCCTGCTGCACCCAATGGCCCGCGCCGGGCAGCAGATGACAGCCGCGCAAATCCCGGCAGCCCCCAGCCTGGGAACCCTGGCCCTGCATCATCTCGAACTCGCCCGGCTTCTGGTGGATGCCCCAGTCGCTGGAACCGGCGATGAAGCAGGCCGGCACCTCGATGCCGCGCCCGGCAAAGAGCCGCATCTCGGCCGCCGCCTGGCCGCTGGTGGTGCAGCGATAGGATTGCAGCCCGCCCTGGAAGCCGGTGCGGCCATATTCCGCGGCATAGACGGCGAGTGCGGCCTCCGGCAGCCAGCGATTGGCGGCGATGGTGGCGGCATCGGGCATTTCGGCGGCCACCGTCTCCGCCATGCCGATGCCGGCGGGCATGATGTAGTAGGTGGGCATCACGGCCAGCGCCTCGGCCGTGAAGGCGGGCAGCGGGTGGGGCTTGTTGGCGGCCCAATCGGCGCTCTTGTGGTGGTAATAGGCGCGCAGGAAGGCATGCAGGCCCTGGGGAGCGTGATGCATGTCGGCATCGGCCTCGCGCGTCGAATAGAACCACTGGTAATGCTGGCGCGGCGGGTCGAGCCTGGCCAGGGCCGCATGCAGCGCGGGGGAGGCGAGGCCGGCCAGCCCCTCCGGCGCCGCCTGCTCGCCCAAGGGCCAGGCGCGGGGGCCGCCATAGGGCGCGCTCATCATCACCACCGAGCGGAACACATCGGGCCGTGCCAGCGCCGCATTGCCGGCGACCGGCGCGCCGAAATCATGGCCGATCACGCAGGCCACCTCGCGGTGACCCAGCGCGGCCACCAGCGCCAGCGCATCCCGCACATAGCCCAGCGGGCGGTAGGGGGTGAGGTCCTCGTCATAGACCGGCACGGGCCCCTCGGTGCGGCCATAGCCGCGCTGGTCGGGCGCGACGACGTGATACCCGGCCTCGGCCAGGGGCAGCATGATGTTGCGCCAGGAATAGGCGAGTTCGGGGAAGCCGTGCAGCAGCAGCAGCAGGGGGCGCCCGGCCTCGCCCGCCTCCAGCACATGCATGCGAAGGCCGTTCACGTGGCTGATGTGGCGGGCGCGCACACCCTCGGGCAGATGTGCCACGGCGAGGGGTTCGAGCATGGCGGGTTCCTCCGGTTCGGCCGAAGGCTACCCCGCTTGCGGCCCCGCGCAAATCAGCCGGCGGAGGCCTCGGTGACGCTGACCGAGACTTCCATTCCCAGGAAATCCGACGGCCGGCCGGTGAAGCTGCCGCTGACCGGCGCCGCCTGGTGAATGTCCCGCATGGTCGCCACCCGGATCAGGTCCCGCCCGCCCATGCCGCCATTGGTGGGGTCGAAGGCCAGCCAGCCGGGGCCGGGCAGGAAGATTTCGCACCAGGCATGGGTGGAACCGGCGCCATTCACCGAATTCGCTTCCGCATCATGCAAATAGCCGCTGACCAGCCTGGCGCCGAAGCCCATGGCACGGCAGGTCTCGATCATCAGCACGGCGAAATCCCGGCAGGTGCCGCTGCCGAGTGCCAGCGTCTCCAGCGGCGTCTGCGTGCCGGCTTCTTCCCGCGCGCGGTAGGCGAAGCCCTTCTGGATACTGGCATTGATGTCCCGCAGGAGGCCCAGGGTGGGGGTCGGGTCGCTGGCCACGAAGCCTTGCGCCCAGGCCAGCAGCCGGCCCTGGGGGTCGGCATATTGCGGGCGGCACTTGGCACCGAGGTCGGTCCGGTCATCGGCGGAATAGGCGAAGGGCCAGTCCCGCGCCATGGGGGCGATCTCGGCCGCGATGTCGCGGCTGGGGCGATCAGTGCCGAAGCGCTCCACCAGCAGGTCGCTGCGGATCACCAACTCGGTCACGGGGTCGCTGAATTCGGCGATGGCGATGCTGTTGCTGAAGACATCATGCCCCCATTGCAGCCTGCCGGGCGGGGAGAGGGTGAGCGAGGCGGAGAGCAGCCGCATGTCGTGGCTGTCGCGCGGGCGCAGCATCAACCGGTGCGGCCCGAGCAGCACCGGCGCGGCATAGCGGTAGCGCGTGAGGTGCGAGACGGCCAGGATATCACGCGGGCGGGCGGGGCCGGCGGTCTCGGGGGGCGGGGGGCGGGGCATCAGGGCCGATAGCACGGAATCACGCCGGCTTCGCGGATTCCGGCCAATCATTCCGCCGCAAGCGTGGAGGCCGCAACCTTGCGCGCACCCGCATGGCCGCTGCCTGGCGGCGCCGCCGGGGGACATCATGCGCCACACCATATCGCCGCCACTCGGCTGGCTGATCCGGCAGCGCGTGGCTCGCCACCTCGCGGCCCCCTCGCCGCGCCTTTTCACGCCGGAAAGCCCGTCTTTGGGGCATGCTCCGCCCTGCCCCGCCCGAAAGCTCTCGATACACCTTGCGTTCGACACGATCCAAGGGCATCAATCGCTGGCCTGTGCATCGCGTGCGGGAGAGAATCCGGGGCCAGCGACGGGCTCGGGTCGCCGAAGGCGCAACCGGCCCCCGGAAACGCTCAGGCATCAAGGGCCGCACGCGGGTGGGCACTCTGGAAAGCTCATCCTCCGAGAGGGGGATGGCACCGACGGAGTAAGGAGGTTCGCCACACGGCCAGCCACTGAATCTCTCAGGTACCTCGGACAGAGGGGGGTCACAAACTCAATTGCCGCGTGGCGGCAGGGGGATGCGTGACCGAATCCGAATCACTTCACACCACGCCGCTGGATGCGCTGCACCGCGAATTGGGCGGCCGGATGGTGCCATTCGCGGGCTATTCCATGCCCGTGCAATACCCGGCCGGCATCATGGCCGAGCACCTCCATTGCCGCGCGCAGGCGGGTCTGTTCGACGTCTCCCACATGGGCCAGGCGGAGTTGGTGGGAGAGGGCGCGGCCGCCGCGCTGGAACAACTCACCCCCGCCGATGTCCAGGCGCTGAAGCCCGGCCGCCAGCGCTACGGTCTGCTGCTGAACGAAGCCGGCGGCATCGTGGATGACTTCATGTTCGCCAATATGGGCGACAGGCTGTTCCTCGTCGTCAACGCCTCGCGCAAGCATATCGACCTGCCGCTGATCGAGAGCGTGCTGCCGCGCGGCGTCACGCTCCGCCCCCTGCCCGACCGCGCGCTGCTGGCCCTGCAAGGCCCGGCGGTCGCCACCCTGATCCCGACGCCGATGAGCTTCATGGGCATCACGGAGATGCAGATCGCGGGCATTCCCGTCATCGCCTCGCGCTCCGGCTATACGGGCGAGGATGGCCTGGAGATTTCCGTCGCCGCCGACCACGCCGAAAAGCTGGCCCGCGCGCTGCTGGCCATGCCGGGCGTCATGCCGATCGGCCTGGGCGCGCGCGACAGCCTGCGGCTGGAAGCGGGCCTCTGCCTCTATGGCAATGACCTGGATGAGGGCACGAGCCCGGTCGAGGCCAATCTCGTCTGGTCCATGGGCAAGCGCCGCCGCATGGAATGGAATTTCCGCGGCGCGGATGTGGTGCGCGATCACCTGGATAATGGCGTGAGGCGCCTGCGCGTCGGCATCCGGCCCGAGGGGCGGCAGCCCGCGCGCGGCCATACACCGATCCAGCGCGATGGCGCCGTGATCGGCGAAGTCACCTCCGGCGGCTTCGGCCCCTCCATCGGGTCGCCCGTCGCCATGGGCTATGTGGCGCGCGACGCCGCCGCCGACGGCACCGCCCTTGATCTGATCGTCCGCGACAAGCCGCTTGCGGCCCGCGTGATGCCCATGCCCTTCCACCCCCACCGCTACGCACGCTGAGGCCAAACCCATGCCCGACATGAAATACACCAAGGATCACGAGTGGATTCGCTTCGAAGGCGATGTGGCGGTGATCGGCATCACCGACCACGCGCAGAACGCGCTGGGCGACGTGGTCTTCGTGGACCTGCCCGAACCCGGCCGCGAGGTGACGGCGGGCGAATCCATCGCCGTGGTGGAGAGCGTGAAGGCCGCCTCCGACGTCTATGCCCCCATCACCGGCCGCGTGACCGAAGTGAATTCCGGCCTGGTGGATGAGCCGGCCCTGATCAACAGCGAGCCCACCGCCGGCGGCTGGTTCTTCAAGATCACCCCCGAAGGCGCCCTGCCGGATGACCTGATGGACGCCGACGCCTATGCCGCTTTCGTGGAGAGCCTTGCGTGAGCATCCTGCATGAACTGACGGCGCTGGAGGATTCCGGCGAATTCATCCGCCGCCATATCGGCCCGACGCCGGGCGAAATCGCCTCCATGCTCGCCACCATCGGCTGCACCGATCTGGAGGATATGACGGCGCGCACCGTGCCGGCCGCCATTCGCGGCGTGGATTTCTCCGCCCTGCCCAGCCCGGTGAATGAGGCCGCGGCCATCGCGGAATTGCGTGCTCTCTCCGAGCGCAACATCCGCAAGCGGTCCCTGATCGGCATGGGCTACCACGGCACGCACACGCCGCCGGTGATCCTTCGCAACATTCTGGAAAATCCGGGCTGGTACACGGCCTATACGCCGTACCAGGCCGAGATCGCGCAGGGGCGCCTGGAAGCGCTGGTGAATTTCCAGACGCTCATCACCGACCTCTCTGGCCTGCCCGTCGCTGGCGCCTCGCTGCTCGATGAAGCGACCGCGGCGGCCGAGGCCGTGACGCTCGCCCATTCCAGCCACAAGGGCAAAAGCGACGTGCTGGTCCTGGCCGCCGATTGCCACCCCCAGACCATCGCCGTGGTGCGCGTGCGCGCCGAGCCCGTGGGCATCCGCGTGGTGCTGGCGGAGCCGGCGCAACTTGCCGCCACCATCGCCGCCGAAAAACCCTTCGCCGTGCTCTCGCAATATCCCGGCACGGCAGGCGAATTGCGCGACATCGCACCCGAGATCGAGGCGGCCCATGCGGCCGGCGCCCTGGCCATCATCGCGGCCGATCTGCTGGCGCTGACGCTGGTGACGCCGCCGGGCGAGATGGGCGCCGATATCGTCGTGGGCTCCTCGCAGCGCTTTGGCGTGCCGCTGGGCTATGGCGGCCCGCATGCGGGCTTCATGGCGGTGCGGGACGCGCTGAAGCGCAGCCTGCCCGGCCGCCTGGTCGGCGTCTCCATTGACGCCGCCGGCGCGCCCGCCATGCGCCTCGCGCTGCAAACCCGCGAACAGCATATCCGGCGCGAGAAGGCGACCTCCAACATCTGCACCGCGCAGGTGCTGCTGGCGGTCATGGCCTCGATGTATGCCGTCTGGCACGGGCCGGAGGGGCTGCGGCGCATTGCCCGCCGCGTGGCGCTGCAAGCGCGCATGCTGGCCGGCGCCTCGCGCTTCCCGCTGCGGCATTCGGCCTTCTTCGACACCATCTGCGTCGAGACCGGCCCTGCCACCGATGCGGTGATGCAGGCCGCGCTGGAGGCGGGCTTCAACCTGCGCCGCATGGGCGATGACGCCATCGCCATCGCGCTGGATGATACGGTGACGCGGGCCGAACTGGCGACGCTCGCCGGGCTGCTTGGTGGCGACGACCTGGGCGCCATCACGCCCAAGGGCGGCCTGCCCGCCACGCTGGCCCGCACCACCGGCTTCCTCAAGGCCGAGGTGTTCAACTCGCACCACGCCGAGCACTCCATGCTGCGCTACATGAAGCGTCTGGAGGACAAGGATGTGGCGCTGAACCGCTCCATGATCCCGCTCGGCTCCTGCACCATGAAGCTGAATGCGACGGCGGAGATGATCCCCGTCACCTTTCCCGGCTTCGCGGAGATCCACCCCTTCGCGCCCACCGACCAGGCGCAGGGCTACATCACGATGATCCGGCAACTGGCGACCTGGCTCTGCGGCGTGACCGGCTTTGCCGCCGTCTCGCTCCAGCCCAATGCCGGCAGCCAGGGCGAATATGCGGGGCTGCTCGCCATTCGCGCCTATCACCAGGCGCGCGGCGAGGGGCATCGCAACATCTGCCTCATCCCGAGTTCCGCGCATGGCACCAACCCGGCCTCGGCCGTGATGGCGGGCATGAAGGTCATCGTCACCGCCTGCGACCGCGACGGCAATGTGGATGTCGAGGATCTGCGGGCCAAGGCGAAGCAGCACGGGGCGAATCTCTCGGCGCTGATGGTCACCTACCCCTCCACCCATGGCGTGTTCGAGGAAGCGATCCGCGAGATCTGCGCGATCATCCATGCCGAGGGCGGGCAGGTCTATATGGATGGCGCCAACATGAACGCTCAGGTGGGGCTGACTTCTCCCGCCTCGATCGGTGCCGATGTCTGCCACCTGAACCTGCACAAGACCTTCTGCATCCCGCATGGCGGCGGGGGCCCTGGCGTGGGGCCGATCGGCGTGGCGGCGCATCTCGCCCCGCACTTGCCCAACCACCCGCTGGTGGCCGAAGCCGGCCCGGCGACGGGCTTCGGCCCTGTCAGCGCCGCGCCCTTCGGCTCGGCCGCCATCCTGCCCATCAGCTACGCCTATATCCGCATGATGGGCGGCGATGGGCTGACGCGCGCCACGCAGGTGGCCATCCTCAATGCCAACTACATGGCGAAGCGGCTGGCCGACCATTTTCCGATTCTCTACCGTGGTTCCGCCGGTATGGTGGCGCATGAATGCATCCTGGATTGCCGCGGCTTCCAGCAGAATGGCGGCGTCCTTGTCGAGGATATCGCCAAGCGCCTGCAGGATTACGGCTTCCACGCGCCCACCATGTCCTGGCCGGTCACCGGCACGCTCATGGTGGAGCCGACCGAGAGCGAGACCAAGTCCGAACTCGACCGCTTCTGCGACGCGATGATCAGCATCCGCGCCGAAATCCGCGCCGTGGAGCAAGGCCGGATGGACCGCGCGGACAACCCGCTGAAGAACGCGCCGCACACCATGGTGGAAGTCATGGCGAGCGAATGGGCGCATCCCTACACGCGCGAGGATGCCGCCTTCCCGCTGCCCTATGTGCGGATGAACAAGTACTGGCCGCCCGTGAAGCGCGTGGACAATGTCCATGGCGACCGCAACCTGGTCTGCACCTGCGCGCCGCTTGAGGCCTATGCCGAGACGGCCACACTCCAGGCCGCTGAGTGAATTCCCGGGGAGGGCCCTGCCCTCCCCCGACCCACCCGCCGAGGGGCTTGCCCCTCGGAACCCGGCTGGACTACGCGGCCCGGCGCGTGAAGGCCCGGCGCGTGAAGGCCCGGCGCGTGAAGGCTTGGCGCGTGAAGGCTTGGCGCGCGTAGAGCCGCCAGGTGCCACCCTGTTTCTTCCACACTTGCCGGATGCCGATATTCACCGACGTGATCCGCCCGCCGCCCGTGGTGTGGCCCCCGTGGTGTGGCCCCCGTGGCATGACTGGTGAAAACATGGCGAAGCATGGCGCGGGTGGGCGCCGAAACAGCCCGGGCCACCGCCTGCTCCCCGGCGGGCTGCGCGCTGGCCATGGCGGGGATGGGAGCGGCAGCCAGGATGGCGGCACCCCCGATATGGCGGCGATGGATGTTCGTGCTGTCCTGCCTGACCGATGTTTCCCGGTCAGAACGAAAGCCGGGCCCGCGCCATACATGCGTCCATCACGTTCGCGAGGTCGCCTGCGGTGCGGCAGCGGGCCCCACCAGCCGCCGGATCGCCGCGACAAAGGGCGCCGTATCCCAGGCCGCATCGCCCTCCAGCCGCGCGCGCTCCTGCCCCTGGCGGTCCACGATGATGGTGGTGGGCAGGCCCCGCGCGCCCATCGCCCGCGCCGCCGCCCCGCGCGGGTCGAGCCAGATGCCCAGGCTCGTCAGCCCCACGCGCTGGTAGAAGGCCTCCACCACCGCCCGCCCGCCGCGATCGGAGGAAAGCGCCAGCACGGCGATGCGCTCGGCCGCCAATTGGCGGGAAAGCCGCTCCAGCGCAGGCATTTCAGCCACGCAGGGCGGGCACCAGGTGGCCCAGAGGTTGATCACCAGGCCCTGGCCCGGAAAATCCGCCAGCGTCTTTTCCACGCCCTCGGCATCCTGGAAGGTGAAGGCGGGCATGGGGCGGCTCGCCTCGCGCAGCCGCTCGATCCCGGCGGCAGCCCGCGCGGCTTGCGCGCCAAGCAGCGCGGGCGCTAGGACCATGCCAGCCAGCGCCCGGCGCGATGTCAAAACGGAAGCCATATTCCCTTGTCCATCCCCAACGAAACCAACACAAACCAACAATGGGGCGGCAGATTCGCCGAAGGCCCCTGGGCCATCATGCAGGCCATCAATGCCTCGATCGGCTTTGATGCCAAGATGTGGCGCCAGGATATCCGCGGCAGCCTCGCCCACGCCGCCATGCTGTCCCATGTAGGCATCATCACCCCGGATGACGAGGCCGCCATCCGCCAGGGCCTGGGCGAAATCGCCGCCGAGATCGAGGCGGGGCGCTTTGAGTGGTCCGAAACTCTCGAAGACGTCCACATGAACATCGAGGCCCGCCTGACCGAGCGCATCGGCGAGGCGGGCAAGCGCCTGCACACCGCGCGCAGCCGCAATGATCAGGTGGCCACCGATTTCCGCCTCTGGACGCGCGATGCGATGGATGGCCTGGCCGCCCAGATGCTCGATCTGGTGCGCGCCTTCGTCGCCCGCGCCGAGGAGCATGCCGGCACCATCATGCCCGGCTACACCCATTTGCAGCCCGCCCAGCCCACCACCTTCGGCCACCACATGCTGGCCTATGCCGAGATGATCTGGCGCGACCGGGGCCGCATGCTCGACGCCCGCGCCCGGTTGAATGAATGCCCGCTGGGTTCGGCCGCCATGTGCGGCACCGGCTTCCCGATTGATCGCCACGCCACCGCCGCATCCCTTGGCTTCGACCGGCCCACGCGCAACAGCCTGGACGCCGTGGGCAGCCGCGACTTCGCCATGGAGTTCCTCGCCGCCTGCGCCATCTGCGCCACGCATCTCTCCCGCCTCGCTGAGGAGATCGTGATCTGGACCAACCCCTCCTTCGGCTTCGTGAAGCTGAGCGATGGCCTGACCACCGGCAGCTCCATCATGCCGCAGAAGCGCAATCCGGACGCGGCCGAGCTGGTGCGCGGCAAGACCGGCCGCATGACGGGCAACCTGGTCGGCCTGCTGACGGTGGTGAAGGGCCTGGCGCTGACCTATGCCAAGGACCTCCAGGAGGACAAGGAAGGCGTCTTCGACTCGGCCGAGAACCTGACCCTCTGCCTCGCCGCCACCGCCGCCATGGTGCGGGACATGCAGCCTAATATCGCCCGCATGGCCGCCGCCGCCGGGGATGGCTTCTCCACCGCGACCGACCTGGCCGATTGGCTGGTACGCGAGCTCAAACTCCCCTTCCGGGACGCCCATCACGTCACTGGCCGCCTCGTCGCGAAGGCCGAGGGGATGGGGGTGGATCTCTCGGGCCTTACCATCGCCGAGATGCGCGAGGTGGAGCCGCGCATCTCGGATGCGGTCTTCGGCGTGCTCAGCCCCGCCGCCTCGGTCGCCTCGCGCCGTTCGCATGGCGGCACCGCGCCCGACAATGTGCGCGCCATGGTGGCCGATTGGCAGGGGCGCCTGGCATGAGGCCGCTCGCGCTGACGCTGATGGCCGCGCTGGCCCTGGCCGCCTGTGGCCGAGTCGGCCCGCCGCGCGCACCGGGGCCGGCGGATCAGATCACCTTCCCCCGCTCCTACCCGGCGCCCACGGCCGAGGAACGCGCGGAGATCAACGCCCGCCGCGCCGCCCAGGGCCTGCCGCCGCTGCCAGCGCCGCGCTGAGGTTGACACGAATGCCATGCTCGCCTAATCCGCCTGCTTCCCGGGGTTCGGCACCGCCTTTCCCCGCAACCTTTTTCGCGTTTTGTGAGTCCGCGCCATGAAGATCCGCAACAGCCTGAAATCCGCCAAGTTGCGGGACAAGAACTGCGTCGTGGTGCGCCGCCGCGGCCGCCTCTACGTTCTCAACAAGAAGAACCCGCGCTTCAAGGCGCGCCAGGGCTAAGCCCTGCGCGGTTTTGGTGGTGATGACGGGGGGCCTTGGCTCCCCGTTTTCATGTCCGGCGCTTTGCATTGTGCCGCCTGGATATCCAGCGCCATCCGCCGCCGCGCCTTCGCCTCCCGCGTCGCCGCCGGCGCGCGCTCGGCCATCGGGTCACCCTGGGCGAATCGGCGCTGCCGGCTGCCATGCTGGCGGAACACGCGCAGCGCTTCCCCCGCGAAGCCCTTGGCAGCGCGAATCCGGCTGAGGCGATCCCGCGCTGCCCGCAGCGCCGCATGCTCCACCACCCGCAAACCGCGCTTGAACCACGCCACGTCGAGCATGGATTTCATCTCTCCGCTTGCGCCCATCTGCCAAGGGGGGGGAGGCTGCCGCAAGGAACATGGAGAGCCAGATGGAAGTGCGCTGGGAAAGACTGACCGGCCCGGAACTCAAGGCACTGGCCGGGCGCGGCGCGCTGCCGGTGCTGCCCATCGGCAGCCTGGAGCAGCATGGGCCGCACCTGCCGGTCTGGACCGACAGCTTCATCGCCCATGAACTCAGCCTGGCCGCGGCCAGGCTTGCCACCGACATCCCGGCCATCGTGCTACCCCCTCTCTGGACCGGGCTGTCCGAGCATCACCTCCCCTTCGGCGGCACCATCACGCTGGACCACGCGACGCTGCATGCGGTGCTGCGCTGCATGGTGCGAAGCCTTCAGGCGCAGGGCTTCACCCGGCTGCTGATCGTGAACGGACATGGCGGCAATATTGACCCGCTGGCCGTCTCGGCGCGGGAATTGGCGCATGAATTCGGCATGGCGGTGGTGGTGACCACCTGGCCCAATGTCGCCCCCGTCGAGATCGCCAAGGCGCTCACCACCCAGGCCGGCATCATGCATGCCTGCGAGGGCGAGACGGCGCTCTGGCTGGCGCTCGACGCCGCGCAGGTCCGGCAGGACAAGATCGAGGAGGCGGCGGGCGGCAATGCGGGCGTCCAGGCGCCGGCCGGCTTCTCGCGCTTCTACAGCTTCGCCGAGCGCGCGCCGCGCATCGGCGTGAAGGGCGACCCACGCGCCGCCACCGCCGAGAAGGGCCAGGCGATGATCAACGCCGTGGCGACCAACCTGGCGCGCGCCATGCGCGACCCGGTGCTCTGGACCCCGCCGGAGAAGGTGTGGGAGGCTTGATCCAGAGGTTTGGGGGGCCTCAGCCCACCTTCTGCTTGAGGCGCTCCAGCAGCGCCGCGCGCTGCACGGGCTTGCCCAGATAGTCATCCATGCCGGCGGCGCGGCATTGCGCCTCGAAGACCGGACCCACCGCCGCCGTCAGCCCGATGATGCGGGTGCGGCGATTGGGGCCCGGCATCGCGCGGATTTGCCGCGTGGCTTCCAGCCCGTCCATCACCGGCATCTGGAGATCCATCAGGATCACATCATAGGCCTGGGCGCCGGCCATCCGGACCGCCTCGCCGCCATCGCCCGCCACATCCACATGGCAATGCGCCTTGCCCAGGATGGTCTTCATGACGAGCTGGTTGGTGGCATTGTCCTCCACCAGCAGGACGCGAAGCAGCGGCGTGTCCGGTGTGGCGACGGCAACCTCGACCGGTGCCGCGCGGGTGGATTTGGGGGCGAGGGCGGCCAGCAGGCTGTCCCGCAGCCGGGCGGGCAGCGCGGGCTTGAGCAGTATGCCCTCCACCAGCCCTTCCTCCGGCTTGTCCCGGCCGAAGGACGCGCCGGAGGAACAGAGCATGATGGCCGGGCGGGGCATGTCGGTCCTGGCGCGGATCTGCCGCGCCACATCCAGGCCGCGCGCATGTTCCAGTTGCCCGTCCAGCACCACGGCCCGCACGGGCCGCCCCCTGGCGGCGGCGTCAGCCAGCAGCGCCAGCGCCTCGGCCCCATCGCACGCCAGGATGGGCTCGGCCCCCATGCTGGTGAGCTGGCGGGCCAGGATGTCGCGGTTCAGTGCCAGGTCATCCACCACCAGGACGCGCAGCCCAGCCAGGGCCGTGGCCGGGAAGGCCTCCAGCGGCCCGGCCGGCTGGCCGAGCTTGGCCGAGAAGGTGAAGCGGCTGCCCGCCCCGCGCGGCTTGGTCGCATCGCGCGGGCCGGCCTCGATGCCGCCGCCCATTTCCTCGGCCAGGCGACGGCAGATGGCGAGGCCGAGGCCCGTGCCGCCATATTTCCGGCGGATCGAGGCATCGGCCTGGGTGAAGCGCTCGAACAGATGCGGCACCTGGGCGGGGTCCAGGCCGATGCCGGTATCCAGCACCGCGCATTGCATCAGCCAGCCGCGCCGCTGGCCCAATGGCTCCAGCGTCACATCCAGCTGGATCCAGCCCTTATCGGTGAATTTCACCGCATTACCGACCAGGTTGAACAGCACCTGCCGCACCCGGCCCGGATCGCCCACCATGATGCGCGGCATGTCGCCCGGCAGCGACACCACGAGTTCCACGCCCTTGCTTGCCGCCTTGGGGGCGAAAAGCTCGACGATGGTGGCGAGTTCCTTTTCCAGTTCGAAGGGCACGCGCTCAAGTTCCACGGCGCCGGCTTCGAGCTTGGAGAAATCCAGGATGTCGTTCAGCACCATCAACAGGTGCTCGGCCGAGTTCTGGATGGTCTCGGCGTAGCGGCGCTGCAGGTCGTCCAGGCGGGTATCCAGCAGCAGGCCGGTCATGCCGATCACGCCGTTCATCGGCGTGCGGATCTCGTGGCTCATGCTGGCCAGGAAATCCTCCTTGGCGCGGGAGCCGGCGCGGGCGGCGGCCTCGCTCGCGGCCAGTTGCTGGCCCTGGGCGCGCAGCCGCTGAGCCTGGCGCACCATCAGCCCAAGCGCCATGAGGATGAAGGCCCCAGCCCCGGCCACGCCCAGGCCCAGAAGCAGCCCAAGCGCACGATTGGCCGCCATCGCATCGGCGCGCGCGCGCACCACCTCGACCACAAAGAGGCCCTGGCGCGTCACGGCGAAGCTCGCCATCACATTCTGGCCATCCTGGTCGGTGCCGACAAAGCTGCCGCGCTCCAGCCGGGGCAGGAAGTTGCGGAAGGGCCAGGCGCCAGCATGGATCTGGCCGATGCCCGCCCGGCCGCCATCCGAGCGCGCCAGCAGCGCGCCATTGAAGGAATGCAGCCGGATCGTCACGCCGAACCCCTCGGCATATTGCCGGGCGATGGTGCTGAGATATTCGGGGTTGATCAGCGCGACCACGACGCCGTCAAACTCGCCGCGCCCATTGCGGATGGCGCGGGCGATGGGGATGGACCACAGCCCCGTCTCGCTGATGGGCCGCGCATTGGGCGGTGTCAGGAAGCGGCCGGCCTCGGGCGGGCCCAGGCGCACCTGCTGGCCGCTCAACCGCAGCACGCGGAACCATTCGCGCTCGCCCAGGCTCTGGCCCACCAGCCCATCCACCGTGGAATGGATGATGAGGCCGCTGGCATCCGTCAGCAGCAGGGCACGCAGTTGCGACACATCCCTGAGCAGGATGGAGCGCTGCCCGGTTATGCCGTCGCCGCCCAGCCCGTTGCGCTCGGCCTGGTCCAGCATGACGAGGTCCACCGTCTGCATCGCACGCGTCAATTGATCGGCAAGGGCTTCGGCTACAGACTGCGTCAGCCGCTCGGCATCGCGCACAGCCTCGGTCTGCCCCCGGTACATGACGATCCCGTACACGGCCAGCAGACACAGGATGACGAGGCCGGCCACCAGGGCGTAGAGTCGGCTCGGCCGACGAACAGCGCCGGGCGCGTTGGAGAAATCCCCGTCCGGCGATGCGGATGTGGGACCAAAGGAGAGGCGTATGCTGTCGCGGATAGCTTTCAAGCGCATGGTCGTGGCGATCATTGCAGGATTTTTCCCACTTTGCGAGGCATGGTCCCAGCAGGGGACACAACCCGGCGCAGCGCAGCCCTCCCGGCTGGAGGGCATCCGTGCCCGCGGAGAGGTCAAGGTCTGCATCTGGCCCGATTATTTCGCGATTTCCTTCCGCAACCCGCGCAACAGCGAGTTGGAAGGCATTGATATTGACCTGGCCCGCGCCCTGGCGGCGCGGCTCTCCGTCCGCCTCACCTTCGTCGAGACCAATTTCGCGGCCTTCATGGACCGTGTGGAAGCGGGCGATTGCGACATCGCGATGATGGGCGTCGCCATCACGCCGGCCCGCGCGCAGCGTGTCGCGTTCAGCCGCCCCTACCTCGCCAGTCCCGTCTATGCGGTAACCACGCGGAACAATCAGCGGATCCGGAACTGGGCCGATATTGATACACCCGGCACGGTCGTCGCCGTGGCCGCCGGCACCGTGATGGAACCCCTGATGAGCCGCACCTTGCGGCGGGCCGAATTGCTGGTGGTGGCCCCTCCCCGCTCGCGCGAGTCGGAGATCCAGGCCGGCCGCGCGGATGTCTTCATGAGCGACTTCCCCTACACGCGCCGCATGCTGCTCATGCATGACTGGGCCCGCGTGATTGATCCGCCCGACCGCTTCGGCGAGTCGCTCTACGCCTGGGCGCTGCCCATGAATGATGCGCCCTGGCTGGCGGAGGTGAACAACTTCGTGGGCGCGATGCGGGCGGATGGCACCCTGGCCCGCGCGGCCGCCCGCCATGGCCTGACGCCGATCCTCATCCGCTGAGGCAGCATGCACGAACATGTCCGCCCGCGCGTCCTCGCGCGTCAGGTCGTCGGCTCCCGCCGCAAATTCGCGCAGTCTCGGTGCGCCTGGCCGAAGATGAGCGATGCTCGCTTCAAGATGCCGCGCTCTATCCGTGCGCGGTCGGGTTCCTTGCAGAGCCGAGCGATTTCAGCGGCTTGGTCGGCCGGGCTGGGGGCCACGCGGTGCCCCGGCACCGCCTGCGCTGTAGGGGCGCCGCTACCTGCGAGGCCGTGCGGCCGCTGCGGATCGCAGTCACCGCTTCCCATTTGAAAGCGTCCGGAAAAATCCGGCGCCGCTTCGCATTCTCCATCATATTCACCTCCAGGCCCTTCAACCTGTCAAAGCTGTCCAACAAAGCGGGGCAACTTCAGTGACACTGGCGGGTGAAGGGCCTGCCCATTGTCATCCCCGCCCTGGGCAGCCGGACGCGGCAACCCTCATCCGGGAACCGCCACGAGCGTCGCCAACCAGATGCTGACCCAGGCCGGCGCCCACATCCCCAGCCAGACCGCAAATCCGATCAGTGCGAGGCCAAGCGCCACGATGGCGGAGAACCCTGCCTCGCCCCCGCGCAGGGCCAGGCCGATGCGGATCAGGGTGTTGACCGTCAGCGCCACGGCCAGTGGCAGCACAGCCTGTGCCGGGGTCAACTGGCCGGCTGCCACCAGGGAAGCCAGCGCCACTGCTGCCGAGCTGGTGCTGACCGCCCCGGCCAGCGCGATCGAGACCAACACCGCCCGGTCGCCGAACCAGGTATTCGCCAGCGCCGAAACGACCAGAACCGCAGTCACGATCAGAGCGAAGCCGACCGCGCCACTCACGCTGAACACGCGCGAGGGCAGTTCGACACCGAGTTTTTCGGTGCCGCGGCGCAGGGCAAACCAGGTCAGGATTCCGCCGAACAGCGTGGCGACCAGGGCCGGCAATACCAGCATGGCCGCCGCCGCGGTCAGCAATGCCGGGCTGAGCAGCAGCAGGATCACCGCCGTCTGCACGAGCGACGCGATCGAGGAGTGCGTGGCACCAGCCGCGGCGGGCAGCGCCTGGCCCGGCACCTCGCGCACCTTCCGGGCCATCGCCACCACCGCGGCGGTGGACGAGACGAACCCCGCCAGAAAGCCGCTGAGCGGCAGGCCAAGCCGTGCTCCGAATACCCGAGTGGCAATATGGCTGAGCGCGCCGACACCCATCACCAGCAGCACCAGCAGGAACAACCGTTGCAGGTTGACCGTCCCGCTCGGGCCCAGAGGCTGATCCGGCAAAATCGGCAGGATGACAAGCGCCGCCACCCCCAGGATCAGCCCGTCACGCAGCTCGAACGCAGTCAGGACCGACCGGCTGAAACCGCGCAGCGCCTCGCGCGCGGCCAGCAGTGCCGCAACCAGCACCGCGGCCGCGGCGGCCGTGAGCGTGCTTGTCGCCGCCATCGCGCCCAGGATCAGTACGATCAGCAGCGCGAAACTTGTGGTCAGTCCCGAGCCTGCGTCAGGCTGACTGAACTGCGACAGCGCCCGCAACCCGCCGACAATGGCAAGTGCAACTGCCGTCAGTTGCCAGCCACCGGCAATCTGGGCCAGCGCGCCGATCAGTGCGGCGAGCGCGAAGGTGCGAACCCCGGCGGTTGCAGTTGCTCCGGCGTCACCGGCGCTGCGCTCGCGTTCGATGCCGATCAGCAGGCCGATGCCAAGCGCCTCGATCAGAATCAAGATGTGCGACGGGTCAAGCGTCACGGCCACACGCGCCCGCAATACGGGCCTTGAACCGCCTCTGCGGCGCTGCGGGCGTCCTTCACACTGTCGATCTCCTCGGGGGCCGAATCGGGCTCGACCTCAATCTTGCAATAGCCGGCTTGCGCCACCCAGCGCAGCTCTCGTGATCGCCGCCGCCATCGCCACCGGCGGGCTGGATGCGTTGCCGCATAACGGCGCGGTGGTCACGCTGCTGGCGATCTGCCGGTTGAGGCACCGCGAATCCTATGCCGGCATCTCCGCCCTCGCCTGCCTCGGCTCGATCCTGGCGCTGGTGGTCGTGCTCGTCCTCGCCGGGCGGTTGAGCGCGTTCTGAACGCGCCGCCGTCTCACGCCGCCGGCCAGATGGACCAGACATACACCACATAAAGCGCGAGCAGCCCCGCGCCCTCGCGGCGGCCGATCCGCCAACCGGTCCGCGCCAGCAACAGCAGCAGAACCGACACGCCCAGCATCACCCAGACATCGTAGGCAACGATCGCCGCGGGGATGGGCGTGGGCGCGATCAGCGCCGTCGCCCCGCCGATGCCCAGGATGTTGTAGATGTTGGAGCCGAGCACATTGCCCAGCGCCACATCGGCGTGGCGGCGCAGCGCGGCGACCACCGAGGTCACCAGCTCGGGCATCGAGGTGCCGATAGCGACGATGGTCAGCCCGATCACCGTCTCCGACACCCCGAGCCCGCGCGCCAGGCCGACCGCGCCATCCACCAGCAGGCCGCCGCCGAGCACCACCAGCACAAGCCCGCCGAGGGCGAAGCCGGACGAGATCGCGACCCCCTTCCAGCCCGCCCCCGGCGCCGAGGCATGGGTCGCGTGCAGGCCGCTGGGGTGGACCTCCTCGAAGGCCTGCGCCTTCTCGAAGGCGGCGGTGTGGCCCGGTTCGCCGCGGCGCTCCTCGCGCCAGGCATAGGCGACATAGGCGACCAGCCCGAGCAGGAACAGCGTGCCCACCGCGCGGTCGAGCGTGCCGAACAGGCTGACGCCAGTGAAGGCCAGCGCCACCGCCGCGACGATCGTGCCGTCCCGCCGCAAGGCGCCGCGGCCAACGGCGATCGGCGTGATCAGCGCGGCGATTCCCAGGATCACCAGGATATTGGCGATATTGGAGCCGACGATATTGCCCACCGCGATCCCCGGCGAGCCGGCCAGGGAGGCCTTCACGCTGGTCACCAGCTCGGGCGTCGAGGTGCCGAAGCCGACCAGGGTGAGGCCGATCAGCAGCGGCGACACGCTCATCCGCTCGGCGATCTGCACGGCGCCGCGCACGAACAGCTCCCCACCCGCCACCAACAGGACAAGTCCGCCCGCGATCAGAAGAGCCTCGTTCATTGGTCGTCCTCATATTGGCAGGTCCGGATCGGCGGGCGGTGCAAGAATCCCGCTCGTGGAGTCCGTGTCGATCCGACGGGCCCTGTCATGCCTGCCGTATCCTCTACCCCGGGAGCGGCCGGAAGGTCAAAGGCCCCGCCTGCCAGATCATTGAATCACGGGCATCTTGATCCGATCAGACGATTCCGTTTGATCGGATAATGCTCCAGCGAGATGCCCCCTATCGGCCCGGAACTGTGCGGGCGCGCGGCTTCGCTCGTCCTGCAGCATGGACGGTCAGGGGGCAGCGCCATGCGCTTCGCCCGGACCGGCGGGCCGCGCCGGGCTGTCCTGCGCGCCCGGCATGGACCCGATGACCGGCGCCGGGATGGCAGCGGCCTGCTTCGCCGGAACGGGCAAGCCGTCATCCTCGTCGATGGACTGGCGCGGCAGCACACCGGCCAGCGCGTCCTTGCTGCCCGGCCACAGCGGCGCGCCGCCGATATAGGCCGCACGCCCCAGCGCATGCGAGGAGATCGGCACCGTGACCAGCAGGAACAGCACGATCAGCCCGACGCGCAGCCAGGCATCGCCGCCGCCGAAGGCGAGCCCGGCGCCGACCAGCATCAGCCCGGCACCGACCACGCCCGCCTTGGTGGCGGCGTGCATCCGCAGGAAGGCGTCGGGCAGCCGCGCCACGCCAATCGCCGCGATCAGCGATATGGCGGCACCGAGCACCAGTAGCAGGGCGGCCAGGATCTCAGTCATCGCGCGCCTCCGGCGGGCGGGAGGCGCGGGTGATGAAGGCGGCGACGCCGACCGCGCCGACGAAGCCCACCAGCCCGAGGCCGAGCGCGATGTCGAGCAGCGCGAGATGCCCCCCGGCCACCGCCGCCAGCGTGGTGGCGCCGACCGCGAGCAGGCCGAGCAGGTCCATCGCCACCGCGCGGTCGGCGATGCCCGGGCCGCGCAGCATCCGCCAGGCGGTCAGCGCCACCGCCGCGGCGAGCAGCAGCGCCGAGAGCGCGAGCGCCGCGCCGATCAGGGTCATGGCAGCACGCGCATCGCCGGCGCCTCCAGCCGCTCGGCGATGGAGGCCCGCACCGCGTCGGGATCGGCCGCGTCCATCGCGTGGACATACATCACCTTGCGGTCGGGCGAGACATGCAGCGCCGTGGTGCCGGGGGTGAGCGTCACCATATGCGCGAGCAGCGTGACGCCGCCCGCCGAGCGCAGCCTGAGCGGCACCGCGACGATCCCCGGCCGCAGGTCGAGCCGCGGCGAGAGCGTGGCGCGCATGACCGCGGCGGCCGAGAGCAGCAGCTCGCGCAGGAACAGCAGCGCGAGCCACAGCCAGGCGAAGGGGTTCCAGGGGCGCGGCCGGCTCACGGACGGGCTCCGAGCACGGCGGCGATGTAGGCATCGCGATTCGTGAGCTGCTCGCCGGCGGCCAGCGCGTAGGCGGCGAAGGGTTCGACCCACAACCCGATGCCGAGGGTGATCAGCGCCAGCACGGCGACCGGGCCGAGCAGCAGCCAGCGCTCGCGCCCGGCCAGGGCGACGGTGACAGCGCCCTCCGGCGGCTCCTTCCAGAACGCCTCGATCCAGATCTTGAGCATCGAGTAGAGGGTGAGGATGCCGGTGGCGAGCGCCACCGCGGCGAGCACGTACCAGCCCGCGTCGAAGCTCGACTTCACGACGAACAGCTTGGCCCAGAAGCCCGACAGCGGCGGCAACCCCGCCAGGGAGAGCGCCGGCACCGCGAACAGGATGCCGAGCCAGGGGTCGCGCCGCCACAGCCCACCCAGTTCGGCCAGCGAGAAGCTGCCCCCGGCGCGCCGGATGGCGCCCGCCACCAGGAACAGGTTCGCCTTCACGATGATGTGATGGACGATGTAGAGCACCGCGCCTGCAATCGCCAAGGGTGTAGCCACCGCCAATCCGACGATCATGTAGCCGATCTGGCTGATGATGTGGAAGGACAGGATGCGCCGGATGTCCCAATGCGCCGCCGCACCCAGCACGCCCACCACCATGGTGCCGGCCGCCACCGCCCACAGCAGCGGCGCCATCCAGTCCTGCCCGGCCGGGAAGACCAGCGTGACCAGGCGGATCATCGCATAGACGCCGACCTTGGTGAGCAGCCCGGCGAAGATGGCCGCAACCGGCGCGATCGCCGTGTGGTAGGAGGCCGGCAGCCAGAAGAACAGCGGGAACACCGCCGCCTTGGCGCCGAAGGCGGCGAGCAGCAGGAAGGCGACGGCGGCGGCGGCGCCCTGGTTGGGAACCTCGGGCATGCGCCGCGCCATGTCCGCGAGGTTGAGCGTGCCGGTCAGCCCATAGGCGAGGCCGACGGCGATCAGGAACACCGTCGTCGCCACCAGATTCAGCACCGCGTATTTCACCGCGGCATCCAGCTGCGCGCGCCCGCCGCCCAGCACCAGCAGCCCGAAGGAGGCGATCAGCATCACCTCGAACCAGACATAGAGGTTGAACAGGTCGCCCGCCAGGAAGGCGCCCGCCACGCCGAGCACGAGTGCTGCGAGCAGCGGGTGCCACAGCCCTTCCTCGGCGCGCATCCCCGCATCGGAGGGGGCATAGGCGGCAGTGGCGGCGTACATCAGCGCGGTGATGGCGACCATGGCGGCGGCGAACAGGTCGGCCACCATGGTGATGCCGAAGGGGGCCGGCCAGTCGCCCATTTGCGAGGCTATGACGCCCCGTCCCAGCACCTCGACGACCAGCGCCGCGGCGCTGACCAGCATGGCCGCCGCCGCGGTGGCGGTGACGGCGCGCTGCGCCAGGGGCCGCCCGCGCAGCGCCGCGGACAGCGCGCAGGCGATCAGCGGGATCAGCACCGGCAGCGCCAGCAGCCAGTCGGCGCGCGAGGCGATCATGGCCGCGTCTCCGCCTCGGCGGCGGCCTCCTTGTCGGTGCTGGGCAGGGCGGGCGGCTCGGCGCGGCGCAGCGCCTCGGGGTCGAGCGTGCCCTCGGCGCGCCAGGTCGCCCAGGCCAGCACCATGACAAAGGCGGTGAGGCCGAAGGAGATCACGATGGCGGTCAGCACCAGCGCCTGCGGCAGCGGGTTGGAGGCGCCGGCAGCGAGCGCCTGGGCGCCGCGCTCGACCAGCGGCGGCACCGTACCGGAGACGCGCCCGGCTGCGATGATCGAGAGGTTGGCAGCGTTGCCGAGCAGCAGCAGCCCGATGATCACCCGCGGCAGCGAGCGCGCGAGCAGCAGGTAGCAGGCCGCAGCCAGCAGCAGGCCGAACAGCAGGGCGAGCAGCAGTTCCATCTCAGCGCGGTCCCGGCCGGGCGTGCGTGGCGGCGGTCATGCCGCATCCTCGCCCATGAAGGGCAGCACGTAGGCCAGCGCGAAGCCGAGCACGACAAGATACACGCCGATGTCGAAGGGGATGGCGGTGCCGATCGGCAGCCCCTCCAGCCACTGGTGGGTCAGCAGCGGCTCGGCGTGCAGCAGCAGCGCCGGCAGGCCCGAGCCCGCGGCCAGCAGCAGCCCGATGCCGCCCCAGGCCAGCGGGTCGAGCCGCAGCACCCGCCGCGTCGCCGCCGGGCCCAGCGCCAGCGCGTGGAAGACGAAGCCGAGCGCGCCGATCAGCCCGCCGATGAAGCCGCCGCCTGGTTCATTATGGCCGCGCAGCAGCACGAAGACCGACAGCGCGACGCTGGCCCAGAGCACGTAGCGCGCCGAGGCGCGCAGGATCAGGCTGTCGGGCATCAGCGCACGCCCCGCGCGCGGCGCAGCAGCACCGTGGCGGCCAAGGCCGCGATGAGCAGCACCGCGATCTCGCCCAGCGTGTCGAGGGCGCGGAAATCGACGATGACGACATTGACCACGTTGCGCCCCTTCGCCTCGGGCACTGCGGCCTGGCCCATCCAGCCCTGGATGGCGGGATCGAAGGGCACCGACAGCACCGCCAGCAGGATGGCGGTGCCAAGCACGCCCACGCCGGCGGCGAGCAGCGCGTCGCGCCGCCGCTCGCCCGCACGCCGCTCATCGAGCGCATGGAAGGGCAGCCGCGCCAGGATCGCGACGAGCAGCACGATCGCCAGGATTTCAACGGTGAACTGGGTGAAGGCGAGGTCGGCGGCGCCCAGCGTGAGGAACAGGATGCCGACGCCGAAGCCGACCAGGCCGGCCGCCATCACCTGGCCGAACAGCGCGCGCAGCCGGCAGGCGGCCAGCGCGCCGGCGGCGATGACGGCGCCGAGGGCGAGCTGCGCCGGCGTAGATCGGAAGAGCACACGTCTGAACTCCAGTCACAAGTTGACAAA
>CAMTUX010000012.1:0-63011 GCA_947084995.1 uncultured Roseococcus sp.
GTGAGATACCGTCACCTCCAGCAAGCGTTTTCTTTACGCCGCGCAGGGGCGCGCGGTTGCGCTATTTGGGGGCTCCACCGCGCGCCCCTGCTCTGTGATGACGAAGGGCCTGCGGTGTTTGGCGACGCTGTAGACGGCGTGGAGCAGCTTTCGCATGGCGGCGATGAGGGCGAGTTTGGGCGGCTTTCCGGCGTCGCGCAGCCTTGTGTAGAAGGCACGCAGCCAGGCGTTGCGTCTGACCGCGGTGAGCACTGGCATCCAGAGCGCACGGCGCAGCCTGGCATTGCCGAGCGGACCGATGCCGGCGCGGGCGCTGGTTTGCTTGCCGGACTGCCGCAGGCCGGGCACGACGCCGACATAGGCCGCGAAGGCGCCCGCGCTCTTGAAGTGGGCGGGATCGCCGGCGGCTGCGATGATGCGGGCGGCGGTCTGTGGACCGATGCCATCGATGCTGGTGATCAGCTTGCCCAGGACATGGGTGTCGAGCAGGTTCTCGATGTCGTGCTCGGTTTCTGCGAGGCGGCGGCGCCAGAGGTCGAGGTCCTGGCAGATGTGCTGCGCCTGCAGCTTGTAGGCGGGGCCGTGGTGCTGGCCGACGGAGCGCTTGGCAGCATCGACCAGGGACTGGGCGAGTTCGGGTCCGACGAAGTGCCGGCCGTCGTAGCGCAGCTTGGCGACACGGCGCGGGGTGGCACGGGCGAAGGCCTGCGCGGTCGGGTATTCGGCGAGCAGGCAGGTGGCGAGCATGCTGTCGAGGCCGCGGACGTAGCGGGTGAATTCGGGAAAGCAAAGATCGACGAGGCGATGCAGTTGGCGCACGCGGTCGTCGAAATCCTGACGCAGCCGATCGCGGTGTCGGACCAGCTCGCGCAGCGCCTCGGCGACCTCGTCATGCAGATGGGTGGGCGCTGGACGCTTTTCGAAGGCCAGGCGGGCGAGGCCCGTGGCGTCGATGGCGTCGGTCTTGGTGCGCTCCAGGCTGGCTTCTTGGAAGCGGCGGGCGATCAGTGGGTTGAGCAGTGCGATCTCGTGGCCGGCCGCGGTGAGCACGGCAAAGAGGTTTTTCCAGTAATGGCCGGTCGCCTCCATGACGATGAGGACGGGCGGCGAGCCAAGGGCACGGAGCAGGGCGTCGTAGCCCTCGCGGTCCTCGGTGATGGTGATGGGCTTGCCGATCGGGACGCCTGCCGCGTCGAGACGGGCGAGGACGTGGCGTTCCGACGCGATATCGATCCCTGCGAACATGATCCCTCCTGCTGGAATGGGCAGCGGCTGGAAGCCTCGGCGCCGGCGTTCATGCTCGCACTTGTTCAAGCGAGGACGACGGCTGGCAAGGCCACGCCTCAGGATACCGTTCGAGCCCGGAACGCCGGGCGAGGGCGCCAATCTCACAGACGGGGAAACACCCCCAGGGGCTCAGCGGCGACCCTCTCCCAGCTACCGACGCGCAACCTTAGCCAGGAAGCGCGGCGATGAGTGGAGCAGTTACAAGAGCGGCCCTTGCCGAGGAAGATGCAGGTGCCCTTCACCATGGGCACCTTGTCGGCGCCATCCAGCAGCGCCTCGCCCTGGCCTTCGAGGACGAAGACCACCGCCTCATTCTCGGGATGGACATGCTCGCGCAAGAAGCAGCCGGCATCCACCGTCGGCGTGCCCATGGCGCAGGGGATCTGCGCGCCTATCCCTTGCGAGGCCATGATCAGGTCAGGATAGTTGGCGATCCCCCGCCTATCCACCCGGTGAAGGTCGCGGACTCGGTGGCGAAGCCCACATCCCCGCCAAGGAGAGCCGGGGGGAGCAGGGTTGCAGATGGCCCGGCAGAGACGCGAAGCCTGCGGCGGAACCTTGATGTGGGCGGAACCTTGATGTGGGAGGAGCCCGGATGGTGGGCGCGACAGGGATTGAACCTGTGGCCCCTGCCGTGTGAAGGCAAGTCCTAGGCTTTGCGGCCATCTGCTACGGATGCCGAGATCGTCCCAAATCAGCCTTTTAACTCGCTTTCTTCGTCGCTGTGTTCTGTTTTCGATTGCGGACGCATGCGCCACCCTGCTACCTAGACGCTACCTAGACGGTCCTAGGTAGCGGATTGGAGCGGTGCAGATGGCGACGGCGGCAAACAAGATCGGGCTGACAGAGGTGCGGAACCTGGCACCCAATTCCGAACTGTTTGACGGCGGCAAGGGCGCGGTGGCGGGCTTCGGCATTCGGCGCCAGCGCAGCGAGGCGGTTGCCTACATCGTCTTGTTTCGGAATGCCGAGGGGCGTAACCGCCGCCTGACCATCGGGCGGCATGGCGCACCCTGGACGCCTGAAACGGCGCGGGTGAAGGCCAAGGCGATCTTGGCCGAGGCGGCGGGCGGTGCTGATCCTGCTGCCGCCAAGCGCGAATTGCGCGAGGCCCCGACCATCAAGGAATTGTGCGAGCGGTATATGACCGCCGCCAAGGCCGGGCGCCTGACCACGCGGCGCGGCGGCAGCAAGAAGGCCAGCACGCTCGACACCGACCAGAGCCGGATTGATGCCCATATCCTGCCGCTACTCGGCAGCCGGAAGGCGCGCAGCGTCACCACGGCTGATCTTGAAGCGTTCATGCACGATGTTGCGGACGGCAAGACGCATCGGCGCGAGAAGCTCGAAAAGGCGCACGCCTTCCGCAATGTGCGCGGCGGCATGGGCACGGCGAGCCGCACCATCGGGCTTCTCGGGGCGATCTTCGCCTATGGCGTGAAGGCCGGCATCTGCACCGACAACCCCGCCCGTGGCGTGCTGCGCCCGGCCGATGGCAAGCGGGAACGGCGCCTGTCTGACGCTGAATACAAGCTTTTCCATGACGGGCTGGAAAAGGCCGCCGTCATCATCCCGGCAAAGATGAAGGGCAATCCCGACAGGGCCGCGATCTGGCCGCATGCCGTGGCCGCCGCCCGCTTCCTGGCCCTGACCGGCTGGCGGAGCGGCGAGGCCATCGGGCTGCGCTGGAAAGAGGTTGATCTTGCCCGCCGCACCGCGCGCCTGGGCGACACGAAGACAGGCGCCAGCGTGCGCCCGCTATCGCGCGAAGCGTGCGACGTGCTGACCGCACAGAAGGACGCCACGGGGGGCGCTGCCGATGCCCTGGTTTTCCCTCCATCGCGCGGCGAGACCACGATGACCGGCTTCAAGAAATTCATGGCGCGCATGGTGAAGCTGGGCGGGCTGCCGCCTGACGTGACGGCGCATGTGCTGCGCCACAGCTTCGCCAGCGTGGCGGCTGATCTCGACATGACGGAAATCACGATTGCAGCCCTGATCGGTCATCGCGGGCGCAGCGTTACATCGCGTTACGTGCATTCGGCGGATGCGGTGCTGCTGGCGGCGGCTGACAAGGTGGCCGGCGAGATTGCGCGGCAGATGCAGCCTGCAAAGCAGAGCGGCGCGGAGGTTGTTCAGCTTCACGCGGCGACGGCGTGACGCGCAATCCGTTGGAACAGATGCCGCCTCATCCTGTAGTTTGACCATCGGCGGGGCAGGATTGGCCGATCCGCGCGGAACCTCTGCCCGCGCAGCCCCGCCACATCATCGCAGGGGCGCGAGTAGAGGCGCAGCATGGACCCGACGAAGCCCACACCAGAGCCTGATGAACTTTCTCCAGAAGAACTGGAGGAAGTCTATGACGCCATGTGGGTGCATAAGTGCGAAGACGCAGAGGCCGGCGCTAAGGCGACCGGCAACCCACTTTTCCTCTGGAGTTTGCTGCATGCTTGGGAGCAAGAGGCTCTCGACCGGCGCATGCGCACCGCGCCCGCTGAAATGTCATCGGCAGAAATGTGTGCACAACCTCTCGTGCGGCGCCCCCTGCCGCAATGGGCGCAAGACTGGCTCGGTATCCTTGCCATGCGCATGCACGACCTGATCAGAGGCAGAGATTGTCGGGACCGCCCTGACGAACTGCCCGACACAAAGGAGGGCAACCGAGCGTTTCTGAAATGGATGCGGACCCCTTCGTTGACTGCCCCGCAATCGGCCGCCTTGGTCCCGCTTGCTCTCGGACTTACCCGCGAGGAAGGGTGGAACGCCTTTGCAGAGTTTGACACCATTATCAGTGCGAAAAGCGCGGGCGAATGGAAAGAGATGTTGACTTGGCTAGATGGCAACGGGCCGCCGCTTTCGCGCGGTGAAGCGCACCGGCAAGTAATGCAAGAATATGGCTTTACCGATGACCGCGCGTTCAGGCGGTTTCTTGCCAAAGGCCGGAAGGCGCGCGCCGAAGAACGGATGCCCCCGCTCGAAAAAGCTCTCAGGCGAAAAGCGGGGGCCAATCCCCCCCAGGAGGATTGACCCGGGCCAGCCCTTCATACCAGGATCGGCCAAATTGTAGCACGTTTTCAAGCGATTAGATTGCCAATCACGCGAACGCTTGTGTTCGCGCTGGAGGCAATCTGATGACCACCATCTACACCGATGACGCGCTTCTGACGCGCGAGAGGGTAGCGCAGGCGCTGACAGCGGCCGGCTATCCGATCAGCCCCCGCACGTTGGCGACCAAGGCCACACGCGGCGGTGGCCCGCCTTACGCCATCTTCGCAGCACGCGCGCTGTATCGTTGGGGCGATGCTCTCGATTGGGCGCGCAAGCTGACCATCGCCACGCGGTGCAGCACGTCCGAAATTGACGCGCACAGGGTGGCCGCCTGATGGCCGCCCGGCTTGTGGGCGCTGGCCCATCCGTTGCGCTGCTGGGCGTGCTGGCACTCGCTGCCGTGCTGCGCCTTCCCTGCCCATAGACAAACGCCCGGCGTACCTTTCGGGGCCGGGCGTGAACTGTATGCAGGGAACTACGGACCGCGCATCAATAGCGCACTCTGCGTCGGTTTCGCCACCTCAAAGGCGCCTGGGCCAAGCCAGGATTTTCAATATGTCTGAAACCGCCTTCTTGCCTCATGTCATAGCGGCATGCGAGGCCGCATCCGCCGCTGACCGCGCATGGTTCAAAGCGAACCCGGACCGGTCACACCGCATCCGCCGCGCCTTCTTTGGGGAGACGCCGCAACACCCCGACCTCTTGGGTTTCGTCGTTGTGCGGCAAGTCGCCCTAGGGGTGCGCGTGCGTGCGCTGTATCTACGTCAGCCGCCATCCCCGCCGCATGAGGCGACGGAGGATGAGGCCGCCTCGCTGTTCCGCAAAATCATGGACAGTCAGCCTCAGGGCTGGGGTTTCGTCGGGGCCATGGAACAGATTGCGCGGGAGGGCCAGCGATGACCCACACCGATAGCCCCAGGAAGCCCGCTGGAGGGCCGCTGACGCCTTTGGGCGATGTGCCGCGCCTCGTGCTGCTGGAGGGGCTGCAAACGCCCTCAGGCGGCCCTGTTATTGCCGTGGCAACTGGCCCGGCCCGGCGCCCGGTGCTGACCGCGTTGGTCAGCTTCGCCACGCTCGCCGCGCAGCATGTGGAAGGGGGTGCCGCTTGAACGCAGAAAGCCCCCTTTATGACCTGGCTGAGTGCGAGCGTTTCGCGCGGTTCTGGATGGACGCGGCGAACGCGCCGCATCTGACGCTGACGGCGCTGCACCATAGCGGCGCGTCGGAAACGCAGACATTCGGGCCGGGTGATGCCGACCAGATGAGGGCGTGGGTTCTTCGTCAGCAACAGGCGGCGAAGAATGTCTATTTCATCCCGAACGAGACGGCGCCGGGCTGCACCAAGAAGCCCGACAAGGCGAGCATGGCGGCCGCACTCTGCCGGCATGCGGACATTGACCCGCTGGACGATCAATTTCCGCTGATGGATGAACGGCGCCGTCTTGCTGACCTGGCCGAGCATCTGACAGCGGACACGGATTTTCCGCCCTCCGTCGTGATTGATAGCGGCAACGGCATCCAGGCGCTTTGGGTGACGGAGCGACGCGCCATCTCTGCGCCCGCCGACTTCGCGGAAGCCGAGCGGCAATCCCAGGCTATCGAGGCCGCCATGGGCGCCAAAGGCACCGCAAACATTGACCGCCTGTTGCGGCTGCCGGGGACGATCAATTTCCCCACGGGGGCGAAGGTGAGGAAGGGCCGCCCCGTTTCGCGCGCCCGCTTGATCCACACCGCCACGCATTTCTACACGGCGGCGGAAATCGAGGCGCGGTTGCCGGATTGGGCGCGGCGCCTCGAAGCTTCAGGGCACGTCAGGAAGGCGGCGAAAGCGCCCAAGGATAGCGACACGCCCACAGTCAGCCCCGAGGCGTCAGGCACCCTTTTGGACGCGCTCAGAGAGGCAGGCGCGGCGAGGATCAAGCGGCAAGAAGATTTGCCGCCCACGCTTTCGACGCGGCTGAACTTCGCCCTCATGTTGCGTGTGAGCCTTCGTGATCGCTGGGGGGGAATGATTGATGACCTAACCGAAGCCGGGAAGGACGACAGCCGCAGCGGGGCGGATTTCAGCTTGGCCGCGATGTTGAAGGCGGCGGGCTTCTCGGAAATCGAGGCGGGTTTGATCCTTGCAGCCTTCGCCCACGGCAAGGCCAATGGCGACGACTGGCCCGACGACAGCTTGCGGCTTCGCCATATCGTGCGATGCGTCACGCGGTCCTACACGCCCGAGACGAAGCCGCCGCCCGAGGCGCCCGACCTGGGCGACGTGATGCGGTTCCGGCTGGATTGCCTGACGGAAGGCGAGCCGCCGCCGCGCCAATTCCTTCTCGAACCGTTGATGCCCTTGGGAACCGTGGGGCTGCTGTTTGGTGAGGGCGGCTTGGGCAAGTCCATGGTGGCGCTTGACCTCGCCTTGCTGACCGCACGCGCCACGCGCGGCTGTGGGCTTGCAGGGCGGTTGCCGGGGCCGCTGGGTGGCACGGTGCCCCAAGAGGCGGCCGGCGCTTCGGTCTTCATCACCCTGGAAGACGACAAGGGCGAAGTCCATCGCCGCGCCAACGCGCTTGATCCGCACCGCGCGCGGGACGGCGTTCCCTGCTTCGTCATCCCGGCGCTTGATCTGCCGGGCTTTGAGCCGGCGCTTGTAACGACCAACCGGGAGCGTGTGGCGGTGCTGACCAGCTTTGCCGAAACCGGGCTTGATGAACTGCTGACGAATATCTCGCGCGGCAGCGGCTTCCCGGTGCGGCTGCTGATCCTGGACCCGGCCGGCGACTTCCTGGAAGGCGACGAAAACGATGCCAAGTTTGTCCAACGCCTCATGCGCCTATTGCGCCATAAGGCCAGCGCCCACGGCTGCACCATCCTGCTTTTGGGCCATGTGGCGAAGGGCGCGGGCGGGACCAGCATGCGCGGCAGCGGCGCATGGGTGGCAAATAGCCGCTTCGCCTACAGCCTCAGGCGGCCCGACCCGAACCACGACAAGAACGCCATCACGCAATTTAAGCGTCAGCACATCGAGGCCGAGCGGATCGTGATTGGTCAGCTTGTGAAGGCGAACCACGCCGGGGCGCCGATCTACAGGGACCGCTTCTTTCTGCGCTGCCGGGATAGCGGGCGCCTGTTGGATGAGACGCAACGCCTCGCACCACCCGAGCCTGACGCAGCGTTGATTGATGCGCTCGTGACCGCGTGTGGCGAGTGCGCGGCAGCCGGGATGCCGTTCAAGCTGACCGGGGCGGCAGGACTTTTCGAGGGCCGCGCCGATCTTCGGGAACCGCTGGCGAGCCTGTCGCGCGCCAAGCTGGAACTCCTGGGCAATCAGGCTGTGGAACAGGGACGCCTGGTGAAGTGCAGGGGGCCGGGCAGCCGGGCGCCCGATTTCCTCGACGTGCCGGAAGGCCCGTATGCGAAGGGGCCGCCCGTCGTCACCGATGCAGGCTCACGCGCCGAAGCCCTCGCCCAATACCGGGACCAGCAAGCGGCGGGAACGACGGGGATCATTCCCGAGAAATCCGGGAACGAGCGGGAATGAGTCGTTCCCGTTCATTCCCGGGAACGACGAAAGCGGCAGAAAACCGCCAGAAATCGCCCAAAAAGATCATTCCCGCCGCTTTCATTCCCGGGAACGCTGTAACCCGCAGAACTCTAAGCGTTCCCACGTTTCTGCCATCTCCCCTACGGGGGGGAATGTCTCTCTTGAATGAGAGCATCCCCCCCGCCTGGGTGTTGCTTTTGGGCGGCCCGTTTGCCGCGCACCACACGCAAGGAACATCAGGATGATCAGCACGACACCCACACGCGAAGCCTGGAATGTGCGAGGCGAGAAGCCGCGCATCCCGGAAGGCGACCGCCGCAATCCGATTGCCTTTGTGGATCTGATGATCGGGCAGGATTGGGGCGTTACCGTCGCCGTGCAGCATCAGAAGAATGCCGGGCTGATTATGCGCCTGCCGACCGCGCCGGACGGCGGCCCTGGCATTCGCCCGTCAGCCGCACTCATGGCGGCGATGCAGCTTGCGGCGGTGCAGGCGGTGAAGGCTGACCCGGTCGCCCATGAGCATCTGACCCAGACGCATCCGGCGAAGCGTAGGAAGGTGGGCGGCAAGCGCCCGAGGGCGGATGCGTGACCAGCCGCCATACCGGAGTAACCACGCGCGCGATGTGTGCGCGTGCGCGAGGCGGCGTTGATCTCGCCGTTTTGGCCGTGCGCGTGCCGTGCGGTCAGGGCCGCACGCCGCTGGCCCTAGTGGATGTGCAGATTGATGGCGTGCCGCTGACCTTCACTTACGCGGCACTCAGGCGGGATGTTTGGGAGTTTCGCCCGCCCGCCGACCGGGACGGCCGGCCCGCATTCGTCGCGGATGACGATCTACACGACCGCGTTGCGGCGGTGGTGGTGGAAGCGGTCAGGGCTGACCCGCTGGCCGCCGAACACATCCGGACATGGCGGAAGAAGCGCATCGCATGAACGGCTAGGCGCGGCTGCGTGTGGGCTTGGCGTAAGGTGCGGGTCCCTGCTGGCCGAAACTGTATGCAGGGGTTCGAAGCGCGCCGTTTCGCTAGATATAGGCGATTCCTATGGAGTATCATCATAACGATAGGAGAAGCCTATGCCGAAAGCATCCTCGCCGCATCTGCCGGCGACCGTCACATCGGGCCAGCTTGGCCGCCTGCTGGGCTTGTCAGAACGTGCCATTGCCGCCCGCCGATTGGATGGGCGCGCCCCTACTGCTGACGGCGGGATTGACCTGGCAGCCCTATGCCGGGCCGGCATGGATGCACTCGCCAAGCGGCCGCCCGATGGCATGACGGCCGGCGACCGTCACGACGCCGCCATGCGGGCGGCTGCATCGGTGGCGGCGCATTTGACGTTGGGTGCCGTCCTTCATCCGCGCCCTGGTGAAGATGCCGGCGAGGCTGCCGCCCGTGCGCTCCGCGAGGCCCTGGAATTGATCGGCGTGGCGGATGGTGAAGTGAATACGCCCGCCCGGCTAATAGCGCTGGCGCTGACCTAAGTCATAGCGGCGCGCCTGTGCAAGCAAACCGAACCTCATGGGCACGAGGACCGTCAAGAAAACTGCAAATCAAAAGCAGTTAGTGACACCGGCATTGGTTATGCATGTTCGCGGGGCAACGCGAACCGGCGCAGACATTGCACGAATTTGCGCTGCACGCATGTTCATTTCTGTAGTTTCTTGGTTCTGTCGCCGAACTGCTAAAATACGCTCGGCCTGGAAGCAGGATAGCATCTGGGTGCTGGCGGGATCGATTTGCTTTGATACGCAGTTCGCTATCGCTTCCATTTCTTCATTACCGAGGTAATTGACGCCCGATGCCTCTAGCCGCTGCCAGGGCACTCGGCTTTCCATGTAGGAAGCAACAGCGCTGTCGATACATCTCGAAAGCGTGAGCGGGGTCTGATCGGTAAACCCAAACGCAGCGCATTGTGCCCGAGCGCCCGGCGTTGCAGTCGTTCGCATTGAGGTTAGCTCAGCCTCTGTCAGGCGGGAGTAGCCACAACCTGCGACCAAAAAGGCCGCCAAAACGAGCGTCTTTCTCATAAATCTGAGTTAATAGGATGACGCATGAGATCACAAGCTCAATTTGGATGGCATCGTGCAGGATGCGATCTTGAGCGGGAGGAAGCTGCCGACAGAGGCACAGCCGACAGAGGCACAGCCGACAGCGTAGGGGGGGGGGCAGAAAAGAGCACGCCCGGGTTAACCGCTACCTATCTGCTACCTAGGCTTTTTCCGCCTAGATGCCGATGTCCTCTAAGTCATTGATTCGAATGGTGGGCGCGACAGGGATTGAACCTGTGGCCCCTGCCGTGTGAAGGCAGTGCTCTACCGCTGAGCTACGCGCCCATCCGATGGCGTCCGTTTGCTTCGCTACGCCACATCTGTCAAGCCGGTTGTCCCCATGACTTCCCGCCCCACATCTGCGTCAATGCTGAGCCGCGCCATCCTCGCCCTGTTGCTGCTCGCGGCCCCCGCCTCTGCCGAGCGCTGGCGCGCGACCTACGCGATCACTGTTGCCGGCATCACCGTGGCCGATGCCGAGGTGCTGTTCACCCTGGGACCGGCCGGCACGCCCTACAGCATCGAGACCCGCACCCGAACGCGCGGCGTGGCCTCCTGGCTCATCCGGTCGGAAACGGAGGCCCGCGCCGAGGGGGTGTTGCGCCCCGGTGCCGCACAGCCCCGCCGCTACCAGACCGAAGGCCTCTGGCGGGGCATGCCCCGGCGCACCATACTGGAATTCGCCCCGGATGGCACCGCCCGCATCATCGCGCTGGAACCGCAGCAGGACATCGAGCGCACGCCGGTGCCCGATGATGCGCGGCGCGACCATATAGACCCGCTCTCGGCCATGGTGCTGCTGACCGCCCGCATCCGCGAGACGGCGCGCTGCGAAACCAGCGCCCGCACCTTCGACGGCCGCCGCGTCACGCAATTCGTGGTGACGACGGAGCCCATCATCCAGGTGGCGGATCGCGGCCTGCTGCGCTGCATTGTGGAAAGCCGGCCGCTCTCAGGCCTCCCGCTGGACCGGCCGATCGAGGAAGCCTCGCGCCCCACGCGCAGCAGCATGCTGTTCGGCGTGACTCAGCCCGGCGCGCCGGCCGTTCCGGTGCAGATCGAGATCGCCAGCCGCTGGTGGGGCAACATCAATGCCAGCCTGGTGGAACTGACCTCAGCCGAGCAGCGCGGGCAGCGCTGAGGGAGCGGCTGCGCTGAGATCGGCGCCCGTGCCATCGCCATAGCCCCAAGCGGCAAAGACGCTGCACACCCCCGCACCCCGCGCGGCGCGGATGTCATTCTGGTGGTCGCCGATCATTACCGCCTCGCCCGCAGCCACGCCCAGCCCGGCCAGGATGCCCAGCACATGGCCCGGATCGGGCTTCTTCACGGCCAGGCTGTCACCCCCCAGCACCAGCGCGAAATGCGGCGCGAGGCCCAGCGCATCCAGCAACGCGCGCGTCGCGGCAATCGGCTTGTTGGTGCAGACCGCATGCTGCCAGCCGCGCCCGGAAAGCGCCTCCAGCGCCGCCACCATGCCCGGATAGGGCCGCGTCAGCACGGCGGAGTTTTCCTCCAGGTCATCGAGGAAGCCTGGCAGCAGCGCCTCGTTGAAATGCGCGGCCCGCGCGGCGAAGGCCTTGGCCAGCAGGGCGCGGGCGCCATCGCCGATCATGGCCGCCACTTCGGGGAGCGACAAGGGTTCCAGGCCCTCGGCCGCCAGCAGGCGGTTGAGCGCGGCGCGAAGGTCGGGCGCGCTGTCCACCAACGTGCCGTCGAGGTCGAAGATCGCGAGGGGCATCCGAAATTGGTAGGGCCACGCACCCGGCCGGGCAAGCCCGCGACACGCGGCGCAAGAAAGCGTCATGCACCAGCGGGGTTGCGGCGCAGGGCGCGGGGCGGCTACGCCTTGGCTCATGCGCGCAGCCATCATTCTCGCGGCGGGGCAGGGCACCCGCATGAAATCCGCGATGCCCAAGGTGATGCACCGCATCGCCGGGCGCCCCATGATCAACCACCTCATCGCCGCCTGCGAGACCGTGTTCGAGCGGATCATCGTCGTGGCCGGCCCCGGCATGCCGGAATTGCAGCAGGCGGTGCAGCCACATGCCAGCGTGGTCCAGGCCGAGCGCCTGGGCACCGGCCACGCCGCCCGCATGGCCGCCCCCCTGCTGGAAGGCTTCACGGGCGATGTCGCGGTGCTCTACGGCGACAACCCGCTGATCTCGCCCGCCACGCTCGAACGCCTGGTCGCAGCCCGTGCGGGCGCCGACCTCGCCATGCTGGCCATGCGCCCCGCCGACCCGGCGAAATATGGCCGAGTGGTGCAGGATGCGGCGGGCGATGTGGAGCGCATCGTGGAATGGGCCGATGCGAGCGAGGCCGAGCGCGCCATCGGCCTGTGCAATGCCGGCGTGGTCTGCGCCGCCTGGCCCGAGCTTTCGCGCTGGCTCGCCAGCCTCGGGAATGACAACCGCCAGGGCGAATTCTACCTGACCGACGTGGTGGGCGCGGCCCGCGCCGAAGGCCGCCGCAACCAGGCCGTGGAAGCCCCCGAGGCCGAGTTGCGCGGCATCAACAGCCGCGTCGAGCTCGCCGCCGCCGAGGCCGAAATCCAGGGCCAGCTTCGCCTCCAGGCCATGCTGGGCGGCGCGACGCTGACCCTGCCCGAGAGCGTGTGTCTCGCCTGGGACACGCAGCTTGGCCGCGATGTTTTGGTTGAACCGCATGTCGTCTTCGCCCCCGGCGTGACGGTGGAGGAGGGCGCCCAGATCCGGGCCTTCTCCCATCTGGAGCAATGCGTGGTGCGATCCGGCGCGATCATCGGCCCCCATGCCCGCCTGCGCCCCGGCACCGAGGTGGGCGAGGGCGCGCATGTCGGCAATTTCGTGGAGCTCAAGGCCGCCAGCCTGGGCCGGGGCGCCAAGGCCAATCACCTGAGCTATCTGGGCGATGTGACCATCGGCGCGGGTGCGAATATCGGCGCAGGCACCATCACCTGCAATTATGACGGCGTGAACAAGCACCGCACGGTGATCGGCGCCGGCGCCTTCATCGGCAGCGACACGGCGCTGGTGGCGCCGGTGCGCGTGGGGGAACGCGCGCTCATCGCCGCCGGCAGCGTCGTCACGCAGGACGTGCCGGATGACGCGATGGCGGTGGCGCGCAGCCGCCAGGTGAACAAGCCGGGCCGCGGCTTCAAGGGCAAATAGCCGATGCGGGCACACAGAGCGGGATGCGCTGAGGTGAAATCACCGAAAACGCTGAATTCCGCGCCCAAAAAAAGAGCGGGAGCGGGCTGTGTGGGCGCATGCGAACACAGCATGCTCTTGCCCCAAATGGCTGAACAGGAGCAATTGAGCGCATGTGTGGAATTATCGGCGTCATTGGCCATGAAGCAGCCGCCCCGCGTCTGCTGGAAGCCCTGAAGCGCCTGGAATATCGCGGCTATGACAGCGCCGGCATCGCGACCCTGGTGGAAGGCCGGATCGAGCGCCGCCGCGCCGAGGGCAAGCTGGCCAACCTGGCCGAGGTGCTGGCGCAATCCCCCCTCAGCGGCACCACCGGCATCGGCCATACGCGCTGGGCCACGCATGGCGCGCCGGTCGAGCGCAACGCGCATCCCCACGCCACGCCACGCCTGGCCGTGGTGCATAACGGCATCTTCGAGAACTACGCCGAGCTCCGGCATGAGCTGGAAGCCAAGGGGGCCGTCTTCCAGACTGAGACGGATACCGAGACCTTCTGCCTGCTGCTCGATGACCTGCTGAGCCAGGGCGCCACGCCCGAGCAGGCGGCTTCCGCCGCGCTCAAGCGCGTCCAGGGCGCCTTCGCGGTGGCCATGATGTTCGCGAGCGAGGCGAAGACGCTCATCGTGGCCCGGCAGGGCGCGCCGCTGGCCGTGGGTTTCGGCGATGGCGAGATGTTCGTGGGATCGGACGCGCTGGCCCTCGCCCCGCTGACCCGCCGCATCGCCTATCTGGATGAGGGCGACTGGGCGGTGCTCTCCCAGGATGATGCGCGCTTCTTCGACATCCACGACAAGCCCGTGACGCGCCAAATCCGCACCACCTCCGTCTCGGGCGCCACGACGGGCAAGGGAAATTACCGGCACTTCATGGAGAAGGAACTCCATGAGCACCCGGCCGTGCTGGGTGACACGCTGCGGCAATATCTCGACCCGCGCTCGCTGGAAGTGAACCTGCCCCGCCTGCCCTTCGACCCTGCTGCCGTGCCGCGCATCACCATGACGGCCTGCGGCTCGGCCTTCCTCGCCGCTCAGGTCGGGCGCTACTGGATCGAGCAACTGGCGCGTATCCCGGTGGATGCCGATGTGGCGAGCGAACTGCGCTACCGCGACCCGCCGCTGGCCGAAGGCGGCGCAGCCATTCTCGTCAGCCAGTCGGGCGAGACGGCGGATACCATGGCGGCGATGAAGCTGCTGCGGGAGAACGGGCAGAGCATCCTCTCCGTCGTCAATGTGCCCGAAAGCAGCATGGCGCGCGAAAGCGATGCGACGGTGCTGACGGTGGCCGGCCCCGAGATCGGCGTCGCTTCCACCAAGGCTTTCACGGCGCAACTCGCGGTGCTGGCCTGCCTGGCCATCGGCCTGGGGCGCGCAAGGGGCAAACTCACCGCCCCGCATGCGGCGGAGATCGCCAAATCCCTGCTGGAAGTGCCGCACAAGGCGGCGGAGGTGCTGGACCGCGACGCCCAGATCAAGGCGCTCGCCGCCGAGGTGGCGGGCGCGCGGGATGTGCTGTTCCTGGGGCGCGGGCCGCTCTTTCCGATCGCCATGGAAGGCGCGCTGAAGCTCAAGGAGATCAGCTACATCCACGCCGAGGGCTATGCGGCGGGCGAGATGAAGCATGGCCCCATCGCGCTGATTGACAACCAGGTGCCGGTCATCGCGCTCTGCCCCTCAGGGCCGCTTTACGAGAAGACGCTGTCCAACCTGCAAGAGGCCTCGGCGCGAGGCGGGCGAATCATGGCCTTCACCGACCCGGCAGGTGCCGCGGGGCTGCAACGCTTCGCGGAACGGGTCATCGTGCTGCCGGAGGTGGGCGTCTTCGCGCAGCCCATCCTCTACGCCATTCCGGTGCAGCTCCTGGCCTATCACGTCGCCGTGCTGAAGGGCACGGATGTGGACCAGCCGCGCAACCTGGCAAAAAGCGTGACGGTGGAGTGAGGGGAAGCCAAAGCGCTCCGCCCTCTCGCGCTCAAGCAATTTGCGAAAGCGCTCCGCCCTCTCGCGCTCAAGCAATTTGCGAAAGGGCTCCGCCCTCTCGCGCTCAAGCAATTTGCGAAAGGGCTCCGCCCTCTCGCGCTCAAGCAATTTGCGAAAGGGCTCCGCCCTCTCGCGCTCTCCGGCCAGAAAACCTGGCCAGAAAACCTGGCCTCCTGGCCCTTCTTCTGAAAGCCGCTCCTAACCAGGGAAGGCCTTCACCTCGGTCTCGACGAAGCTCAGCGGGCCAGCGCCGGCATTCACCACATTGTGCTCAACGCCAGCGACGCGGTGATATGCCTCGCCCTTCCTGAGCAAGGATTTGCTCGTCGTGCCGTCAGGATATTCGACGAGCAATTCGCCATCCATCATCGGCACCACGACGTAAAGCCAGCCATGCCGGTGATAGCCGGTCTCGGCGCCGGGGCCGAAATCCCAGCGGATGACGCGGAGCTTGTCATCGTCGATCTGCAAAACTGGAACCGCCGGCTCCCGGCAGCGCAGCGGCCCGGCCAACCTGCCTACTCCGCCGCGTGCTTGGCGGCGGGCATGCCGGGCAGCGGCAGGGCGCCGGTCGCTTCCCAGGTGGCCCAGGCCTTGTCGCCATCGGCCTTGGAGAGCGGCAGATGCGGCGGGCGAATGATGCGCCAGCCGTCATCACCGGTGCTGCGCGCGATGATCTCGCGCAGGCCGGGGATCAGCGGCACGGCGGTGGCCGCGCGGCGCGTCGCGGTCAGCATGGCCTGGGCCGCATCGGCCTCGGGGCCGGTGCGGCTGGCATAGACGATGCCGCCCCAATGGCTGTTGCAGTTGGAAGCGGCCGTGATGCAGCCGGCCCCACCCTCGGCCAGGATCTTCTGCACATATTCGTCCGAGCCCGAATACACCTCGAAGCCACGGCTGGCGAAGGCGTCAATCATCGCCTTCATGTTCGCATAGTCGCCCGAGCTGTCCTTCACGCCCTTGAAGACGCCCGGATGCGCGTCCAGCAGGCGGCCAATCAGGCCGAGGCTGAAGGGCACCGCCGATTGCTGCGGGAAATGATAGAGATACAGGGCGATACCGCCACCGACGCGCTTGGCCACCTCGTCGAAATAGGCGAACAGGCCGTCATCGCTCGGGGCCTTGTAGTAGAAGGGCGGCAGCAGCAGCACGCCGCGGCAGCCCTGCTCGCGCGCATGGATCGTCAACTCCACCGTGTCCGTCAGCGAGGCGCAGCCCGTGCCCGGCATCATGGCCGAGGCGGGAACGCCGCGGGCAATCAGCCCTTCCAGGATCTGCTTGCGCTCATGCAGGCCGAAGGAATTCGCCTCGCCGGTCGTGCCCATGATGCCCAGGCCGTTGCAGCCATTGGCCAGCAGCCACCTGGCGTGACCGGCCATGCGGTCGAGGTCGGGCGTGAAGTCGGGCTTCATCGCGGTGAGGACGGCGGCGTTGATGCCGCCGAACAGGGCGTTCTTCATGGAGTGGGTCCTTTCAAGACTTGCTCGTCCAGGGAGCCGATGGCGGGCTTCTGGCCCGCGCGTTTCGGCCAGTTCCCGGGCCAGGTGGCGATGTGGTCCTCGGAAGCGCCGGCCTCGCGCTCGGGCACGACCCGGCCCCGGACGGAGACGCCCGCGCGCACCACGCTCTCGGGATCGCCCGAGCGCAGCGGGTGCCATTCGGGCAGGTCCCGCCGCTCGGCGACCAGGCGATAGGCGCAGGTGGGGGGCAGCCAATCAATCTTTTGCAGGCGCGCGGGCGTCAGCCGGATGCAATCGGGCACGCGGCGCTTGCGATTGGGGTAGTCGGTGCAGCGGGCCGTCGCGATGTCCAGCAGGCGGCAGGCGATCTCGGTGTGGTGCAGCAGGCCCGTGTCATCCTCGCGCAGCTTGTGCAGGCAACAGCGGCCGCAGCCATCGCACAGGCTTTCCCACTCGGCGCGGGTCATCGCGTCGAGCGTGTTGGTCTTCCAGAAGGGAGGCGTTTCAAGCACGGTGCCAGTCTAGACCAAAGACGCTACCTGCGAAACGGAGGCTCAGCGCGGAGGTGGCGGCAGGGTCGTCCGGCCCACGCTCCCGCGGGGCGCGGCGGTGCCCATGCTGGCGGGGCTCGCCACCGGCATGACTGCGGCAGCGGGCGCCGCAGCCGACTGGGCGCCGAAGCGCATCAGCGCCGCCCGCAGCGGATCGGCGCCGGGATTATGGGCGGACATGCTGAGCACGATATCCCGCGCCGTGACCTCACGCCCATAATAGGCGGCATTCCAGTCAGGCATCGGGTTCAGCACCGAGCCCTCCAGCGCCAGGCCCGCAAACAACCCGCGCGAGCGCGAGAAGGACAGGATATCCGCCCCCATCGCCGTGGTGGTCGCCCCCTCGACCGAGCCGCCCAGATGCGCGATGGCGAGCGAGGCATCGGCGCCGAGGGTGAATTGGCGATCAATGATGGCGTTCAGCGCGCGGTCATTCATCAGCAGCAAAAGGGTCTGGCTGTCCTGGATGCCGGCCTGTAAGCCGAAGCTGCCGCTGCCCACCGCGTAGAAGGCGGGCGAGGACCAGGAACCGGCGGCATCCCGCCCCACCAGCACGCAATTCCCGCCCGAGCCGCCGGCGAAGAAGGCGGCGCGGAAGCTTTGCGGGCAGACCACGGCGCCGCGCGCGCGCCGCAGCACGCTGGCGGCATCCAGCCGATCATTTTCGGCGGAAAGAATATCCTGCACGGTAAGGGCCGAGCGATCCACCAGGGATTGCGGCGCATTGCCCCCCGGTGAGCCGGCGCAAGCCGAAAGCAGCGCCGCCGCGGCGGCCAGAATGACAAGGCGCATGAGCTTCCCCCGATAACCCTTCGCAAGAGAAGGTTTCTAGCGGCGGTTGTGCCGCGCCGGAAGGGCTTTCACGACGAGGGCGGGTTTTCCATCAGCCAGGGCTCCTCATTGACCGAGACCACCCGCCAATCCGCCCCGTGCTTTTCCAGCCGCGTCAACGAGAGGTTCCTCACCGAGAAGGTCAAGGCCTGGTGGCCATCCAGCTTCAGCGCATGGGAGATGGCGGCGCGGATGGTTCCGCCATGCGCCACCATCACGATATCCTGACCGGGCAGGCCGGTGGTCAGCCCTTCCAGCACGGGGCCCACGCGCTCGCGCACATCATCCACGCTCTCGCCACCGGGCGGGCGCTCGGCCGCCGCATGGGGCCAGAAGGGGTGAGGCGGGTGGCGCAGGCGCTCGGTCAGGGCTTCGTGGGTTATGCCCTGCCATTCGCCGAGCGACTGCTCGGCCATGTCGGGTTCCACCACCAAGGGCTGCTCGGGGTAGCCGGCGGCGAAGATGGCCGCCGCCGTGGCCCGCGTGCGGCTCAGCGGCGTGACCACCCAGCGCGCCGGGCGCGGCAGGCGCGCGGCCAGCCAGCGATACAGCGCCGCCTCCTCGCGCAGGGCGTCGTCGCACAGCACCACATCCATGTTGCCATAGAGCATGGCCCGCGCCGAAGGCACGACCAGGGCGTGGCGGATCAGGAAGAAGCGCGTGATGTCCATGGGCTGCGTTTAGCGCGGGATGCGTTGAGGCGGAATCGCCGAAAACGTTGAATCCCGCTCTCAGCAGTGGCGAGACCATGAAAGTGAGCGCAAGCGAACGCATCATGGTCTCGCGCGAATGGCGGGCCGGGGGTATCTCGCGCCAGGGCTGCGGGCGGAACTGGCGGCGCGGCGCATCGCTCGGTAGCCTTCACCGCATGCTCGTCCTGTTCCGTGACCGCCGATTCCTCATCATGCTGGCGCTGGGCTTCGCTGCCGGCGTGCCCCTGCCCCTGACCGGCTTCGTGCTGCGGCAATGGTTTTCCGAGAGCAACATCTCGCTGGCCGCCATCGGCTTCACGGCGCTGATCGGCACGGCCTATTCGCTGAAATTCCTCTGGTCACCGGTGATGGATCATGTGGCGCCGCCCTTCTTCCGCGCCCTGGGCCGGCGGCGCGGCTGGCTGGCTTCCATCCAGCCGCCACTGATGCTGGCGATATTGGCGCTCGGCTTCACCGACCCTGCCAGTGCCGCCTGGCTCACCGCCGCCGTCGCCGTCGTCGTTGCCTTCCTCTCGGCCACGCAGGATATCGTGATTGACGCCTGGCGGATCGAAACGCTGGAGGAGCAGGAGCAGGGCTATGGCTTTGCCTGCTATGTCTGGGGCTATCGCTTCGCGCTGCTGGCCGCCAATGCCGGGGCGCTGGGCATGGTGGGCCTGGTGGGCTGGGAGGGCGCCTTCGCCTATTGCGCGGGGCTGGTGGGCATCGGCTTCATCGCCGTGCTGTTTGCGCCCGAGCCCGCAGCCCCCCCGCGCGAGGCCATGTCCTGGCCGCGCCGCATGAAGCTCGCGGTGGTGGACCCCTTCGCGGATTTCATGCGCCGCAAATACTGGCTGGCCATCCTGCTTTTCATCGTGCTGTTCAAGCTGGGCGAAGCGCTGGCCGGCATCATGACGCCGCCCTTCTACCGCGCCATCGGCTTCACCCGTGGCGATGTGGCGCAGGTGGCCGTGGCGTTCGGCCTGGTGATGGCGCTGGCCGGCGTGCTGGCGGGCGGCTTCCTGGTGGCGAAGATCGGCGTGGGGCGGGCGCTGGTGATCACCGGGCTGCTGCAGATGTTCTCCAACCTCATGTATGTCGCGCTGTATTGGGCCGGGCGGGATATCGGCATGCTCTATGCCCAGGTGGGAATCGAGAACTTCACCGATGGCCTGGCAGATGCCGCCTTCGTCGCCTACCTGACCGGGCTGACGAACCGGGCCTTCAGCGCCACGCAATATGCGCTGCTCTCCTCGCTGGCCGCCGTGCCGCTGCGCTTCCTGGGCGCCTGGTCCGGGCAATGGGCCGAGGCGCTCGGCTGGACCAACTTCTTCCTGATGACCACGGCCGCCGCCCTGCCGGCCCTGTGCATCATGCTCTGGCTGCTGAAGCGCCTGCCGCCGGCGCCGCGCGGGGCGCAACCGCTGGGCGCCATCGCAGAACCATGAACGCCTATTGGCTGACGCCCCTGCTGCTGATCGGCAGCAACATCCTCATGACCTTCGCCTGGTATGGGCATCTGAAAGCCCCCGCCTGGCCGCTTTAGAGCGGGATGCGTTGAGGCGGAATCGCCGAAAATGTTGAATCCCGCTCTCAGCAGTGGCGAGACCATGAAAGTGAGCGCAAGCGAACGCATCATGGTCTATGTCGCGGTGCTCATCTCCTGGGGCATCGCCTTTTTCGAATATTGCCTGGCCGTCCCCGCCAATCGCATCGGCTACGCCTCGGGTGCTTTCACCGGCCAGCAACTGAAGGTGATGCAGGAGGTGATCACGCTGGGCGTCTTTGCCGTGTTCAGCGTGATGTTCCTGGGGGAACAACTGCGCTGGACCTATTTCGCCGCGATGGGATGCCTCGTCATGGCGGTGATTTTCATTTTCCTGCCGGTGGATTGACCCGAGTTATTCACAGCTTCTTCCCATCGGAAGGGCTTGCGGCGCGGATTTACGGTGCCATACCCTAAAGGTGGTGGTGAATCGGATGCCCCACCCCAATCCCTGGGGTACGCCCAATCCGCCACCCACGCGCCAAGGCCCGCCCGGGGCCTGGCGCGCGATCGCAACCGGGGTACCCTGGGGAGTGCCACATGTCCGGAATGCTGGCCGAGGTTGCCGAAGACCGCGCAACCAACCCGCTCGACGTACTCGAGCAGATCGTCATCGCCAATGAATGGACCTTCGAGCGCCGCTCCGACGGCGAAATGGCGGCCGAGGCGCCGGGCAAATGGTGCAACTACACCCTGTTCTTCTCCTGGGCGCCCGAGATCAGCGCCATGCACTTCTCCTGCGCCTTCGAGGTGAAGGTGCCCGATACGCGCCGCGCGCCCCTGTTTGAATTGCTGGCCCTGGCCAATGAACGCCTCTGGATCGGCCATTTCGGCCTGGAGAGCGATGAGGGCGTGCCCGTCTTCCGCCATGCCGTGCTGCTGCGCGGCGCGCCCGGCGCCTCGGCCGAATCGCTGGAGGATATGGTGGATATCGCGGTGACGGAGTGCGAGCGCTTCTTCCCCGCCTTCCAATTCGTCCTCTGGGGCGGCAAGGCACCCTCCGAGGCGCTGGACGCCGCCATGCTGGATTGCATCGGCGAGGCCTGATTCAGCGCCTCCGGCCGGGGCTGATCTCATTGGCCGCCATCCCCGCCGCCGCCGCCACGATGCGAAGCCGCGGCAAATCCCCCAGGCGGCGCAGCACTTCGGCGGGGGGTTCGGTGAAATCGGGGCCGGTCAGCGCCACCAAAGCGCGGGCCTCGCTGCCCTCGCGCAGCGCCTCGCCCGCCCGGCGCAGCAGGATTTCCACATCGGCGTTGCGCGCATCCAGGCGGATGCCGAGGGCCTGGCGCATTTCCCGCACCGCCGAATCGAGGGTCTGGCTGGTCGCGGGGTTGCTGTTCACGGCGTAAAGCGGGTTCTCCCGAAAACTCCGCGCCAGGAATTCCAGCTGCGCCGCGGCGATGGCGGCACTCCCCGGATCACCCCGCCAGCGCGAGGTATCGCCGAGGTTTCGGGGCGCGAACAGCGCCGCCCCCCGCACCGGATCGCCAATCCCGCCCAGGTAATCCGTCACCGGATCCACGTCGCAGGCGGCCAGGAATAAGGGGAGGATCAGGAGGGTTCGACGATTCATGGTGCCTCTTATGCCATACCGGCATCTTGCCGGTCAGCATCCTGACTGCCACAGATGGTAACCGCATGAATGATGGCCCCTCCCCTGTGTCGCCGCCCGGCCTGCTGCCGGCCGGGCTGATGGACCTGCTGCCCCCCCAGGCGGAGCGCGAAGCCGCGCTCGTCGAGGCGCTGATGGAGGGTTTCGCCCGCTACGGCTATGAGCGCGTGAAGCCGCCCTTGCTCGAATTCGAGGAAGGCCTTCTGGCTGGCTCCGGCGCCGCCGTGGCCGAGCAGACCTTCCGCCTGATGGACCCCGTCAGCCAGCGCATGATGGGCCTGCGGGCCGACACCACGCCGCAGGTGGCGCGCATCGCCGCCACGCGCCTCGCCCTCCAGGCCCGGCCGCTGCGGCTATGCTATGCCGGCCAGGTGCTGCGCGTGCGCGGCAGCGAACTCGCCCCCTCGCGCCAATTGGCCCAGGCCGGCGTGGAATTGATCGGCGGTGCGGCACCGGAAGCCGATGCGGAGGTCGCGCTGGTCGCGGCCGAGGCGCTGGCCCGCGTCGGCGTCATCGGCATCACGCTGGATGTGACCCTGCCCCGCATGGCCCAGGCGCTGCTGGCCGCCGCCGGCATCCATGATGCGCTGGCCCAGCGGCTGATCCATGCGCTGGACCGCAAGGACACCGCCGCCGTCACCGCGCTGGCCGAAGGCGCCGGCCCCGTGGCGCTGCTGCTGCCCCGCTTGCTGGCCGCCGCCGGCCCGGCTGACCATGCGCTCTCCGTGCTGCGCGAGGCCGATCTGCCCGAAGCCGCGCGCGCCATCGCGGAGAACGCGGCCCGCATCATCGAGGCCATCGCCGCCCGCGCGCCGGGGCTTCGCATCACGCTCGATCCCGTGGAATTCCGCGGCTTCCGCTATCATGTGGGCGTCGCCTTCACGATCTTCGGCCCCGGCGGTTCCGGCGAATTGGCCAAGGGCGGGCGTTATCTCTCGGCGAATGACGAGCCGGCGACGGGCATGACACTCTACCCCGATGCCGTGCTGCGCGCGGCGCCCATGACACGGCCGCGCCCGCGCTGCTTCCTGCCGCTCGGCTCCTCGGCCCACGCGAGTTCCGCCCTTCGCGAGCAAGGCTTTGCCACCGTGGCAGCCCTCTCGGCCGAGGATTCGGCCGGGGCGCTGCGTTGCACCCATGTCTGGGATGGCGCAAACCCCGTCCCGCTGGTTCAGAAAGGTTAAGCGTTATGGCCAATGTCGCCGTGATCGGCGCCCAATGGGGCGACGAAGGCAAGGGCAAGGTTGTGGATTGGCTGGCAAGCCGCGCCGATATCGTGGTGCGCTTCCAGGGCGGCCACAATGCCGGCCACACGCTGGTGGTGGGTGACACCACCTATAAGCTTTCGCTGCTGCCCTCAGGCGTGGTGCGCGGCAAGCTCGGCGTCATCGGCAATGGCGTGGTGCTGGACCCCGATGCGCTGCTGGGCGAAATCGCCAAGGTGCGCGGCCAGGGGCTGGATGTCGGGCCGCACAATCTCCGCATCGCCGACAATGTGCCGCTGATCCTGCCGCTGCACCCGGCGCTGGACCGCGCGCGCGAGGCAGCCCGCGGCGAGGACAAGATCGGCACCACGGGCCGCGGCATCGGCCCCGCCTATGAGGACAAGGTGGGCCGCCGCGCCATCCGCCTCTGCGACCTGGCCGAGCCCGAGACACTCTCCGCCAAGCTCGACGAATTGCTGCTGCACCACAATTCGCTGCTGCGCGGCCTGGGCGCCACGCCCTTCGAGAAGCAGCCGCTGCTCGATGCGCTGCTGGCCCTGGCCCCCCAGCTCCTCCCCTATTCGGAACCCGTATGGGAGCGGCTGGACCGCGCCCGGCACGAGGGCAAGCGCGTGCTCTTCGAGGGCGCGCAGGCCGTGATGCTCGACGTGGATCACGGCACCTACCCCTATGTGACCAGCAGCAACACCGTGGCCGGCAATGCGGCGGCGGGCGCTGGCGTGGGGCCGGATGCCATCGGCCTGGTGCTCGGCATCGCCAAGGCCTATGCGACGCGCGTGGGTTCCGGCCCCTTCCCCTCCGAACTGCATGACGCGACGGGCAAGCTGCTGGGTGAGCGCGGCCATGAATTCGGCACCGTCACGGGCCGCCCGCGCCGCTGCGGCTGGTTCGACGCCGCCATGGTCCGCCAGGCGGTGAAGATCGGCGGTGTGAAGGGCCTTGTCCTGACGAAGCTCGACGTGCTGGACGGGCTGCCGGAACTGCGAATCTGCACCGGCTATCGCGTGGATGGCGTGGAAATGCGCCACCTTCCCGCCGCCATGCGCGCCCAGGCCAAGGCCGAGCCGATCTTCGAGGCGATGGAAGGCTGGTCCGGCTCCACGCGCGGTGCCCGCAGCTACGCCCAGCTTCCCGCCCAGGCGGTGAAATATGTGCGCCGAATCGAGGAACTGGTGGAAGCGCCGGTGATGATGCTCAGCACCTCGCCGGACCGCGATGACACCATCGCGCTGCGGGATCCGTTTGCGGGGTAGCCGTCCAGGCCCTACCCTTCCCACATAAGCACAAGGCGGGGAGGCCCTGATGAGCAACGAGTCCTTCAAACAGGCGCGGGACCTGCTTTTCGCCCATCGCGGCGATTACGCCGCCGCGCACCGCAATTTCCGCTGGCCCGCGCTGGAGCACTTCAACTACGCGCTCGATTGGTTCGACGCCGAATTGGCGCGCGGCCCAGGGGGCAACACCGAGGCGCTGCGGATTTTGGGCGAAGGCGCCACCACCCGCAGCTTCGCCCAGCTTTCCGCCGATTCCAGCCGCCTGGCCAATGGGCTGCGCGGCATGGGGGTGAAGCGCGGCGACCGCATCCTGATGATGCTCGGCAATATCGCGCCGCTTTGGGAGACGATGCTGGCGGCGCAAAAGCTCGGCGCCGTCGTCATCCCCGCCACCACCCTGCTGACGCCGGCCGATTTGAAGGATCGCTTCGAGCGCGGCCGGGTGCAGCATGTGGTCGCCAATGGCGCCGATGCCCAAAAATTCGAGGGGCTTGATCCCAAGGTCTCACGCATCGCCGTGGGCGGTGCCACGGGTTGGGTGGATTACGACGCGCTGCTGGAGAACAGCGCCGATTTCACGCCCCAGGGCGTGACACGGGCGCGCGATCCGCTGCTGCTCTATTTCACCTCCGGCACCACGGCCAAGCCCAAGCTCGTGCTGCATGACCAATGCTCCTACCCGGTCGGTCACCTGATCACGATGTATTGGCTGGGGCTGCAGCCAGGCGATCTGCATTTCAACATCTCCTCGCCCGGCTGGGCCAAGCATGCCTGGAGCAATGTCTTCGCCCCCTGGAATGCGGGCGCTACCATCCTGGTCAACAACCAGCCGCGCTTTGATGCGCGTAGGACGCTGGAGATGATGGCCGCCCAGGGCGTGAACACCTTCTGCGCGCCCCCCACCGTCTGGCGCATGATGGTGCAGCAGGACATGGCGCCGCACCGGGGGAGCTTGCGCGAAGTCTGCTCGGCGGGTGAGCCGCTGAACCCCGAGGTGATCGAGCATGTCCAGAAGATCTGGGGCATGACCATCCGCGAGGGCTACGGCCAGACCGAGACAACGCTGCAAATCGCGAGCTTCCCCGGCCAGAAGGTGAAGCCTGGCAGCATGGGCCAGGAATCGCCCGGCTACCGCATCCGCCTGCTCAATCCCGACGACCAGGAGGTGGAGGAAGGCGAGGTCTCCCTCCTGCTCGACCCGCCGCCCATGGGATTGATGCAGGGCTACCAGAATGATGATGGCAGCTTCGCGCCGCTGGGTTCCATCGCCTACCGCACCGGCGATGTCGCGACGCGCGATGCCGAGGGTTACTTCACCTATGTCGGCCGCGCGGATGATGTGTTCAAGGCCTCCGACTACCGCATCTCTCCCTTCGAGCTGGAAAGTGCCTTGATCGAGCATGAGGCCGTGGTGGAAGCCGCCGTGGTGCCCGCGCCCGACGCCGTGCGCCTGGCCGTGCCCAAGGGCTACATCGTGCTGGCCGAGGGCGTGGAGCCGGACGCAGCCACCATGCTCTCCATCTTCCGGCACCTGCGCGAGCGGCTGGCCCCCTATAAGCGCCTGCGCCGGCTGGAGGTCTATGACCTGCCCAAGACCATCTCGGGCAAAATCCGCCGCATCGAACTGCGCCAGATGGAGGAGAGGCGCTTCGCCACCGGCGCCCGCGGGCAGGCCGAGTTCCGTGAGGAGGACTTCCCGGAACTGCGGTGAGACGCGCGCCGGGCCGCCGGCGGTGCCGGTCGCGGGCGCCTGGCGATAGGCATCGGCTTTGGGGCGTATCGCCGCGTCCGATTGGCATAGACGCGCATGCTGCGGCGATGCTGGCCAAGGCCCGTCCGATTCAGGAGAAGCATCCATGTTCAGAATTCCGACCCTGGCGTTGCTGGGCGGCCTTGCCGTCATCGCCCCCGCCCCCGCCCAGGCGCAGATCTTTGTGCCCGCGACCTCCATCACCTTGAATCATGCCAATAATAATGGCTGCTCGATCACCGCGCGGCAGGTCACATCGAGCGCTGACGGAACCCAGCTGGTCTTCAGCTACAACAATGCCGGCAGCAACTGGATCAGCTTCGGCGTCCAGGTGACACTGACGGGCACTGGCGTCACGCGCACCGTCACGACCTCCGAACATACGGGTGCCCGTCCACCAGGCGCGGATGGGGTGGTGTTGATCCGGGGACTCATCCCGCCCCTCCCGGCCACGCTCGCCAGCCCATCCGCGACCGTCACCATCCTGAGCTGCTCCACCGCGCCGAACCCGAGCGGCCCGCCACGCAACTGGCGCTGATTGGGCCGCGCCCAGGTGACGCCGGGCGCGTGCGGGGGCATCCTGCGTGAATGACCCAGACCGACCCTGCCCTGATGGAAGCCGAGGAGCTTCTCTCCCTCTATGCCCGCCGCGCCCTTTCGCCGGTGGAAGCCCTGAAGGCCGTCACCGAGCGCATCGCGCGGATGAACCCCTGGGTGAATGCCTTCGCCGCCCTCAATCCCCGCGCCCTGCAACAGGCGGGCGAGAGCGAGGCGCGCTGGGCCGCGGGCCGCCCCATGGGCGCGCTGGATGGCGTGCCCGTCACCGTGAAGGATCTGCTGAACGTCGCGGGCTTTCCCACGCGGCGCGGCAGCCGCACGACGGACACCACCCCCGCGAGCGAGGATGCGCCCGCCGTGCTGGGCCTGAAGCTTGCTGGCGCCGTCATCATCGGCAAGACGACCACCACTGAGTTCGGCTGGAAATCGCCGGGCGATTGCCCGCTGCACGGCATCACCCGCAACCCCTGGAATCGCGAGCGCACTCCCGGTGGTTCCTCCAGCGGGGCGGGTGCTGCTGCGGCGGCCTGCTTCGGGCCGCTGCATATTGGCACCGATGCCGGCGGCTCGATCCGGATTCCGGCGGCGTTTTGCGGCGTGGTGGGCGTGAAGCCGAGCTTCGGGCGCATCCCGCAATGGCCGCTCGGCGCCTTCGCCAATGTCGCCGTTGCCGGCCCGATGGCGCGCAGCGTGCGCGATGCGGCGCTCATGATGAACGCCATGGCCCGGCATGACCTGCGCGACCCCTTCTCGCTTCCCGATGACAAGCGCGAGTGGCGCGATGGCATCGAGGGTGGCGTGAAGGGCCTGCGCGTGGCCATCGTCCGCCGCATGGGCTTTGACGCGCCGCTGGACGCCGATGGCGAGACCGCCCTGAAGGTGGCCGCCCGCGCCCTGGAAGCGGCCGGCGCCATCATCGAGGAGGCGGACCCGCAACTGCCCGATATCCGCGCCATCTTCGGCCGCGTCTGGGGCGTGGCGCTGGCCCGCCTGGTGGCCTCCGTGCCCGAGGATAAGCGCCATTTGCTGGATGAGGGCATCGCCGATGTCGCCGCCGCCGAGGGGCTGATGAGCGCCGTGGATTTCGTCGCCGCCGACGCGCTGCGGATCGAGGCGGCGCACGCCATGGCACGCTTCCACCAGCATTACGACATCATGCTCACCCCCTGCACCCCCACCGCCGCCTTCGCGGCCGACCAGCCGACGATCAACCCGCGCATGTCGCTCTGGCGCGACTGGGCGCCCTGGACCTTCGCCCACAACCTGACCCGCCAGCCGGCGATTTCCGTGCCCGTGGGCCTCGATTCCGAGGGCATGCCGCGCGCCGTGCAGGTGGCGGCGGGGCTGTATCGCGACGATTTGTGCTTCCAGGCGGCGCGGGCCATCGAAATTGCGCTCCAGTCACCCGCAGCGCCTGTCTTGTAACGTCCACGAAAAGCTGCTTCACCCCCGCCACTAAATGTGACGGGGGCATGACGTGCGGCTTGTGACCTTTACGGATGGCATGGGCGCCCGCGTTGGCGCCCTGGATGCTTCGGGCGCCGTGCGCGACATCACCGCCATGGATTCCTCGCTGCCACGAGACATGCTGGGCCTCATCGCTTCCGGCCGCATGCCGAGCATTGGCGATGCGCCCATTGTCACCGAGGCGCGGCTTCTCGCCCCCATCCCGCGCCCGCCGAAGAACGTGTTCTGCGTCGGCAAGAATTATCATGAACACGCCAAGGAATTCGCGGGCTCCGGCTTCGATGGCGGCGCGAAGGATGTGGTGCCGCCCTTCCCCGTGGTGTTCAGCAAGCCGCATACCAGCATCATCGCGACGGGCGAGCCCATCCTGGGCCATCTCGACCCGACCGGCGGCCTGGATTACGAGGGCGAGCTGGGTGTGGTGATCGGGAAAGCTGGCCGCGGCATCACCAAGGCCGAAGCCCTGCGCCACGTCTTTGGCTACACCATCATCAACGACGTGACGGCGCGGCATTTGCAGAAGCGCCACAGCCAATGGATCCTGGGCAAGGGGCTGGACAGCTTCTGCCCCATGGGCCCCGCCATCCTCACCGCCGACGAAGTGCCTGATCCCACCGCCCTCACCCTCACCACCTGGGTGAATGGCGAGCGCCGGCAGCACGCCCCCGTCTCGGACCTGATTTTCGACATTCCCACGCTGATCGAGGCGATCAGCGCCGCCATCACGCTGGAGCCGGGCGACGTCATCGCCACCGGTACCCCGGCTGGCGTGGGCATTGGTTTCTCTCCGCCGCGCTTCCTCGCCTCGGGCGATGTGGTGCGGATCGAAGTCCCCGGCATTGGGATTTTGGAGAATCGGGTAGCCTAACGCAACGATTGCGACTATTGCGTGATACATTCGGTGGGAGGAATTTTCTTGCGCGGACCTAGCCCCTTGCCCATGCTTCGGCGCCGGCCTTTGACGGCGACGCAAATCTGCACCCTGCCGGAGCAGGCGCCTCGCGCCGCAGGCTTCCCGCGCGCCGCTGCCTTTTATGAACCGCCCCGTGGCGGCGAGCAGGTTGCCCCCCGCCTGCCCGAAGATCCCGAGGCCGCCGCCGCATGAGGCTTCCGCGCCGCGGCCTACTGGCCCTTCTGCCCGGCACCGCTGCCGCCCAAGGCACCGGACAGGGTGCCGCACAGGCCAGCGACTTCCCGACGCGGCCCCTCACCATGGTCGTGGGCTTTCCGCCCGGCGGCCAGGCTGATCTGGCCGCGCGCCCGGTCTCGGCCGCCATGGAGCGCAACCTGCGCCAGCCCGTGGTGGTGCAGAACCGCCCGGGCGGCGCCGGCGCCATCGGCTCGGGCTTCGTGGCCCGCGCCCCCGCCGATGGGCAGACGCTGCTCATGGCGCTCTCCTCGCTCGCCGTGATCCCCGAGGCCGAACGTCTGTTCGGCCGCGCGCCGCCCTATACGGTGGATCAATTCGCCCCCATCGGGCTGGTGAATGCCGACCCCACCATGCTGGCCGTGCCGGCCAATGCGCCCTGGCGGAACCTGGCGGAATTCGTCGCCGCCGCCCGCGCCCGGCCCGGCGATATCCCCTATGGTTCGTCCGGGGCCTATGGGACGCTGCATGTGGCGATGGAGATGTTTGCCTCCTCCGCACAGCTCCGCCTGCTGCATGTGCCCTTCCAGGGGGCGGGGCCGGCGATCACCGCGCTGCTCTCGGGCAATATCCAGGCGCTGGCCAGCGCGCCGGGGACGCTGACGCAGCATGTCCAGACCGGCCGGCTGCGCGTGCTGGGCTGCTGGGGGCGTGAGCGCGCGCCCGCCTTCCCCGATGTGCCGACCTTCATGGAAGCGGGCTTCCGGGACGTCGAGTTCTATATCTGGGCCGGGCTTTTCGCGCCCGTCGCAACCCCCGCGCCGATCCAGCTGCGCCTGCGCGAAAGCCTGCGCGCCGCCATGCAGGATGCCGATCTGCTGCGCGCCTTCGAGACGGCGGGCTCGCCCCCGCGCTACCTGGACGCGCCGGATTTCGCGCGCTTCTTCGCCGAGGATTCCGCGCGCCTCGTCGCCGCCGTCCAGCGCATCGGCCGCGTGGAGTAGGCGGGGCTCAAACCGGCAGGCGAATCCTGGCGCGCAGCCCGCCCATCGGGCTTTCCTCCAGCAGGATTTCGCCGCCATGCGCGCGCACGATGTCGCGCGCGATGGCCAAGCCCAGGCCCGTCCCCGTGGCCGAGCCGGAGCTGAAGGGCCGGAAGGCCTCCGCGCGGTCGGTGGCGGGGATGCCCGGGCCGTCATCATCCACCGTCAGCTCCGCCCAATGCCGCCCCCCCTCCTGCACCGGCGTGACGCCGATGGCCATGCGCCGCGCATGCCGGCGCGCATTATCCAGCAGATTGCCGAGCGCGCGCCTCAGCGCATCGGCGCGCAGCGGCATGGTCAGCGACTCGGGCAGGGTCACGCTCACATCGGCGCCGCTGCGGCGGGACTTGGCGGCCATTTCCTCCACCAGCTCCACGAGGTCGGCGGGGCGCGGCGCCTCCATCCCCTCGCCTCGGGCGAAGGCGAGGTAGGTTTCCACCATGCGCTCCATTTCCTCCAGATCCTGGTTGAGCGCGTCCAGATCCTCCGCCGTCTCGGCCGAGCGCGGCAGCATGGCGATGGCGAGGCGCATGCGCGTGAGTGGCGTGCGGAGGTCATGACTGATGCCGGCCAGCATTTCCGTGCGCTGATTCACGAAGCGCAGGATGCGCCCCTGCATGGCGTTGAAGGCCAGCGCCGCCTGGCGCACCTCGCGCGCGCCTTCGGGCTTGATGGGCGCCGTATCCCGGCCAAAGCCGAAGGATTCGGATGCCTCGGCGAGGCGGCGAATGGCGCGCACCTGGTTCTTCATGAAGATGATCGCAATCCCCGCCAGGAGCAGCGCCGAGCCGACGAGCCAGAGCACGAAGACGTAGAGCGTGGTGCTGAACAGCCGCTTGCGCGGGGACTCGACCGAAAGCAGGCCGGTGTCGGTCTGCACGCGGATGACGATGGCCTGCGGGTCACTGTGCCAATCGGCGTCGAAGGCGAAGCTCATGCGTTCGCGCAGCGCGTGGTCCAAATCCTCCTCCAGCGGCAGGAAGCGCATCCAGGCCGGGCGGGCGGGCGGTGTTCCCAGCACCTGGCCCGGCTCGAAGCCGAGCGAGAGGCCCAGCCGCCAATTGCCCTCGCGCAGGATCTGGCTCCGCATCGGCTCCGGCGCCTGGTCCACCAGATGGGCCACGAAGGCGACATCGCCGGCCAGGCCCGCGGAAAGCCGGCGCGAGATGACGTCGAGATGCCCGCCATAGAAAAGTTGCAGCGCCACCGCCTGCAGCACGATCAGCGGCAGCAGCATGATGAGCAGCGTGCGCGCCAGCAGTCCGCGCGGCAGCAGCACGCCCAGGCCCCGCAGCAGGGATTTGTCCAGCCGCCTGGGGGGTAGCTTCGATCCCTGCAAGCTCACGGGCCGGGCCTCAACACATAGCCCTTGTGGCGGATGGTATGCAGGAAGCGCGGCTCACGCGGGTCGGTCTCGATCTTGCGACGCAGGCGCGTCACCTGGACATCCACGCTGCGCTCCCCCGCATCGGGCGTGCCGAGTGCGACGGCGATATCCTCCCGCGAGAGGACTTCGCCCGCGCGGCGGGCGAGCGCGGTGAGCAGCGCCGCCTCGCCACCCGTCAGGCGCTGCGTGCCCTCGGGGCCGCGCAATTCGCAGCGCTCGGCATCGAACCAGCGTTGGCCCAGTTGCATCGGGCCTTCCGGCAGGGCGGCGGGGGCGGCGCGGGGCGCCACGCGGCGCAGGATGGTGCGGATACGCAGCGCCAATTCGCGCGGGTCGAAGGGCTTGGCGAGGTAGTCATCGGCGCCATGCTCGAAGCCCGCCACGCGGTCATCGGGGTCGCCGCGGGCGGTGAGCATGAGGATGGGCGTGTCATGCCCCTCGCGCCGCAGATATTCGGCCAGTTGCAGCCCGGTCTCGCCCGGCATCATCACGTCAAGCACGAGAAGGTCGAAAGCCATGGCCTCGATGGCGGCGCGCGCCTCGGTCGCATCGGCGGCGACGGCGACGCGGTGGCCCTGCTCGGTCAGGAAGCGTTGCAGCAGCGCGCGCAGCCGCGAATCATCATCCACCACCAGGATGTCGGCGCTGGTCTCGGACATGTTCAGCCTCCTCTGGTGTCGGTGCGGGGGCCAAGATGGGGCCCGCCAATGTTGGGCGCGAAGGTGGAGGTGGTGCGGCCGGGGGCGGCGCTGCGCTCCAGCGCCTCGAATTGCTGGCGGGCCTCGGGGCCCATCAGGCCGCGCATCACCTGGCGGAAGCCCTCCACCGCCTGGGGGCCGGCTTCGCGATAGGCGCGCAACACCCATTCGCGCTGGGCGTCGAACAGGCGGCGCTCCAGGGCCGCCCCCTGCTCGGTCAGGCTCAGCAGGCGCTGGCGCTTGTCGGTCAGGCCGGGCGCCTGATGCACATAGCCCTGCTCGATCATCGGCTGGAGGACGCGGCCGAGGGATTGCTTCGTGATGTCGAGAATCGCGAGCAACTCCCCCACCTTGATGCCCGGAGCGCGGCCGACGAAATGCAGCACCCGGTGATGCGCGCGCCCCATTTCCAGCGTGGCGAGGATGCGGTCCGCCCCCGCGGTGAAGTCACGATAGCCGAAATATAGCAGGTCCTGCGCGAGGCGCAGTTCCTCCTCGCGCAGGAACAGCAGGCTGCGCGTGCCGCCCGAGGTCACGGGGTTGGGGGCGCGGGCATTGTCCCGCTTCAAGGTGTCCGACATGGCTGCCATGTTTCCGTTTTCGGTCAGCTTCATTGACACAATTTTTCCGGTCATTCTACAAAGACCGGGCAACACGACAGGATAATGCGCCGATCCAGTCCCCGGCATTTCGTTCGGGTCTCAAACGGCGCGATGGAGGACATACATGGCCCTGGTTCCCTTCGATGATCGCGACGGCGTGATCTGGTGGAATGGCGAATTCCGCCCCTGGCGCGATTCCAAGCTGCACGTCCTTTCCCATGGCCTGCATTATGCCTCCGCCGTCTTTGAGGGCGAGCGCTGCTACGGTGGTGAAATCTTCAAGCTGCGCGAGCATACCGAGCGCCTGCTGCAATCCGGTCGCATCCTCGGCTTCGAGATTCCCTACACCGCGCAACAGATTGATGATGCCTGCAACGAGACCCTCCGCCGCAACAACCTGACCAACGCCTATGTCCGCCCCATCGCCTGGCGCGGCTCGGAGGAGATGGGCGTCGCCGCCCGCGGCACCAAGGTTCAGCTGGCCATCGCCGTCTGGGAATGGGGTGCCTATTTCGGCGTGGAGCAGCGCATGACGGGCGTGAACCTCGCCATGGCGAAGTGGCGCCGCCCGCACCCGGACACCGCGCCCACCGCCAGCAAGGCCGCCGGCCTCTACATGATCGGCACGATGAGCAAGGAGGCCGCCATGGATGAGGGCGCCGACGATGCCATGATGCTCGACTGGAAGGGCGACCTGGCCGAGGCGACCGGCGCCAATGCCTTTTTCGTAATGAATGGCGAGGTCCACACGCCCAAGCCCACCTGCTTCCTGGACGGCATCACCCGCCGCACCGTCATGGCCCTCGCGCAGAAGCGCCAGATGAAGGTGGTGGAGCGCGTGATCCACCCCGATGAGCTCAGCCAGGCGACCGAGGTGTTCCTCGCCGGCACGGCGGCGGAAGTCACGCCGGTGCGGCGCATCGGCACGCGGGACTTCACGCCGGGCGCGATCACCGAGACGCTGATGAAGGATTATGAAGCCCTGGTGAACCGCCGGGCTTGATGGCGCGCGCTTGACGCCATGCGCCTCTCCGGGGGAATGAGGTTCATACCCCCGGAGTTTTTGCTTGAACCCATTCGCAATTCTCCCCCGCTTCCTGGCCCGCCGTGCCGCGCGCCGCAAGGAACAGGCAGCGCGCCTGGTGGCCGATGCGGAGCGACTGGCAGCCGAGGCGGAGCGCGACGCGGCCCATGCCGCGCGCGATGCGGGGGATGCCGCGAGGGACCGGCGGGACTGGCCGGAGGCGGCGGCGCAGTATCGCCGCTACCTCGCCAAGCAGGCCCATGATGCGCCGCTCTGGGTGCAACTCGGCCACGCGCTGAAGGAAGCGGGTGACCTGCCCGCCGCCGAGGAGGCCTATCGCCGCGCCCAGGACCTCCAGCCGCGCGACCACGACATCGCACTCCAACTCGGCCATGTGCTGAAGCTCCAGGGACGGCTGGATGAGGCGGCCAGCGCCTATGCGCTCTCCGATCACCTGGCGCCGGTCAACCATGCCGCCCTCGAACTCGCCGCCCTGGCCGGGGTGGAAATCCGTCCGCGCGCACCCGGCGCCTCGCCCCGCCTGCTCTCCGAGCGCGAACGCCAGGCGATGGAACGCCTGCGCGAGGCCGAGACGGAGCTGGCGCGCGCCCCCACCGACCCCGCCGCGCATCGCGCCCATGCCGAGGCGCTGCTGCAATCGGGCAAGCGCGTGGCCGCCATCGCCGCCGCGCGCGAGGCCTTCCGCCTCCAGCCCGAGCGGCGGAACTGGCAGGCCATCCGCCGCGTCGGCGGCGCGGCGGCCGAGGACGGCGTACCCGGCGGCGCGCATCTTTATGACGTGACGGATCTGCTCACCATGGTGCGCGACACCGGGCGCGCCACCGGCATCCAGCGCGTCCAGCTCGGCCTGGCCGAGGGCATCCTCCAGGCCGCCGCCGATCAGGCCCGCTTCGTCTTCCTGGCCGAGCGCTTCGGCCCGCTCTGGACCCTGGCGCGGCCGGATATCGAGGCCATCATCGCCTACTGCCTGCATGAGCCGCATGACGCGCTGCGCGCAGAAGCGCTGGTGACGGGCGCGATGGACCGCGCGCGGCCCACCCACCTGCCCTCGGCGCGCGTGTTCTTCATCATGGGTGCCTTCTGGTTCTGGGCGGGCGTGCCCTCGGCGCTGGCGCGGCTGCGCGCGGCGGGCTTGCGGATCGGCGTGCTGGTCTATGACCTGATCCCCCTCACCCATCCCGAACATACCAGCGAGGGCACCGTCGCCGCCTTCCGCCAGGGGCTGGAGGAGGGCGCGGGCCTGTGGGATTTCGCGCTGACCATCTCGGAATTCACGGCCGGCGAATTGGCGCGGCAGTTGGCGGCGATCGAGGCGCCGGCAATCCCTATCCGCCCGATGCCGCTGGCCCATCGCATCAGCCCGCCCGACAAGCCTGACGCCCTGGCCTTCCCGGCCGCGCTGCGGGAGTTGCAAGGCCAGGACTATGTGCTCTGCGTGGGCACCATCGAATCCCGCAAGAACCACCTGGCGCTGTTCCAGGCCTGGCAAATCCTGCTGCGCGAAGGGATGGAGCCGCCGCCGCTGGTCATTGTCGGCCGTGCCGGCTGGCGCGTGACGGACCTGATGGAGCAGTTGGAGGCGACGCGCTTCCTGGGCGGTCGCATCCGGCTGGTGCATGGCGTCTCCGACCCCGAGCTGGAGGGCCTCTATCGCGGCTGCCTGTTCAGCATCTTCCCCTCCTTCACCGAGGGCTGGGGCCTGCCGGTGGGCGAATCCCTGGCGCTCGGCAAGCTTTGCCTCGCCGCACTGGAAGGCGCCACGCCCGAGGCCGCCGGCGGCTTCGCCGAGCCGATTGACGCCTTCTCCCCGCGCGACATCGCGGCGCGGGTGCGGCATTTCGTGACCGACCGCGCGGCCCTGGCCGCCGCCGAGACGCGCCTGCGGGAGAATTTCACGCCGCGCGGCTGGCCCGATGTGACGCGCCATTTCCTGGAGGAGGTCGCGGCCTGCCTCGCGGTGCCGCCGCTGCAACGCGCCCAGGCCGAGGCGCCGCGCCTCACCGCCGGCAGCAGCCTCTCCTTCGCGCGCGGTTCCGGCTCCGGCGATGAATTGCTGATCCTCGGCGCCGGCTTCGAGCCGCCGGAGGAGCCCGGCTCCTGGCTCGTCGGCCCCTCCGGGACGCTGCGCCTGGAATGCGCCGCGCCGCTGCGGCTGTGGTTCCGCCTCCGCACCGCCCCCTGGGCGAGCGAGAACCGCGCAGCCATCGGCCTGGGCGACGGCCCGCTGCAATGGACCGAGATCGAGCCGGGGCAGGAGGCGATGCTGGCGCTCGACCTTCCCGTCGGCCCCTCGGTCCTCCGCCTCGTCGTGGATGGCCCGACCGAGCCGCCTGCGGGCGCCGAGCACCGCCCCATCCGCGTGGCCCTGCGCGAAATCACCGCCGCCGCGCATGAGGCGCCGCGCCTGGCGCCCGGCCGCGCGGTCATCTTCGGCGCTTCGGCCACGGGGCAGGCCATGGGGCAGGCCATGGGGCAGGATTGGCTGGGCGTGCTGGGCCAGGGCTGGAGCCAGTCGGCCAATGCCCAGGGCGTCAGCGCCCTGGCGCCGGATGCCGTTCTGCGCCTGCGCCTGCCGCCCGGCGCGGCGGGTGGTGTGCGGGTGCTGCTGCATCTCCATATTCGCCCCGGCGCCGGGGGGCGGCTGCGCCATCCGGGCGGCAAGACCGACCTGCCCGAGGCGGGCGGCGCCCTGCTGCTGCCGCTCAGCCTCACCGCGGATGCCGATGGCGTGGTGGAGATCCCGCTCGACATGGAGGATCGCGGCGTGCCCCCGCTGCGGATCGCCGCCCTGCAATGGGCCGCCGAGGACGACGTCGCCGCCCGCCTGGCCATGATCGAAGCGGTGATGCTGCGCCAGGGAGGCGAGGCGCATGCGCTCACCCCCGCCCGGCTCATGGCCATCGAGGCGCGGCTGCGCGCGGAGACGGTCGAACCCCCGCCCCCCCTGCCGGGGGGCGAGGCTGGCCGCGCGGCGCTTCGCATCGTTGCCTCGCGCAAGGGCTGAGGCATGCGGCTGATGCTCGACCTCCAGGGCGTGCAGGGCGCCGCCCGGCATGCGGGGCTGGGGCGATACAGCCTGGAACTGGCCCGCGCCTTGGTGCGTGGGCGCGGCGAGCACCAGGTGCAATTGCTGCTCAACATGCGGCTGGAGGAATCCGCGGCCCGGCTCGCGGCGGAATTCGCCCCCCTGCTGGACCCTGGCGGCATCCAGCGCTGGACCGCGCCGGAGGGCTGCGCCGCCGGCCACCTTCCGCAATCCCCCCTGCGCCGCCTGGCCGAGCATATCCGCGCCCAGGTGATCACCACCGCCGCGCCGGATCTGCTGCATCTGGGCTCCGTCTTTGAAGGCCTGCGGCACGACGTCGTCACCACCTGGCCGGCCGAGTTGGTACGCCCCCCCATCGCCGCCACCGTGCATGACCTGATCCCGATGACGCTCAGGGAGATGTATCTGGACGGGCATTGGCGCGAGGCGGGGCTGGTGCCCTGGTATGCGCGCTGCCTGGACGAGCTGGCGGCCTGCGCGCCGCTGCTGGCCAATTCGGAAGCCACCCGCGCCGAAGTGCTGCGCCACCTGCCCCTGCCGCCGGACCGCGTGGTGGTGGTGGGCGGCGGCGTCTCTCCCGGCTTTGCCCCTCCCCCGCCCGATCCTGCCGCGCGCCAGGCGCTGCTGCGGCAATACGGGCTGGCGGAAGGCTTCCTGCTCTATCTCGGCGCCGGGGATTTCCGGAAGAATGAGGGGCTGCTGCTGCGCGCCTATGCCGGCTTGCCGGCCGGGCTGCGGGCGCGGCACAAGCTCGCCATCGGCCATGTGAACCCCGCCCATCTGCGCGACATGGCGCGCGGGGCCGGTGTGGTGGATGAGGAGCTGACCTGCCTGCCCTTCATCCCCGATGCCGAGTTGCCCGGCCTTTATGCCGCCTGCGGCCTGTTCGTCATGCCCTCGCTGGCCGAGGGTTTCGGCCTGCCGCTGCTGGAGGCCATGGCCTGCGGCGCCCCCTGCATCGCGAGCAATTCCTCCGCCCTGCCCGAGGTGATGGGCCGCGCCGATGCGCTGTTCGACCCGCGCGACGCGCCGGCCCTGGGGCGGATGATCCAGCGCCTGCTGGAAGCGCCGGAATTGCGCGCCGACCTCGCCGCCTATGGCCCGCGCCGTGCCCGTGAATTCAGCTGGGACCGCGTGGCGGCGCAGGCCTGGGCGGCCTTCGAGCGCGGTATGCCACCAGCGCCACGGGCCAGGCCGGCCCCCGCCGCGGAGCGTGGCAAGCCCTCCCGCCGCACCAGCCTGGCCATCGTCTCGCCCTTGCCGCCCATGCCGAGCGGCATCGCCGACTACACGGCGGAACTCGCCCCGGCCTTGGCCGCGCATTACGCCGTCACCCTGGTCAGTGCCACCAGGCCGGAAGGGGCGATCGCCGGACGCATGCCCTGGATGAGCGAGGATGATTTCGCCGAGCAGGGCAGCCGCTTCGACCGCGTGCTCTATCATGTGGGCAACAACCCGATGCATACGCGGATCCTCCAGGAGTTGCTGCCGCGCATCCCCGGCGTGGTGACGCTGCATGAAGCCGCCATCACCGATCTGCGAAATTGGCTCGACCGGCGCTCCGACGCACCCGAGGCGCGCGCCACGCGGGTGGTGCGGGAGGAGGGCTACCCTGCCCTGTTCGCCACGCATGAGCTGGCCGGCAGCGCGGGCCCGGTGGCCGAGGCCCTCGGCCTGGTGCTGCATTCGGGCCATGCGCGCTGGCTGCTGGAAGTTCAGTACAGCAACGCCGCCCTGGCTCATGCCTCCATCCTGCCTCATATGCGCCAGCCGGTGGCGCTGCCCGCGCGCGACGCGGCCCGGGCCATGCTCGGCGTGGCCGGGACGGAATTGCTGGTCGCCTCCTTTGGTCTGGTCACGCCGCAGAAGCTGCCCGAGCGCATCCTGGCCGGCTTTGCCGCGCTGACCCGGCAGGACCCCATGGCCCGCCTGGTCTTCGTGGGTGATGCCGAGGCGGGATATCCCAGCCTGATGCTGGAGGCCGAGCGCCTGGGCCTGGGCGGCCGCGTGGTCGTCACCGGCCGGGTGCCGCCCGCCATCTATCAGGCATGGCTCGCCGCCTGCGACCTCGCCATCCAGTTGCGGCGCGGCAGCCGGGGCGAGACCTCGGGCGCCACCCATGATGTGCTGATGGCGGGCCGCCCGCTGATCTCCAACCGGCATGGCTCAATGGCGGAGATGCAAGCCTCGGGCTGCCGCCTGGTCAGCGAGGCGGCGGAAAGCGCGGAACTGGCCGAAGCCTTGCTCGAACTCGGGCGCGACCAAGCCGCGCGGGCCGCAATGGGCGAGGCCGCCAGAAGCTGGGCCCTGTGGGAGCTGGACCCCGCCCGCATCGCTGCCGCCTACGCCAAGGTGCTGGAGAATGCCTATGCGCGCGGCCCGCAATCCGGGCTGGCCGCCATGCTGGCGATCAGCCGGGACCTGCCGCTTTCGGCCCGCGACGCAGCTTCCGCCGGCGCGGCGCTGGCCGCGACCTTCCCCGGCCCGCGCCAGCCGCGCCTCTGGCTCGATATCGGCCTTGAAGGGCTGGAACCTGGCACGTTGACGCTGCTGCGCCAGGGGATGGGCGTGCTACGCCCCGAACCCTGCGCCCAATCGGGCCATGGCTGGGTCACGGCGCATGGCTGGGCCTGGGCCAAGCTCGGCCTGGCTGGGGCACCGCCGCCGGAAGGCCCCGCCATCATGATCCAGGGCGATGTGCTGATCGCGCCCCCCGGCATCGCTCGGGATGTGGCCGAAACCCATGGGGTGCGCGTGCTGGACGGGCTCTATCCCGGCTTCACGCGCGGCGAGGGCCCAACGCAGCGCGTGCTGGTGGAGCGCCTGCTGAGCGCGTGATCAGGGCAGGATGACCACCCGCCCTGCCGCCTGCCGCGCGAAGAAGGCCGGGCGGTACATGTCCGAGACCTCCGCCCCCGGCAATTCATAGCGCCCTGGCGTGACGGCACGCAGCCGGACCGCCAGGCGGAATTCCCGCTGCCCGGCCGTGAAGGCGAAGGCCGCCGCCACGCGGTCATCCAGCGCGGGCTGGGCATCGGCCTCGGGCAATTCGCCCAGGCCCGGCAGGCCGGGCACCGGGCCGGGGCCAAGCCGCGCCTCGACCTCCCAGCCGGCCGGCAGGCCCTGGGTGATCATGGCCAGGTGGTTCTGGCTGGATTCCGCCCGCCCCTCCAGCACCAGGATGAAGGACATGCCGGAGCGCAGTTGCTCCAGGTTCAGCGCCATGCCGTCCAGGTTCAGGAAGCGGCGCCGGATCTGCATGGCGTTGCGGCCTGCGGGCTGCGCCTCGGCGGGAATGCCGGTGACGGTGAGGCTGACCGGCAGGGGCGCATCGCCCAGGTTCCGCAGCGTGCCGCCCGCCGTGGCGTTGACCACGCGGCGTTCCAAGGTTGCGCCATCCAGGCTGGCCCGCACGGGCCGCCCATCGCGGCCCAGCGCCGCCGCCGCCAGCACCGCCCAGGCCTGCTCCTGCGTCGAGGCCAAGGCCGGGGTGAGTTCGGGGCCAGGCAGGCGCGAGAGCGCGGTTGCCAGCATGGGCGCGGGCATCCGGCCCTCATGCAGCAGGACCAACATCGCCATCGCATCGCGCGCTCCGCTGCCATAATCATAGATCCAGTCGCGCCGGGCGGGGGCGGCCAGGGCGGCGGTGAAGGCGCGGGTGGCGCGCTCCGTGTCGCCGGCGCGAGCAAAGGCCGCGGCCAGCTGCGCGCGGGCCAGCGGCGTGGGCAGGCGGTCCAGGCTTTCCATCAGCCGCCGCGCCGCCCCCAGCCGGTGCCGACCGGCGAGCGAGAGCGCGTTCAGCCGTGCCGCCTGGGCCGCGTAGTCCTGCGGCTCGCTCGGGTTGGTCTCCTCCAGCCGTTCGGCGAGGTTCACGAGCGCGGCTTCCAGCGCGGCATCGGCCACGGTGGCGCCCGCCGCCTTGGCGCGCAGCAGCGCCTCGGTCGCGTAGCCCGAGGTCCAGTATTCCGGCTCGCCCCGGGCGGACCAGAGGCCGAAGCTGCCATCGAAGCGCTGCCGCGCCAGCACGCCATCCACCGCGCGTTGCAGCCGCGCGGCCTGTTCGGGCGTGCCGGCCTCGGTCAGTGCCGCGGCCATGCCGAGCACCTGGGAGGAAAGCTGCTCCAGGCAGGCGAGGGGGAAGCTCTCCAGCAGGCGCAGCATGCCCTCCACATCGTAACGCACCGGCGTGCCGAGCCGCGCCGTGGCGCGCCAGGAACCGGGCAGGAATCGCGCGGCATCCGGGACGAGCCGCGCCTCGGCCGCCGGGGCGATCTCGATCAGGCTGCTGGCGCTGGCGAGCGCGCGCGAGGACCTCACCTCGATCCGCGCTTCCCGCGCGGCGGAAAAACCATCCGGGCCGGTGATGGCCAGGCGCAGCACGCCCTCGCCCGCGCCATTGGCGCGCAGCGTCGCGGTGGGCTGGGCGCGGGCGCCGGTGGCCAGCCGCGCGGCGAGGCGGTTGGGGCCGGCCAGCGCGATGGCGCCCTCGGCGGTGAGGGTGGCACTCACCTCGCCCGCGGGCAGTTCCAGATTATGCAGCAGGACGGAGATGGTCGCCTCGTCACCCGGCGCCAGGAAGCGCGGCAGGATCGCCTCGGCCAGGACGGGGTCGCGCACCAGCAGGGTGCGGGCGGCGGAACCGAGGCGCGCCCCCTCCCAGGCGACGGCCATCAGGCGCAATTCCCCCGCGAAATCGGGGATGTCGAGGGGGATTTCGGCGCGACCGTCGGAGTCCGTGGTCACCACGCCGCTGAACAGCACCACATTGCGCTGCGGGATACGCAGCGCGCCGAGATCGCCCGGCTCATCGCCACCCTGGCGCAAACTGGCCAGGATGCCGTCATCGGGGCGGATCAGGCGGCCGTAATCATCGCGGATATCGGTGCCGAGCGTGCGGCGGCCCGCGTAATGCGCGAGGGGGTCTGGCGTGGCGAAGCGCGTCAGGCGCAAAATCCCCTCATCCACGGCGGCGAGAGTCAGGCGCACCGCGCCCTGCCCACCAGCAACGGTCACGGGAATCGTCACGCGCCCTTGTGGCCGCACCCGCTCCTCGCCGCCGATCGCCACTTCCAGCCGCCGCGCGGCGGGGTCCAGTTGCAGCCAAGTGAGGCCGAGCGCGCGGCCCGGCGCGTCATTCGCCTGACTGCCTCCTCCCATGGGGCGGAAGACGGTCACTGCGGCATAGGCGCCGGCGCCCCAGGCGGGATCGGCCTCCAGCGTGATCTCGGCGCCGGCGGCCGGCACCTCGATCTCGCGCAGGGCAACCAGCCGGTCGGTCAGGATGGCGAGGCTGGCGTGGCCAGCGAAGGGCGGCGTGATGCGGAGCGTGACATTCTGGCCCGGCGCGTAGCTGCGGCGGTCCGACGCCACATCCAGCTTGTCCGGCACCTCGGCCGATTCCGCGCCCGCCCAGCCGGAGCGGAAGCGCACCGAGGCCAATGCCATGCCGCCGGCTTCCTGCGCTTCCAGCCGGTAGCGGCCAAAGGGCAGGCTGCGGGCGAAGCGTGCCATGGGAGCGTTGGCCGCGGCATCGGTGACGGCGAGGCTCGCCATATCCACCGGCTCATCGGTCCAGATGGTCTCGTAGCGCGGCTGGCCCGAGCGCATGATGATCCGCCAATCCGGCCGCTCCCGCACCAGGCGCAGATTGAGGTTGCCCGGCAGGGCCTGGCCCATGGGGTTCACGATCACGAATTCGAACGCCGCTTCCGTGTTCACATTCACCGATTGCGGGCCGCGAATGCCGATCAGGCGCGGGGCGCCGGCCACGGCCAGGGCCAAGTCCACGCTGGTGGCGCGGCCGCCCGGCTCCTCCACCTGGAGGCTGAGTTCGGCGCGCAGCGGGCGCGTCGTGTCAGGCGCGCGGGCCAGCGTGAGGGTCAGCGTGGCGCGGCCCTGGGCATCGGTCTCGGGCAGTTCGGCCGAGAGCATGTCAGGCGCGAAGGCCTCATCCTCCAGGCCGAACAGGAAGCCCTGCAAGGCCGGGAAGGGGCTGCGCTCGGTGATCAGGCGGTATTGCGCCATGCCGGCCAGGCCCGAGCCGGGCGCGCCATAGAGAAAGCGCGCCGTGACGGGAATGTTGAGCGGCTGTCCGGGGGTCAGCGGGCCGGGGGCCGGGCCAATTTCGACGGCCAGGCGCTCGGGCACGAAGGCATCCACCCGCAGGGTCACTTCGCCCACCGGGGGCGCGTTGGGGTCGGTCAGGGCCTCGATCTTCCAGGCACCGGCCGGCGCGGCGGCGGGCAGCGTCACCGGCCAATGCGCGCCATCGCGCAGCACCGTCTCGGCGGCGACCTGCCCGTTGGGGCGGCGCAGGCGAAGGCGCAAGGGCAGGCTGGAGGGCGCGCCGGTCACATCGCGCAGCAGCACCATGGCCTGCACCGTCTCACCCGGGCGATAAATGCCGCGATCCAGCCAGAGGAAGGCATCGAGCGGGCCGGGATGCGCGCGGCCGGCCACGCCGCGATCGGAGAGATCGAAGGAGGCAGCTTCGAGGTCGAGCGAGACAAGGTCATCCGCCGTGCTGCCATGCAGGGCCACGGGCGCCATCGGGCCTTCGCCGCGCAGCAAGGCGGGGGCGAAGCGGGCCAGGCCATCGGCGCCGGCCTGCACCTCGGCCAGGATTTCATTGTTGCGCGCCATCAGCGCCACGCGCGTGCCGGCGGCCGGGCGCGCATCGCCCAGATGCCGCGCCTGCACGGCCAACCCACCCGCGCCGCGCCAGGCCGTCAGGCCGAGATCGGTGATGATGAGCGGCTGGGCGGTGGCGAGGTTCTGCGCGTTGTTCGTGCCATCGCCCGGCCGCGCGACCATGACATACAGCCCCGGCCCCGCCGCGCGCAGTTGCTCGGGTACGGGCACCGAGACGCGTTGCAGGCTGTTGGTGGGGTGGCGCGGCACCTCCACCAGCCCCTCCCACACCACGCGGCCCCAGCTTTCATGCAGATCCTGCGCGATCCAGGAATCCAGATGGTCGCCCAGGCGCCAATCGCGTGCCAGGGGCACGAGGTTGCGCTCCGTCACGCGGATGACGCGCATCTGCACGGCGGTGATGTTCATCAGCGCCAGCGGCACGCGGGCCTGCTGGCCGCGGGGCAGGAGGAAGGCGCGGTCGTCGAAGGCCATGCGGGGCGCGCGGTCTGGCATGGCGATGTTCAGCGCGATGTCGCGGTTCAGGCGCAGCCCGTTCTCGCCCGGCAGGCCCTGGCGCAGCAGCAGCCGCGTGGTGCGGCCATGCGGCAGGCCGATGGCGCAGAGATTGTCGCCCTCGCGGGTGATGCTGAGGCCGGGGATGGTGGGCTCGGTGCGGATCCAGTCCTGGGGCTGCCAATCGCCCCGCCTTGCGGGGGGCAGGGTGAAGCTGAGGCAGGCGCGTGGCGGCTCGGCCTCGCTTTCGGTGTTCACGCGGCTCACCAAAAGCCCCGCGGCGCGGCGGGCCTGGGTCAGCGCCTCGGCGTGGCGCGGCTCATTGGGGGCGCGCTGAATCACGGCTTCGAGGGCTGCGATCTGCTGGACGGGGCGGTCCATGCGGCCCAGCGCCTCGGCAATCATCAGCAGGGAGGGGATTTCCGGCACGCCACCAGGGACCATCATGAAGTTCTGCCAGGCGGCATGCAGGGCGCGGGCGGGCTCGGGCGGGTTGCGGCGAAGCTGGGCGCGGCCCAGCGCCAGCCATTGCGCGGGGGTCGCCTCGCCCATGGCCGCGCGCTCCTCCCAGGCCTGGGCGGCATTGGGCCAGTTATTGGCGCGCTCGGCCGCTACCGCGCGCTGTTCGGCGGCCTGGCGCTGCTGGGCGTTGCCGCCGGCGGGGAAGCGGCGTTCCAACTGCTCGCGGTATTGCCCGGAATCGCGGGAGAGGCCGGGCAGGTCGAAGGCCTGGGCCGGGAAGGTGAGCAGCATGGCGAACACAACCAGCCAGCGAATCATGCGAATGCGTCCTTCCCCATTGGCATCATCATGCACAATCCCACGCCGTATCCCAGCGCGACGAGGGCGGATCACCGCTTGCCGCTGACCTCCGCCCCCGCATCCTTGGGCAGCAGCGCGAAGATCGGGCTGGAGGCCAGCACCACCAGCCCCGCGATCAGGAAGGCGGCGGTGAAGTCGCTCGGCAGCAGCGCCTCATGGCCGGCCATGTGCCGGCTGATTTCCAGGGACGCGGTGGCGAGCACGATGCCGAGTGCCGGCGGCAATTGCTGCGCCGTGCCATAGAGGCTGGTGCCGGCGCTCAGCTTCTCGCGCGGCAGATCGGCGAAGGCGAGCGTGTTCAGCGCGGTGAATTGCAGCGAGCGGAACAGACCGCCCAGGGCCAGCGCCACGAACATCAGCGCGATCGGCCAGCCCGGCGTGAAGGCCGCGCCGATGGCCACACCCGCCGCCGCCAGCACGCCATTGCCGATCAACACATTGCGGAAGCCGAAGCGGCGCAGGATGGGGCGCGTCAGCGGCTTCATGGCGAAGGCGCCGATGGCGGTGGCAAAGGCGACGAAGCCCGCTTCCGTGGCCCCCCAGCCAAAGCCGATCTGGAGCAGCATCGGCACCAGGAAGGGCACGCTGCCCGCCCCCGCGCGGAACAGGCTGCCCGCCAGCGTGGCGTGCCGGAAACTCGCATGGCGCATCAACGAGAGATCGAGCGCCGGCTTCTCCACTCGCCGGCAATGGCGCCATGCGGCGAAGCCGAGCGCCAGCCCGAACACCAGCAGCACGCCGGGCAAATGATCCGGCAGGAAGCCGCGCCCCACCGTCTCGATCCCGGCCATGGCACAGGCGAGCGCGCCACCCACCAGGGCGAGGCCGCGCAGATCGGGCGGGCCGGGGTCGGTGCGCGGCAGGGGCGTGATCTTCCAGGCGACCATGATGAAGCCGAACAGCGCGACCGGCGGGTTGATCCAGAAGACGCTGCGCCAGCCGAACAGGTCGGTCAGGATGCCGCCCAGGGGCGGGCCGAGGATGGGGCCGAGCATGGCCGGCATGGTCAGCCAGGTCATCGCCGTCAGCATCTCGTCCTTGCGGATGCCGCTGAGCAGCAGGAGCCGTCCCACCGGCACCATCATGGCGCCCGCCATGCCTTGCAGCACGCGCGCCGCCACCATCTCGCCCAGGCTGTTCGACAGGCCGCAGGCGGTGGATGACAAGCCGAACAGCGCGATGGCGATGAGAAAGACGCGCTTGGCGCCAAACCGATCCGCCACATAGCCCGATACGGGAATGAACACCGTCAGCGCCACCAGATAGGAGGTGATGGCGACACCGAGGCGCGCAGGGTCCTCGTTCAATTCCCGAGCCATAGAGGGGAGTGCAGTCACCACCGCCGCGCTGTCCAGGTTCTGCATGAACAGCGCGGAGGCGACGATCACGGCGGTCAAGCGCGCATCGGCCATGGCGGCAGGGTAGAGGTTTATCGGCGCGAGTCACTTCTCGCGGGGTTCCCCATGCGGGGATTTCGCGGCAAGAGCGGGCGTCACGAAGGAAGATACCCATGCTGCTCCTCACGCCCGGCCCCGTGCAGACCCACCCTTCGGTGCGCGCCGCCATGGCCGAGGATATCGCGCCCTGGGATGCCAGCTTCCGCCCCTTCTACACCCGGCTTCGCGAGCGCATCCGCCTCATCGCCGGCGGGGTGGAGGGCGAGCATGTGACGCTGCCGCTGCAAGGCGCGGGGCACATGATCCTGGAGGCCGCGATCCGCACCTATGTGGCGCCGGGCGCCGCCATCCTGATCCCGATGAATGGCGAATATGCCGTCCGCATGGCGCGGCTGGCGCGGGAGGCGGGGCGCGTCGTGGTCGAACTGCACGCGCCCGATACGCGCGGCATCACCCCGGCCGAGGTCGCGGCCGCCCTGGCCGCCCACCCCGAATGCGGCCATCTGGGCATGGTGCAGAGCGAGACGGGCAGCGGCATCGTGAATGATCCGGCCACCATCGGCGCCGTGGTGCGCGCGGCCGGGCGGCGGATGCTCCTGGATGCCGTCTCGGCCTTTGGCGCGCTGCCGCTCGACCTCGCGGCGCAGCCCGAACTGGATGCGGTGGTCTTCACCTCGAACAAGTGCCTGGAAGGGCTGCCCGGCTTCGCCTTTGCCGTGGCGCGGGTGGACCGCACCGAGGCATGCGCCGGCAATGCCGCCTCCTGGAGCCTCGATCTCTCCGACGTGCTGGCCTATACCCGCGAAAGCGGCATGGGAGGCCTGCGCTTCACCGGCCCGGTGCAGACATTGCGCGCCCTGGATGTGGCGCTGGACCGCTTCGACGCCGAGGGCGGGCGGGCGATGCGCCTCGCGCGCTATGCCACCAATGCGCTGGCCCTGCATCGCGGCCTGGTGGCGCTCGGGCTGAAGCCCTATCTGGCCGAGGCCGAGCAGGGGCCGATCGTGGTCACGGTGCATCAGCCCCCCGGGCTGGTGCTGACGGATTTCGTGGCCGCGCTGAAGCGCCAGGGCGTGACCATCAGCAGCTATTTCACCACCGAGGCGCCCAGCTTCCGCATTGGCGCCATCGGCGATATCGGGCTGGCGGAGGTGGCGCTTGTGCTGCGTGCGGTAGATGCTGCGCTGGCCGAGCTGGGGCTGCGCCAGGCGGCCTGATTCCGCGATACCACCCGCCATCCGCCTGCGCTGGGCCGCGATCGGCAAATCTTCGATCGCGACCCAGCCTTTATCGTGAGGCTGATTCACGCCTTTCGTGATTCCACGAAAGGCGATCAGGCTCTAAACAGGGCCATCATGAAACGCTTCTGGAACCAGGTGGCCTGCGTGGCCGTCGCTGACGAGGGGGGCTGGGGCTTCGCCATCCACCTGGATGGCAAGCCCGTGCGCCTGCCCACGGGCGCCGCCCTGCGCGTCGCCACCCGCGAATTGGGTGAGGCGCTGGCCGCCGAATGGCAGGCGGCGGGCGGCACCCCGGGCGGCGAAATGTCCTGGGAGGATGTGCCGCTGACCCGCCTGACCGGCACCGCGGCCGAGCGCATCGCGCCCGACCCCGCCGCCACCATCGCCGCCATCGCCAAATACGCCGAGACGGATCTGCTCTGCTACCGCGCCGAGGATGACGCCCTGGCCGAACGGCAGGAGGAAGCCTGGCAGCCCTGGCTCGACTGGGCGGCCCGCAGCTTCGGCGCCGAGCTTCGCGCCACGCGCGGCATCATGCCCGTCCGGCAGAGTGCCGAGGCGCTGGCCGCGCTGCATGCGGGAGTGGCGGGGCTTTCGCCCGTGGCGCTCTCGGCGCTTGGCGTGCTGGTGCCGGCCTTGGGCAGTTGCGTGCTTGGCCTCGCCGTGCTGCATGGCGAGTTGGAGGCCGCGGCCGCGCACCGCCTCGCCGTGCTGGACGAATTATTCCAGGAGGAGCGCTGGGGCCTGGATTGGGAAGCCGAGGAACGGCGCGAGAAGGTCTCGGCCGATCTCACCCTCGCCGCTCGGCTCGCCGCATTGAGCCTGGGATGAAGGCCCGCCTGCTCCGCATCGCCGGGCGGGTGCAGGGGGTGGGGTATCGCGAATGGCTGCTGCGCGAGGCGCGGCGCAACGGCATTTCGGGATGGGTTCGCAATCGCGAGGATGGCTCGGTGGAAGCGCTGCTGGCGGGTGAGGAGGATGGGTTGAATGCCGTGCTCACCGCCTGCCGGCGTGGCCCGCCGCTCGCGCAGGTGGCCAGCATCGAGGAGCATTTCGCGGAACCGCCGGAGGAGCCTGGCTTCACCAGGCGCGCCAGCCTGTAGGAAGCGCCGGCGATTTCGCTCTGGTTGGCCGGCCAGTGGTGATGGTGCGAATTTCCTTGCGCTTTGTTTTGCGATGCACCATACACGCTGCATCAAGCGGGCATGCATGCTCGCCAGGATCCGGCCGCGTGAGCGGCGCCGCGTTTCAGTCTGACTGACACGCCCCAAGGCAGCCGAACTGCCGGACCCTTCGATGTATCTCCCGGATCAGCCCAGCCACGCGGGGTGTCCAACCCTGAACTCCCGCGGCCCGCCATGCGCGCCGCGCAGCTGGATCTATCATGACCACTTTCACCGAACTCGGCCTCAATCCGCTCCTGTTGAGCGCCCTCGAACAGGCCGGCTACACCACCCCCACTCCCATCCAGTCCCAGGCGATTCCCGCCGCACTTCAGGGCCGGGACATTCTGGGCATCGCGCAGACCGGCACCGGCAAGACCGCCGCCTTCGCCCTGCCCATCCTGCACCAGCTGGCGCTGACCGGCGGCCACCCGCCGCGCGGCGGCTGCCGCGTGCTGGTGCTGAGCCCGACGCGTGAGCTGGCCAGCCAGATCGCCGAGAGCTTCAAGACCTATGGCCGCCACATGGGCTTCTCCGTCGCCACCGTCTTCGGCGGCGTGGGCCATGTGCCGCAGCAGCGGGCGCTGGCCCGTGGCGTGGACGTGCTGGTTGCGACGCCGGGCCGCCTGATGGACCACATGGGCACCAAGCATGCCCGTCTGGACCACACGCAGATCCTGGTGCTCGACGAAGCCGACCAGATGCTCGACCAGGGCTTCCTGCCGGCCATCCGCAAGATCGTCGCCACCGTGCCGAAGCAGCGCCGGACCATGTTCTTCAGCGCGACCATGCCGCCGGATATCGCGCGCCTGGCCGCCGACATGCTGATCGAGCCGGTCCGCGTGGAAGTCACGCCGGTTTCCACCACCGCCGAGCGCGTCAACCAGAAGGTTATCTTCCTCGATGGCTCGGGCAAGCGCGGTGCCCTCACCGGCATCCTGCGCGGTGAAGGCGTGGGCCGCGTGCTCATCTTCTCGCGCACCAAGCATGGCGCGGACAAGATCGTGAAGTCGCTGGCCGAGGACGGCATCGCCGCCAACGCCATCCACGGCAACAAAGGCCAGTCCCAGCGTGAACGTGCGCTCGCCGAGTTCAAATCGGGCCGCGCGCCCGTGCTGGTGGCGACCGACATCGCCGCCCGCGGGATTGACGTGCCGGAAGTGACGCACGTCATCCAGCACGAATTGCCGGAAGTGCCGGAGACCTATGTCCATCGCATCGGCCGCACCGCGCGCGCCGGCGCCTCGGGCATGGCCATCGCGCTTGTCGCCCCGGATGAGGTCGGCCTGCTGCGCGCCATCGAGAAGCTGACGCGCCAGAAGATCGACAGCGAGGACCGCCGCCAGAACCCGACCGTGCCCCTGAACGACCGCGCGGTGCCGACGCGCCCGCAGCGCGGCCGCCAGGCCCCGCAGCCGAGCCGCGCGCCGAAGCGTGACCATGGCGGCGCACGCGATCATGGCGACCGCCACGAACAGCGTGCGCCCAGCCGCCCCGCCGCGCCGGAGCGCGCCTGGGTGAAGCCGATCAGCGATGCGGGCCGCAAGCGCCCGGCCGCGCCGTCCGCCGCGCCGCGTGGGTTTATGGCGCGCGGGCGCTAAGCCTTTCGGGGGCGCTGCCCCCGAATCCCCGCCGGGGTGACAGCGTCGCCCCGGCCCCCGCCTTGTGTGGCGCTCACGCCATCCGCGACTGCCTCAGCCGAACACCTCGTCCCAGGCGGTCATCAGCGCCGCATCGGCTTCCTCCATCGTCGCCAGAACGCCCAGGTCATGCAGGCTGGTCACGCCATGCCCGGCGATGCCGCAAGGCACGATGCCGCCGAAATGGCTGAGATCCGGCTCCACATTCAGCGCGATGCCGTGCCAGGACACCCAGCGGGTGACGCGCACGCCAATCGCGCCAATCTTGAACTCGCCCCCCCCCGGCTTCACCACCCAGATGCCCACGCGCCCCTCCCGCCTTTCGCCGCGGATGTTGAAGCGATCCAGCGCGCGGATCATCCATTCCTCCAGCGCCTGGACATAGGCCCGCACATCGCGCGGCGGAATTTCCCTCCCCTTGGGTCCATGGGCGCGCGTCAGGTCCAGCATGACATAGGCGGTGCGCTGGCCGGGGCCGTGATAGGTCCATTGCCCGCCGCGCCCGGCCGCGTAATGCGGGAAGCGCTGCTCGATCAGTTCCTCCGGCCTCGCGCTGGTGCCGGCGGTGTAGCTGGGCGGGTGCTCGACCAGCCAGACCGCCTCGGCCTCGGTGCCGGCGCGGATTGCGGCCACACGCGCCTCCATGGCGGCCAGCGCCTCGGGATAGGGGGTGAGCCCCTCGCTGATGCGCCATGCGGGAATTTTCGCCGGGTCGGTTGAACAGGGCGGGATCATGCGCTAGGACGCTCTCGTCTGCGGTCGTGGTGGAATGGTAGACACGCCAGCTTGAGGTGCTGGTGGGGGAAACCCCTTGGAAGTTCGAATCTTCTCGACCGCACCATCTCCGCTCCCTGCCTTCCGTCTCACAACCATCCTTCTCCAACCTCGCCACTGGTTGCGGCCCAGGCCATAAGCTCGCATCTTACCGCGAGTTTAGAAGGGCCTTCGCCATGGATGATGATTTCCGCCGCGCCGCACTGGATTACCACCGTTTCCCGCGGCCGGGAAAACTCGCCATCGAACCCACCAAGCGCATGGCCTCCCAGCGGGACCTCGCCCTCGCCTATTCCCCCGGCGTGGCCGCCGCCTGCGAGGAAATCGCGGCCGATCCGGACAAGGCCTGGGACTACACCACGCGCGGCAACATGGTGGCCGTCATCACCAATGGCACGGCGGTGCTGGGCCTTGGCAATATCGGCCCGCTCGCCTCCAAGCCGGTGATGGAGGGCAAGGCCGTCCTTTTCAAGCGCTTCGCCGGCATTGATTCGATTGATATCGAAGTCCAGGCGACCGAAATTGACCACTTCGTGGAAGTGGTCGCGGCCCTGGAGCCCAGCTTCGGCGCCATCAACCTGGAAGACATCAAGGCGCCCGAATGCTTCGAGATCGAAGCCCGGCTGCGCGCCCGGATGAACATCCCGGTGTTTCATGACGACCAGCACGGCACCGCCATCATCGTCGCCGCCGCCGTGCGTAATGGGCTGCTTCTCCAGGGCAAGAACCTGGCCGATGTGAAGCTGGTGAATACGGGCGGGGGCGCCGCCGCACTCGCCTGCCTCGATTTGCTGCTGACCATGGGCCTCAAGCGCGAGAACGTGACCGTCTGCGACATCGAGGGCGTGGTCTATGTGGGCCGCCCCGGCCTGGATGCCACCAAGGCCCGCTACGCGCAGGACACCACCGCCCGCACCCTGCCCGAGGTGCTGGAGGGTGCGGATGTGTTCCTGGGCCTCTCCGCGCCGCGCGTGCTCAAGGGCGAGTGGCTGCACAAGCTGGCGCCCCGCCCGCTGGTCCTGGCACTCGCCAACCCCGACCCGGAGATCCTGCCCGAGGCGGTGCGCGCCGCCCGGCCGGATGCCATCGTGGCCACCGGCCGCACCGACTACCCAAACCAGGTCAATAACGTCCTCTGCTTCCCCTTCATCTTCCGGGGCGCCCTGGATGCGGGTGCGACCACCATCAACGAGGCGATGAAGGTCGCCGCCGTCGAGGCCATCGCGGCCCTGGCCCGCGTGGAAGCGAGCGAGGTGGTGGCCGCCGCCTATGGCGGCACTGCGCCGGTCTTCGGCCCCGAATACATCATCCCCAAGCCCTTCGACCCGCGCCTGATCCTGGAGATCGCGCCCGCCGTGGCGCGCGCCGCCATGGAAAGCGGCGTGGCCCGCCGCCCCATCGCGGATTTCGAAGCCTATCGCGCCGATCTCACCCGCTTCGTCTTCCGCTCGGGCAACCTGATGCGCCCCGTGCAGGAACTGGCCCGCCGCCGCCCCGCCCGCATCGTCTTCGCCGAGGGCGAGGATGAGCGCACGCTGCGCGCCGTGCAGACCGTGCTGGACGAAGGCACGGCCGAGCCCATCCTGGTGGGCCGCACGCCGGTGATCGAGGCGAAGCTCAAGGCGCTCGGCCTTCGCATGGTACTCGGCCAATCCGTGCGGGTGCTGCACCCCGAGGAGCAGCCGGAGCTGTTCGCCCCCCTGATCGCGCTCTACCACGCAAAGGTGTGCCGGCGCGGCATCACCCCCGCCGCGGCGGATCGCCGCGTCGCCTCCCGCCCCACCGTCGCCGCCGCCCTGCTGCTGGAGGCGGGGCATGCCGATGCCGCGATCGTCGGCGGCCGGAGCGACTGGATGAGCGAGTGGGAGCATGCGCTGGCCATCACCGGGGCACGGGCGGAAGTCAGCCGCGCCTATGCCTGCACCGCCGTCATCACCCAGAACGGCACGCTGTTCTTCGTGGACACCCATCTGCTGGTGGAACCCAATGCCGCGCAGATCGCCGAGATGACGCTGCTGGCGGCCGAGCAGGTCCGCAGCTTCGGCCTGACGCCCAAGGTGGCGCTGCTCAGCCATTCCTCCTTCGGCGCCTCGGGTGCGCCCAGCGCGCGAAAGATGCGCGCGGCGCTGGAGCTGATCCACACCGCCGCGCCGGAGTTGGAGGTGGATGGCGAAATGCACGCCGACGCCGCGCTGGTGCCGCTGATCCGCGCCCGCGTCGTGCCGGATTCACCGCTGGAGGGCACGGCCAACCTGCTGGTCTTCCCGAACCTGGACGCCGCCAATATCGCCTTCAACCTGGTGAAGGCGGTGGCCGATGGCCTGCAGGTCGGCCCCATGCTGCTGGGCATGAACAAGCCCATCCATGTGCTGACGCCGAGTGTCACGGCGCGCGGCATCGCCAACCTGGCGGCGGTGGCCGGCAGTCAGGTGGGGCGGGGCTGAGGCGAAGCCGCCCCGGAGGGGACGGGCCGCGGCTCAGCGCCCCGGCGTGGCCTGGCCGGGCATGATGAGGCCAGGGGGCGGCAGGGCGGTGCCGCGCGGCATCCCCCCGCCAGTCGCGGCACCGGACATGCCGGGCGGCAGTTGCTGGCTCTGGTAGCCGGCCGGGCGCTGGAAGCGCGCCGCATCCTGCGCGCCGAAGCTGATGGAACTGGCCTCCAGCAGGCCGCGCCCCGGCCCCAGGCCGGAGAGGCTCTCAGTGCGGAGCATCACGCCATCGGCGGTCATGCACAGGCGGGTGATTTCCCCCCGCTCCTCCATGCGCCAGTTCACGCAATCCGTATTGGCGATGCGGGCCGGCCCCTCACGGGTGAAGCGCGCAGTGGCGCTGGGCATCATGCGGGCGGAAACGCCGGAGGCCGGCATGTCCATGATCATGCGCTGGCCCTCCATCGCCATGAAGGCGCTGCCGCCAGCCGCATCCATCACGATCCAACCCTGGCCGCCCGGCATGTCCATCCGCATGAGTTGACGCGCGGCCAGCCAGGCCATCCGCATCTCGCCGGGTGGCTGCCCCTCGGCGGTGACGCGATAGGTGACGGCCACATCGCGCGTGGGGAACATGGCGGGCCGATCCTGCGCCCAGGCTGGCAGGTTTGCGGCGAGGAGGATTGTGACGAGCAGCACGGCTTTCATGAAGCGGCCTTCCACGGAGAAAGCCCAAACTCCGCCCGCGCCAGCTTCGGGTCAACACCCGGCGGCCAAGGCCGCCGGGCGCCATGGATCTCAGAACCGGAAAGCGATCGAGGCCAGGGCCCGCGCGCTGCAGATATTCTGGTTCGTGCCGTAGATGCACTCATTCCTGCTGATAGAAGTGTCGTAATAGCCGAGGCTCGCGACGATGGTGCCGATATTGGACACCGCGAATTCCCGGCTGACGGCGATGGACCACCAAGCGTAATCGGGCGTGCCGAAGACCGCGTTGCGCTGAATCCACTGGTAGCCGATGCGGCCGCCCAGCGTCAGGTCCCCGACACCGGTCTTCCAGTCGGCGCCGCCCTCGACATAGAAGCCATCGCCCGAACGGCCAAAGAAGTTGGGCGAGTAGTGGAAGGCGGCCAGCAAGTTCACCGGGCCGATCTCGTGCGTGCCCTTCACATAGAATTCCGCGAAGTCGAGCACGGGGGATGCGCCGCCGGGCGGGCGGCTATAGCCGGGGTAGAGGTAGCCAATGCCGCCGAAATCCAGGTTGAAACCGGCCAGTGTCACGCGGTAGCCGCCATAGACGTCCACCTCCTGCCGCGCATCCCAACCCTGGAAATTCACATTGGAGATGAAGCCGCCGACATAGACGCCGCTGGAATGCACCGCCTCGGTCGCGCCCTGATAGGCCATGCGCGAGCGCGTCTGGCTGATGCCACGGAACAGGTAGTCACTGGCATAGGTGCCGGTGGTGGTGACGGTGACGCCGGTCTGGCCAAGGGCGATCTGGGCCTGGCCTGGCTGCGCCCCGGCAAGGCTCGCCATGGCGGCGAGGGCGAGGAGAAGCTTGCGGAACTGCATGGGACCTCCGGGCGAATGGATACGCTGCGTCGCAACATAACCTTCACGCGGGCGGCACGAGCCCAGATCAGAGGCTTAATCGCGCCATCGAAAATCAAACAGCGCACAAAACAAGCAATTGCCAAGTCATTGCCCATTTGAGCGCCGCATGCGCCAGGGCCGCAGGGCCTGGCGTGGCGTGGCAGCTCAGACGCGCATATCGAGCAGGGAGCCACGCGGCAGGGGCGTGGTGGGCGCGGGCGGAACAGCTTCCAGCCGACGCTGGGCCACCATCTCCGTATTCTGCGCCGCACCCTGACCAGGGGCCTGGCGGTGGACCGCGCTGGCCTCGGCCACGGAGCGTTCGGGCAGTTGGCGTTGCGGGGCGACTTCCTTGGTGAAAGCCGCGAGGGAGTTCGTGGTGATCATGCGGGTCACCATCCACCGTAAAGATGAAGGCTTCCTGAAGATCGGCGAGGATTCCGCCGGGCTTCGGCCAGCGGCGGCGATGAGGCGATTGCTGAACATGCCCGGGAGAATGCCCCCCCGGGCCGTTAAGACTCCAGCAACCTATGGATGTATCGTTAAGATCACTCGACGCGAATATTCTTTTCCGTGACCAGCTGCGCCCACTGCACCCGCTCCTGCGCGGCGAAGGCGGCGAGTTCCTCGGGGCTGGACGGCTCGGGCGTGCCGGCCTGCTGGTGGAACACGTTCAGCGTCTGCTCGTTCCGCATGCCCTCACGCACGGCGGCGTTGAGGCGGGCGATGATCGGCGCCGGAGTGGCGCGCGGGGCATAGAGCGCCAGCCACAGGCCGGTGGCCAGCGGCACGCCCAGCTCGGTCAGCGTCGGCACATTCGGTGTCAGTTCGATGCGCGTCGGGTGGGCCAGGGCCAGGATGCGGGCGCGATTATCCACCGCCAGGCTGTTGGCGCCGCCGACCGGCAGCATCATCGAATCCACCTGGCCCGCGGCCACGGCCTGCATGCCGGGCGCCTGCGCGGGGAAGGGAACATGCAGCTTCTCGAAGCGCTCGCCACGGGCCACGAACTCGAAGGCCAGGTGCGAGGAGGAGCCAACGCCCCAGGAGGCATGGCTCAGGCGCCCGGCCTCGCGCCGCGCTTCGCGGATGAAGCTCGCGCAGTCCGTGATCTCGCGGCGATGCGTGCCGACCATCAGCGCGAAGGGAACCCGCGTGACCATGGAGATGGGCGCGAAATCGTTTTCGTCGCTATAGAGCATCATCCGATCAAACGATTTCGTTTGATCGGATGATGCTCTAAAAGCGGCCATGCCTGATTTCAGCCTGGAAGCAGCGGCGGGGGGCCTGGTGGCCGGGCTGGACGAGGCTGGGCGTGGGCCCTTGGCCGGCCCCGTCATCGCCGCCGCCGTGGTCTTCCTGCGGCCCTGCCCCGCCCCCCTCGCCGCCCTGCTGGATGACAGCAAGCGCCTGAGCGCGCCCGCCCGGCGCAACGCCGCCCTTGCCCTGCGGGAGGCCGCCCGCCATGGCATTCTGGCGCTGGCCCTGGGTGGCGCCTCGGCCAAGGAGATCGGGCGGATCAACATCCTCGCCGCCTCGCTCCTCGCGATGCGGCGCGCGCTGCTGCAACTTCCTGTGGCGCCCGGATTGGCCCTGGTGGATGGCAACCGCCCGCCCAACCTCCCCTGCCCCGTGCAATGCGTGGTGGGCGGCGATGGGCTGAGCCTCTCCATCGCCGCCGCCTCCATCCTGGCCAAGACGCTGCGCGATGCGGGCATGGCGCGGCTGGATGCACGCTGGCCTGCCTATGGCTTCGCGCGCCATCAGGGTTATGCGACAGTCGCCCATCGCGCGGCTTTGCTGGAACATGGCCCCTCGCCGCATCACCGCCGCGGCTTCGCGCCCGTGGATGAAGCCTTCGCGCGCCGACTCCCCACAAGCTTGCGCTGTTGACGGCGCGACTCGCCGTCGCGCATGGTCAGTCCTCCGATTCGCGAAGGAAATTCGTCCCTTGGGCGCTGGTCTTGAGATTCCGCTCGACAGGATATTGCTGGGGGACTGCATCGAGACGCTGCGCTCGCTGCCGCCGGCCTCCGTGCATGCGATCTTCGCCGACCCGCCCTATAATCTCCAACTGCGCGGAGACTTGCACCGGCCGGACCACAGCCTGGTGGATGCGGTGGATGACGCCTGGGACCATTTCACCGATTTCGCGGCCTATGACGCCTTCACGCGCGAATGGCTGACCGAATGCCGCCGCGTGCTCCGCAAGGATGGCGCGCTGTGGTTGATGGGCAGCTATCACAACATCTTCCGCCTCGGCACCGCGCTGCAGGATCTCGGCTTCTGGATCCTGAACGACGTCATCTGGCGCAAGGCCAACCCGATGCCGAATTTCCGCGGCCGGCGCTTCACCAACGCCCATGAGACGCTGATCTGGGCCGCACGCAGCGAGGATGCGAAATACCGCTTCAACTACGCCGCGATGAAAGCGCTGAATGACGACCTCCAGATGCGTAGCGACTGGTACATCCCGCTCTGCACCGGCCATGAGCGCCTGCGCGACGAGCAGGGCAACAAGCTGCACCCGACGCAAAAGCCCGAGGCGCTGCTGCATCGCGTCATCCTCTCCTGCACGCAGCGCGGCGATGTGATCCTGGATCCCTTCTCCGGCTCCGGCACCACCGCCGCCGTGGCCAAGCGCCTGGGCCGCCGATTCATCGGCATCGAGCGCGATCCCGGCTACGCCGCCGCCGCCGAGCGCCGCATCGCCGCGATCCAGCCGCTCGGCGATGCCGAAACCACCCCCACGCCAACGCGCAAGGAACAGCCGCGCATCGCCTTTGGCAGCCTGGTGGAGCGCGGCCTGATCACGCCCGGCGCCACGCTGACGGACCGGCACCGCCGCTGGGCCGCGCAGGTCTTCGCCGATGGCACCATCGCCTGCGGCACGGCGCGCGGTTCCATCCATGCGGTGGGCTCCGCCGTGCAGGAGGCGCCCTCCTGCAATGGCTGGACCTTCTGGCATTTGGTGCAGCCTGACGGCTCTCTGAAGCTGCTGGACATCTTCCGGACCGAAATAGCCGGATGATCCTGCGCGCCGGATGGTTTCCCGGCGTGGTGGGAGGCATCGCGGCGCTGGGTGCGCGGCAGCGGCTTAGGCCGCCCCATCCTGACGCATGCGCGCGGCCTAGAGCTTTTTCCGTTCGAAAGGGCTCACGGAAAAAGCTCCAGATCATTGAATTACGAGCATCTTTATCCAATCAAACGATTCCGTTTGATCGGATGATGCTCTAGCACGCGCCTGCCTCCGGACGCTGGATGAATTGCCGACCGCCTCTACGCCAAGGCGGGCTGCGTGGAAACCGGGCACCTGGTGGCCGAGCAATGGGGCACCCGCACCACCGCGCTTCGCCTGGAAGGCAAATTGGCGGGAAGCTGAGCCTCCCGCCCGCGGGATCAGACCCGCATCGGCATCAGGACATACAGCGCATCATCATCCGCCGCGTCCTGCACCACGGTCGGCGCGCTGCCATCCGAGAACTTGAAGCGCAACGTCTCGCCCACCTGCTCGGTGATGTCGTTCAGGTAGCGCGCCTGGAAGCCGATCTCGATGGGTGAGGAACCATAGGTGACCAGCCCCTCATCCAGTTCCTCGCGCGCTTCGCCCTGCTCGGCGCTGGAGGCGGTAAGCAGCAGGTTGTCGCTGGAGATGCTGAGCTTCACCGGACGCGAGCGCTCGCTGGAAATCGCAGCCACGCGGCCCACCGCCTGGGCGAAGGCCTGGGTGCCGACTTCCATCACCTTGTCATTGTTGCGCGGAATCACGCGCTCATAATCGGGGAAGGTGCCGTCAATCAGCTTGCTGGTGAGGGTCACGGTGCCCACCCGGAAGCTGATCTTGGTGTCGGAGAGGCGGAACTCGATCTCGTCGCGGGTTTCCTCGGCGAGCTTGTTCAACTCATTCACCGTCTTGCGGGGAATGATCACGCCCGGCATGCCGGCTGCGCCGTCGGGCACATCGGTCTCCACCCGCGCCAGGCGGTGGCCGTCGGTCGCCGCCGCGCGCAGCTTCTTGCCTGCCGCATCCTCGGCCACATGCAAATAGATGCCGTTGAGGTAGTAGCGGGTTTCCTCGGTGCTGATGGCGAAGCGCGTGCGGGCAATCATGCCGCGCAGCTTGGCAGCCTCCAGCTTGAATTGATGCGGCAGCGCGCCCTCGGTCATGGAGGGGAAATCCTCGACCGGCAGCACGGGCAGGCTGGTGCTGAAACGCCCCGCACGCAATGTCAGTGGCGCATCGCCGCCCTTGTGGTCAAGCTCCACCACCGCGCCATCCGGCAGCTTGCGGACGATCTCATAGAGCGTCTGCGCCGGCGCCGTGGTGCGGCCAGGCCGCGTGACCTGCACGCCGGGGACTTCCTCGACGATGGCGATTTCCATGTCGGTCGCGGTCAGGCGCAGCGCGCCCTCCTTCGCGTCCAGCAGGATATTGGCCAGGATGGGAATGGTGTTCCGGCGCTCGACCACGGATTGCGTGTGCCCGAGGGCCTTGAGCAGGATGGCGCGCTCGACGCTGAACTTCATCTCTCCTGGTCCCTTACCATTCGAAGGCGCAGACGCGATTCGCCGCGCGAAGGCGTGTTTCCTGTAGCATTACAAGGCGAAGGGGCAAAGCGCAGGGCGGGAGGGCGCTTCCCTCCCGGACCCGCCCGCCAGGAAACTCGTCCCCTGGATCTTCTTTCCAAACAATATCAACATACTCATGCAGGCGCAGAAAGCTAAGGTTCTGGCCGGGGTCCGGGGGGCAGCCCCCCTTACATCTCCAGCATTTTCCGCAGCAAGGTCACATCCTCCGCAAAGGACGGATCTTCCGCCATCAATTCCGTGATCTTGTTCACCGCATGCAGCACCGTGGTGTGATCGCGATTGCCGAAGCGCCGACCGATCTCAGGCAGCGAGCGCGAGGTGAGCTGCTTGGCCAGATACATCGCCACCTGGCGCGGCCGCGCGACAGCGCGCGAACGCCGGGCCGAGGCCATCTCCGTCAGGCGGATATTGTAGTGCTCGGCCACCTTGCGCTGAATGTCGTCAATCGAGAGCCGCTTGTCATGCGCGCGCAGGATGTCGGAGAGCACCTCGGGCACGCTTTCCAGCGTGATGGGCCGGCCAAACAGCTTGGCATGCGCCACCACGCGGTTCAGCGCGCCCTCAAGGTCGCGGACATTGGAGGCGATCTTGCGCGCCAGCAATTCCTGCACCCGCGGCGGCACCTCAACGCCCGAGACATTGGCCTTGGCTTGCAGGATGGACAGGCGCAGCTCATAGGTCGTGGCGTGCAGGTCGGCCACGATGCCGCCGGAGAGGCGAGTGCGAAGCCGGTCCTCGATGCCCGAGAGGTCGTTCGGCGCCTTGTCGGCCGAGATGATGATCTGCTTGCCGGCATCAATCAGCGCGTTGAAGGTGTGGAAGAATTCCTCCTGCGTGTTGTCCTTGCCGATCAGGAATTGCAGGTCATCCACCATCAGCACATGGACCGAGCGCAGCTGCGTCTTGAACTCCATGGTGTTGTGGCTGCGAAGCGCCGCGATGAAGCGGTACATGAATTTTTCCGCCGACATGTAGGCGACGGACAAATTCGCATCCTGCTCCCGCAATGACCACGCGATGGAATGCATCAGATGCGTCTTGCCCAGCCCCACGCCGCCATAAAGGAATAGCGGGTTGAAGCCGGCCTGGGCCGGGCGCTCGGCCACGCGGCGGGCGCAGGCATGGGCGAATTCATTGGGCTTGCCGACGACGAAGCTGTCAAAGGTGAAGCGCGGGTCGAGCGGCACCAGCCAGTCATTGCGGGCCGGCTCGGCCGGCGGGGCCGGCAAGGGGGCCAGGCTCTCGCCCAGGGGCGAAAGCTCCGCCACCTCCGCCTCGATGCTGACCTTCTCGGCGCGGGTGGCGGCCTGCACGCGCAGTTCCACGAGCCGGATGCCCGGCATCTCGGCCTGACAGAGCATGCGAAGGCGGTCACCGTAATGGTCACGCACCCAGTCGCGCAGGAAGCGTGTGGGCAGGTGGATGATGGCGGCCTCGCCCTCGACGCCAGCCAGGCTCATTTGCCGCAGCCAGTTCCGGTACTCGACATCACCGACTTCCTGGCGGAGGCGCGTCCGAACACGGGCCCAGCAGGCGGCGGTTTTTCCGGCGTTGGGCGGGGGGGCCTCGCCCGTATCCTGATCCATCCCTGTCCTCAGTCTCTCAACACGTCCCTGGAATCACATGGGGGAGGACGCGCATCGGTTGCTTCATCTTGAGGGCGGGGGCGCCCGGAACCTGAACTCAGGAGGCAAATTCAAACTCTGGCCAAGGGCACCCGATACAAGGCGGCCTCACGACAGAAGCTAACGCGCATCCGGCCAAGCAACGAAGCCGATTTTCGTGTAGTGGGCAAAGATTGACCGTGACGTGGCAAACATGTCGCAATGTTACAACCGCCCCCCCCCACAAGGAAAGGCTCCGCCAACGAGAGGATGATCACCTCCCGGCAGAGCCGTTCCATTCAATCAGTAAAGTGGCAGGCGTTCAGGCGGAGGCGGAATTAATCGCCTTGATTCGCGCGGAAAGGCGCGAGAGTTTGCGAGCCACGGTGTTGCGGTGAAGCACACCCTTGGTCACAGCGCCCTGCATCTCCGGCTGCGCGCTCTTGAAGGCGGCCGCGGCCTGGTCCTTGTCACCGCCGGCGATGGCCAGCTCGACCTTCCGCAGGAAGGTGCGCACGCGCGAGCGGCGCATGCGATTGCGCTCGGTGCGCTTCTCGGTCTGACGGATGCGCTTGCGCGCGGAAGCGTTGTTGGCCATGGGCTTTGTGATGCGATCGTTGCTGGAGTGGACGACAGGGACGGCAAGGACCGTCGCGGAAGCGAGGGTCTAAGCCCCCCGCCCCCTCAACGTCAAGACGGGAAGCCGCCCGGCGGGCTTATCGGTTGCGAAAGGCGGGTTTGCGCTTCTCGGCGAAGGCGGACATGCCCTCCTTCTGGTCCTCGGTCGCGAAGAGCGAATAGAAGATCTTGCGCTCGAAGCGCACGCCCTCGGCCAGCGTCGTCTCAAAGGCGCGGTTCACCGCCTCCTTGGCGATGGCGACGGAGGGCGCCGAGAGGCTCGCGATCTTGCCGGCGACCTTCATGGCTTCCGCCATCAACTGCTCGGTCGGCACCACGCGGGCGACGAGGCCGCTGCGCTCGGCTTCCGCGGCGTCCATCATGCGGCCCGTCAGCACCAGGTCCATCGCCTTGGCCTTGCCCACCGCGCGCGTCAGGCGCTGCGTGCCGCCCGCGCCGGGGATGATGCCGAGATTGATCTCGGGCTGGCCGAATTTCGCGTTCTCGGCGGCGATGATCAAGTCGCACATCATCGCCAGCTCGCAGCCGCCGCCGAGCGCGAAGCCCGACACCGCAGCGATCACCGGCTTCTTGATGGTGGTGACGCTCTCCCAGCGGGCGGTGATGAAATCCTCGAAATAGACGGCGGGCCAGGTGCGGTCCTTCATTTCCTTGATGTCGGCGCCGGCAGCGAAGGCCTTTTCCGAGCCGGTCAGGATGATGGCGGCGATGGCGGGGTCGGCGTCGAAGGCGCCCAGCGCCTGGCCGAGTTCGCCCATCAACTGGTCACACAGGGCGTTCAGCGCCTGCGGGCGGTTCAGCCGGATCACGGCCACCGCGCCGTCGGTTTCGGTCAGGATCATTTCGTAGGCCATGGCTTTGGTTCCTTGTTTGCGCGGCCGATTCAGACCTTCGGACCAAGCGGCCCTCCGGTCATCGGACGCAGGTGGTTTGCGCGGCCGATTCAGACCTTCGGACCAAGCGGCCCTCCGGTCATCGGACGCAGGTGGTTTGCGCGGCCGATTCAGA